>NZ_JBCHVG010000011.1:0-322942 GCF_050474445.1 Ensifer sp. B1-9
TCGGGATGTCAAAGCTAAAGTCTATCTTGCAGCTGGAGCCATCCGCCGCCGACCGGGCTGCGCAACCCTGACCAGCTCCACCCGGCCGGCGGCTAGCGTCTGCGTACTGTGTAAATATAGCAACTTGAAAATCAAGTAATAATGAATAGAATGACGTCGCATTTCTAAGTTGACTACTTTGTCTCATCTTTAAATAGCTGTGACATTGTGTTAGCCGGGGTACATTCTATTTCCAAGTGCGACATGCCAATGATTTCAATGGTTTGCCTTTGGAGATTTTGGGATGCCCCGACGCTATTCGCAGCTGAATCTGGCCGATCGACGCCGCCTTTTCCACTTTGTCGAACGCAAACTGCCGATCAAAGAAATGGCGCGCGAACTCGGCCGTCATCGATCGACGATCTATCGCGAGCTCCGGCGCAACACCTTCCACGATCGCGAGCTGCCCGACTATAGCGGCTACTTCCCGACAGTTGCTGATGACATCCGCAAAGAGCGGCGGCAGCGTTTAAGGAAGCTTGTGCGGCACCCGCAATTGCGCGAACTGGTGATCGCGCAGCTGAAGGCGCTTTGGTCTCCGGAACAGATCGCCGGTCGTCTGCTCGCCGATGGCGTGAGTGCCGTGCGCGTCTGCACCGAGACGATCTATCGCTTCATCTACGGCAAGGAAGATCAGGCGCTGGAACTCTATCAGCACCTCGCGGAAGGCCGCCGCAAACGCCGCCCCCACGGCTCGAGGAAACCTCGCGGCAGCACTTTTCCTGCTGCCAACCGGATATCGCAACGTCCTGATTTTATTGGTGATCGTTCGCAGTTCGGCCACTGGGAAGGCGACTTGTTGATCTTCCAACGTGACTTGGGCAACGCCAACGTCACGTCCTTGGTTGAGCGCAAGAGCCGCTACACCGTCATGATCAAAAACCACAGCCGGCACTCACGACCGATCATGGACAAGATCGTCGAAACGTTCTCTCGGTTGCCAGCCTTTGCCCGGCAGAGCTTCACCTTTGATCGCGGCACGGAGTTTGCCGGTTTCAGGGCTTTGGAAGATGGCATCGGCGCGCGCAGCTGGTTTTGTGACCCGAGTGCGCCGTGGCAGAAAGGTGCGGTGGAAAACACCAACAAGCGCATCCGCCGGTTCATGCCAAGCGATACCGACCTTGCAGCCGTGTCGCAACGCAACCTCATCCAGCTTGCTCGCCATCTCAACGATCAGCCGAGAAAGTGCCTCGACTACAGAACACCGGCCGAAGTGTTCCGGGCACGTTTGCAAGATGGACGCTGAACCCCCACCCTAAAAAACGGCGTGTTGCACTTCAGTTAGGATCTCCCCGGGGGCGGATCCATTTCAAATGCAACGGTCGTCGCCTCTTGGATGCTGTCAAGCGTCAGCATTCGGACTGGCGACGTGAACCGTGGTTTAGACCATTACTGACTGCAGCGCTTGGGCATGCTGCCGTTAATGTCGAAGAGCGCATGACCTCGCCTCATCCGGAACGCTTTTCCAGTATCGCCGAGCGCGTGCATCAGGAAGCCCCGCAGCGCTATCTGCCATTGCGTCTGAAAGCGCCCGGCGCAGGCATGGCACGGATCGTCTATTCGACCGGCGATGACGCCAACGCCAGCATCGCGTTCTATCTCTACGGAGCCAGCCAGGCAGCGCACCGCGGGTAGCGAGCCTACGTGGCGGTTCGAGGCGACGCTCCAGCAGTCCGAGCGAACGATACTGTTCGCCCTTGCATGTGGCGGGTCCGCCTCTGTCTTGCCGTCGCTCGCCCGGAACAGTCCAATGCGCAAACATCACTAACTTATGATATTTAAATCAGCGCCTTTGAAATTTTAAGTAATGCATTGAAATAAAATAATTTATTATGTCGGGAATGGGCTGGAGATCTGATCTCCTTGCCGAACCTGCCGTTTCCAAAGCGCGCGACTGTCCTATGCTCTTCAGCTCTGGCTATGGAGATCGGCGATGTTCAGGAGCTTTGCTATCGCCCTCGGGCTAGTGGCTGAACTGGCTGGCACGGGTGCCACACGCGCGGAAGAGCCTGTCGATACGGCGCGATTGATCATACAGGAGCAGATCGCCGCCTTTCTGCGTGACGATGCGGAGGCCGCCTACTCCTTCGCCTCGCCCGAGATTCGCGGCAAGTTTCCCGACAAGTCCGCCTTCTTCGACATGGTCAAGCGCGGCTATCGGCCTGTCTATCGACCGGGTAATTTCGCCTTTGGCCGGTCGAAGGTCGTGGGCGACCAGATTATCCAGGAGGTGCTGATCTCGGCCCCCGATGGCAAGGACTGGACGGCGATCTACCAACTCGTAAAGCAGCCGGATGGCAGCTACAAGATCAATGCCGTGATGATGCTGCAGTCGGCGCCGGGGCCGGCGATCTGAGCGCTATCGCGCCTCATACCGGCGGCAGGTCCCCTCGCCGCCAGTTTTCCTGGGTTTCGGCCATGAAGTCGGCAAAGCGCCCCTCGTCGATCGCGAGGCGAATGCCGGCCATGAGTTCCTGATAGTAGGCCAGGTTGTTCCAGCTCAGAAGCATGCCGCCGAGCGACTCGTTCGAACGGATCAGGTGATGCAGATAGGCGCGCGAATAGTCGCGCGTCGCCGGGCACGAGGATTGTTCGTCGAGCGGGCGCATGTCTTCGGCGTGCCGCGCATTGCGCAGGTTGATGCGGCCGTGGCGCGTGAAAGCAAGACCGTGGCGTCCCGAACGGGTCGGCATCACGCAGTCGAACATGTCGATGCCCTCAGCCACCGACCTCAGGATATCGTCGGGCGTGCCGACCCCCATGAGGTAGCGCGGCTTGTCCACCGGCATGATCGGGCACGTGATGTCGAGCATGCGCAGCATCACCTCCTGCGGCTCGCCGACCGCAAGGCCGCCCACGGCGTATCCTTTGAGATCGAGGCCTTTCAGTGCTTCGGCCGAGCGCTCACGCAGCTTCGGGATATCACCGCCCTGCACGATGCCGAACATTGCTTTGCCCGGCTGGTCGCCGAAGGCGACCTTGCAGCGCTCGGCCCAGCGCAGCGACATTTCCATCGCGCGTTCGATTTCCTTGGGCTCGGCCGGCAGCGCCACGCATTCGTCGAGCTGCATCTGGATGTCACTGTCGAGCAGACCCTGGATCTCGATCGAGCGCTCCGGCGACATATGGAAGATCGCGCCATCGACATGGCTCTTGAAGGTGACGCCCTGCTCGTCGAGCTTGCGCAGTCCCGCAAGCGACATGACCTGGAAGCCGCCCGAATCGGTGAGGATCGGTCCCTGCCAGCGGATTAGCCCGTGCAGGCCGCCAAGCCGGGCGACGCGCTCGGCGCCGGGGCGCAGCATCAGGTGGTAGGTGTTGCCGAGAATGATGTCGGCGCCGAGATCCTTCACCTGGTCGAGATACATCGCCTTGACCGTGCCGACCGTGCCAACAGGCATGAAGGCCGGCGTGCGGATCGTCCCGCGCGGCATGGAAACCTCGCCGCGACGTGCCTTGCCGTCGGTTTTGTGCAGCTTGAACTGAAAGGTCTCGGTCATCTAGTCTTTCCGGAAAAGCAGGCTGGCATCGCCATAGGAATAGAAGCGGTAGCCGGTCTCGATCGCATGTGTGTAGGCCGCGCGCATCATTTCCAGGCCCGAGAAGGCCGAGACCAGCATGAACAGCGTCGATTTCGGCAGGTGGAAATTGGTCATCAGCATATCGACGGCGCGGAAGCGATAGCCGGGCGTGATGAAGATACCTGTCGGACCGGACCAAGACTTGACGGTCCCGTCTTCGGACGTGGCGCTTTCGATCAGCCGCAGCGAGGTCGTGCCGACGCAGACGATGCGCCCGCCCCTCGCCTTTACGGCATTGAGCCGCTCGGCCGTGCGGGCGTCGACATGGCCGATCTCCTGGTGCATCACGTGGTCGTCGGTATCGTCGGCCTTGACCGGCAGGAACGTGCCCGCGCCGACATGCAGCGTCACGAAATGCCGTTCGATGCCGGCCTCGTCGAGCTTGGCGAAAAGACGGTCGGTGAAGTGCAACCCTGCCGTGGGCGCGGCAACGGCGCCTTCCTCCCGGGCATACATCGTCTGGTAGTCAGCGCGGTCCCGGGCGTCTTCGGCGCGTTTCGACGCGATGTAGGGTGGCAAGGGAATGTGGCCGACCGCCATGATCGCCTCGTCGAGCGACGGGCCCGAAAGGTCGAAGCGCAGCGTCACTTCGCCGGCATCGCCCTTCTCTTCCACGGTCGCGTCGAGCGTGCCGAGCATGCAACTCGCGCCCTCATGACCAAAGGCGATGCGGTCGCCGACCTTGAGCCGCCGCGCCGGGCGGGCGAAGGCCTTCCAGCGATCGGGTGCCGTGCGCATGTGCAGCGTCAGCGAAACGGGCGTGGTGATCTCCTCGCCGCGGCGGCGAATGCCTTCCAGTTGTGCGGGGATGACCTTGGTGTCGTTGAAGACCAGTGCGTCGCCTTCCTTGAGGAACGACGGCAGATCGAGCACGCCCATGTCGGACAGAACTTCCGGGCCATCAGGGCGAACGACGAGCATGCGGGCGCTGTCGCGCGGGCTTGCGGGCCTAAGCGCAATCGAGGTTTCCGGAAGGTCGAAGTCGAACAGGTCTACGCGCATCGTTATCTTCAGACAAAAGCAAACCCGCCCCGGCGCAGTTGGCGACCGGGGCGGGTCCGTGCATTAGCGCAAATCAGGCGTCGGCGGCAACCCGCATCGTTACGATCGAGTCGGGGTCACGCACCGGTTCGCCGCGCTTGATCTTGTCGACATTGTCCATGCCCTCGATGACCTGGCCCCAAACGGAGTATTGCTTGTTGAGCCAGGGGGCATCGGTGAAGCAGATGAAGAATTGCGAGTTTGCCGAGTTCGGCATCTGGCTGCGGGCCATCGAGCAGGTGCCGCGAACGTGGCTGACGTTCGAGAATTCCGCCTTCAGATCCGGCTTGGAGGAGCCGCCCATGCCGGCACGCGCCGGGTTGAAGTGCTCGCCGCCGGTCTTGCCGTACTGAACGTCGCCGGTCTGCGCCATGAAGTCCTCGATCACGCGGTGGAACACCACGCCGTCATAGGCACCTTCGCGAGCCAGTTCCTTGATGCGGGCGACATGACCCGGAGCGACGTCAGGCAGAAGCTCGATGACGATCTTGCCCTTGGTGGTCTCCATGATGATCGTGTTTTCCGGATCCTTGATCTCGGCCATGGGTCTTCTCCTTCTGTTGACTTTACTTGCCGACCTTGACGCTGATCATGCGGTCGGGATCGGTAACGGAGCCGTTGTTGGCATCATCACCGAGCTTGATCTTGTCGACGTTCTCCATGCCGGAAACGACCTTGCCGACGACCGTATACTGGCCGTTCAGGAAGTCGCCCGGCGCGAACATGATGAAAAACTGCGAATTGGCGCTGTTCGGATCCTGCGAGCGGGCCATGCCGACCGTGCCGCGTTCGAACGGAACGTCGGAGAATTCCGCCGGCAGGTCAGGCCGCGAGGAACCACCGGTGCCGGCAGCCTGCGGCTGGTAGCCGTTTTCCATGTCACCATACTGCACGTCGCCGGTCTGGGCCATGAAGCCCTTGATCACGCGGTGAAAGGCAACGTTGTCATATTCGCCGGCGGCGGCAAGCGCCTTGATCTGTTCGACATGCTTCGGAGCAATGTCCGGACGCAGTTCGACGACGACGGGCCCATCCTTGAGCGTGATCGTGATGAAGTTGTCGGCCGATTGTGCGATCGCCGTTCCCGTCCAGGAGGCAAGCGCAAGGGCGCCGGCAAAAGCGAGGTGGAGGATTTTCATGGTTTCTCCCTGCGTGGTGAATTTGTGGCGCGCGTCAGGCGCGGCGTTTGGCCTGCAGCGCTTGGTAAACTGCCGCGGGCACGAAGGCGCTGACGTCACCGCCCATGGCCGCGATCTGGCGGACCAATGTGGCCGTAATGGGCCGCGATGCCGTGCCCGCGGGCAAGAATAACGTCTGGATGTCGGGGGCCATCTGCCGGTTCATGCCGGCCATCTGCATTTCGTAGTCGAGGTCCGTGCCGTCGCGAAGCCCGCGCACCAGCAATTTCGCGCCGCGTGCGCGCGCCGCGTCGACGACCAGATTGTCGAAGGCGACGACATCGATGTCACCGGCCCTTTCGGGGAGAAACTCCTGCAACGACTGACGGATGAGCTCGGCGCGTTCTTCGAAGGAAAACAGCGGCGCCTTCCCCGGGTGGATGCCGATTGCGACGATGACCTTCGCCGCCACGTTCAGCGCCTGCACGAGCACGTCGAGATGCCCGTTCGTCATCGGATCGAAGGAGCCGGGATAGAATGCCGTGGTCATCGCACCTGTTTCCGTTTGGTGAAGCCTTTTGTCACGTACGGCGACGGACCGCAAGAGTTGTGCCGATAGCTAAGGGCTGTTCCCTGGGAAACAGCGGGACAGAAAGAATGAATGCTAGATGAATGCCATGTTCAACGGTGCTTCACACGCAGAACGTTAGTGTAGCGCCATAAAACAACGGAACTTTTCGAACGTACTGCCGTTTAGGATGCGAAAGGATTACGGCTATGGGACTTGCTCTGTTTTCGATGGCGATGTTTTTCACGATGCTTTTCGCGACCATTCAAGGACTTCGCAACGAGTCCCGTGACCGGCGCGAGCAATACGTGACCCAGAAGATCTTCCGTTGATGGAGGGCGTCATGGCCACCCTGTTCATGATCGCGGCAGCGGTCATCAGTTTCGTCTTTCTGATCGATTTTGCCCGGACGATACGCGACCTCCAGCGCGATCGCCAGGGTTCGGAGCGGCTCGACGGTTTCAACGTCTAGCAGCCCAACGGCTTCGCGAATGAAGCTTGGTAATAAGCGGCCGTCGTTCCTTCCCTTCCCCTGAGGCGACCGCCTTTGCAAGCCGGACGGCATCCCCTGCCCGTCCGGCTTTTCTTTGCCAGGCGCTCCCCCGCCTTGGCTGGTCAGGCACTCCTTGCTGAAATCCCGTTGATCATCCGGAAGAAGCGCCAATTCAACAATAGTGCCGCCGCGGCAAGGCCGAGGACGAACCCGAACCAGACGCCGATCCCGCCGAAGTTGAACGGAAAGGCGAAGGCCCAGGCGCAGACGAAGCCGATCGGCCAGTAGGAAATCATCGCCAGCAGCATCGGCACCTTGGTATCCTTCAGGCCGCGCAGCATGCCGGCGGCGATGGCCTGCATGCCGTCGACGAGCTGGAAGGCGCCGGCAATGACGATGAGCGGCGCGGCAAAGGCAAGCACGGCGGCGGCATCCGGCCGGTCGGTATCGAGATAGAGTGCGGCGAGCTGGCTCGGGAAAAACGCATAGATCGCGCTGCCGACGACGGCAAAGCCGGCTCCGAGGACCAGCGACGCAATCGCTGCGCGCCGCACGCCCAGCATGTCCCCGCGACCAAAGGCAAGCCCGACGCGAACGGTGGCCGCCTGCGCGATACCAAGCGGGATCATGAAGGCGATCGAGGCGAACTGCAGCGCGATACCATGCGCGGCGAGCTCGATCGTGCCGATCGTGCCCATCAGCAGCGATGCGACGGTGAAGAGGCTGACCTCGGCGAGGATCGTCAGCGAGATCGGAATGCCGAGATAGACGACTTCCCGGAAAGCAACCCAGTCGGGCCGCCAGAAACGGACGAAGAGTTCGTAGCGGTTAAGCTCTGGCTTGCTCTTGATATAGCCGATCGTCAGCGCCGCGCCGAGGAGCGCTACGCCAAGGGCGGCCACCGCTGCACCGAAGATGCCGAGCTGAGGGAAGCCGAAATGGCCATAGATCAGCACGTAGCAAAGGGTGGCATTGAGGACGAGCGTCGCCAGCGTCACATAGAGAATGACCCCTGCCCGCTCCAAACCGCTCAGGAACGCTCGCAGCACCATGAAGATGAGGCCCGGAAAGATCGCCCATTGCGCAATGTGGATATATTCGGCCGCAAGCTCTGCCACCTTCGCCTGCTGCCCGGCAAAGAGCAGGATCGGCTCGGCCATCCAGAGGATCGGCGCCGTCAGTACGCCATAGAGCAGGACGACCCACATGCCCATGCGCACGGAGCGGCGCACCGAGACCTTGTCGCCCCGCCCCACGGCCTGCGCTGCCATCGGCACGACTGCGTTCGCAAAGCCGCTGCCGAAGATGTAGACCGTGAAATACATCTGCGTCGCCAGGATGATCGCTGCGAGCTCGGTTGCGCCGAGCTTGCCGACCATCAGAACGTCCGTCGTGTTGATAGCGAGTTGAGCAAGCTGGGCACCGACGAACGGCACGCCGAGATAGAAGCTCGCGCGATAATGCGTCCGCCAGGAGTTGTCGGTCGTCAACGGCATCGAGCTCGCATTCGCGGTCAGCATGGCAGATTCCTGGCAGTCGGCGCGGCTCCGCCGCAACTGGAGATCGGAGGGAGGAAAACCGGAAATAGAATACCGTCGGGAAAAGAGCCAGCCGCTAGGGCGATGTTGCTCAAACTTTCATCGATAGATCACGAAAATTGATCAATTTCCGTGCATTCGCGGCCGTTCGACCATTTCAACCGCTTCCGCTGCTGCGGCAACGACCGGCGCGTCGGTCTCCATCGCTTGCGGCCCGACCGCGCTGCTCCTGGGTATCTTCAACAGGAAGACGACGAGCGCGCCGACGAGGAAGCAACTCGCAAGCGCATAGGGCGCACCGGCGAAAGCGACGGGAGCGCTGGGGCTGGTGAAGTAGCCGAAGGCCTGGGTGAAGATCAGCGGGCCGATGATCGTGGTGATGCTGCCGATGCTGGTCAGCGCACCCTGAAGTTCTCCCTGTGCCGACGGTGGGACATGCGCGGCTGCGATGCTGCGCAGCGGCGGATCGGCGAGGCTTTCGAGCGCGGTCGCAATGATCACCGCATAGATCATCCACCCCTGCCAGGCGCCGGCATAGCCGATGGCGCCGAGCGTCGTGAAGGTCAGTCCGAGTACCGCCGTCCGCCACTCGCCAAGCCGCGGCACGACACGTGGCAAAATGACGGCCATGACGAATGCGCCGCCAATGCCGAAGATCCCGAGTGAAAGTCCGATCTGCCCCTCGCTCCAGCCATAGCGATAGTTGGATACGAAGGACCAGACTGCCGGATAGACGGAATGGGCGAGCCAGAAGAGAAAGAATACCAAGCCGACCCAGCCGATACCGGGATAGTTTCGCATCTGCTTCAGAGCGCCGAGCGGATTGGCGCGTTTCCACTCGAAGCGGCGGCGATTGGCGCGATCCAGTGTCTCCGGCAGCAGAAACACGCCGAGGATGAAATTCAGGAAGGAGAGCGCTGCGGCACCATAGAACGGCACGCGCGGACCCAATTCGCCGAGCAAACCGCCAAGCACGGGGCCGAGGGCGAAGCCGGTCCCGAAGGCAATTCCGATCAGCCCAAAATTCTTGGCGCGGTTCCCATCATGGCTGATATCGGCGATATAGGCCGATGCCGTCCCGAAGCTCGCCCCGCTGATGCCGGCGAGGATGCGGCCGATGAACAGCATCCAATAGCTGGTGGCGAGCGCGCAGATCAGATTGTCGAGCGCGAAGGTAAAGACGGAGGCGAGCAGAACCGGACGCCGGCCGAATCGGTCGCTGAGATTGCCGATCAGTGGGGCGAAGAGAAACTGCATCGCTGCATAGACGAGCAGCAGCCAGCCGCCGTCGATCGCCGCCTCGCTGACATTGGAACCGGTCAGCTCTTCGAGATAGGTCGGCAACACCGGAACGATGATCGCGATGCCGAGGATATCCAGGAACAGGATGAGGAAGACGAGGAATAGGCCGCGTCGCACAAATTTCTCGTCGAGCATGCGATACCTCCCCCGGGCGGCCTGCCTCGGGGTGAGAGACAGAACGTGAACGCCGCTACCAATTTAGGTGTAACGGATCATTTTGCGCGAAACAATCCGTGAACATCTCAAATTATCTGATGAGACTATCGCAATGGTTGATGCGTCGGGTAACCGGGCGACCGCCTGTCACGCATGGTCGCGCCGTTGCTCGAGCTTCAAGAAATCCACGAAGGCGCGCAGCGGCGCCGGCATATGCCTACGGCTTGCATAATACAGAAACGGCCCGGAAAAGCTGGTCGTCCAGTCATCGAGGATGGGCACGAGCTGCCCGGTCGCGATTGCAGGCGCCACGAACTCCTCGAAGGTCCGGATGATGCCAAGCCCGTCGAGGGCGGCGCCGATTTCGAGGTCGATCGTGTTGGCGGTCACCACAGCGGGCGGCGCGATCGTCAGCGCTGCGTCGCCTTCGCCGAATTCCCAGGGAAGCGAGATGCCGCTGGCGAAACGGTGACGAATGCAGCCATGTTCGAGCAGGTCGCGGGGATGGCGCGGCACCCCTCGCCTCGCGAGATAATCCGGTGCCGCGGCCGTGACATAGCGTTGCCGGCTTGGCCCGATGGGGATCGCGATCATGTCGCGCTCGACCCGTTCCTCGTAACGCACGCCCGCATCGAACCCGGCCGCCAGAACGTCGACGAAGCCATCTTCCGCCGTCACTTCCAACGAGATTGCCGGGTGCTCGCCGAGGAAGCGACCGACGATCGGCGGTAGGATTTCGCGGGCGACGATGGTCGGGACATTGAGCTTCAGCGTTCCCGCGGGACTGTCGCGCATTTCGTTGACCTGCTCGAGCGCGCCGGCAATTTCGCCGAGTGCAGGCGTCAGCCGATCGAGCAGCCGCGTGCCGGCCTCCGTGAGTGTGACGCTGCGGGTCGTGCGGTTGAGGAGGCGCACTTGCAGCTTCGCTTCCAGCCGGCGCAGCGCCTCGCTGAGCGACGACGCGGAAACGCCGCGTTTCTTGGCCGCTGCGCGGAAGCTGCGTGCGGCGGCAACGGCGGTGAAGGCATCGAGATCGGCAAGCGGCAAATCGTTCATCGTGCGGAATTTCGTACAAGTCGTTCGGTTGAGGTCGGATTATCGCACGACGTCGAACGAAGTAAACAAGAGACCGAGCAAGCGGCCGGCAGATTTCGGCCTTGTTGAAGGAGAACTCGAATGGATTACGTTTCACTCGGAAAGACCGGACCATCGGTGTCGGTCCTCGGCCTCGGCTGCATGGGCATGTCCGGCATGTACGGCCCGGCCGATCGTGCCGAAAGCATCGCGACCATCCACGCGGCACTGGAGGCCGGCATCACGCTGCTCGACACAGGCGACTTCTATGGCATGGGCCATAACGAGATGCTGATCGGCGAGGCGCTGAAAGGCGGAAAACGCGAGAAGGCGTTGTTGAGCGTGAAGTTCGGCGCCTTGCGTGACGCCGCCGGCAACTGGTCCGGCTATGATTGCCGCCCCAAGGCCATCCGCAACTTTCTCGCCTATTCGCTGCAGCGGCTTGGCGTCGATCATATCGACGTCTATCGCCCCTCCAGGCTCGATCCAGACGTTCCGATCGAAGACACCATTGGTGCGATCGCCGACATGGTGAAGGCTGGATATGTCCGCCATATCGGTCTTTCCGAGGTCGGGCCCGAAACCATCCGCCGCGCCGCTGCCGTCCACCCGATCTCGGATCTGCAGATTGAATACTCGCTGATTTCACGCGGCATAGAGACGGAGATCCTGCCGACCTGCCGCGCTCTCGGCATCGGCGTCACCGCCTATGGTGTTCTCTCGCGCGGTTTGATCAGTGGTCATTGGCAGAAGGGCGCGGCCGGCAAGGGTGATTTCCGTGCCATGAGCCCGCGGTTCCAGGAGGGCAACATCGACCAGAACCTCGCCCTCGTCGAGGCACTGAGGCAGATCGCCGATGGCAAGGGCGTTTCGGTGGCGCAGATCGCAATTGCCTGGGTGGCCGCACAGGGCCAGGACATCGTGCCGTTGATCGGCGCACGCCGGCGGGATCGCTTGGCCGAGGCCCTCGCCTCGCGTGCTGTCAATCTCAGCGCCGGCGATCTGGCGGCAATCGAAAAGGCGGTTCCGAAAGACGCCGCCGCGGGCGCCCGCTATCCCGAAGCCCAACTCGCCCATATGGACAGCGAACGCTGACCACGACAAACGACAAGGGCCGGCAATCGCGCCGGCCCTGACGGTTTTCTGCGTCGCTGCGGTCAGACGGCACCCGAGAAAGTATCGCAGGCCGACATCTTGCCGCTGTCGAAGCCACGCTTGAACCAGCGCAAGCGTTGTTCGGAGGTGCCGTGGTTGAAGCTCTCCGGAACGACGTAGCCCTGCATGCGCTTCTGCAGCGTATCGTCGCC
Source organism: Ensifer sp. B1-9 (assembly GCF_050474445.1). Taxonomy (NCBI): domain Bacteria; kingdom Pseudomonadati; phylum Pseudomonadota; class Alphaproteobacteria; order Hyphomicrobiales; family Rhizobiaceae; genus Ensifer; species Ensifer sp. B1-9. Next base: position 12,218 of record NZ_JBCHVG010000011.1, read on the forward strand.
GATCTGGGTGGCCGCGTTCAGCGCTTCTTCCAGGTCGCCCGTTTCGAGCAGACCCTTCTGCTCCGTGTATTTGCCCCAGACGCCGGCAAAGCAATCGGCCTGCAGCTCGACGCGAACGGACATCTGGTTCGCTTCGGTCTCGCTCATCGACTGGCGCATCTGGTTGAACTTCGGCAGGACGCCAATCAGGTTCTGGACGTGATGGCCAACCTCGTGTGCGACGACATAAGCCTGGGCGAAATCGCCGGACGCATCGAATTTCTGGGCGAGCTCATCGAAGAAGCTCATGTCGAGATAGACCTTGTGGTCCCCCGGGCAATAGAACGGCCCGGAGGCGGCCGACGCGAAACCGCAGGCCGAGCGCACCTGGCCGCGGAAGAGCACCATCTTCGGCTCTTCGTATTGTTTGCCGCTCGCCTGGAAGATGCCGTTCCAGGTATCCTCGGTCTCGGCGAGCACGGTCGCCATGAAGGCCTTCATTTCCTCTTCCTCAGCCGAGCCGCGCGGCGCGGGTGAACCGTCGCTCTGCTCGAAGCCGGGTAGCTGCACCTGACCGCCGCCGCCTTCCAGCACCTGCAACATGTCGATGCCCATGGCCTTGAGGATGAAGTAGAGGATGACGAGGAAGATGATCGTGCCAAAGCTCATGCCGCCGCCGGCGCGACGCATGCCGCCTCCGCCGCCCGGCATGCGGAAACCGCCGCCGCGTCCGAACGGACTGCCGCCACCCGGGCTCGCGCCGCGCTGATCTTCGATGTTTTCGGATTGGCGGCGGCCTTTCCATTCCATGATCTGTCCTCCCAGCCTCGGTAAACAGGCGTTGTCGGTTTGCTCTTTTATAGGACGGGCCTAACGTCGTTGTAAAACGCAATTGCCACCCGTAAGTTCGCGATCCGGCCAGACTTTTTGTTGCTTCAAGCCGGACCTGCGAAGGCGTTTCTGAACGCAGGTCGCACTCTGTCGCCTCGGGGTACGCGCGGCTTTCTTGACCCTCCGCTGCTTTACCGCTCCTATGCGCACGCGCGGACAGAACGAGGAGAAGCGTTCATGAAGGCTTTGCGGCTCGAAAGTATCGGTCGTCTCACCCTGGCTGACGTCGAAAAGCCCTTGCCCGGCCCACACGACCTGCTCGTCCGTGTCGAAGCCTGCGGCATCTGCGGCACAGACCGGCACCTACTGCACGGTGAATTCCGCTCGAAACCGCCGGTCACCCTCGGCCACGAGTTTTGCGGCATCGTCGAGGCGGTCGGCACGGAAGTCTCCGATATCGCGATCGGCGCGAGAATTACCGGCGACCCGAACATCGCCTGCGGGACCTGTCCGCAATGCCATGCCGGTCGCGTCAATCTCTGCCGGAATCTCCAGGCGATCGGCATTCATCGCGACGGCGGCTTCGCGGAATACGTCCTCGTGCCTCGAAAGCAGGCCTACGAAATACCGTCGGATCTCGATCCGGTACACGGTGCCTTCTGCGAGCCCCTCGCCTGCTGCCTGCATGGCGTGGACATGGCGGGCATTCGCGCGGGGTCCTCCGTCGTCGTTCTGGGCGGCGGCGTGATCGGCCTGCTGGTGGTGCAGCTCGCCAGGCTCGCCGGCGCAACCACGGTGATTCTTTCGACACGGCAGGCAGAAAAGCGCCGACTTGCCGAAGAGGTCGGGGCGACCGCGACCGTCGATCCCTCGGCCGATACCGTCGAACGGATCGCCGGCAAGGATGGACTCGTTCCCGGTGGAGTCGACGTCGTCATCGAATGTGCCGGCGTCGCCGAAACCGTCAGGCAGTCGACGCGACTCGCCAAGGCGGGCGGCACGGTCGTCATTCTCGGCGTCATGCCCCAGGGGGAAACGGTCGAGATCGAACCGTTCGATATTCTCTTTCGTGAACTGCGCGTGCTCGGCTCCTTCATCAACCCGTTCGTGCACCGTCGCGCCGCCGATCTCGTGGCATCCGGGGTCATCGAGATCGACAAGCTGATTTCACGGCGCGTAACGCTCGATGAGGCCGCCGGTGTCATCTCACGCCCTCCGGCAGCCGGGGAAGTCAAGGTTCTGGTGATTCCCGGTCGCGCCTGACGTTTGGAGCGGTTTTGGTGCCGCCGAGCGAGCGATAAAGCAGAGGACGCGCAAATATGCCGGCTTCTTGTCGATTCCGGAATTTTCGGGGTTTCGCTCGCAGATACATTTGCCTATAAGCCGCTTCTAGCCTGAAAAGACCATCAATGCGTGCCCGGCCGGTGACCTCCCACTTTGGCCGGTTTTTCGCGCAGCTAGAAACGGATGACCGACCATGCCGAAGCGCCAAGATATCAAGTCCATTCTTATTATCGGCGCGGGGCCGATCGTCATCGGCCAGGCATGCGAGTTCGACTATTCCGGCACCCAGGCCTGTAAGGCGCTGAAGGAGGAAGGCTACCGCGTCATCCTCGTCAACTCCAACCCGGCAACGATCATGACCGATCCGGGTCTCGCGGACGCAACCTACGTCGAGCCGATCACGCCGGAAGTCGTCGCCAAGATCATCGCCAAGGAGCGCCCGGACGCGCTGCTGCCGACCATGGGCGGCCAGACCGCGCTCAACACCGCGCTGTCGCTGCGCCGCATGGGCGTTCTCGACCGCTACAACGTCGAGATGATCGGCGCGAAGCCGGACGCGATCGACAAGGCCGAGGACCGCGCGCTCTTCCGCGAAGCCATGGCGAAGATCGGCCTCGAGACGCCGAAGTCGCGGCTCGCCAATGCGACCGACATCAAGGATCACGATCGCAAGGTGCATGAGGCCGAGCGCGCCGAACTGAAGAACCGTCTTTCCGGTCCGGAACTCGACAAGGCGCTCGACGAGCTCGAGAACCAGTGGAACCTCGGCGAAGGCGATCGCAAACAGCGCTACATGAACCATGCGATGGCAATTGCCGCACAGGCGCTCGACGATGTCGGCCTGCCGGCGATCATCCGCCCCTCCTTCACCCTCGGCGGCACCGGCGGCGGCATTGCCTACAACCGCACCGAATTCTTCGACATCGTCGGCAGCGGTCTCGATGCTTCGCCGACCACCGAAGTTCTGATCGAAGAATCGGTGCTCGGCTGGAAGGAATACGAGATGGAAGTTGTCCGCGACACCGCGGACAACTGCATCATCATCTGCTCGATCGAGAACATCGACCCGATGGGCGTGCATACCGGCGATTCGATCACCGTTGCTCCGGCGCTGACGCTGACGGACAAGGAATACCAGATCATGCGCAACGCCTCGATCGCGGTGCTGCGCGAGATCGGGGTCGAGACCGGTGGCTCGAACGTCCAGTTCGCCGTCAACCCGGAGAACGGCCGCCTAGTCGTCATTGAGATGAATCCGCGCGTTTCGCGCTCCTCGGCGCTCGCCTCAAAGGCGACCGGCTTCCCGATCGCCAAGATCGCCGCAAAGCTCGCGATCGGCTATACGCTCGACGAGCTCGACAACGACATCACCGGTGGCGCGACCCCGGCATCGTTCGAACCGTCGATCGACTACGTCGTCACCAAGATCCCGCGTTTCGCCTTCGAGAAGTTCCCGGGCGCCTCGCCGGTTCTGACGACCGCCATGAAGTCGGTCGGTGAAGTCATGGCGATCGGCCGTACCTTCGCCGAATCGCTGCAGAAGGCGCTGCGTGGCCTCGAAACCGGCCTCACCGGCCTCGACGAAATCGAAATCCCCGACATGGACGACGACGGCGATGGCCGCAACGCCATCCGTGCTGCGATCGGCACGCCGACGCCGGACCGGCTGCGCATGGTTGCCCAGGCGCTCCGCCTCGGCATGAGCGAGGCGGACGTTCACGAGGCGAGCAAGATCGATCCATGGTTCATCGCCCAGTTCAAGGCGATCGTCGACATGGAGGCGCGCATCCGCGAGCACGGCTTGCCCCAGGATGCCGAAAACCTGCGCATGCTGAAGGCCATGGGCTTTTCCGACGCCCGGCTCGCCACGCTCGGTGGCAAGCGCCCGAAGGAAGTGGCGGAACTGCGCAACGCATTGAATGTCCGTCCGGTCTACAAGCGCATCGACACCTGTGCTGCCGAGTTCGCCTCGCCGACGGCCTACATGTACTCGACCTATGAAACGCCCTTCGTCGGTGCCGCCCGTTCCGAAGCCGGGGTTTCCGACCGCAAGAAGGTCGTCATCCTCGGTGGCGGTCCGAATCGTATCGGCCAGGGCATCGAGTTCGACTACTGCTGCTGCCACGCAGCCTTCGCGCTGAAGGACGCCGGCTACGAAGCGATCATGATCAACTGCAACCCGGAGACGGTTTCGACCGACTACGACACGTCCGATCGCCTTTATTTCGAGCCGCTGACGGCCGAAGACGTGATCGAGATCATGCGCGCCGAGCAGGAAAAGGGCGAACTCGTCGGCGTCATCGTGCAGTTCGGCGGCCAGACGCCGCTGAAGCTCGCCGAAGCGCTGGAAAAGAACGGCATCCCGATCCTCGGCACCGCACCGGATGCGATCGACCTTGCCGAGGACCGCGACCGCTTCCAGAAGCTCCTGATGAAGCTCGACCTCAACCAGCCGCGCAACGGCATCGCCTACTCGGTCGAGCAGGCCCGCCTCGTCGCTGCCGAGATCGGTTTCCCGCTGGTCGTGCGTCCGTCCTACGTTCTCGGCGGCCGCGCCATGCAGATCATCCATTCGGAAAGCATGCTGCAGACCTATCTGCTCGACACGGTTCCGGGTCTCGTTCCGGAAGACATCAAGCAGCGCTACCCGAACGACAAGACCGGCCAGATCAACACGCTGCTCGGCAAGAACCCGCTGCTCTTCGACAGCTACCTGACGAACGCCACGGAAGTGGACGTCGACTGCCTCTGCGACGGCAAGGACGTCTTCGTCTCGGGCATCATGGAACATATCGAGGAAGCCGGCATCCACTCGGGCGACAGTGCCTGCTCGCTGCCGGTGCACACGCTCGACACGGCCATGGTCGACGAACTCGAACGCCAGACGGCAGCACTTGCGAAGGCGCTCAATGTCGGCGGCCTGATGAACGTGCAGTTCGCCATCAAGGACGGCACGATCTACGTGCTTGAGGTCAACCCGCGCGCCTCGCGTACCGTGCCCTTCGTCGCCAAGACCATCGGCGCACCGATCGCCAAGATCGCGGCCCGCGTCATGGCTGGCGAAGCGCTGGATGTGGCGATCGCCGCCTATGGCAAGAAGCCGGATCCGCGCAACCTGAAGCACATTGCGGTGAAGGAAGCGGTCTTCCCGTTCGCGCGCTTCCCGGGCGTCGACACGCTGCTCGGCCCGGAAATGCGCTCGACCGGCGAAGTCATCGGTCTCGACACCGACTACGCGCTCGCCTTCGCCAAGTCGCAGCTCGGCGCCGGCGTCGACCTGCCGCGCGATGGAACGGTGTTCGTTTCGGTGCGCGACGAGGACAAGACCCGGGTTCTTCCGGCGATCCGCATTCTCGTCGATATCGGCTTCAAGGTCATGGCCACGGCCGGCACCGCTCGCTTCCTCGGTGAAAACGGTATTGCCGCCACCAAGGTCAACAAGGTCCAGGAAGGCCGGCCGCACGTCGAGGACGCGATCCGCAACCGTCAGGTCCAACTGGTCATCAATACGACCGATGGCAACAAGGCGATTTCGGACTCGAAGTCGCTGCGTCGCGCGACATTGATGCAGAAGGTGCCCTATTACACCACCATGGCCGGCGCGGAAGCGGCAGCGCATGCGATCAAGGCGCTGAAGGCCGGCAGCCTGGAAGTGCGCCCCCTGCAGAGCTACTTCAAGGCCTGATAAAACAAGCGGCGCGCGATGGTCTCGCGCGCCGCTCCCATTTTCGGCGACTGCTTGCGATCAGCGCTTTCGTCCACTCCGTCCGGCTGAATGCCGCATGAATGGGTGGTTCAGGCTGCGTTCGTCCACACCATGCTCCAATATGTCAGCGCTTGGGGATCGGAGGAGCCTCCGGCGGGCGCGCTACGGGGCAAGATCGTGCAACTCTATTTTTTCGATTTGCATTGGGGCGACGAGCACTTCGTCGACGAGGACGGCATCATCTATTTCGACGAAGGCTCCGCCCTTTATTATGGCCAGCGCATCGCCGACAGGATCGGCCGCGATGCGGACTATGGATCCCTGAAGGTCGAGGTCTTCTCCAGCAACCGCAGGCTACTTGCGACCATCGTTCCGTCGGGCGGCCGCGGCGGCGAGCAGCGCGCGCTGCTTGGTCGCCGCCACGTCGGCGCGTCGCTCCACGCGGCCGCTTAAGCAATTGCCGGGCGGGGCTGCTGATCCCGGATCAAAGCGCCAAGGCGTCACTCATCTGAAAGCACGACGCTTTGGTTTCCAGAGATCGCCTGGACCGCTGCTCCTCCCGCATTCCGCCCGGACCGCTTGGCGGCAAGCCGGACGGTTCTAAGGCCGAAATAGAGCGATGCCGTCGAGATCATGGTAGCGACGACGAAGACGGCGAACAGTGCCCCGTGCATTGTGGCGGCGCTTGCCTTCTCGTCGAAGCCCTGGAGGTTGGCGGTCAATCCGCAGATTGCTGCACCGATGGCGTAGCCGGCCGACTGCAGCGTCGGCAAAAATGCCGAGGTCTTGTCGCGTTCCCTATGCGGCGAAACATCCATCATCAATTGGCTGAGCGTCCCCCAGGAGACGCCGAAGCCGGCGCCAATCGCGATCTGGCTCGGAAAGACCAGCCGGAATTCGTCCATGGCGACCGCGATCGTCAGGCCGGCGAGTCCGAGGCTGAGAAGTGCCGGCCCCGTCTGGATCAGCTTCACGCGCAGATCATGCGAGCGCAGGCTCGCGACGAGAATTGCGGTCACGCTCCAGGAGATCGCCATCAGCGCACCGGAAAAGCCTGCGGCGGTCGGGCTGAAGTTCCACACATGCTGCAGACCATAGATGAGGTAGACGGAGCCGGACGCTTGCGCCAGCGGCATCAGCAGCACGACCCAAAGGCCGGTACCGAGCGGTTTTGTGAGGGCGAAGGCGCCGGCAGGCAAGATCGAATGCGCTGCCCGCCGGTCGGTGCCGACTGCAGCCCAGAGGATCGTCAGCGCCGTTGCCAATGCGGCGACCATCAACGGAACGCTTTTGGCCGTGGTTGAAACCGATATCAGCAATATGCCGGCACCGACGACGGTCAACCGCAGGAGCGGGATCGGGCGTGACTTGCCGACCGATATCTTTTGGGCCGGCACGATGGCGAGGACGAGGGCGACGAAGATTGCCGCGGCCGGGATGTTGACGCCGAAGGCGGCCCGCCAGGACCAATGTTCTGTGACGAAGCCGGAGACGAGCGGACCGCCGAAGGCGGCCATCGCCCAGACGATGGCTTCGGCTCCGAAGACCTTGGGCACCAGCCGCGGCGGAAAGAGCTCCGGGATCAGCGCGTAGCAGACCGCGGCGATGATACCCTCACCAAATCCCTGGAACACCCGACCCGCGAGCACCTGCGGCATGCTGCTTGCGGTCGTCGCGATCATGGTTCCGGCCACAAATACGATGGCGGCTGTAATCAGCGTGCCGCGGGCGCCGAACCTTGCCTTGAGATTGGCTGCAACCGCCCCGCCGAGAATCGCAAAGACGAGATAGAGCGTGACCGCCCAGGAAAGCAGCGTGGCGCCGCCGATGTCCGCGACAGCCGTTGGTAGTGCCGTCGCTATGAAAAACTCATTGAACGCAAAAAGTGCGACCCCAAGGCAGAGCGTCACCGTTGCCGCCAGATAGCCTGGCCGGAGCAGTTCGCTCCAGCGCCCGTCCTCTTGCGGCCCCGTGTCCAGGTCCGCCTTGATGTCGTGGTCTTTGGTCAAATCCATGCGCCTTGCTTTCTCATTGATATGCTGCAGGAGCAATTCTGATACGACCTCAACCGCAGTTGAGGTAAAGCGGTTTCTGCGAAACTTGCCGCCGGTTTCGTTCGTCTACAAGTTGCGAATAGAGTGTCGCCTTTGGTGGATGGTGGCGAAATATCTGGCTTTCGCGCTTCCGTTTCTGCTATAACGAGGGTTCGAAGTTTCGGACGGTTCCGGTGTTCGCGCGCCGGAGACCGTTTTCTTTTGCGTTGGCGCCGCCCCAAGGGCGGCGCCTCGTGCTTGATGAAGGACAATGAAATGGTCGAAAAAGTGCCGATGACACAGGGTGGATTCGTCAACCTGCAGGAGGAGCTGCGCTGGCGCCAGCAGGAAGAACGACCACGAATCATCGAGGCGATTGCCGAAGCCCGTGCACATGGCGACCTGTCGGAAAATGCCGAATACCATGCCGCCAAGGAGGCGCAGAGCCACAATGAGGGCCGCATCACCGAGCTCGAAGACTTGATCGCCCGCGCGGAAGTCATTGATCTCTCGAAGATGTCCGGCTCCAAGATCAAGTTTGGCGCCAAGGTCAAGCTCGTTGATGAAGACACCGACGAAGAAAAGACCTATCAGATCGTCGGTGACCAGGAAGCCGACGTGAAGGCTGGCCGCATCTCGATCTCGTCGCCGATCGCGCGTGCCCTGATCGGCAAGGAAGTCGGCGATTCCATCGAAGTGAACGCCCCCGGCGGCTCCAAGGCCTACGAAATTCTCGCGGTCAACTGGGGCTGATCAGCCCCAGCAGGGGCGAAGCCTCCCTTCGCCCCATTCTCTCTTTCCAAAAAGACGATCGTTGCTCGCGCAAGGAGTGCGCTTTCGTGGCCGATATCCGGAACGTCGAAGTCATCGCTCCCAATTTCAAGCGCCGCCTCTCGGGCGTGACGTCCACCATTATCCAGTTGATTCCGATCCAGCGCGCGCTCGGCGAAAAGATCGCGGTGCTCGGCCCGGGGCTGCCGGACACCCTGCCCTCGATCCGATTCCGCGATCTCCTGCGCTTGTGGAGCGCGCCGGATGGCCGGCCCTGCCGGGTCTGGCACGCGCGCCGCAACGTCGAGATGCTGCCGGCGATTGTGCTGCGCGATCTGCTCGGCATGAAGCTGAAGATCGTCTTCACGTCCGCCTCGCAGCGCCGCCACACCGGCTGGAGCAAGTTCCTGATTTCCAGGATGGACGCGGTGATCGCGACGAGCGGCAAGACCGCCGCCTATCTCGAAGTGCCGAACACGGTGATCTTGCACGGGATCGACACGAAACGCTTCCAGCCGCCCGTGGACGCGGCTGCTGTCAAGTCTGCGCTCGGCCTCGACCCCGCGCAGAAATATGTCGGCTGCTTCGGACGGGTTCGCAAGCAGAAGGGAACCGATCTCTTCGTCGACAGCATGATCGCGCTGCTGCCCTGCCGGCCGGGCTGGAGCGCCGTCGTCGCGGGGCGCGCGACCGGCCCGCATGTGGCGTTCGAGACCGAGCTGAAGGAACGTGTGGCAAAGGCCGGCCTGACGGACCGCATCCGTTTCGTCGGCGAGCACACCAACATTCCCGATTGGTATCGCGCGCTAGACCTCTTCGTCGCGCCGCAACGCTGGGAAGGTTTTGGCCTGACGCCGCTCGAGGCGATGGCAACCGGCGTACCGGTTGTCGCAACCGATGTCGGCGCGTTTTCGGAACTGGTCGTCGTCGGTGAGCAGGAAACCGGCACGATCATAGCCGCAAACGATCTGCAGGCGATGGTCGAGGCGACTGCCGGTTTCATGGACGATGATCGCCGCCGCGCCTTGGCAGGCGCCAATGGCCTGGGGCTGACCTGCGCGTCCTTTGCAATCGAAGGCGAGGCCCGTGCGATCAACGCCGTCTACGAGCGGTTGATGCGCTTCTGAGCGGCCGGCAACCGCATCCAGTAAATCAAAGTGCACAGCGACCTTTGCGCGTCTGATTAGACGCGCGGCGCTGTAGAGCGACCTCAGCGCTTCGAGGCGAAAAGCTTTAGATAGGCGTCGGTGATCGCCTGCTTCGAGAACTGGTTCATCAGCGTCTCGTGGCCGCGTGCGGCAAGGCGTTCGCCGAGCGACGTGTCGCTTGCGATCCTGTCGATCGCCTGGGCAAAGCCGTCGGCATCGCCGATATCAACCATCAAGCCGTTTTCGCCGTCGCGCATGAACCATTGCGGCCCTTCCGAACGGCTCGAAACAACAGGCGTGCCCTGGGCCCAGGCCTCGAGGATGACATTGCCGAGCGGCTCATGGCTCGATGCCATGACGAAAATGTCCGAAGCGGCGAGGAAGGGACGCGTATCCTTTTGCCAGCCCGCAAAGCGCACGCGCTTCGAGACGCCAAGATCGGCCGCCAGCTTCTCCAGGTTTCCACGTTCCTCGCCGTCGCCGACGAGCCAGAGGTAGGCGTCCGGCACCTTGGCGATCGCCTGGATCAGCGTGTGGAATCCCTTGCGCGGGACGAAGCGTCCCATCGACATGACGACGGGCGCGTTCTCCGGCGTATCAAGCGTCGCCCGGCTGACGGGGTCGACCCGCTCGGTACCGGTGAAGTTGGAGATGACCTCGACGTCGCGCGTCCAGCCGAGCTTGCGCACATGTTCGGCAATGCCGGGCGTGTTGCAGACGAGGCAATCGGTATTGCGGAAATAGTCGAGGCGCAGCGGATAGTCGCCGAGGCGCGAAATCTTGATGCAGCCCTTGTAGTTCGGCATGAGACGGCTCGCGCGCGGCATCCAGGCGAAGAGCGCGTCCGGCTTCTCGCGGCGCGCCATGCTGCTGACCTTCATCGGCAGGAGGATCCGGTCGAGCGACAGGTTGCGGAAATTGCTTTCGATGATGTGCGTCGCACCTTCGATATCCTTCCGCCAGATGCGCCCGGGCCGGATGACCGAGGTCTGCTCGACGCCGCGCTCGCCAAGCGCATTCACCAGATGAACGAAGAAGCGCTCTGCGCCGCCGTCCTTGCCGAAATGAAAGTGCATGATTTTCATGGGAACCTCACGGGCTGGTCTGGCGCCGATCCATGTCGTCATGGTTCGGACGGCGTTTCAGCGCGTGCCTCTGATAGATCTTGGCTGCGGTCAGGAAGGCGTAGACCGCCCCCGTCATCGCTTCGATGAAGCCCGGAAAGCCGCAGCGCCAAAGGCCGTTGCGGAAATAGAGCCGGTAGAAATAGAGCGGTGGGCTGAACAGCATCTTGTAGGGCCGCGCGGACTTGCCGGCGGCAAGCTGCTGGTCTGCCTTGAGCGTCGAGTACTTGTTTTCCTTGAGGATCTGCTCGTCGATAATCAGCGGCCGGTAGTGCAGCAGGCTGCCCTTGCGGGCGGCACCGACGGCACCATCCGGAACGATACCCTCATGGACCTTCTGGTTGAGGTCGTAGCGGCCCCTGCCCTGGCGGATCAGCCTGAGGTTCCGCCTTTCGTGCACGCGCTCGGGCGTGTAGCCGTAGCCGATCAGATAGGGCCTGCGGGCGACGCGCCAGCCGACTGTCTCCGCCGGTGCATCGAGCAACGATGGCAGCAGCGCCTTCAGCGGCCCGTCCAGGCGCTCGTCGGAATCGATGTTGAGGCACCACGGCTGCGTGCATTGATCGAGGGCGAACTGCTTCTGGCCGGCATAACCCCGCCACGGCTCATGCAGGAAGCGGATCGGCCAGCCCTTGTCGATATAGGATTGCACGAGTGCCGGCGTGCCGTCGGTCGAGCCGGAGTCGACGATGACGATTTCCGCGCATTGATCGAGGCTCTCGATGCAATTGCCGAGATAGGCTTCTTCGTTCTGGCAGATGATGAAGGCGGAAAGCGGAAGCTTGCTCATGGGCGGGCCTTAGATCTGAACGAGGCCGATATCCTTGACCTGGCGAATGGTCAGCATCGTGCGCACCGTGTCGACCCGTTCGTTGGCCGTCAGCACTTCGATGACGAAATCCTGGAAAGTTGTCAGGTTCTCGGCGACACAGTGCAGCAGGAAGTCGCTTTCGCCGGAAACTGTCCAGGCCTGGCGGACGATCTGCCATTCGGCCGTGGCGGCAGCGAAGGCCTTGAGATCCGCTTCCGACTGGCGCTTGAGGCCCACCATGCAGAAGGCGACGAGATCGAAGCCGAGAGCCGGTGCGTTCAGGAGCGCGTGATAGCCCTTGATGACGTCGGTTTCCTCGAGCTTGCGCACCCGCCGGAGACACGGCGGCGCAGAGATGCCGACCCGTTGGGCGAGATCGACATTGGTCATCCGGCCATCACGCTGGAGCTCGCGAAGGATCTTGAGATCGATTGCGTCGAGCTCGACTTGTTTCGTCATGAACGTTCGTCCTTTTTGCGTGGCGACTTTAAGCGCGAGGGCAAAGTCGAAAACTTTGTATTTGCTGATGGTTGGGCTGATCCAATGGCCTGCGATGTAGACTGGTCCCCTATCCCGGCGCAGCCGCGATCATCTCTGTCGAGATTTCCGGCAAGGCGCGCTCTCCAAGGGCGAGGCCGTCTCGAGTCGGTGCGTGGCCGAGCGCAGCGCCTTCACGATGGAACCAAGCACGGCCGGCATTCAACCCCATATGCTTCTCCAGCAAAGTGAATCCGCGTGAAATATCGCCAAACCCGCTGGACAACAAGCAGTCCCGCCGACTATTCGCGGGAAAATGGCACGGCCGATGCCGGTAGGACCGCAAAAATGGGGCCTCGACCGCCGCAAGCGGCATGGGCTTGGCCCGCTGCGGCGATCATTCGCCCGTCGCACCGCTCGCGGTGCGCGGTCCGGCAAAACGGATCGCACGGCCGAACCTGGTGCACAAACGCGTCATCTGGTGGCAAAACTAGGCTTGGCGCTCAAGCACTTGTGTGTATCAGGGCGGACGCCCTTGAAAGTCATGGCAGGGAATACCTAAACTATGGAACTATTTCCCATTGACGCAATGGAATCGGACGAGAGCGTTCCCTCTCCCCGTGAACGAAGGACAAGACTATGACTGCCCGTCACGTGAAAGTGCTGATCGTCGGCTCAGGCCCGGCTGGTTATACGGCCGCCATCTACACGGCGCGCGCCATGCTCGAGCCGGTGCTGATCGCCGGCCTGGAACAGGGCGGCCAGCTGATGATCACCACCGACGTGGAGAACTATCCGGGCTATGCCGATCCGGTTCAGGGGCCATGGATGATGGAGCAGATGCTGAAGCAGGCGACCCATGTCGGCGCCGAGATCGTCAACGATCTCGTGACCGATGTCGATCTGTCCGTGCGCCCGTTCCGCATCAAGACCGACAGCGGTAGCGAGTGGACGGCGGACGCGCTGATCATCGCAACCGGCGCCAAGGCCAAGTGGCTCGGCATCGAGACCGAACACACCTTCATGGGCTTCGGCGTCTCAGCCTGCGCCACCTGCGACGGTTTCTTCTACCGCAACAAGGACGTCATCGTCGTCGGCGGCGGCAACTCGGCCGTGGAAGAGGCGCTGTATCTGTCGAACCTCGCCAAGACCGTCACCGTCGTGCACCGCCGCGATTCCTTCCGTGCCGAGAAGATCCTGCAGGAGCGCCTGTTCGCCAAGCCGAATGTCAAGGTGATTTGGGACCACGAGGTCATCGAGTACCTGGGTACTCCGGCGAAGCCGCCGATGCCTGCTTCGGTCAACGGCGTGAAGCTGCGCAACACGAAGACCGGCGAGACCTCGGACATGGTCACCGACGGCGTCTTCGTCGCGATCGGCCACGCGCCGGCGGTCGAACTTTTCAAAGGCAAGCTTCGGCAAAAGTCCAACGGCTATCTGTGGACCGCGCCCGATTCGACGGCGACCGACGTACCCGGCGTTTTTGCCGCAGGCGACGTGACGGACGACATCTACCGTCAGGCGGTGACGGCGGCCGGCATGGGCTGCATGGCAGCGCTCGAGACCGAGAAATACCTGGCGGGTCATATGCCCGTCGCAATTGCAGCCGAATAGAAGCTGCGAATCGGGGCGGGTGTCCTGAGGCACCTCCCCGTGTGGGAACAGACGCATCAGCCACATCCGGGAGACAGGACCCCGTCTCCCGGCGTGGTTTCATATGGGGGACTTCATGTCGCTGGACTGGGACAAACTGCGCATTTTTCACGCGGCGGCCGAAGCTGGGTCGTTCACGCATGCGGCAGACAAGCTCCATCTCTCGCAATCGGCGATCAGCCGGCAGGTGAGTTCGCTTGAACAGGACGTCGGCATCAAGCTGTTCCACCGCCATGCGCGCGGCCTGATCCTCACCGAACAGGGCGAGATCCTCTACCGCACCGCGCACGAAGTGCTGATGAAGCTCGAAAGCGTCAAGATTCAGCTCAGCGAGACCACCGACAAGCCGAGCGGCAAGCTGCGCATCACCACGACCGTCGGTCTCGGCCAGGGCTGGCTCACGGACAAGATCCAGGAATTCATGTCGCTGCATCCGGACGTGCAGGTCCAGCTCATTCTCGACAACGAAGAGCTCGACGTGAACATGCGCCATGCGGACTGCGCCATTCGCCTGCGTCAGCCGCAGCAGTCGGACCTCATTCAGCGCAAGCTGTTCACGGTGCATATGCACGTCTACGCCGCGCCGTCCTACATCAACAAGTATGGTGAACCGCAGTCGATCAACGATCTCGACAATCACCGTATCATCACCTTCGGCGAACCGGCGCCGAACTATCTGCTCGACGTGAACTGGCTCGAGATCGCTGGCCGCGATTCCGACAATCCGCGCGTGTCGCACCTGCAGATCAACAGCCAGACCTCGATCAAGCGCGCCTGCCTGCTGGGCATCGGCATCGCCATGCTGCCGGACTATATCGTCGGCCGCGACCCTGGCCTCATCCAGCTTCCGATCAGTGCCGACATCCCGTCGTTCGATACCTATTTCTGCTATCCCGACGAGATGAAGAACGCTGCGAAGCTCAAGGTCTTCCGCGATTACATCGTCGCCAAGGCGCGGAACTGGAACTTCTGACGCGGGCCTGGCAAATGCTCCTTTTGTGAGCATTTCCTGGATTCGTTCATAACTGACTGTTTCTGATGTGATATTTTGAATGCGCCCTCTGTTTTTTGTGGCGCATTTTTATTGTGCGCTGCAAAAATGTGCAGGGATGCGCACATGGCATGGCTGTCATGCATATTAAATGATTGTTGCCCGCCCAAAAAAGCAGCATACCAAACTCAGCTGATGCATCTTTGGTGGCTTCTCCTCCCAGTGCCACCGCAGCAGCTGTTCCCCTCTGGAGGTTTAAATTACCTTCACAACTTATAAGGGCCCAAGTCATCTTGTGGCCCTCTTTTTTTGTCTACTGTTAGATACGGGCGAACCGTGATGAAAATCACAGCCGGCTATTGAAAGCCGATACTTCGCTTCCCATATTAAAACGTAGCTGATGCATTCTTGGTGGCTTCTCCTCCCCGCCACCGCATTAGCTGTTCCCCTCTGGAGGTTCTCATTACCTTCACAACTACAAGGGCCCAAGTTTCTTGAGGCCCTTTTTTTTGCCCTCGCGGTGCTCACGGCCTTGTGATTTGAATATCGTGCTTTCACGATACATCTATCGATAAAACTCGATATGGCGATATACAATGGACCGAGACGAGATATTGAAAGCGCTTGCCCATCCAGTGCGGGTGAACATCCTCGCCTGGCTGAAAGAGCCGCAGCTCCATTTCCCGACGCAGGAGCATCCGTTCGATCTCGGCGTATGCGCCGGTCAGTTCGAACGCTGCGGCCTGTCGCAGTCGACCGTTTCCTCGCACCTTGCGGTACTTCAGCGCGCCGGCCTCGTGACAACGCGCCGGGTCGGCCAGTGGATCTTCTACCGTCGTGACGAAGAGGCGATCGCCGCCTTCCTCAAGAGCATCGGCGACCTCTGAACCGCAAGACCTCCCAAGCAGACCTCCCATACAAACCTCCATGAAAGGACCTCCCATGGCCTCGCTTTTCGACCCCATCACCATCGGCGACATCCCGCTGAAGAACCGCATCGTCATGGCCCCGCTGACGCGCAATCGTTCTCCCGGCGCCGTACCGAACACATTGAACGTCACCTATTATGAGCAGCGTGCAACGGCCGGCTTGCTGATTACCGAGGGAACGGCCATCACACAGCAGGGCCAGGGCTATGCCGACGTGCCCGGCCTCTATACGCCGGAGGCGCTGGAAGGCTGGCGCAAGGTGACGGATGCGGTGCATGCGAAGGGTGGCCGGATCGTCGTGCAGATGTGGCATGTCGGCCGTATTTCGCACCACTCGCTGCAGCCGAACGGTCTCAAGCCGGTTGCGCCGTCCGCAATCCGCGCCAAATCCAAGACCTATCTGATCAATCCGGATGGCACCGGCTCCTTTGCCGAAACCTCCGAACCGCACGCGCTGGAAGTTGCCGAGATCGAAGGTATCGTCGAGGATTACCGCAAGGCTGCGCGCGCCGCAATCGATGCCGGCTTCGATGGCATCGAGATCCATGCGGCCAACGGCTATCTCATCGATCAGTTCCTGCGTTCCGGATCGAACCATCGGGCGGATTCGTACGGCGGTTCGATCGAGAACCGGGCTCGCTTCCTGTTTGAGGTCATGGATGCCGTGACGAAGGAAATCGGCGCTGGCCGCGTCGGCATCCGTCTGTCGCCGGTAACACCCGCCAACGATGCCTTCGATCCAGAACCGCAGCCGGTGTTCGGCTATGTCGTCGAGAACCTCGCCCGTTATCCCCTCGCCTACATCCACATCATCGAGGGCGCGACGGGCGGCCCGCGCGACCACCAGCAGGGCGACCGGCCGTTCGACTATGACGCGCTGCGTTCCGCCTATGTGACGGCCGGCGGCAAGGCTGCCTGGATGACGAACAACGGCTACGACAAGGCGCTGGCGGCGAAGACGGTCAGGGACGGCGAAGCCGATCTCGTCGCTTTCGGCAAGTCGTTCATCGCCAATCCGGATCTCGTCGAGCGGCTGAAGCGCGACGCGCCACTCAACACGCCGGACCAGGCGACCTTCTATGGGGGCGGCGCCAAGGGCTACACCGACTATCCGGCCCTTGAACAGGTCGCCTGACGCTCCCACATGGCCCATGCCCCGTCACCTCGGCGGGGCATTTGTCCCCTGGGAACCCCTTATGTTTTCTTCATATTTTGAAAAATGGTCATTGCAGCCGGACGGCGAAATCATTGTCACGCCCTCCAGCCATCTTCATCCCGTTCGCTATCGCAAGCAATCGGCGATGCTGAAGGTCGCGCAGGACCCCGAAGAAAAGTTCGGTCGCCTGCCGATGCTCTACTGGAACGGGCAAGGCGCCGCAAAGGTCTATGAATCCGACGGCGATGCCGTGCTGATGGAGCGCACGGATAGCCAGCGCAACCTGTTCCACATGGCAATGACGGGAAGCGATCAAGACGGGACGCGCATCATCTGCCGCACGGTTGCGGAACTGCATGCACCGCGTTCGACGCCCGTTCCGCAGGATCTCGTCCCGCTCGACAAATGGTTCGCCTCGCTGGAGGCGGCCGCCCCAGCGCAAGGCGGCCTGTTTGCGCGTGCGCTCGAGGCGGCGAAGGGCCTGTTTGCCGAGCCGGAACCGCCCGTCGTGCTGCATGGCGACGTGCACCACGCCAACATCCTCGATTTCGGCGACCGCGGCTGGCTGGCGATCGATCCGAAGCGG
Organism: Ensifer sp. B1-9; assembly: GCF_050474445.1. Taxonomy (NCBI): domain Bacteria; kingdom Pseudomonadati; phylum Pseudomonadota; class Alphaproteobacteria; order Hyphomicrobiales; family Rhizobiaceae; genus Ensifer; species Ensifer sp. B1-9. Next base: position 29,697 of record NZ_JBCHVG010000011.1, read on the forward strand.
GTATTCGGCGATCGCGGCTACGACTATGCCAACCTGTTCTGCAATCCGGAGCTGCCTTTGGTCACCGCTCCTGGCCGGCTGCAGCAGCATCTGCCGATTGTCGCCGAGGAGACGGGTCTTCACCCGCGCCGCATCCTCAATTGGGTGCTGGCCTATGCCGGGCTCTCCGCTGCCTGGTTCCTGGAGGACGGTGACGACTTCGGCGTGGAGAGCGATCTGACCATGGCCGAGATCGCAATCGCCGAGCTCGATCGTTAAGCTCAGCCGGTCCTCAACAGGATGACCGCATAAAGACAGCACTCGCTGCCGGCGTTGCGGAAGACGCAATCCTGCGGCGGGCCGAGCTCCAGGCAATCCCCCTCGCCAAGAACATGGGTCTCATGGCCTTCCATAAAGGTGAGGCTGCCTTGTTTCACCCATATCCATCGACGATGAAGCGCATAGGCGGATGCCGGGATCGGCACCTCGGCGCCTGCCGGAAGCTCGACTTCGACAAGTTCGAGCGGCATGTCCGACATCGGTGAAACGTGGCGCCGAAGATATCCCGTTTGCGGATCGCGCCACACCGATTGATCCTGCCGTCGCGATAGCCGGCTGTGGCTCATCTCCGCGCGCGCGATCAGGCTGGACATGGTCAGGCCGAACGCGCCCGCAAGCTTTGCGAGCAATGTCGCCGTCGGGCTGCTGTCGCCCCGCTCGACCTTGTGGATCATTGCGCGCGAGACACCGGAGCGCTCTGAAAGTTCGCTCAGCGACCAGCCGCGTGCTTCCCTTTCGAGACGAATTCGTTCACTGAGCCGTTGATCCAGGCTGTCTACTTTAGTATTCATATTATAGTCATATAGTGGACGAATGCGAGGAGCAAGCATGCTGATCAGGGCGGCCATCCAAGACGATCTGCCAGCCATCTGCGAGATCTACAACGACGCGGTGGCGAACACGACGGCGATCTGGAACGAGACCCTGGTCGATGTCGCCAATCGGGGCGCCTGGCTGAAAGCCCGTGCGGACGCAGGTTATCCGGTGCTGGTCGCCGTTTCCGACGAGGGAGATATCGTCGGCTATGCCTCCTTCGGCGATTGGCGCCTCTTCGATGGCTATCGCCACACGGTGGAGCATTCGGTCTACGTTCATAAGGATCGTCGCGGTGGTGGCGTCGGCCGCAAACTCATGGTCGCGCTGATCGCCGAAGCGGAACGGCTGGGCAAGCACGTGATGATTGCAGGCATCGAATCGGAAAACACGGCCTCGATCCGCCTTCACGCCCAACTGGGCTTTGTCGATACCGGCCGCATGCGCGAGGTCGGCACGAAATTCGGCCGCTGGCTCGATCTCACATTCATGCAACTGGTGCTTCGGACGGGCTCGCCACGCTAGGCCCCGGCATCCGCTTCGACAATGGCCGTTTGTAGAGGCGATCGGAGATGCTATGAACGCACAAGGACTGTTTCTGGAACGCAGCAACGTGAGTCTTCGGCGGAAGGTGAGATCGGTCGCTTGGTCATGGGTCGCGAGAGCGGCGCTGGCGCTGCTTGTCAGCGCACCCGCATTTGTAGCGGGATCGGCGGCTGCTCGTATCGATGACCTCGCCCCTCGCCCGAAATGCGTCTATTCGGGTCGATCGGCCAAAGATCCCGCGCAGGCACTCTGCATCAGCAAGGAGAATTTCGCCCGCGACGTCTGCGGCGTGATCGACCATTACGCGACGGCGAACGACCTGCCTTCGGCCTTCTTTGCCCGCCTGATCTGGCGCGAAAGCCTGTTCCGGCCAAATGCGGTCAGCCCCAAGGGCGCCGAAGGGATCGCGCAGTTCATGCCGGGAACGGCGAAGTTGCGGGGGCTCAACAACAGCTTCGATGTGGTCGAGGCGCTGGGAAAATCGGCGGAATATCTGAACGAGCTCAAGTCGCGCTATGGCAATCTCGGTTTTGCCGCCGCTGCCTACAATGCCGGAGAAAACGGGCTGGAGCGGTTCCTCGAGGTCGATTGGCTGCCGGCCGAAACCCGCAACTACGTGCTCGCGATCACCGCCTACAGCGTCGAGGACTGGCGCGACAATCCGCCGAAGATCCTCGACCTGACGCTCGACAAGAACAAGACCTTCCTCGATGGCTGCGTGGCGCTCGCCAGCACCCGCAACCTTCGCGACATAGAAGTGATCGACGAAGCCGAATGGGCGCCCTGGGGCGTGCAACTCGCCGCGCATTTCCAAAAGTCGGTAGCGCAGCGCCTGTTCGTGAGTGCTGTCAAGCGCCTGCCGGAATCGATCCGCAGCGAGAAGCCTTTGTTGCTCAGGGAGCGCAATGCCAGCTTTGGCCTCAGGATCCGCTACGCCGCGCGCATCGGCCGCGAGACCCAGGCGGAAGCGAACAAGCTCTGCACCACCATCCGCAAGAGCGGCGGCGCATGCCTCGTCTTCAAGAACTGATCACGCGCGAACGCGGTCGCCGGCGCTCGTGCGTGCGGCTACCTCTGCCGGCAGGCAGCCAAGCCCCCTGAGCGTCGTCGCCACCGCCTCGTCGATCGGCGTGTGCGGCTCTTCACCGAGAACGGCAAGCAGCCGATCGTTCGGCATCTTCAGCGGTTCACGCCAAACGTAGCGCATCTTGCGCAATTCCCTGAAGAGCGGGACGAAGGGCGAGGCAAGGCCGATCAGCCACCAGGGGAAGGCCCGCACCGGCAGCTCCGGCTTACCGACGGCACGGCGGATCGCCGTCACCATCTCTGTGCCGTTGCGGTCGAGAAAGCCGCGCATGTGATAGACGGCAAAGCGCGGCAGTTTCTCGGCACGCTCGACGAGACGGATCATGGTTTCCGCTACGTCGGGCAGATAGGCCCACTGGTGCGAAGTGCCTTCGCGGCCGGGATAGGAAATCGCCGTCAGCGGTTTTCCGGGCTTTACCAGCCCTTGCGAGAACCAGTTGTTCGCGGCTCCCGGGCCGAAGAAGTCGCCTGCCCTGACTATGATGACGCCGACGCCTGCCTCGGACGCATCCTTCAGCCGACGCTCCATTTCCTTGCGGATTGTGCCCTTGTCCGTCTCCGGGTTCTGCGGCGCGTCCTCCGTCAGAATGGGAAAGGCATCGCGGCCGAAATTGTAGATCGTTCCCGGCAGCAGGATGCGCGCCCCTGTGGCCCTGGCTGCAGCGATGGTGCTGTCGAGCATCGGCAGCACCAGGGTGCCCCAGTTGCGGTAGCCGGGCGGATTGACGGCGTGCACGATCAGATCGACCCCTTCCGCCGCGGCGCGGACGTCCTGCGGGCTCATGGCATCGCCCTGCCGCCAGCAGAATGCCGGCTCCGCCCGTGCCGCCTTTTTGGCGTTTCGGTTCAAGGCGCGCACCTGCCAGCCGCGCTTGTCGAGCCCGCGCGCGACGGCGCTGCCAATACCGCCCGTCGCCCCGAGTACCAGTGCGACCTTTGCTCTTTCCTGCGTTGCGATCATGTCACGCTCCATCCAGTTCGATGAACAGAGGATCACGCATCATGAAGCTAAACGGAATTGCCGAAAATCTTTGAGCGGATATACTGAAATGCATGAGCAAGCCGGATTTGAGCTGGGATTTCTACAGAAGCTTTCTCGCGGTGTTGCGGGAGGGATCGCTGTCCGCGGCCGCCCGCGAGCTCGGCCTGACGCAGCCGACCATCGGCCGGCACATAGACGCGATGGAAGCATCCCTTGGCTATCCGCTCTTCGTGCGGTCTCCGCACGGCCTGCTGCCGACCGATGCCGCGCTGGCGCTCAGGCCCTATGCCGAGACGCTCTCCGCGACATCGGCGGCGCTCTTGCGGGCCGCGTCCAGCCAGCGTGATGCCGTCAGCGGCACGGTGCGCATCAGCGCCAGCGAAGTCATCGGCATCGAGGTCCTGCCGCCGATCCTGGCGCAACTGCACGAGGCCTATCCGGAGCTGACGATCGAACTCTCCGCCTCTGACACGGTCGAAGACCTGTTGCGCCAGGAAGCGGATATCGCGGTGCGCATGGTCGCGCCGGCGCAGGATGCCTTGATCGCCCGCCGCCTCGGCGCCGTCCCTATCAGCTTTCACGCCCACCGCCGTTACATCGCGCGGCGCGGCATGCCTCAGGCACTGACCGACCTCGCCGATCACAGCCTGATCGGCTACGACCGGGAAACCGCGGCAATCCGGGCGATCATCGCGCGCTCGTCCGAACTGCCGGCGGCACGCTTTGCGCTGAAGGCCGACAGCAACCTTGCCCAATTGGCCGCGATCCGCGCCGGCTTCGGCATCGGCATTTGCCAGAACGGGCTGGCGGCGCGCGACCCCGACCTTCTCCCGGTGCTGCCTAGCCTCTTCGAGATGAAGCTCGATACCTGGCTGGCGATGCACGAGAACCTGAAGTCGGCACCGCGCTGCCGCGTCACGTTCGACGCACTGGCCAAGGGGCTGCGCGACTACATTCGCGGAGCGGCACCCGCGGCAGAGGACAGCGACGCTCCCACCTGGCGCGGCGACTATCCATCAAGCAGCGTCGTGCCGTAGGAATTGTCGATGACGCAGAGCCATTTGCCGGCCTCCGTCTTGCGGAATACGTAGGTTGCCCGCCTGACGGTGGAGACATCGACCCCATCGGCGTCCACCGTGTCGAGCACGGTTTCCATGATGACGAGCGCGGTGTCGCCGCCTTCGATCACCTTCATCTCGCCCTGGCGAACCTTCAACTGATTCTTGAAATGGGCGGCGATCGCCATGAACGCTTTTCTGATCTGGGTCTTTCCGGTCGCATTGAGACCCGGCTTGACGACCAGCGTCGCGTCGTCGGCATAAAAGTCCATGAGGCTCTCGAAGTCCTCCGCCGTGATCGCACGGTCGGCAGCCTGGATAAGCTGTTTCAGCTCGTGGTCTGACATTTCCGTCTCCTGGAAGCCCAAGACGGATAAACAAAACCCGCCTTGCGGCGGGTTGCTGCTTTGGGAAAAGAGCGTGCGTCAACCCACCATTCGATGAATGGTGGGAATAATCGACATGTTGCAGGCGCGGGCTTTTTCCATGGATCGCGCCTAACGCGCCCCGCTCCCACCGGCAAGTTTGCGACCGTCGCAAAGGGCAGTTTAGCATCGGCAACAGAAAAGCCCGCCAAGATGACGGGCTTTCAGTTTCCTTGAGTGCGTCTATCGCGTGGCGGTTAGCCCTCAGATTCGGCAGGCGTTTCCGGCACGCCATTGTCGACGGCAGCCTCCTCACCTTCGTCTTCGCCGTCCGGCTCGCTGATGCGCTCGACCGAAACGACCTTCTCGTCCTTGGCGGTCGAGAAGATGGTGACGCCCTTGGTGGCGCGGCTCGCAAGCCGGACGCCATTGATCGGAACGCGGATCAACTGGCCGCCATCGGAGACGAGCATGATCTGGTCGTTGTCGTCGATCGGGAAGGCTGCGACCAGCTGGCCGATTTCCGCGGTCCGCGACGTGTCGGTGGCACGGATGCCCTTGCCGCCACGACCGGAGGTGCGGAAGTCGTAGGACGACGAGCGCTTGCCGAAGCCCTTGGCCGAGACCGTCAGCACGAACTGTTCGCGCGCCTTGAGCTCTTCGTAACGTTCGTTCGAAAGCTCGCCGCCATCGGTGACTTCCTCGCCAACCAGCGCGATTTCTTCCTCGTCGCCATTCGTTGCCCGACGCTCCGCGGCAGCACGCTTGAGATAGGCGGCGCGCTCCCACGGTTCGGCGTCGACATGGCCAAGGATCGCCATCGAGATGATGCGGTCGCCGTCGCCGAGGTTAATGCCGCGAACGCCGATCGAGTTGCGGCCGGCAAAGACGCGCACGTCGTCGACCGGGAAGCGGATGCACTGGCCGAGCGCCGTCGTCAGCATGACGTCGTCATGCTCCGTGCAGGTGTCGACGGACAGGATCTCGTCGCCCTCTTCCTCGAGCTTCATCGCGATCTTGCCGTTGCGGTTGACCTGGACAAAGTCCGACAGCTTGTTGCGGCGAACCGTGCCGCGGGTCGTCGAGAACATGACGTCGAGGTTTTCCCAGGTCGCCTCGTCCTCGGGCAGCGGCATGATCGTGGTGATGCGCTCGCCGGGCTCCAGCGGCAGCATGTTGATCAGCGCCTTGCCGCGCGATTGCGGCGTGCCGATCGGCAGGCGCCAGACCTTCTCCTTGTAGACGATGCCACGCGAAGAGAAGAACAGAACCGGCGTATGGGTGTTGGCGACGAATAGCCGGGTAACGAAATCCTCGTCCCTCGTCGCCATGCCCGAACGGCCCTTGCCGCCGCGGCGCTGCGCCCGGTAGGTGGTCAGCGGCACGCGCTTGATGTAGCCGAGATGCGAAACGGTCACGACCATGTCTTCGCGGGCGATGAGGTCCTCATCGTCCATATCCGGGCCGCCTTCCATGATCTCGGTGCGGCGCGGCGTGCCGAACTCGTCGCGGATGGCGATGAGCTCTTCCTTGACGATCGACATGATGCGCAGGCGCGACGACAGGATGTCGAGGTAATCCTTGATTTCCTCGCCGATCTTGTTGAGTTCGTCGCCGATTTCATCGCGGCCGAGCGCGGTCAGGCGCTGCAGGCGCAGGTCGAGGATGGCGCGGGCCTGCTCTTCCGAGAGGTTGTAGGTGCCGTCCTCGTTGATGCGGTGGCGCGGGTCGTCGATCAGGCGAATGAGGCTCTCGACATCATGGGCCGGCCAGCGGCGCTCCATAAGCTGCTCGCGTGCTGTCTGCGGGTCCGGCGCATGGCGGATGAGCTTGATGACTTCGTCGATATTGGCGACCGCGATGGCGAGACCGACGAGCACGTGAGCCCGGTCGCGCGCCTTGCGCAGCAGGTATTTCGTGCGCCGGCTAACGACTTCCTCGCGGAACGAAACGAAGGCCCTGAGCATGTCGAGCAGTGTCATGTGCTCGGGCTTGCCGCCGTTCAGCGCCACCATGTTGCAGCCGAAAGAGGTCTGCAGCGGCGTGTAGCGATAGAGCTGGTTCAGGATGACGTCGGCATTGGCGTCGCGCTTCAGTTCGATGACGACGCGATAGCCCTGACGGTCGGACTCGTCGCGCAGATCCGAGATGCCCTCGATGCGCTTTTCGCGCACCAGTTCGGCCATCTTCTCGATCATCGTCGCCTTGTTCACCTGGAACGGGATTTCGGTGATGATGATCTGCTCGCGGTCGCCGCGCATCGGCTCGATATGGGCGCGGCCGCGCATGATGACCGAGCCGCGGCCGGTCTCGTAAGCCGAGCGGATGCCGGAGCGGCCGAGGATCAGCGCGCCGGTCGGGAAGTCCGGACCCGGGATGATTTCCATCAGTTCCGGCAATTCGATCGCCGGATTGTCGATCAGCGCGGCGCAGCCGTTGATGACTTCGACCAGATTGTGCGGCGGGATGTTCGTCGCCATGCCGACGGCGATGCCGCCGGCGCCGTTGACGAGCAGGTTCGGGAACTTCGCGGGAACGACGGCCGGCTCCTGCAGGGTGCCGTCATAGTTGTCGCGGAAGTCGACGGTTTCCTTGTCGAGATCGTCGAGCAGCGAGTGCGCCGCCTTCTGCAGGCGGCATTCGGTGTAGCGCTCTGCCGCCGGCGGGTCGCCGTCGACGGAACCGAAGTTGCCCTGGCCGTCGATCAGCGGCAGGCGGAGAGACCAATCCTGCGCCATGCGCGCCAGCGCGTCGTAGATCGCGGCATTGCCGTGCGGGTGATACTTACCCATCACGTCCCCGGTGACGCGGGCGCATTTGACGTATTTCTTGTTCCAGTCGATGCCGAGCTCGCTCATGCCGTAGAGGATGCGGCGGTGCACGGGTTTCAGACCGTCACGCACGTCGGGAAGCGCGCGGCTGACGATGACGCTCATCGCGTAATCGAGATAGGACCGCTGCATTTCCTCGATGATGGAAATCGGCTCGATGCCTGGCGGAGTTTTTCCGCCGCCGGGAGTGCTTTGCTCAGTCAATGGTGATCACGATCTTTGTTCAGAATCAGTCGGATATTTATAGCGGATTGCCACCGGAATCGCCAATTTGCGGCCCACGGCACCATTCGTCCGCCCAAGTGTGAAGATGTCACTGTAACGCTTTGATTCGCTGCATGATTCTCTCGGTGATCCAGATCCGGAGCCGACGAGCCATGCGGCAGTTGTGAACAGTCTTTTGCCGCCGGAGGAGGCTTTTCTAGGGCATTGCGCGGCAAATCGGAAGACCCCCGCCGCCAATCGCCGCGGCGCCGCGCATCTGCGGGCCGGTTGCCGCAAGGGATTGCTCATTAAGTCCTTGCTGAGACTTTGTTTGCCGCCCTCTTTCCAAGCGCTCGCGGCTTGCCTAACAATGCCCCCATGCCATCGGGAAAACCCGGGGCGAATCCGGAAGGGGAAACGGATGTTCAATATCGACCTCCTGGTCAATGCGCTCACCACGCTTCTCGTCACCCTCGATCCGCCCGGCCTCGCGCCGATCTTCCTGAGCCTGACGGTCGGCCTCAGCCGGCAGGAGCGCTTTCAGGTGGCCACGCGCGGCTCGCTGATCGCCTTCTTCATTCTCGCCGCCTTCGCGCTCTTCGGTAATGGCATCCTCGGTCTGCTCGGCATCTCGATCGGCGCCTTCCGCATCGCCGGCGGCCTGCTGCTTTTCTGGATCTCCTTCGAGATGATTTTCGAGAAGCGGCAGGAACGCAAGGAAAAGACCGGCGAGAACGCGACCGCCAAGGACCACATCCACAACATCGCGGTCTTCCCGCTCGCCCTGCCCTTGATTGCCGGGCCAGGCGCGATCTCGGCGACGATCCTGCTTGCCGGCTCGTTTCCGACGGCCGTGGAGCGCACACAGCTCATCATCGTCATCGCGCTGTCGATCTTGAGCCTCTTCCTGGCGCTCGTGATTGCCGAGCGCATCGACCGGTTTCTCGGCGTCACCGGCCGCGCCATCCTGACCCGCCTGCTCGGCGTCATCCTGGCGGCCCTTGCCGTCCAGTTCGTCGTCGATGGGGTCAAATCCGCCATGGCCCTCTAAGACGACGACCTGAAGTCATCGCGAGACGACGGCGGCTTCCTCCGAATAAACAGAAGCGCCGTGCCCAAACGGACACGGCGCCTGAAACAGTGCGAGTTGGCCGCAACAATCAGAACGGAATGTCGTCGTCCATGTCGCGCGAGAAGCCGCCGCCCTGGCCCTGGCCACCCTGGCCGCCGGAGCGTCCGCCGCCGGACGACTGGCGCGGCTGATCGTAATCGTCGTAACCGCCGCCGCCACCGCCGTAGCTGCTGCCGCCGAAGTCGCTGCCGCCACCGCGGCTGACGCCGGAGCCGCCGCCCTCGCCGCGGCCGTCAAGCATCGTCAGCGTCGAGTTGAAGCCCTGCAGCACGACTTCCGTCGAGTAGCGGTCGTTGCCGTTCTGGTCCTGCCACTTGCGGGTCTGCAGTGCGCCTTCGATATAGAGCTTGGCGCCCTTCTTCACATATTGCTCGACGACCTTGCAGAGGCCCTCGTTGAAGACGACGACGGTGTGCCATTCGGTCTTCTCACGGCGCTCGCCGCTGTTGCGGTCGCGCCAGGTTTCCGAGGTTGCGATGCGCAGGTTGGCGATTGGCCGGCCGTCCTGCGTGCGCCGGATTTCCGGGTCTGCCCCGACATTTCCGATCAAGATTACCTTGTTGACGCTTCCAGCCATGTTGCTTTTCCCGTGGTTTCACCGCGCCTTAGGCCCGGCTTGGAATTTCAAGAGCGCGCATCTTAGCGGCCAGATGCCGCCGATACGCCCCGCCTCGCACATAATCCACAACAGTTTTGGTCGTTTTATGGGCGTTTTGTTCTTTATTTGTTCTAGTATTCGGCTATGATCCTGTCAACCGACTCGAATTGGCCGCCTCTTTTGCCGATTGCGCCTCGACATGGGCGTTAGCGTCATTACATAGGGGGCTTTCAACCGACATGCAAAAGCTGGCTTCCGATGAGTGAACTCAAGACCATCTCCATTCGTGGTGCGCGCGAGCACAATCTGAAAGGCATCGACCTCGATCTGCCGCGCAACAAGCTGATCGTGATGACCGGCCTATCCGGCTCCGGCAAGTCCTCGCTCGCCTTCGATACGATCTATGCCGAAGGACAGCGCCGCTATGTCGAGAGCCTGTCGGCCTATGCGCGCCAGTTCCTCGAGATGATGCAGAAGCCGGATGTCGACCAGATCGACGGCCTGTCGCCGGCGATTTCGATCGAACAGAAGACGACCTCGCGCAACCCGCGTTCGACGGTCGGCACGGTCACCGAAATCTACGACTATATGCGCCTGCTCTTCGCGCGCGTCGGCGTGCCCTATTCGCCGGCGACGGGGCTTCCGATCGAGAGCCAGACGATCAGCCAGATGGTCGATCGGGTGCTGGAGTTCGGCGAAGGCACGCGCCTTTATATCCTCGCGCCGCTCGTTCGCGGCCGCAAGGGCGAGTACAAGAAGGAACTCGCCGAGCTGATGAAGAAGGGCTTTCAGCGCGTCAAGGTCGACGGCACCTTTTACGAGATCGCCGAAGTTCCGGCGCTCGACAAGAAGTACAAGCACGACATCGACGTCGTGGTCGACCGCGTCGTCGTGCGGCCGGACCTCGCCTCGCGCCTCGCCGACAGCATCGAGACCTGCCTGACGCTCGCCGACGGGCTTGCCATTGCCGAATTCGCCGACAAGCCGCTGCCGCCGGCAGAAACGGCTGCAGGCGGCTCGGCCAACAAGTCGCTGAACGAGACCCACGAGCGCGTGCTGTTTTCTGAAAAATTTGCCTGCCCGGTCTCCGGTTTCACCATCCCGGAGATCGAGCCGCGCCTGTTCTCGTTCAACAATCCCTTCGGCGCCTGCCCGACCTGTGACGGGCTCGGCAGCCAGCAGAAGATCGACGTGGCGTTGATCGTTCCGGAGGAGCACAGGACCTTGCGTGACGGCGCGATCGCGCCTTGGGCCAAGTCCTCGTCTCCCTATTACAACCAGACGCTGGAAGCGCTCGGCAAGGCCTTCGGCTTCAAGCTCGGCAACCGCTGGAACGAACTGTCGTCGGCTGCGCAGAATGCGATCCTTCACGGAACGGAAGAGAAAATCGTCTTCCACTATGAGGACGGCGCCCGCTCCTACAACACCACCAAGAATTTCGAAGGCATCGTGCCAAATCTCGAGCGCCGGTGGAAGGAAACCGACAGCGCCTGGGCGCGCGAAGAGATCGAGCGCTACATGTCGGCCGCGCCCTGCCCGGCCTGCGCCGGTTTCCGCCTGAAGCCCGAGGCGCTGGCGGTCAAGATCGACAAGCTGCATATCGGTCAGGTCACCGAGATGTCGATCCGCGTTGCGCGCGACTGGTTCGAGGCTCTGCCGGCGCATCTCAATACCAAGCAGAACGAAATCGCCGTCCGCATCCTCAAGGAGATCCGCGACCGTCTGCGCTTCCTCAACGATGTCGGCCTCGAATATCTCAGCCTGTCGCGCAACTCCGGAACGCTCTCGGGTGGTGAAAGCCAGCGTATCCGGCTTGCCTCGCAGATCGGCTCGGGCCTCACTGGCGTGCTCTACGTGCTCGACGAACCGTCGATCGGCCTGCACCAGCGCGACAACGCCCGCCTGCTCGAAACGCTCCGCCATCTCCGCGACATCGGCAATACCGTGATCGTCGTCGAGCACGACGAGGACGCGATCCTGACGGCCGACTATGTCGTCGACATCGGCCCGGCCGCGGGTATCCATGGCGGCGAGGTCATCGCGCAAGGATCCCCATCGGACATCATGGCCAATCCGAAATCGCTCACCGGCAAGTATCTTTCCGGCGAGCTTTCGGTCGCGGTTCCGTCAGAACGTCGGAAGCCGAAGAAGAAAAAGGAAATCACCGTTGTTGGCGCACGCGCCAACAACCTGAAGAACGTCACCGCCTCGATCCCGCTCGGCGTCTTCACCGCCGTGACCGGTGTGTCCGGCGGCGGCAAGTCGACCTTCCTGATCGAAACGCTCTACAAGGCCGCTGCCCGCCGCATCATGGGCGCGCGCGAGAACCCGGCGGAGCATGACCGCATCGATGGCTTCGAGCATATCGACAAGGTGATCGACATCGACCAGTCGCCGATCGGCCGCACGCCGCGCTCCAACCCGGCGACCTATACCGGCGCCTTCACGCCGATCCGCGATTGGTTCGCCGGTCTGCCGGAGGCAAAGGCGCGCGGCTACCAGCCGGGCCGCTTCTCCTTCAACGTCAAGGGTGGCCGCTGCGAGGCCTGCCAGGGCGACGGCGTCATCAAGATCGAGATGCACTTCCTGCCGGATGTCTACGTCACCTGCGATGTCTGCCACGGCAAGCGTTACAACCGCGAAACGCTCGACGTGCACTTCAAGGGCAAGTCCATTGCCGACGTGCTCGACATGACGGTCGAGGAAGGCGTGGAGTTCTTTGCCGCCGTCCCCGCCGTGCGCGACAAGCTGGTGACGCTGAACCAGGTGGGCCTCGGCTACATCAAGGTCGGGCAGCAGGCAAACACGCTTTCAGGCGGTGAAGCCCAGCGCGTTAAGCTGGCGAAGGAACTGTCGAAGCGCTCCACCGGCCGGACGCTCTATATTCTCGACGAGCCGACGACCGGCTTGCATTTCCACGACGTAGCCAAGCTTCTTGAAGTTCTGCATGAACTCGTGAACCAGGGCAATTCCGTCGTCGTCATCGAGCATAATCTTGAGGTCATCAAGACCGCCGACTGGATCATCGACTTCGGTCCCGAGGGTGGCGATGGCGGCGGCGAGGTCATCGCCAAGGGCACGCCTGAGGAGGTGGTCAAGGAGAAGCGCTCCTATACCGGCCAGTTCCTGAAGGAGCTTCTCGAGCGCCGGCCGATGAAGAAGGTCGAGGCGGCGGAGTGATCGCCTCGACGCCGATCGGCGACCACAAGGAGTGATCGCGGATGATGCGGCCTGCTCGTCTGGAGGATCTGGCTGCTGTGCAAGGCCTGACCGAGGCGGCCTACGAGCCCTACCGGGCGCTTCTTGGCGGGCCGCCGCTCCCGGTCACCGAGGACTACGGCCCACGCATTGTCAGCGGCGAGGTTTGGCTTCGGGAGCGAGATGAAGTTGTCATCGCGCTGGCCGTCTTCGAGCGGCACGCCGATCACCTGCTGATCTTCAGCATTGCCGTCGCCCCAGCTTTTCAGGGCCAAGGGCTCGGTATCGAGCTCCTGCAGTTCCTGGAGAGCAAGGCGGCCGAGTGGGGCTTGCCGGAGGTGCGGCTCTATACCAATTCACGCATGGAGCGAAACATCGCGCTCTATCGCGCCTATGGATTTCAAGAAACGGGTCGCAGACCCAATCCCTATCGTCCAGGGTGGACGCTCGTGGACATGACGAAATCGATCAAGGACTGAAAAGCACGCGGTCAAGCGATGACCGTTGTCGAGGAGGATGGCATGGCAAAATCCGGAAAGATCCGCGTTGGTATCGGCGGCTGGACCTTCGAGCCCTGGGAGGGCACCTTCTATCCGAGCGGGCTGGCGAAGAAGCGCCAGCTCGAATACGCAAGCAAACAGCTTCGCGCGATCGAGGTGAACGGCACCTATTACTCCTCGCAAAAGCCCGAGACCTTCGCCAAATGGGCCTCCGAAGTACCTGAGGATTTCATCTTTTCGTTGAAGGCGAGCCGCTTCGTCACCAACCGCAAGGTTCTCTCGGAAGCCGGTGAATCCATGGAGCGATTCCTGACGCAGGGCTTGACCGAGCTCGGACCCCATCTCGGGCCGATCCTCTGGCAGTTCGCGCCGACGAAGAAGTTCGAACCCGACGACTTCGAGGGTTTCCTGAAACTTCTGCCGGCAAAGCAGGATGGGCTTGCGCTGCGCCATGTGGTCGAGGTCCGCAATCCCACCTTCCAGGTTCCGGAATTCGTGGCGCTGCTGGAGAAATACGGCGTTGCCGTGGTGCTCGCCGAACATGCGGATTATCCGATGATCGCCGACGTTACCGCCGATTTCGTCTATCTCCGCCTGCAGAAGGGCAGCGACGACATCGAGACCTGTTATGCGGCCGACAAGCTCGACCTCTGGGCCGAGCGCGCCAAGGCCTTCGCAAGCGGCGACGAGCCGAACGGGCTCGACAAGAGCGCTCCGGAGCGCAAGGCCGCGAAGGAGCCGCGCGACGTGTTCGCCTACTTCATCACCGAGGGCAAGGTGAATGCGCCGAACGGTGCCCGTGAGTTGCAGAAGCGTGTCGATTGAGGTCCAAGGCGGGGATCAGTGCACGCGCCTGATCCCGCTCACCCGTTACCAACCTACCAGTCCTTGTGCCGCGCCAGCGTCACCGACGATCAGCGAGGCTGGAACAGCCGTTTCCAGCGGTGTCGGCGTTTCGCTGCGGGAACCCAAAAGGCCAACGGCCTCAAGGCGCAAGACGCGAATCACGACGCCCACCCCACATCGCTTCCGCAAGTGCAACCGAGGGTACCGTTGGGGATGGTATTTATGCAGTTTTTTACCCGTCAATTTTTTGATTTCGCGCTGACCGTTGCGGCAGTCTCACAGGCAACCTCTGGAAGTGCCTGATTTTCATGGTGTTGACCGATGTCCCCGTTTTCCACAGTCGGTCCACACAACATCTAGCGCCCAAACTTCCGTCACAAACCACCCCTTGACGCCCCCGGACGATTCACGGTTAATGGATTTCACGTTGCGACGGCGGCGGACCGGATTGTTTAGCGCCCGGTTCATCTCACCAAATCGTCGGTTCTGACAGGCGGCAGTCATGGATTTCACCATGCGGTCGCCGTGAGGATTTTTGTGCGATCTTTGTGGCCCGCTTGAGCAACATTTGGCTGGCATAAATCAGCTGTTAACACTATATTTAGTGCTTGCAGTCAGCCTATCTCACAAGATACAGGGTCACCCAGTTATGGGTTTCTCTCCAAGGACGGAAGCTGAGACTGGCTGCGGGATGCCCCTCGCGGCCGGGCGGGGACAATTGCGCCTGTGGCGGGCGCTAGGCAACACGAAGGACCAGGGACAATGAAGATCGAACGTCGTTTCACCAAGGCCGGGCAATCCGCCTATGCGGAGATCGAATTCCGCAAGGCTACGAGTGAGATCAAGAACCCCGATGGTTCGATCGTTTTCCGCCTTGCCGATATCGACGTTCCGGCGCAATTCAGCCAGGTCGCTGCCGACATTCTCGCCCAGAAGTATTTCCGCAAGGCTGGCGTGCCCGCCAAGATGAAGCGCGTCGAGGAGAACGATGTCCCCTCCTTCCTCTGGCGCTCGGTTCCCGATCAGGATGCGCTGAAGGCGCTGCCGAAGGAAGAACAGTACGGTTCCGAAACCGATGCCCGCCAGGTCTTCGATCGCCTGGCCGGCACCTGGGCCTATTGGGGCTGGAAGGGCGGCTATTTCGACACGGAAGAAGACGCCTCTGCCTTCCAGGACGAACTCGCCTATATGCTCGCCACCCAGCGCGTTGCGCCGAACTCGCCGCAATGGTTCAACACCGGCCTGCACTGGGCCTACGGCATTGACGGCCCCGGCCAGGGCCACTTCTATGTCGACCCCTTCACCGGCAAGCTGACGAAGTCCAAGTCCGCCTACGAGCACCCGCAGCCGCATGCCTGCTTCATCCAGTCGGTTGCCGACGATCTCGTCAACGAAGGCGGCATCATGGACCTCTGGGTGCGCGAAGCGCGCCTGTTCAAGTATGGCTCCGGCACCGGCTCCAACTTCTCGCATCTGCGCAGCGAAGGCGAAAAGCTCTCGGG
Source organism: Ensifer sp. B1-9 (assembly GCF_050474445.1). NCBI lineage: Bacteria > Pseudomonadati > Pseudomonadota > Alphaproteobacteria > Hyphomicrobiales > Rhizobiaceae > Ensifer > Ensifer sp. B1-9. Next base: position 45,397 of record NZ_JBCHVG010000011.1, read on the forward strand.
CGGCGGCAAGTCCTCGGGTCTGATGTCGTTCCTGAAGATCGGCGACCGCGCCGCCGGCGCCATCAAGTCGGGCGGCACCACCCGTCGCGCCGCCAAGATGGTCGTCGTCGACATCGACCATCCGGATATCGAGGAATACATCAACTGGAAGGTCAAGGAAGAGCAGAAGGTTGCCGCCCTCGTCACCGGTTCCAAGGTCGTCGCCAAGCACCTGAAGGCGATCATGAAGGCCTGCGTCAACTGCGACGGCACCGACGACGCCTGCTATGACCCGAAGCAGAACCCGGCGCTGAAGCGCGAGATCCGCGCCGCCAAGCAGGCCCTGGTTCCGGAAAACTACGTCCAGCGTGTCATCCAGTTCGCCAAGCAGGGCTACAAGGATCTCGAATTCAAGACCTACGACACCGATTGGGATTCGGAAGCCTACCTCACGGTTTCGGGGCAGAACTCCAACAACTCGGTCTCGATCAAGGACGACTTCCTGCGCGCCGTCGAGGCTGATGGCGACTGGCACCTGACCGCCCGCAAGGACGGCCGTGTCCTGAAGACGCTGAAGGCCCGTGACCTCTGGGAGTCGATCTCCTACGCCGCCTGGGCATCGGCCGATCCGGGCCTGCACTTCAACACGACGATGAACGACTGGCACACGAGCCCGGCCGCCGGCCCGATCCGCGCGTCGAACCCGTGCTCGGAATACATGTTCCTCGACGACACCGCCTGCAACCTCGCCTCGCTGAACCTGATGATGTTCAAGGATGCGGCGACCAAGCGCATCAACATCGCCGACTACGAACATGCCGTCCGCCTGTGGACCATCGTTCTCGAAGTCTCGGTGATGATGGCGCAGTTCCCGTCCCGCGAGATTGCCGAACTCTCCTACGAATACCGCACGCTCGGCCTCGGCTACGCCAATATCGGCGGCCTGCTGATGTCCTCGGGCATCCCCTATGACAGCGCCGAAGGCCGCGCCATCGCCGGTGCCCTCACCGCGATCATGACCGGTATCTCCTACGCCACGTCGGCCGAGATGGCTGAGAAGCTCGGCCCGTTCCCGGGCTTTGCACCGAACCGCGAAAACATGCTGCGCGTCATCCGCAACCACCGCCGCGCCGCCTATGGCGAGACGACCGGTTACGAGGCGCTCTCGGTCAACCCGGTCGCCCTCATCCACTCGGACAGCCCGGATCAGGACCTGATCATCCACGCCATGAGTGCCTGGGACAAGGCGCTGGAACTCGGCGAGAAGCACGGTTACCGCAACGCCCAGGCGACCGTGATCGCGCCGACCGGCACGATCGGCCTCGTCATGGACTGCGACACGACCGGCATCGAGCCCGACTTCGCGCTGGTCAAGTTCAAGAAGCTCGCCGGCGGCGGCTACTTCAAGATCATTAACCGCGCGGTTCCGGAAGCGCTGCGCTCGCTCGGCTATAGCGAAAGCCAGATCGCCGAGATCGAAGCCTACGCCGTCGGCCACGGCAACCTGAACCAGGCGCCGGCGATCAACCCGACGACGCTGAAGGCCAAGGGCTTCACCGACGAGAAGGTGGAAGCCGTCAACGCCGCGCTGAAGAGCGCCTTCGACATCAAGTTCGTCTTCAACCAGTGGACACTCGGCGCCGACTTCCTCAAGGGCACGCTGAAGGTCACCGACGAGCAGCTCGGCGCGATGGACTTCAACCTGCTGGAGCACATGGGCTTCTCCAGGAAGGACATCGAGGCCGCCAACATCCACGTCTGCGGCGCCATGACGCTCGAAGGCGCGCCGTTCCTGAAGAACGAGCACCTGCCGGTCTTCGATTGCGCCAACCCCTGCGGCAAGATCGGCAAGCGCTACCTTTCGGTCGAAAGCCACATCCGCATGATGGCGGCGGCCCAGCCGTTCATCTCGGGCGCGATCTCCAAGACGATCAACATGCCGAACGAGGCGACCGTCGAGGATTGCAAGAACGCCTACATGCTTTCCTGGAAGCTGGCGCTGAAGGCGAACGCGCTCTATCGCGACGGCTCGAAGCTGTCGCAGCCGCTGAACGCCTCGCTAATCGAGGACGACAGGGACGAGGATGCGCTGGAAGACCTGATCCAGGCGCCGGCCGCCGCCCAGGCCGTCACCATCACCGAAAAGATCGTCGAGCGCGTCATCGAGAAGGTGATCCGCGCCCGCGAAAAGCTGCCGAACCGCCGCCAGGGCTACACCCAGAAGGCCGTCGTCGGCGGTCACAAGGTGTATCTGCGCACCGGCGAATTCGGTGACGGCCGCCTCGGCGAGATCTTCATCGACATGCACAAGGAAGGGGCCGCCTTCCGTGCGATGATGAACAACTTCGCCATCGCCATCTCGCTCGGCCTGCAATACGGCGTTCCGCTCGAAGAATATGTGGAGGCCTTCACCTTCACCAAGTTCGAGCCGGCCGGCATGGTCCAGGGCAACGATGCGATCAAGAACGCGACGTCGATCCTCGACTACGTCTTCCGCGAACTGGCGGTCTCCTATCTCGGCCGTCACGACCTCGCCCATGTCGACACCTCCGACTTCGGCAACACCGCGCTTGGCAAGGGCATCCAGGAAGGCAAGACCAACCTGATCTCGACGGGCTGGACCCGCGGCTACAAGCCGACGATCGTCGGCGGCACGGCGGATCGTACGGCCAGTGAGCCCAAGGGCTCGTCCACGGCAGCCCCTGCCCGCGCTTCGTCCGGCGCGACGGTGACGGCAATTGCCGGCAACGCGGCCCGCAAGCTCGAGACGACTGCAGCGGTCGCCACCTCGGAAGTCGTCGCCTTCAAGCGCGACTATGAAGAGCGCGCCGCGGAACTGGCGGAAGAGATCGCCGGCGAAGTCGAGCAGGAAGTGACCGCCCTCTTCTCCGACAAGGCAGCCGCTGAAGCGGCATCGGCCAAGACGGATGCCAAGAAGGTGGAAGCCGAACGCCGCGCCCGCTCGATCATGCAGGGCTACACCGGCAACATGTGCACCGAGTGCCAGAACTTCACGATGGTGCGCAACGGCACCTGCGAGAAGTGCGACACCTGCGGCGCGACGAGCGGCTGCAGCTAAGGCTGATCGCAAACGAGTGTGTGTGGATGGGCTCCGTACAAATGTCACGGAGCCCACAATGTGAAACAGAATGAGCCGAAAAAATGTCGCGCGCTGCTCGGCAGGGGCGAGGTCGTGAGTTTGCGAATGGGGGCAGCATTCGTTTCAACAGTGGTGGCGTGTGTTCTGCAAGCGCTCGGCTATTCCGAGACCTGCACGCAAGGGGACACAGGTAGCTTCCAAGTCGGGGCAATGCTGAGCACCCCCTTTTTGATTATTCCGATAGCAATCTTTTGTTACTTCGGCTTCATGAGGCCGCGACCATACAAATGGTCCACGAAAGAGCTGGGATGTCATATAGGCACCTTCTGCGTATCATCTTTATTGCTCTTTATTAATAGAGACCTCGCTTGGGGTGTATTAGCTACAGGCGCTACTCCTTGCTACATCACATACGATTTTTCAGACTATAGTCTGCCGCAACTATTTTCAGGTGATTATAATATCGAAGACGTTCTTGTTGGTGTCGTCTATGGTGTTTTTCCTGCCATACTTATGACAGTGACAGCCCTAGCAACCTCTAAGAGATTAAGTCCGGTTTGATACCCCGAGTTTTGTTGATCGACGCGAAGGTGGCCGAGTCGTGACTCTGAGACCAACGCCACGATCGGCGGATGACCCGCCTCGCCCTCTTACATTCTGAACGGACCAAGGTCTGCTATGTTGCCCTTGCAAAGACCACAGATTTGTACATGATCCCACTTGGGATGGGGCCGTAGCTCAGTTGGGAGAGCGCCGCAATCGCACTGCGGAGGTCGAGGGTTCGACTCCCTTCGGCTCCACCAAGACTTAAGTGTCCGACCCGGAGACATAGGTGACAGTTTGTCCCTGAGACATGGGGACAGCCATATGCTCTCATAGTGAACGCTGGCGGAATGTGTCTTCGTCTAGAAGGTGCAGTTGGTCCCTGCCTTCTTGGAAATTGCATCGCGCGAACCGGTTGTCGAACAGCCGCGATAGGTTTACCTTACGCCTGCTGATGACGGTACCAAGGTCCTATTCGGGGTTGGATCGACATGCGCGTCAAAGATGTAATGACGACATCGGTCGTCAAGCTATCCCCTGACAACAGCGTCAGACAGGCAGCCCGGATCATGCTCGAAAATCACGTCAGCGGCCTCCCCGTCGTTGACGATGAAGGTCGTCTGGTGGGCTTGATCAGCGAGGGTGATCTCATCCGTCGGACCGAACTCGGGGGCGGCGTCCCGATAGTGGATGTGACGATAGCTGCCGATGAGCGCGCCAACGCTTATGTGCGGCGGTCTTCCTGGCGGGTCGGCGACGCGATGACGGCCGATCCGGTGACGATCGGTGAGGATGCGTCCGTGGCGCGTGTGGCCGCGGTGATGCAGGAGCGCGGCATCAAGCGCATTCCTGTCCTGAGAAATGGTGTCCTGGTCGGCATCGTCAGCCGCGCCGACCTGCTGCAGGCGCTTTTGCAAGCGAAACAGGACGAGACGGCCGCAGGCGATGAAGCCATCCGGCGCAGCATTCTCGTGCGCCTTGGCGAGAATACCGGTCTCGAAGGGCTGGATATAAAGGTCGCGGTGACCGACGGCATCGTCCATCTCTGGGGCAATGTGGAGACTGCCGAGTGCCGGAGAGCCGCACGGACCGTCGCGGAAAATGTCCGCGGCGTTCGGGCGGTGGTCGAGCATTTCTCGGAACCATATCCGCAATAGAGCGCATTTTGAAACCGCCGCGGCACGCAGGTGTCCGCGACGCTGAAATAGCAAGACGATCCTTGCCGCTGTCGTCCGAAGACAGGCGTTCCACCCTTCCGCCCGCCAACGGGAAACAGCAACGACCGTCGCGAATTCAGAGGACTGCAGTGGCTTGCACCGCCGCAAGCCTGAGCAATCCAGGCAATGTCCTAATGATCGGGAGGTTCAGATGGTTTCGCCTGAAACGGCATCGATGCAAGAGACGGCATCCGGAAAATCGCATTCAGCAACTCCGCTGTCGTCAGAAGAACTCCGTCTGATGGACGCCTATTGGCGGGCTTCGAACTATCTTTCCGTCGGCCAGATCTATCTGCTCGACAATCCGCTCCTGCGCGAGCCGCTGAAACGCGAACACATCAAGCCACGCCTGCTCGGCCATTGGGGCACCTCGCCGGGCCTCAACATGCTCTATGTGCATCTCAACCGCGTGATCAAGCGCGACGATCTCAACATGATCTATATCATCGGGCCGGGGCACGGCGGACCGTCGCTGGTGGCGCATGCCTATCTCGAAGGGACCTATAGCGAGTTCTATCCGAATATCGGCGAAGACGCCGAGGGCATGCAGCGGCTCTTCAAGCAGTTCAGCTTTCCGGGCGGCATACCGAGCCACGTGGCGCCGGAAACGCCCGGCAGCATCCATGAGGGCGGCGAGCTCGGCTATGCGCTGAGCCATGCCTATGGCGCGGCCTTCGACAACCCGGACCTCGTCGTCGCCTGCATCGTCGGCGATGGCGAGGCCGAAACCGGGCCGCTTGCGACCGGTTGGCAAAGCAACAAGTTCCTGAATCCCGCCCGCGACGGCTGCGTCCTGCCAATCCTGCATTTGAACGGCTACAAGATCGCCAACCCGTGCTTCCTCGCCCGCATCCCGCGCGACGAGTTGCAGAAGTTCTTCGAGGGCATGGGCTACAAGCCCTATTTCGTCGAAGGGCATGATCCGGATAGCGTGCACCAGCAACTGGCCGGCGTGCTCGATACGGCCATGGCGGAGATCCGGCAGATCTGGGACGACGCCCGCGTGAGGGGCAACCTGAAGCGGCCGGCCTGGCCGATGATCATCTTCCGCACGCCCAAGGGCTGGACCTGCCCGAAGGAGATCGACGGCAAGAAATGCGAGGACTACTGGCGCTCGCACCAGGTGCCGATGGGCGAAATGGACAAGCCCGAGCACATCCGCATCCTCGAGCAGTGGATGAAGAGCTATCGCCCCGAGGAGCTTTTCAGCGACGAGGGCCGGCTGAAGCCGGAAATCGCAGCGCTGGCGCCGACGGGGCATCGCCGCATGAGCGACAATCCGCACGCCAATGGCGGCCTGCTGCTGCGCGACCTGAAGATGCCGGCTTTCCGGAATTATGCCGTCGACGTTCCGCGTCCGGGTGCGACCACCGTGGAAGCCGCCCGCGTCATGGGCAAGTTCCTGCGCGACGTCATGAAGTCCAACATGGACTCCAGGAACTTCCGGCTGTTCAGCCCGGACGAAAACAATTCCAACCGCTGGCAAGACGTGCTCGAGGTCACCAATCGCTGCTACATGGCCGAGATCTATCCGGAGGACGATCATCTCTCACCGGATGGCCGCATCATGGAGGTCTTGAGCGAACACCAGTGCCAGGGCTGGCTCGAAGGCTATCTTTTGACCGGCCGCCACGGCTTCTTCTCCTGCTACGAAGCCTTCATTCACATCATCGATTCGATGTTCAACCAGCATGCCAAGTGGCTGAAGGTCTGCAACGAGATTCCCTGGCGCCGGCCCGTTGCGTCGCTGAACTACTTCCTGAGCTCCCATGTCTGGCGGCAGGACCACAACGGCTTCAGCCACCAGGATCCCGGCTTCATCGATCACGTCGTCAACAAGAAGGCCGACGTCATCCGCGTCTACCTGCCGCCGGATGCCAACACGCTGCTCTCCGTCACCGACCATTGCCTGCGCAGCCGCAACTACATCAACGTCGTCGTCGCCGGCAAGCAACCGGGGCCGCAATGGCTGACGATGGAACAGGCCGTGCGCCATTGCAGCATGGGCGTCAGCATCTGGGATTGGGCCAGCAATGATGCCAACAGCGAGCCGGACGTCGTCATGGCTTGCTGCGGCGACGTTCCGACGCTCGAAACGCTGGCAGCGGTGCAGTTGTTGCGCGAGCATCTTCCCGAAGTGAAGGTCCGGGTGGTCAACGTCGTCAATCTGATGAAGCTGCAGCCGGCGGAAGAGCACCCCCACGGCCTCTCCGACCGCGATTTCGATGGCATCTTCACCAGGGACAAGCCGATCATCTTTGCCTTCCACGGCTATCCGTGGCTGATCCACCGCCTCACCTACCGCCGCACCAACCACGACAACCTGCATGTGCGCGGCTACAAGGAGGAAGGCACGACCACGACGCCGTTCGACATGGTGGTGCTGAACGAGCTGGACCGCTTCCATCTCGCCGGCGACGTCATCGACCGCCTGCCGCAGCTCGGCGCGCGTGCCGCCTATTTCAAGCAGGCGATACAGGCCAAGCTGATCGAACATCGGGAATATATCGAGAAGCACGGCGACGACATGCCGTCGATCAGCGGCTGGAAATGGGGCGTCAAAGATGCGCAGCAGACGAAGCCGGCGACATCGACGGAAGGCGACAATGTCTAGGGTCCGCGCGCTACCCTATTGACGACCTTGCTCCGATCGCCCGATCGGGCCGGCGAGCCGCTCCGGCAGGAGCGTCTCGCCCACATTGGATGAATGAACCCTCGTCGTAATCGCGGCTGGCTGGCCATGTCGGAATTGCTGTCGACAGATCCCGAACTGAACCGGATGCCGACCGAGCAGGATCTAGCCCGGCTGCAGTTTACCACCCTGCTCTACTACCTGCATTGCACCAATCCCGATAACGGGCTCGTGCGCGACAAGACGCAGGAAGATGCGCCCGCAAGTATCGCGGCAATCGGCATGGCGCTCGCAACGATCCCGGTTCTGGTCGAGCGGGGCATCGTCATCCGCAAGTTCGCCGCGAAAATCGCGCGTCGACGGCTGCAGTTTCTGCTGCAATGCCCGCAGGGGCCGGAGCCGGACGCTTCGGGCTACAAGGGCTTCTTCTATCACTTCCTTGATATCGAGACCGGCAGACGTGTTTGGGAATGCGAACTGTCGACGATCGACTCCGCTTTCCTCTTCGCTGGCGCGCTGACGGTGGCTGCCTATTTTGACAGCGATGAGGCGGAAGAAGTCGAAATTCGCCGATCGGCAAATGCGCTCTATGAACGGGCTGACTGGAACTGGGCTTGCGATCATGGGCTTACGCTGACCCATGGCTGGCGGCCGGAAAACGGTTTCATTCCCTATCGCTGGCGCGGTTACGACGAAGGCCTGCTTCTCTACATCCTGGGCCTCGGCTCCCCCACCCATCCGCTACCGCCGGAAGCCTATGCTGCCTATACGGCGAGCTACGACTGGCGGAACCTCTATGGTCGCGAATTGCTCTATTCGGGGCCGCTATTTACGCATCAGCTCTCGCACATGTGGATCGATTTCCGCGGCATCCGCGACGAATTCATGCGCGAGCACAACAGCGACTACTTCCAGAACAGCCGGCACGCGACCTTCGTCCAGCAGCAATATGCCATCCGCAACCCGCTGAATTTCGTCGGCTATGGCGAGCATTGCTGGGGCTTCACGGCGAGCGACGGACCGGGCTGGACCAAGCGCAATGTAAACGGCACCGAACGAGAGTTCTTCGACTACCTCGCCCGCGGCGCTCCCTTCGGCCCGGACGATGGAACCGTGTCACCTTGGGCCGTCGTCGCCTCGCTGCCGTTCGCGCCGGAGATTGTCATCCCGACAGTCTGGAATTGCGCCCGCATGAACCTCGGCATGACCAAGCTTTACGGCTTCAAGCCGTCCTTCAACCGAAGCTTTCCCGTCGAGGGAAGCGAATCGGGCTGGTGGGTCAGCCCCTACCACTTCGGCATCGACCAGGGCCCCGTGGTTCTGATGATCGAGAATTACCGAACCGGCCTGCTGTGGAACATCATGCGCCGGTGCGCGCCGATCGTGGTGGGGTTGAGGCGAGCAGGTTTCTCCGGTGGCTGGCTCTAAGGACCAAATCAACAAAGGTACTCTGATGGACAGCCAGCCAGTGCCGATCAGAACAACCGCACTGCGCTTTGCACGGGCTGTTCGAATGCTCTTGACCTCCGAAGTCGGTGGCAGGGCCAGATGGATGTTCGTCGGGCTCATGGCGCTGCTGTTCGGCTTGAACGGCCTCAATGTCGTCAACAACTACGTCGGCCGCAATTTCATGACCGCGATCGCCGAACGGCAGATGGACGAGTTCATTCGGCAGGCCGTGTTTTACGTCTGCGTGTTTGCCGTCCTCACCGTTACCGGCGTCATCGCACGATTTGTCGAGGAACGGTTGGCGCTGCTTTGGCGAGAATTCATGACGCGGCGCGCCGTCGATCTCTATCTGGAGAATGAGACCTACTACCGCGTGGAGGTCTCGGGCACGCTGAGCCATCCGGACCAGCGAATATCCGAAGACATCCAGGCGTTCACCGTCACGACGCTCTCCTACATCATCATGCTGTTCAGCAGCACGCTGACGGTGGTGACGTTCTCCGGCGTGTTGTGGTCCATCAGCCCGCTGCTCTTCTTCGTGGCCGTGTTCTATGCCGCCTGCGGCTCGTACATGACGATCGTCTTGGGACGCCCTCTCATCGGCCTGAACTACGAACGGCTCGACAAGGAAGCGAGCTTCAGATCCAGCCTTATGCATGTCCGCGAGAACGCCGAGTCGGTGATGGTGACGAGCGTCGAGGGGCAGCAAAGAACAAGGTTGATCCAACGCCTCGACGACCTCGTGGGCAACATTCGCATCATCACCACTGTCAACCGGAACCTCGCCTATTTTACGAGCGGTTATAACTGGATGATACAGATCATCCCGGACCTGATCATCGCGCCCGCTTTCATGCGGGGAGAAATCGAGTTCGGCGTCATCACGCAATCCGGTGCGGCCTTCGCGATGCTCGTGGGCGCGTTCTCCCTGATCGTTCGGCAGTTCAACTCTATCTCCAACTTCGCCGCGGTGGTGTCCCGGTTGAGTTCCCTGCTGGAAGCCATTGAGAAGAGCCGAACAAGGGGTGCGACTGGTATTGAACTGGTCAAGCGGGAGGGCGATCTGCTCTTCGAGCATGTGACGTTGGGTTCAACTGGCGGTCACGCCTTCCTGCACGACCTGTCAATATCGATCCCGCAGGGAATGCCGGTGCTGATATCGGGATCGCATGCGGCTGCAGGCGCAGCGCTCTTCAGGGCGACCGCCGGAATTCCGACCAGCGGTAACGGGCGGATCACACGTCCGAACGACCTGTTGTTTCTTCCACAGCGACCTTACCTGCCGCCGGGCTCGCTTCGGCAGATTCTTCTGCCCGCCGACAAACCGGACGACATCTCGGAAAGTCGTATCCTTGAGGTCGTGCGCAGCGTTGGTCTCGAGAGCCTTGCCTGCGACACTCACGCACTGGAGAAGGAGTTGGATCGGGAAATGTCCTTGGGGCAGCAACAGCTCCTGGCTGTGGCCAAGGTGCTTCTCGCAAGACCGCGATATGTCTTTGTTGACCGGCTCGAGGCAACCCTCGGGCACGAGACGTTCCGGAAAGTGCTGAGCCTGCTCTCCGAGAACGGGATCACCTGCATCACCAACGGCGAAGAGAGCGATGCCCGTGATCTCTACGAGGCCATACTGGATTGCCAGGAGGATGGCCGCTGGACATGGACACATCGTCAATCATGATGGGCCTCAAGCCGTCGCCTAAACGGCGGCGCGCCACGGTAGAAGATGGCCCCCCACCGCCTGCGGTTTCGGGGCCAGCCCGGCGGCGGTTCCCCGGACAGCTCGTCCCTGTCGCGAAAGCCCGCCCGCACTCGCCGAATGATCGACGGAGACGATCGCCTTAGCGGGGGGCGACGATGCCCTGGTAGTAATCGCCATCACCGCCAACAAAGCGCGGGCCACCGCCGCCGGTCTGCGAGCAAGCGGCCAGAGTGGCGAGTGCGAGCAGCAATACGATCGTTCTCATGAAGTCGATTCCTTTCGGGCCTTAACAGCGGCTATGTCCTTGAGACTAGTGGGTATATAAGGACTATCGCACAGGACAAGCGGCATCCAGTCGGTGGTATAACAAAACACTTGATCGTTGAAGATGTAAATTATGCCGGCGTCCGCTTGGCGCCTCGCGCACCTGGAAATTCATGGATGAACGTGAAACGTGGTCAATGATCGATGAGCGCGCGGGCTAGAGCATCCCGCTTTCAAGTGGAAACACTCGAAAGCGGAAAGATGCTCTGGAATCAAAAGTGCTAGAGCGACCTTAGTGCGTTCATCTGAACGCACGGCGCTCTAGATCGGCTGATGCCTGTTCGCCTGTTCGCGCTCCTGCCAGTATCTGAGGCGAAGCCGCGGCGCCATGATCCAGGCGACGAACGGTGTCGTGACAAAGCAGGCAACGACCAGCACCGGGATCGCATATTTGGCGTTGTCGGCGAGGACCGGGATCAACAAAACTGTCACGATGCCGATCCCGAACAGAATGGCATTGATCATCAAGCCGACCATGATGGCGAGTTGCAGGCGGACGGACATTTCGGCCTCCCCGAGCTTCGAGGCCACATCGCGCCTCGAACGCAATTCCCGACGCTGATTGTACCAGGGATCGCGAATGCGCGAAATGGCGCTGGGCGCAGAGCCGCAACGGGCCGCACGGGCGACAATGCGTCACGCATCGTGCGCCGCCCCTGTCGCACGCGAAAATCCGCCCTATGCTCTTAGGCGAGTGGTTGAAGGTGTCTGATCGCAGCGCATGCAGGCGTCGGTGATGTGCCTGCAACAGTTGCCGTCTGAGGAGATCGCATGACGAACCCATACGAAGCGCTCGGCGTCAGCCGCGATGCGACACTGAAGGACATTCAGAGCGCCTATCGCAAGCTCGCCAAGAAATTGCATCCGGACCTAAACCCGGGAGACAAAGGAGCGGAGGACCGCTTCAAGGCGATTTCGGCGGCCTACGCTCTCCTCAGTGACGAGGAAAAACGCGGCAAATATGATCGGGGCGAAATCGACGAGACGGGTGCGGAGACCGCGAGCCGTCACTACTACCGCGACTATGCCGCGTCCGGGGATACGGCGGGACGCTACGAGAGCGCACATGGCTTCTCGGATTTCGCGGACGCGGACGATATCTTCTCGAGTTTCTTTTCCCGTCGCAGCGGCGGCCAGCAGCGAGGCCAGCGCGGCCGCGATCACCGTTTTTCCATGGAGATCGGCTTTCTCGATGCGGCTAACGGTACCAAGACCGAGATCAGCCTGCCGGGCGGCGGACCGGCGCTCGATCTCACCATCCCGCCCGGCACGCGCGACGGCCAGACGCTGCGGCTGCGTGGCAAGGGTGAGCCCGGGTTTAACGGCGCGCCGGCGGGCGATGCGCTGATCGATATTCGCGTCAGGCCCCATCCTCTGTTTGCAGCCGATGGCGACGACGTCCGCTACGAGGTGCCGATCTCGCTCAGTGAAGCGGTGCTGGGCGGCAAGATTCGGGTTCCGACGATCGACGGGGCAGTCAATGTCACGATCCCGCCGCATTCCAACACCGGCAAGACCCTGCGGTTGAAGGGCAAGGGCCTGCACAAACCGGGCGGCGGCCATGGCGATGCCTATGTCAGCCTGAAGATCGTGCTGCCGCAGACCCCGGATCCGGCGTTGTCCGCTTTCGTCGAAAGCTGGGCAGCCGGAAAGATGGAAGACCCGCGCAAAGGCATGGGAGGGCACGCATGAACGACCGTGAATTCTGCGAAAACCTGGACATCGAGGTGAAGGTCCTGCGCGTCTGGGTCGAGCAGCGCTGGCTGATGCCGCGCGAGGCGGAAGCCGGCTGGCTTTTCGAGGAGGCTGACCTCGCCCGCGCCCGGCTGATCCAGGATCTGACCGGCCCGATGGGTGTCAACGACGACGGTGTCGACGTCGCGATGCGGCTGCTCGACCAGATCCACGGCCTGCGCGGCCGCCTTGCCGAGTTGATGAACGCCATCCGCTCCCAGGACCCGGAGGTTCAAAGGCTCATCCTGTCGAGCGTTGAGGGCGAATAGTCCCTGTCCAGCAGCCCGACCGTTTCGGCGACGAACAAGGTGTCGACGAACTCCGTCAGATCGACGATCCGGCCGTTGCGGAACGTGAACTTGTCGATGATTTCGGTCCGTTCGCGGGTTTGCGAGGGAACGAAGCAAACGACACCGGCACGGTGAACGACGATGGTGTCGCCGTCAGCATAGGCGCCGACCATCTCCATCCCGCTCAAGTCCCAGCTCTCTATGAGCGCCTGGAAACTGCCGCGCACGGTCTCGGGCGTGTTGACCGCGAGGGCCATCGTGCCGAGCCTGGCGCTTCCGACGATGCGGAAGCTGAAGTCGGGATCGAGCAGCGCCATTATGGTATCGAGGTCATTGACATTGCGGGCGCTGTATAGGGCCTGCACTCTGCTTTCCAGCACGCTTCGCTCGGTCATGGGAAGCCTCCCCGTTTTTCTATCTGGGCGAGTGTGCGCGCACTTTAGCAATAGCGCAAGTAAAGGCCCGCGCTCCGGGATTCTTTTGCCGTAAGCGCCGCCAATGTGGTCATCATTAGGATTTTATTAAAAGGCAGGCGTTGGTTTTTACACGCCTGCAAGTGGAATTGAGCGACAAGAAAGGATTGACAACGGAAGGCAGGAAAGACGTGACACAGGTCGTCACAGTATCCGCGACGACGGCGGCCTATGCGGCGGAAGCGCTGAAGCCGTCGGCACGCGTAAGTGGTGATGGCCCGACCGATGAAGCGATCACGCTGCTTTCGATCAAGCGCCCCGAGGAGCCAGCATTGGCGCCGGTCTTGATACCCAAGACCAAGGGTGCCCTGCCCCTCTCCTTCATGCTGGCAAGCGCCGACGGCCGTTTGCCGGAACGCTCGGAAGCCGAAGCCCTGCGCCGCTATCTCGAATTCATGCGCGATGGCGACGATGGTTTCGAAGAGCAGGAAGACGAAGGCCGGCAGGAGGACCCCGCCGGCCAACAGGATGAAAGCGACGCCGCCTGAGGCGCGCGTCGCAGACTCTTGGTCACTGATGTTTGTGGCCGCCGGCCGCTTCGCCGCCCTTGGCGGAGCCAACCGGGAACATTGTATCGACCTTGCCGGCCTTTTCGAAGATGAGCGTGACGGGAACGGCATCGCCTTCCTTGAACGGCGTCTTCACGTCCATGAACATCAGGTGCAGGCCGCCGGCCTTGAGCTCGACCGTTTCTCCAGCCGGCAAGGCAACGCCGTCCTCGAGCTTGCGCATCTTCATCACGTCGTTTTCCATCTTCATCTCGTGGATCTCGACGCGCGCAGCCGCAGGGCTTTCGACGGCGACCAGCCGGTCTTCGCTTGCCCCCCCATTCTTGATCGTCAGGAAGCCGCCACCGACCTTGGCGCCGGGCAGCATCGCTTTCAGCGACCCGCCCGAAATCTCGAGATCGCCAATCTTTGCCGACCCGTCGGCAGCAGCCATATGCCCGCCATGGCCGGCATGGGGATCGGCTGCATCGGCCATCGTTACCGTCACGGTCGGCGCCGGGCTCTTCAGGTCATGCGCATTCTGGCCCTCGGCAGCGACCTGGTCCCAGACGACCTTGCCGTCGGTCCCGCAAAGCTGCGTGGTCGGGAATGCAAGCACGGTCTCCTTGTCGAAGCCCGATACTTTGCCGCGGACGACGAAGGTGTCGTAATATTCGTCCGGCAGGCTGCCGCCCTTCCAGCGGATTTCCAGGGGGCCGGACGAGACCTTCTTGCCGTGATTGTCGTAGGTCTTCTGGTAGTCGCCTTTGATGATTTCGATTTCCCAACCGGGCTTCGGCTGCGGTTGAGCGAGGACAAATCCTTCCGGCAGCTTGATCTGCACTTCCGTCGTCGGCTTGCCGTCGCAGCCATGCGGCACCTGCAGCACCGCCTTGAAGGTGCTTTCAACCGGCGCCGTGTTGTTTTCAAACGTGGCGTGCGCGTGGGCAATGCCGCTTGCGGCAAGGGTAAGGCCGAGCGAAAGTGAAGCGATCCTGGTCTTTGTCATATCGTAATCTCCTGACCACGCGCCGGGCCCTTGCCCGGTTGCCGGTGGTCCAAGCCGCTTGGCGGCGGCGTATTGAATGGGATGCGAGCGGAGGATTACGAATGCGCCGGCGGCCCGCGCGAAGGCGGCAGGAGGCGCAGATGCTGATGGGCAGCATCGTTTTCTATCAGGATGGGCGAAACGAGCCATGTGCCTGTATCGGCGCGAACGCTTTCCACGGGTGGAACCGGCAGAAGGATCGCGCTCGAAAGACGGCATGCTTCGCAGACCGGGGCCATGGACTGGCCCTTGCCGCTTTGGTGGTCGACGCCGTCCGTGCCGAAGCAGATTTCGGCGAGCGTACCGTCAGGCAGTTGATAGGCGGCGATCTCGGCCGGTGTCAGCGTCTTGGCGCTGAGCGGCTTGTGGGCAAAGGTCAGGAAAACGAGCGCAAATACGGCGATCAGCCGCACTGCTATCCCGAATTTGCCTTCGCGCCCTGTCATCCGATCGACTCTTGTGGGTTAGAGCGGGATGCGGATGGAAAACCGCACAGATTTTTCCCATCCCCGCTCTCGTATCGATCTTGGGTTATCCTCAACCGGAGAAGAAAGCAAAGGCAGAATTGCCGCAGTGGCCTCGGCTGCGTCTTTTGGTCATGCGACAAAAATGTGTTTCACCGCGACACCGCCCCCTTGCCAAGCTCCCGCCTTCGCCGTTATCTGGAGACGATCTTGTTGGGAGAAACCGGTTCACTCCGGTGCCGAAGGAGCAACCGCCCCGGAAACTCTCAGGCCAAAGGACCAGCAAGGTGCCGGTAGGACTCTGGAGAGAAGCGCTTTTGCGCTCGCCGAAGGGATAACAATCTCAGGCAAAGGGACAGAGGGGGCTCGAATCGACGGCGATTGACGCCGGAAGTGTGAGCCGGCGCGAGAGCGCCAGACCTGGAGGCCGGATTTGGAAGACAATCCTCATTTGAAACATACGCCGCTGCATGCGCTGCACCTTTCTCTGGGCGCGCGCATGGTGCCCTTTGCCGGCTACGAAATGCCGGTGCAGTACCCTGATGGCGTGATGAAGGAACACCAGCACACCCGGGTTGCCGCCGGTCTCTTCGATGTCTCGCACATGGGCCAGGTCATCGTCCGGCCGAAGTCCGGCAAGATCGAAGACGCGGCGCTGGCGCTCGAAAAGCTGGTACCGGTCGATGTGCTCGGCCTCGCCGAAGGACGCCAGCGTTATGGCCTCTTCACCAATGCCGAAGGTGGCATCCTCGACGACCTGATGATCACCAATCGCGGCGACCATCTGTTCCTCGTCGTCAACGCCGCCTGCAAGGACGCCGACTTCGACCTGCTGCAGAAAGGCCTTTCCGATACCTGCGACGTGACGATGATCGAGGATCGGGCGCTGATCGCGCTTCAGGGGCCGCGTGCCGAAGCTGTTCTTGGCGAACTCTGGGCCGATGTCTCCGACATGCGCTTCATGGACGTTGCCGAGGCGGACCTGCACGACGTCACCTGCATTATCTCCCGCTCGGGCTACACCGGCGAAGATGGCTTCGAGATCTCCATTCCCGTCGCCTCCGCCGTCGATGTGAGCCAGCGCCTTCTGGAACATCCCGACGTCAAGCCGATCGGCCTCGGCGCCCGCGATTCGCTGCGCCTCGAAGCCGGCCTTTGTCTCTACGGAAACGACATCGACACGACTACGACCCCGGTGGAAGCAGCGCTCGAATGGGCGATGCAGAAGGCGCGCCGCGCCGGTGGCGCCCGCGAAGGCGGCTTCCCGGGCGCCGGTCGCATCCTCGGCCAGTTGACCGATGGCGCTTCGCGCCGTCGCGTCGGGCTGAAGCCGGAGGGACGCGCGCCGGTTCGCGGCGGCGCCAAGCTCTTCGCCGACGCCGAGGGCAAGACCTCGGTCGGCCAGGTGACCTCGGGTGGTTTCGGCCCCTCCGTCGATGGTCCGGTTGCCATGGGCTACGTCGACGTCGGCCACGCCGAAAACGGCACCACCCTTTTTGCGGAAGTGCGCGGCAAGTACCTGCCTGTCGCGGTCGCCGCCCTGCCCTTTGTCAAACAAACCTACAAACGCTGATCAGGAGAGAGCGCACATGTTGAAGTTCACTGAGGAACACGAGTGGCTGAAGATCGAAGCTGGTGTCGCGACCGTCGGCATCACCGAGCACGCCGCCGGCCAGCTTGGCGACCTCGTCTTCGTTGAACTGCCGGAAACCGGCTCGACCTTCTCGAAGGGCGATTCCGCTGCCACCGTCGAGTCCGTCAAGGCAGCTTCCGACGTCTATTGTCCGCTTGACGGCGAAATCGTCGAAGTGAACCAGGCGATCGTCGACGATCCGTCGCTGGTCAACAGCGACCCGCAAGGGGCTGCCTGGTTCTTCAAGCTCAAGCTCGCCAATCCCGGCGATGCCGACGCCCTTCTCGATGAAGCGGCCTATAAGGAGCTCGTCGCCTGATGAGCATGCCCAAGGATTTCACCTTTACTGACTACAAGCCGTATGACTTCGCCAATCGGCGTCATATCGGCCCGTCGCCGGCCGAAATGGACGAGATGCTGAAGGTCGTCGGCTATCCGACGCTCGATGCATTGATCGACGACACTGTCCCGCCGTCGATCCGCCAGAAGACCCCGCTCTCCTGGGGTGCGCCGATGACCGAGCGCGAAGCGCTCGACAAGATGCGCGAAACGGCCAACCGCAACCAGAAGCTCGTCTCGCTGATCGGTCAGGGCTACTATGGCACGATCACGCCGCCGGTCATCCAGCGCAACATCCTGGAAAACCCGGCCTGGTACACGGCCTATACGCCCTACCAGCCGGAAATCAGCCAGGGCCGTCTCGAAGCGCTGCTCAACTACCAGACCATGGTCTGCGACCTGACCGGCCTCGACGTTGCCAATGCTTCGCTGCTCGATGAAGCGACCGCCGCCGCTGAAGCCATGGCCATGGCCGAGCGCGTCTCGAAGTCGAAGGCCAAGACCTTCTTCGTCGACGAGAACTGCCACCCGCAGACGATCGCTCTCTTGAAGACGCGCGCCGAGCCGCTCGGCTGGCAGATCGTCGTCGGTAATCCGTTCACCGACCTCGATCCGGTCGACGTTTTCGGCGCCATCTTCCAGTACCCGGGCACATACGGCCACGTGCATGATTTCACCGGGCTGATCGCCCGTCTGCACCAGACCGGGGCGGTCGCCACCGTCGCCGCCGATCCGTTGGCCCTGGCGCTCCTGAAATCGCCGGGCGAAATGGGCGCAGACATTGCCATCGGCTGCACCCAGCGTTTCGGTGTCCCGGTCGGTTACGGTGGTCCGCATGCCGCCTATATGGCGGTCAAGGACGCCCACAAGCGTTCCATGCCCGGCCGTCTTGTCGGCGTATCGGTCGATGCGCGCGGCAACCGCGCCTACCGGCTGTCGCTGCAGACCCGCGAACAGCATATTCGCCGCGAAAAGGCGACGTCGAACATCTGCACGGCGCAGGTGCTGCTCGCCGTCATGGCCTCGATGTATGCCGTCTTCCACGGCCCGAAGGGCATCAAGGCGATCGCTCAGAGCGTTCACCAGAAGACCGTCCGTCTCGCCATGGGCCTCGAAAAGCTCGGCTACACCGTCGAGCCCGACGTGTTCTTCGACACGATCACCGTCGAAGTCGGCAAGCTGCAGGGTATCATCCTCAAGACCGCGGTCGCCGAGGAAGTCAACTTGCGCAAGATCGGCGACACCAAGATCGGCATCAGCCTCGACGAGCGTTCGCGCCCGGTTACGCTCGAGGCGGTCTGGCGCGCCTTCGGCGGCGACTTCAAGGTCGAGCAGTTCGACCCGGACTACCGTCTGCCGGAAGCGCTGCTACGCACCAGCGAGTACCTGACGCATCCGATCTTCCACATGAACCGCGCCGAAAGCGAGATGACGCGCTACATCCGCCGTCTGTCGGACCGTGACCTCGCGCTCGACCGGGCGATGATCCCGCTCGGCTCGTGCACGATGAAGCTGAACGCGACCGCGGAAATGCTGCCGATCACCTGGCCGGAATTCTCTGAGATCCATCCCTTCGTGCCGAAGGATCAGGCGGCTGGCTACCAGCACATGATCGAGGATCTGTCGGAAAAGCTCTGCGCCGTCACTGGCTATGACGCGATCTCGATGCAGCCGAACTCAGGCGCCCAGGGCGAATATGCCGGTCTCCTCACGATCCGCGCCTATCACATCGCCAATGGCAACGGCCATCGCGACGTCTGCCTGATCCCGACCTCCGCGCATGGCACCAATCCTGCTTCGGCCCAGATGGCCGGCATGAAGGTCGTCGTCGTCAAGGTCAGCGACAACGGCGACATCGACATGGACGATTTCCGTCCGAAAGCAGAACAGTACGCGGAAAACCTCTCGTGCTGCATGATTACCTATCCCTCGACCCATGGCGTGTTCGAGGAGAACGTGCGCGAGGTCTGCGAGATCGTCCACAAGCACGGCGGCCAGGTCTACATGGACGGCGCCAACATGAACGCCATGGTCGGCCTTGCCCGCCCCGGCGACATCGGCTCCGACGTCAGCCACCTGAACCTGCACAAAACCTTCTGCATCCCGCATGGCGGCGGCGGTCCCGGAATGGGTCCGATCGGCGTCAAGGCGCATCTGGCCCCTTACCTGCCCGGCCATCCGGAAACGGACGGACATGAGGGCGCGGTCTCGGCGGCTCCCTTCGGCTCGGCTTCGATCCTGCCGATCTCCTGGAGCTACTGCCTGATGATGGGCGGCGAAGGCCTGACCCAGGCGACGAAGGTGGCGATCCTCAACGCCAACTACATCGCCGCCCGGCTGAAGGGCGCCTATGAAGTGCTCTACAAGTCGTCGAAGGGGCGTGTCGCGCATGAGTGCATCATCGACACCCGTCCGCTGGTCGAAAGCGCCGGCGTCACGGTGGACGATGTGGCAAAGCGCCTGATCGACTGCGGCTTCCATGCGCCGACCATGAGCTGGCCGGTTGCCGGAACGCTGATGATCGAGCCTACCGAGTCGGAGACCAAGGCTGAAATCGACCGCTTCTGCGATGCGATGCTGGCGATCCGTGAGGAAGCCCGCGCCATTGAGGAAGGTCGCATGGACAAGGTCAACAATCCGCTGAAGAACGCTCCGCACACGGTCGAAGACCTGGTCGGCGATTGGGATCGTCCCTATTCGCGCGAGCAGGCCTGCTTCCCGCCGGGCGCCTTCCGTGTCGACAAGTATTGGTCGCCGGTCAACCGCGTCGACAACGTCTATGGCGACCGCAACCTCGTCTGCACCTGCCCGCCGCTGGAAAGCTACGCGGAAGCGGCAGAGTAACGTCAAACGAACCGGCGGGGCTCGCTCCGCCGGTTTCTCCCGCTCCATCCGGCGACCGTGACAGCGCGCCCCGCGCCCCCATCCAGATTCAACTCCGAAATCGACAAAGACCGGCACAAGGACGTGAAGCCTTCGCCTGCCTGCGTCTTTGCGGACCGCGCACTTACCGACGCGAGCTCATTCCGGGAGGCGGGATGGTATTTTCGATCCAGAAGCGGACGAAGGCCTCGGCAAAGTGCCGGTAGCCGGCGACCGAGGCAGGTTTGGCCACATAGGCATTGGCGCCGGCGCGATAGCAATGGAGCACGTCGGTCGGATTGCTGGACGATGTCAACACGATGATGGGAACAAGGACGGTTGCCTGTCCCCTGCGGATGCGCCGCAGAAGCTCGATACCGTCGCTGCCGGGCAGCTTGATATCCAGGAGCACATAGTCGAAATGGGTTTGAGCAAGCTGGGCGATCGCTTCGTCTGCATCTGCCGCCAGCACCAGGTCGATCGTCTCGTCCACCTGCGCGAAGGCACGCGTCACGAAGCGCGCGTCATGCGCGTCGTCCTCCACCAAGAGCAGTCGCTTTGGCGTCGAGACCACCTGTTCCGCCCTAGTTTGCCTTCCGTAGCCGCCTCGGAAGAAGCACGATGAAACGTGCGCCTTCGCGGAAGGTGGTGTCAAGCCGGATCGAGCCGTCGTGGCTTTCGGCTATCCGTTTGGCCAGAGCCAGACCGATCCCCGTGCCGCCATAGACCGATTCATCCTTGTGCAGCCGCTGGAACACCTCGAATATCCGTGTCGAAAAGCGCGGATCGATGCCGATGCCATTGTCTTCGACCACCAGTTCGACGATCTGATCGGCGACGCCGCCCTGAATGCGGATCACCGGCTGGCGGTCGGCGTGCCGATACTTGACCGCATTGCCGATCAGGTTCTGGACCAGGCGGCGAAGCAGCTCCGGATCCCCATCCACCTCCGGCAGGTCGCCGATCTCGAAGGTTGCCTGCGCTTCCTGCACGTCGCCGGCAAGCATCGTCAGCGTCTCGGCGACGATGTCCGCCAGCCGCACCTTTGTCCATTGGCTGATCCGGTGCGCGATCTGCGCATAGTCGAGCAGGCTGTCGATCACCCTGTTCATCCGCTTCACGCTGTCGCGCAGATGACGCGCATTCTCGGCGAGTTCGGCCTGGTCGCCTGCTGCCAGATCGTCCTCGATCATCTCCGAGAACATGGAGATGTGTCTTAGCGGCGCCTTCAGGTCGTGAGAGACCGTAGCCGTAAACTGATCGAGCGCCTCATTCTTGTGTTCGAGTTCCTGCCGCTGGCGTTCGAGCGCCAGCTCGGCGCGCTTGAGATCCGTGACGTCGACGCGCGCGACGACGGTGTTGCCGTCCTTCGCCTTGATGTTCTCCACGCGCAGCCAACGATCTTCGGCATAGCGGTAGATTTTGGGGCGACCATCGGGGTGACGAAAATCGCGCAGGCGCGAAGCAATCCACTCGTCGCCTTCGCGGGTGCCCGGCAAGGCATCGGGATAGTGGCCGCCCTGTCGCCCCAGAAGCAGAATCTCCTCGGCGGTAATGCCGGGCTTCAGCGCAGCTCCTGCCGGCCCGCAGATGGCCTGATAGGCCCTGTTATAGACGACCAGCCGCTCCTGCCGGTCGAAGATGGCAAAGCCCTCGGGCATCGCTTCCAGCGCTGCATTGAGCATCTCGGAAGCCTTCTGCCGCTCGCCTACAGCCTCGGTCAAATCCGAAACGTCGCGGATGATGCCGATGAGCGCCAGTTCCTCGCCCTGGTCGTCGAGCAGCGGCGTTGTGCGGAGGTGGCCGGAAAAGGTTGATCCGTCGCGCCTGACATAGAGATAGTTCGACGTCCGGGCGGCGGTTTCATCGACGCGCGCCGCGCGGTTGCGCAGGCGCTTCTCATATTCCGCGTCATTGGCGTAGATCAGCCGCACCGAGCGGTCGATGAACTCTTCGGCGGGATAACCGAATTGGCGAAAGGCGGCATTGTTTGCGGAGCGGATAATCCGTTCGGCGTCGACGATGATCACGGGATCGGGAAAGGCCTCGTAGAGCGCCTTGAAGACGAGATCCTCATTGAACGCCGCCATGCCCAATCCCCTGTTCCATGTCCGCGCATCTCAGCAGAAAAAAGGCCCGGCGAAAACCGGGCCGACCTATCCGTTTGAAGGAACAGAGAAACTTAGTTGGCACGCACCACGGCGTCACCGCGCGCGGCGAGTGCCGCGAGGTCGGCGGGCTTCAACTCGACCGATTCGCCGCAGCCGCAGGCGGATGTCTGGTTCGGGTTGTTGAAGGTGAAACCGGAACGCAGCGTCGTGACTTCGAAATCCATCTGCGTACCCAGCAGGTAGAGCACGGCTTCCGGCGCGACCCAGACCCTGGCGCCCTGATGTTCGATCAGGTCGTCCTTCGCATTGGGCTCGGTAACCAGATCGACGGCATACTCCATGCCTGCGCAACCGCCCTTCTTGATGCTGACGCGAATGCCCTTGGCATCGGCGCCGGCGCCTTCGACAATCGAACGGACGCGGTCGGCGGCAGCATCGGTCAGGCTCATAACGGCAAAGCCCATGGGCTCATTCTCCTTGTCGTCACCGGGGTAAAGGCCCGGCGCCTTACAGAATCAAATGTAGTATCCGTGCCTTGACGGATCAATACGCAGCCGGCTCAGTACCAACCGACCGCGACCTGTGCCTCCTCGGACATGCGGTCCGGTGTCCACGGCGGATCGAAGGTCATCGAGACTTCGACGCCCGATACGCCCTCGACGGCGCCGACGGCATTCTCGACCCAGCCCGGCATTTCGCCGGCCACCGGGCAGCCCGGCGCGGTCAGCGTCATGTCGATCTTGACCATCCGGTCATCCTCGATGTCGATCTTGTAGACGAGGCCGAGTTCGAAGATGTCGGCCGGGATTTCCGGGTCGTAGACGGTCTTCAGTGCGGCGATGATATCGTCGCTGAGACGCGCCAGTTCCTCGGCCGGGATTGCCGAATGCACGATGCCCTCGCGAACATCGACCTTTTCTTCCGTAGCATCAAGGCTCATATCGGCCTCCTGGGCTTTCTCTTTTGGTTCAGAAAATTCCGAGAACTCTTTGAACCTTTTATCAATTTCTTAGTCGAAGAATTTGCGCGCATGCTCCAGCGCGTCCGCCAGCGCGTCCACTTCGGCCCTTGTATTATAGAGGCCGAAAGATGCACGGCATGTGGAGGTAACACCGAAGCGTTTCAAGAGCGGCTGGGCGCAATGCGTGCCGGCGCGAACCGCGACGCCTGCGCGGTCGATCACCATCGATACGTCGTGCGAATGGATGCCGGCAATCTCGAAGGCAAAGATGCTGCCCTTGTCAGGCGCATTGCCGAAGACCCGCAGCGAATTGACGGCCGAAAGACGCTCGCGCGCATAGGCGGTCAGGTCGGCCTCGTGTGCCTGGATCGCTGCGCGGCCGAGCTTGTCCATGTAGTCCAGCGCGTATCCGAGACCGATCGCCTGCACGATCGGCGGCGTGCCGGCCTCAAAGCGATGCGGCGGATCGTTGTAGGTGACGTAGTCCTCGGTCACCACCTCGATCATCTCGCCGCCGCCGAGAAACGGCCGCATCTCCTTCAGCCGATCCATCTTGCCGTAGAGCACGCCGACGCCGGACGGACCGTACAGCTTGTGGCCGGTCATCACGTACCAGTCGCAATCGATATCCTGGACATCGACGGGCATGTGAACGGCGCCCTGACTGCCGTCGACCAGAACCGGGATGCCGCGTTCGCGGGCGATGCGGCAAATCTCTTTGACCGGAACCACGGTGCCAAGGGCATTCGACATATGGGTGATGGCGATGAGCTTGGTGCGGTCCGTCAGGCACTTGACGAAATCTTCGAGGTGGAACGCGCCGTTGTCGTCCACCGGCGCCCAGACGAGCTTGGCGCCCTGCCGCTCGCGGATGAAGTGCCAGGGAACGATGTTGGAGTGGTGCTCCATGATCGACAGTACGATCTCGTCGCCCTCGCCGAGCTTTGGCATGCCGTAGCCATAGGCGACGGTGTTGATCGCTTCCGTCGAGGATTTGGTGAAGATGATGTTGTCGGGCGAAGGGGCGTTCAGGAAGCGACGCACCTTCTCGCGCGCTGCCTCATAGGCTTCCGTCGCGGCATTCGACAGGAAATGCAGGCCACGATGCACGTTGGCATATTCGTTGGCATAGGCATGGGCCACCGCATCGATCACCACCTGCGGTTTCTGCGCCGATGCGCCGTTGTCGAGATAGACAAGCGGCTTGCCGTAGACGGTTCGCGACAGGATCGGAAAATCCTTGCGGATCGCTTCGACGTCGTAGGCGGGCACCGGTACAGAGTGTTCCATGTCTTTCAATCCAATTGCCCTACAGCGCCGCGCGTCTTCCAGGACGCGCCAGCTCGCTGTAACTTGTTGAACCGCTGCATAATTTTATCCTTAAATCGATGCCGAATTAAGGAATTACGCAGGAGCCGCTCAGGCGTGCTTGTCGAGCCAGGTCGAAATGACGTCTTCGAGTGCCTCGACCACCGCTTCGTGGTCTTCCAGCTCTTCGACGATCTCGGCGACGAAGGCGTTGACGAGCATCGCCCGTGCCTTGTTCTCCGGCACACCGCGCGCCATCAGGTAGAAGAGCTGGGTGTGATCGATGTCGGCAACCGTTGCCCCGTGACCGCACTGAACGTCGTCCGCGAAGATCTCCAGCTCCGGCTTCGCCGACAGGTCGGCATCGTCGGAGAGAAGCAGCGTGTTGCACGCCATCTTCGCGTCGGTCTTCTGGGCGTCCTTGGCGACCAGGATCTTGCCCTGGAACACGCCCTTGGCGCGGTCGAAGACGACGTTGCGGATGATCTCGGTCGAGGTCGTGTGCGGCACGTTGTGGCCGAGCGTGAAGGTCACGTCCGTGTGGCTTTCGCCGCCGAGCAGGTTGATGCCGCGCAACTTGAGATCCGCGCCCTCGCCGCTCGTCTTGCCGTGGATCTCCTGACGCACCAGCTTGCCGCCGGCGTTGATGATGAAGAGATGCAGCTTGGCATTCTTGCCGAGATCGAAGCGGATCTGGCCGAGATGGGTATCGGCAGCGCCCTGCTGCTGCAGGATGATCCAGATGACATCGGCACCTTCGGCAAGTGTCACGTCGCTGACCGACGAGACGAAGCTCTCGGCGTCATCAGTCGAAAGATGGCGCTCGATCACCGTTGCCTTGGAGTTGGCACCGAAAGCGACCGGGAAGCGCGTATGCGCCTGGCCGAGGCTCTGCACCAGCTGGATTTCCAGCGGGTCCTCGAGTGCCGTTTCAGCGGCGACGTCGATTTCGAGACCACCGCGAACGAGGCCGCCATTGATGCGGCCGATCGCGTCGTCAAGGCCGAGCACGGCGAGGCCGGCTGCCGCCGAACCGTCGAGCAGGCTGTCGACATAGGAACGCACGGTCACACCTTCAGGCAGGCTGCCCTTGACCTCGGCGCGGCCGTTGCGGACGGAAAGCACGGTCGAGCCCGGAACCAGCGCGTCGACGCGATCGGCAAAGGCCGTCGGATCGGCGTCCGGGACGGCGCGCAGCAGCGTCCGCAGGTCGGTATAGTGCCAGGATTCGACCCGGCGGGTCGGCAGACCGGCGGTCTTGAGTTCGTGCACCAGCGTGTCGCGCACCGAAAGCACCGAGCCGTCACCCGGCAGATCGCCGATCTGCGTCGTATAGGCATCGACGAGCGCCGTTTCGGCAGCCGTCATCTTGATTGCCTGTTGCATATTCATTCGAACACTCCTTCAACAGGCGTCAGGCCGCGGCCCCGATGATGTCCGCGTAGCCGTTGGCTTCGAGTTCGTGCGCCAGCGTCTTGTCGCCCGACTTGATGACCTGGCCCTTGTAGAGCACGTGCACGGTGTCGGGAACGATGTAGTCGAGCAGGCGCTGGTAGTGGGTGATGACCACGACGGCGCGGTCCGGCGAACGCAGCGCGTTGACGCCGTCGGCGACGACCTTCAGCGCGTCGATGTCGAGGCCGGAGTCGGTTTCGTCGAGCACGCACAGCTTCGGCTCGAGCAGCGACATCTGCAGGATCTCGGCGCGCTTCTTTTCACCACCGGAGAAGCCGACGTTCAGCGGACGGCGCAGCATTTCCGGAGCGATCTTCAGCTCGGCTGCCGCTTCCTTGACGCGACGCATGAATTCCGGCGTAGTCAGTTCGTCTTCGCCGCGATATTTGCGCTGCTCGTTCATCGCCACCTTGAGGAACTGCATGGTGGCAACGCCGGGGATTTCGACCGGATACTGGAAGGCGAGGAAGATGCCCTTGGCCGCACGCTCGGATGCGTCGAGCTCCAGGATGCTCTCGCCGTTATAGAGGATGTCGCCTTCGGTGACTTCATAGTCTTCGCGGCCCGAGAGGATATAGGAAAGCGTCGACTTGCCGGAGCCGTTCGGGCCCATGATGGCAGCGACTTCGCCGGCCTTCACGGTCAGGTTCAGGCCACGGATGATTTCGGTGCCGTCTTCGGCGATACGGGCGTGCAGGTTCTTGATTTCAAGCATTTCTATCGTCCTCTTGGGAAGCGAATGTCTGTTCGCGCGCAAACGCGGTGCGCGCCATTCAATATTCAGTTCAAGGCCTTAGCCGACCGAGCCTTCGAGCGAGATGCCGATCAGCTTCTGCGCCTCGACCGCAAACTCCATCGGCAGCTCCTGGATCACTTCCTTGACGAAGCCGTTGACGATCAGTGCGATCGCCGCCTCCTCCGGAATGCCGCGCTGCAGGCAGTAGAAAAGCTGGTCCTCGGAAATTTTCGACGTGGTCGCCTCGTGCTCGAACTGTGCCGTCGAGTTCTTCGCCTCGATATAGGGCACGGTATGCGCGCCGCACTTGTCGCCAATCAACAAGGAGTCGCACTGGGTGAAGTTGCGGGCGTTCTCGGCCTTGCGGTGGGCCGAAACCTGGCCGCGATAGGTGTTTTCCGAGACGCCGGCAGCGATACCCTTGGAGATGATGCGGCTCGACGTGTTCTTGCCGAGGTGGATCATCTTGGTGCCCGAGTCGATCTGCTGGTGGCCGTTCGAGACCGCGATCGAATAGAACTCGCCGCGCGAATTGTCGCCGCGCAGGATGCAGGACGGATATTTCCAGGTGATCGCCGAACCGGTTTCAACCTGCGTCCAGGAAATCTTGGAGTTCTTGCCGCGGCAATCGCCACGCTTGGTGACGAAGTTGTAGATGCCGCCCTTGCCGTCCTTGTCGCCCGGATACCAGTTCTGCACCGTCGAATACTTGATCTCGGCATCATCGAGCGCGACGAGCTCGACGACGGCCGCGTGAAGCTGGTTCTCGTCGCGCTGCGGTGCGGTGCAGCCTTCGAGGTAGGACACATAGGCGCCCTCGTCGGCGATGATCAGCGTACGCTCGAACTGGCCGGTGTTCTTCTCGTTGATGCGGAAGTAAGTCGAAAGTTCCATCGGGCAACGCACGCCCTTCGGCACGTAGACAAAGGAACCGTCGGTGAAGACCGCGGAGTTCAGCGTCGCATAGTAGTTGTCGGTCGTCGGAACGACGGAGCCGAGATACTTCTGCACGAGGTCTGGATGTTCACGGATCGCCTCGGAGATCGACATGAAGATCACGCCGGCCTTCTTCAGCTCTTCCTTGAAGGTGGTGACGACGGAGACGCTATCGAAGACGGCGTCGACGGCGATCTTCGACTTCTGCACGCCCGCGAGGATTTCCTGTTCCTTCAGCGGAATGCCGAGCTTCTCGTAGACCTTGAGGATTTCGGGATCGACTTCGTCGAGCGACTTCGGACCCGTCGTGCCCTTCGGGGCGGCATAGTAGTAGATCTCGTTGAAGTCGATCTTCGGATAGCTGACACGGGCCCAGGTCGGCTCTTCGAGCGTCAGCCAACGGCGATAGGCACCAAGACGCCACTCGAGCATCCATTCCGGCTCGTTCTTCTTCGCCGAAATGAAGCGAATGATCTCTTCCGAAAGGCCCTTCGGCGCCTTCTCGACCTCGATATGCGTCTCGAAGCCGTATTTGTACTGGTCGACGTCGATCTGACGGACCTGATCAATGGTTTCCTGCACGGCAGGCATGTCGTTCTCCAATCTCGCCGGATCCAAGGTCCGGCAGCTTGTCAACACGATGCGAACGTGGCGCACCGCTTATGTAATGGCTAAAAGGCGCTTTTCACCCTGTTTGCCAAGCGGAAAATTGCTTTTCCGCAATTTCGTCCCATCGTCCCGCCTCAAGCCGCCTGTCCCGGCGCCCGGCGTCTTGCTGCTACCTTTGCGAAAGCGGCGGCGCAACGTTCGATTTCAGCCGCCGTCGTCGTTTCGCCGATCGAAATTCTGAGCGCCCCCTGGCGCGGATCGTAGCCCATCGCCGTCAGCACGTGGCTTTGCCCCACCTTGCCGGACGAACATGCCGATCCCGCCGAAAGCGCGACGCCTTCGAGGTCGAAAGCGATCTGCCCCGTCTCTGCCTTCAGGCCAGGAAGTGTGAAGAAGATCGTGTTGCCAACGCGCGAAATGTCACGGCCGTGAATGACCACATCGGCAGCCGCCGCCAGCATCTCGCTTTCAAGCTTGTCGCGCAACGCGGCAATCGCGCTCATCCGCTGGCCGACACCTTCGCCGGCCTTCCGGGCGGCTGCGGCAAAGCCGGCGATCGCCACCGAATTTTCGGTGCCGGAACGGTGTCCCTTCTCCTGCCCACCGCCGCGGATCAGCGGTGCGGGCATCATAACCTCGCCGCGCGCCACCAACGCGCCGGCGCCCTTCGGGCCACCGAGCTTGTGCGAGGAGAGAATGAGGAAATCAGCTCCGGTCTCTTCGATAGCAAGCGGCACGCGGCCGGCAGCCTGCACCGCGTCTACGACGAGAACGCCGCCATGGGCGCGAACGATCTCGGCGACTTCGGCGATCGGCTGGATGATGCCGGTCTCGTTGTTGACCAGCATGACGGCAACCATCGGCAGGCCGAGCTGGCGGTCATGTGCCGTCAACAATTCACGAAGCGCCTGGAGATCGACAATGCCGGCAGGCGTCACCGGGATTTCGCAAACGGCTTCGGGCGGAAAGCGTCCGCCTTCGCGCACTGCCGGGTGTTCGATCGCCGATCGATAGAGCCGGCCGATCTTGAGCGGCGTGCGGCCCATGCGGAAATCGGGCGTCAGCACCAGGTTGGCCGCTTCCGTCGCGCCGCTGGTGAAGATGACGCTTGCCGCTTTTGCCCCGCAAAGGGCGGCCACATCGCGGCGGGCGTTTTCGATCAGCGTTCGCAGCGCGCGGCCTTCGCCATGGACGGAAGAAGGGTTGCCGACGAGGTCGAGCGCCGACAGGCAGGCCTCGCGCGCTTCGGTGAGAAGCGGCGCCGTGGCGTTCCAGTCCATGTAGATGCGCGAACCCGACATGATTTCCTTCGCTAGAACAACAGGCTGCGAGCCGGCAACCTCTGGCGATGCATTTTCCTTGAATTTTCCGCGTCGCTTGCCTTATGAGACGAAGCACAAGGCGGAATGCCCGCACAGAAGTTTTGAACGGTTCTAAACTAGGTTTTAGAAAAGCTGACTGCTTTCGTCAAGACTGATCGCGATCTGAAACCAAGATTCGAACCAGGAACACTCCCGGAGAGCCAATGCCCGAAATCATCTTCAACGGACCCGCTGGCCGCCTAGAAGGCCGCTATCAGCCTTCGAAGCAAAAGAGCGCGCCGATCGCCATCATCCTGCACCCGCATCCGCAGTTCGGCGGCACGATGAACAACCAGATCGTCTACCAGCTCTTCTATATGTTCCAGAAGCGCGGCTTCACCACCCTCCGTTTCAACTTTCGTGGCATCGGGCGCAGCCAGGGTGAATTCGACCACGGCGCCGGCGAACTGTCGGATGCGGCGTCCGCGCTAGACTGGGTGCAGAGCCTCCATCCGGATTCGAAGAGTTGCTGGGTTGCCGGCTATTCTTTCGGCGCGTGGATCGGCATGCAGCTCCTGATGCGCCGTCCGGAAATCGAGGGTTTCATGGCCGTGGCGCCGCAGCCGAACATCTACGACTTCTCGTTCCTGGCGCCCTGCCCGTCGTCCGGCCTGATCATCAACGGCGATTCCGACAAGGTCGCGCCGGAGAAGGACGTGAACGGTCTCGTCGAGAAGCTTAAAGCCCAGAAGGGCATTCTCATCACCCACCGCACCGTTCCCGGCGCTAACCACTTCTTCAACGGCCAGGTCGAAGGCCTGATGTCGGAATGCGAGGACTACCTCGACCGTCGCCTGAATGGCGAATTGACGCCGGAACCGGCCGCCAAGCGCATTCGCTGATCGCTTGAGAGATTGAACAATAGGGCCGCGCGTTCTTCGGAACGCGCGGCCCTTTTCGTTTCAGGTCAGCCTTGCGGGCGGCAGACCCACTGCGGTACGGACGGATTGACGACCGTGGTCGGCGTCTCGCCGCATTCGACCCGGTTGCGCCCGTTTGCCTTGGCCGCGTAGAGCGCCTTGTCGGCGCGCTGCATCACGGGATCCAGCGCCTCGCCGCTGCCGGCGGCCGTGACGCCGAAGCTTGCCGTCACGCGCGCCGCCTCGGGCAGGCCAGCGATCTGCTGGGACATGATGGCGGCGCGCATGCCATGGGCGACGACACGCGCTTCCGACAGCTCCGTACAGGGCAGAAACACCGCGAACTCCTCACCGCCGAGGCGGCCAGCCACGGCACGGTTCGGCATGACGTCCATCAGCACCCGCGCGAAATGGCGGATCACTTCGTCGCCGGCAAGGTGGCCGTAGGTGTCGTTGACCAGCTTGAAGCGATCGAGGTCGGCGAGGATCAGCGTGCCCGGCGTCTGGGTCTCGCGTGCATGCAAGAGCGGTATGACGCGGTCCATGAAGCCGCGACGATTGTAGAGCCCCGAAAGAAGATCGATTTCCGAGCGGGCCTGCGCGTCGTCGACGATGTCCTTGACCATGACGCCGAGCATGGCCAGGCCCGCCCCAACGATCAGCATCGCACCAAGTGCCTGGGAAATGAGCGCAAACGAGCTCGAAACATAATCCTGGGCGGTGGCGCCCGAGCCGGCGGCAACGGCGGCATAGATCTTCACGAGATAATAGGCCGCGGACAACGCCAACAGCCCGAAGAGCACCCGGTCGAAAAAGGAGCGGCGTCCCGAGCGGATTACCACGGATGCGGTCCACGCCTGGATCAGAAAGAAAGGCATCTGGTAGGGGATGGCGTGCTGCCAGGTGCCGCGCGGCAGGTCGTAGATTGCCACGTCCAGCGCGACGCCGGCGAGGAAACACGCGCCAAGCACGGTCCAGCGCACCGGAAGCCCATAAAACCGGCCCAGACCAAAACGCAGAAGGCAGAAGCCGCCGAGCACAGAGGCGAAAGCACCGATGGCGAAGAGCCGTGGCGTGGACGAGAAGGGAATGATCGCTTCACAAACGGCCGAAAGCGAGGCGACGGCAAAACCGGCCGCACACCACAGTGCCGCGGAACGCTGACGGCTCTTCACGGCGATGGTGAGGAATGCGACCGTGTAAATCTGCGCAATGATGAAATTCACAGCCAGCAGAGAAATCGCACCACCCATCGAAGAACCCGAAACCTTCGTATTGCGAGCAAGCCGCCTTCGCCACCTCCGACGGTAGCGGCTGCCGATGCTAATTGGCCGATGCGAAAATTTGATTAATCCGTTCGGTGGATAGCCTAAACACTGTTTCGGACCTCTCAGCGAAGAGGTCTGGCGACTTGTTTTCCACCCGTGACCGGCTGGCGGACACCGGTCGTTCCCGGATAGGTCAGCGGCAGCCCTTGCAGCGAGCGGACGGCAAGGTACGCCCAGGCCTCTGCCTCCATGGAATCACCATTGAAGCCGGCGTCCTCCGCCGGCAGAACCGTAGCGCCCTCAGCCTCGGCGAGCGCCGCGAGATCGCGCATGATCACCGGATTAAGGCGGCCCCCGCCGCAGACGATGTAGGTGGATGGCCGCTGCGGCAGGTGTCCGGCCGACTTGAGGATCGCGGCCGCGGTCACATGGGCAAGCGTCCGGGCGCCGTCGGCAAGGCCCGCGTCGCTTCCCGCCGGCGGCACGAAATCGTTTCGGTCGAGCGAGCGGCGCTGTTTCGCGGTGAAAAAAGGATTGGCGAGGTAGCGCTCTGCAAGATCGGGAAGAACGGCCCCCTCGCTCGCGACCATGCCGCCCTGGTCAAAGGGAATGCCGGCATGGGCTTCGACCCATTGATCGATCAACGTATTGCCCGGGCCGCTGTCATAGGCGACGAGCGTCTCGCCGGCACCGATGAAGGTCAGGTTGGAGATACCGCCGATGTTGACGAAGACGACCGGCGCCGCAAGGCCGGCTGCGCCACGCGCCAGAGCGGCGTGATAGGCGGGGATCAGCGGCGCACCCTGCCCGCCATGCACCATGTCGTTGGCGCGCATGTCGTAAACGACGTCGATACCGGTCTCGCGGGCAAGCAGCGGCCCGTCACCGATCTGCACCGTCAGGGCCTCGTCAGGGCGATGCAGCACGGTTTGGCCGTGGAAACCGATCACGTCGATATCCGCCGGCGGCAGATTGTTTTGCTGCAGGAAGGCTTTGACCGCTTCGGCATGCCGCAGCGTCAGGTCGCGCTCGAGCTCCGACAGCGCGCCGGGTCTTTGGTCCCGTTGCGTGATCGTTTTCGCGTCGACCAATCCCTGCTTCAGCCGATCGCGAAAGCGGGCGTCATAGGCAAAGCCGGCAGAGGGGCCGCGCTCGACGATGGTGTCGCCGTCGGTCCTCAGCAGCGCGACGTCGATGCCGTCCATGCTCGTGCCGCTCATCAGGCCGATTGCCGTTCTTGTCCGTGCCATGCCGTCAACATTTCCAGAATCACTTTTGGAGTGATTATGCGCGGAAACAGTGCTAAACGCCCGTTCGTTCAAAAACTTCCCCGCAAGAGAGACAGATTATGTCCGGTTTCAAGTCCGATTTCCTTCACACCCTCAGCGAGCGTGGCTTCATCCACCAGATCTCCGACGAGTCTGGTCTGGATGAACTGTTCCGGAAGGAAACCGTGACGGCCTATATCGGCTTCGACCCGACCGCTCCGAGTCTGCATGCCGGCGGTCTCATCCAGATCATGATGCTGCACTGGATGCAGGCGACCGGCCATCGCCCGATCTCGCTGATGGGCGGCGGCACCGGCATGGTCGGCGACCCGTCCTTCAAGGACGAGGCGCGGCAACTGATGACGCCCACGACGATCGAAGCCAACATCGCCAGCATCAAGACGGTCTTCTCCAACTACCTGACCTACGGCGATGGCCCGAAGGACGCGTTGATGATCAACAACGCCGACTGGCTGCTCGGCATCAACTACCTCGAATTCCTGCGCGACGTCGGCCGTCACTTCTCGGTCAACCGCATGCTGTCCTTCGACAGCGTCAAGATGCGGCTCGATCGCGAACAGTCGCTGTCGTTCCTCGAGTTCAACTACATGATCCTGCAGGCCTACGACTTCGTCGAGCTCTACAAGCGCACCGGCTGCCGCCTGCAGATGGGCGGTTCGGACCAATGGGGCAACATCGTCAACGGTATCGACCTCGGCCACCGCATGGGCACTGAGCAGCTCTATGCGCTGACCTCGCCGCTGCTGACGACCTCGTCGGGCGCCAAGATGGGCAAGTCGGTCAACGGAGCGATCTGGCTGAACCCGGATATGCTGTCTGCCTATGACTTCTGGCAGTACTGGCGCAACACCGAAGATGCCGACGTCACGCGGTTCCTGAAGCTCTACACGACCCTGCCGATGGCCGAGATCGAGCGCCTTTCGAAGCTCGGCGGATCCGAGATCAACGAGGTCAAGAAGATCCTGGCGACGGAAATCACCGCCATGCTGCACGGCCGCCCGGCCGCCGAGCAGGCCGCGGAAACCGCCCGCAAGACCTTCGAGGAAGGTGCGCTGGCCGAAAACCTGCCTTCGGTCGAGATCCCGACCGCCGAGCTGGAAGCGGGCCTGGGCCTGCTGACGCTGATCGTGCGTGCCGGCCTCGCCGCGTCCAATGGTGAGGCCCGTCGCCATGTGCAGGGCGGCGCCATCAGGATCAACGACGAGGCTGTCAGCGATGAGCGCCGCGTGATCGGCACCGGCGATGTGACCGCCGACAATGTCGTCAAGCTGTCGCTTGGCAAGAAGAAGCACATCCTCGTGCGCCCGGCTTAAGCCGAGGCATCCCACGATCGATCCAAAGGGCCGGCCCTACAGCGCCGCGCGTCTTTGTAAGACGCGCAAAGGTCGCTGTAGCACTTTGAAGTGCTGCATGTTTTGTCCTTAAATCGGCGACGATTTAAGGAACATGCAGTGCGCCGGCCTTTTTCATTGGAACTCGAAGATGCTGCGGAAGACACCCGGCGCGATGATCGACAGGGGGTTGATCGTCAGCTTCGGCTGATTGAAGGGACCGTTGAGCTTGAAGGTGATGCCGAGCAGGCCACGGTCGCGGCCATTGCCGAGCAAAACGCCGATCAGCGGCAGTTCGCCGAAGATGCGGTTCAAGCCGTAGGCGGGCATGAAGGTGCCGGTCATGTCCATGATGCCGTTATTGTCGCGCACCGTTCCCTGGAACGTCGCACCGACATCGGTCCCGCGCAACACGCCGCCATCGACGCGGATCGCGCCGCGGTCGAGGGCGAGCTGGGCAAAGCCTCGCTCGAAGCGGGCCGAACTCACGTCGATGTCGCGGCGAACGGCCTGGTTGAGGCTTCGCCCGTCGGCGCCCGTCGGCGTCGACACCATCGATTGCAGGCGTTGCTCGCCGACGAGCTGGAACTTGCGGATATCGACGCTGCCGCGCCAGGAGCGTCCCCCACGATCACGCAGTTTCAGATTGAGCAGGCCGCCGCGCATGTTCTGGTAGATATCGGCGAAGCGCGCCAGCGCCCCGGCGTCGCCAGCGGTCAGCTCGAGCGTGTTGTCGGCGCCGGCCTTGGCGAGCCGGGCGACGAGGGCCTGGCCGCTGCCGGTAACCGCCGAAAGGTTGACATCCTCGATCTGGCTGCCGCGCTCGGCGTAGACCAGGTTCACGTTCGACAGCGCCTCGCCGTTGAAGCCGGTAACGCGATCGAGTTGGGCCTTGATCGTGATGTCATCGCCTCCGCCCTGGCCCTGGTCGCTCCCCGCTTTCATCTGCGCAAGGATCGGCCTGATGTCCGCCGCCGCGCCGCTGAGCGTCGCCGTATAGCCACCCTTGCGGCGGTCGACCGAGACCCTGAAATCGTCGCCCTGGGCCAGGCGGACGTTGTCGAGGCGGGCGGAGACCAGTCCGCCGCCATCCACCTGCAGGCCACCCCGTGCCCCGAATCCGTCTCCGGCGACGGCAAAATCGTCGATGACAACGGTGTCGTCGGATTTGCTCGCCGTGAAGCGCGCTTCCGCCGGGATTCCGGCTCCCTTGCTCCAGCCGATCCATGGCAGGGACAGAGCGGCCTTTGCGAGCCCGATCTTCGCCTCGACCCGATCCTGATCGCCAATCGTCACGTCGGCGCTGATCGGCCCGGACACGATCTTCGACAGGCCCGGCGCCAGCTTCTGCCAGACGTCCTGGTCCAGGATGCCCGAAATTTGACGCGAGCGTTTGACCTTCGAATCGCTGTCGACCGGCTCCGTCAAGGCGATGCTGACCTTCGCGCCCTCCAGGCGCGCGTCGGCATCGAGCACGGCCTGCTGGTTATCGACCCGGAACGTCCCGACGAGGTCGGAAACGGGCCGGCCGTAGAACGCCCTGCTGACGCTGACCTTGTCCAGTTGCATCTCCACCTGCCACAGCGGCTTGGGTGGGTGCTGGTCCGAGATCAGGCCGAAGCGCGCGCCGACAAGCGCGGTGAGAGGACCGCTGAAGTCGTCGGGCAGCAATGATGTCTTTTGCAATGCCTGGATCGGTTTGTAGGTGACGAGCTCGGCAATCGCGTCCGCGGCACCCCCAACCTCGATCTTCATCTCCGCCATCAGCGGCTTGGTGTAGACATCGGGAAGGATGAAATCGCCGCCTTTCAGTGCCACGGACCGTCCAGACGGGAAATAAGCGGTGCCCTGCCCGATCTCGACCGTCATGCGCTGGCCGCTCAGCTTGAACTTGCCGGAGGTGTCGCGCAGCGGCGGTATCTCGCCGGTGATGTTGATGCGGGTGTCGTCGATGTCGAAGTTGATGTTGAGCTCCTGCTCGTTGAGCTTCAACTCCCCTTCGTTATTGGCAATTCGTCCTTCGGCAACCGACACTTCGATGCGCGCATTGGTGACGATGCCGCCGAAGAGGTTGCCGATTGCCCAGCGGCGCGCGCCTTTCGCGAGCCACCACGGCCACAATTGCTTGACCGCCGTTGCTTCCATGCGATCGCTGACCGCGGCAAAGCTGATCTGCGGCGAGGTGTTGCCGAAAGCGACCGAAAGCGAACCGTACATCGAGCCGAGAGGGCTCGACACGGCGAGCTGGTCGAAGATCAG
The DNA here is from genome assembly GCF_050474445.1 of Ensifer sp. B1-9. Classification (NCBI taxonomy): domain Bacteria; kingdom Pseudomonadati; phylum Pseudomonadota; class Alphaproteobacteria; order Hyphomicrobiales; family Rhizobiaceae; genus Ensifer; species Ensifer sp. B1-9. The sequence goes on from NZ_JBCHVG010000011.1 coordinate 82,155, forward strand.
CCGGTGAGTATCCGAGGTGAACCGGCCGCTTGCCTTGGCATCGAAGGTCAGCGGCTGCTCGGCGACGTCTTCCGGAGCCGAGCTGGCGTTCTTCAGAAGAAGATCGATCGCGAAGCCCTTGTCCGTGACGCCGGCAAGTTTGTCGAGGTCCATGACGGCGCCGGTAAACGGAAAGGTCGACCGACCGATCTTGACCACCGACGGCAGGATTTCGACCGAGGCGCGCCCGAAATCATAGGCGATGTCCATCTGCGACGGATTGAGCGTCGAGACGAGGCCGCCCGCATGGAATGTACCCTTGGAGGTCCGCACCGCCACGCGCAGATCCGGCTTCGCCTCCCCGGCTGCCCGTGTCGCCTTCAGCGTCAGCCCTGCCGTTGCGTCGATGCCAAAGGCCTGCTCCGCACCCGACTTGCCGTGATAGAAGAACGGCGCGAGCGGCAGGTTGGTGATCGCCGCGTCAAAGCCCGTCACGTGCCCCTTTTGGCCAAGGGCATCGGCATTGATATCGACGGCAACGCCATCGACGGTGGCGCTGCCCTGCACGCTCATGGAGCCGCTTGCGTCCCGGCTGAATTCGAGCGCGGAGGCCACGACCGGAACGACGTGGTTGCGGGCGCCGACGACGGAGAAGCTGAAGTCGGAGAGCGTTACGGTCTGGCTGCCTCTCCCTGCAGCCATCTGCGACATACGGTCGACATGGGAAAACAGGGCCTCGAGAGCATCACCAACATCGGCGATCCGGATCTTGGTAAGATCGAGCGGTTCGCCCCGTGGAAGCAGGCCAGTATCGAAATCGCCACCTTCCGCTTCCAGGCGGGAGACGGCGATGTGGCCCGTCATCAGTGACAGCGGGTCGAGTGCGATCGAGATCGAACGAAGCTTTGCGACGGGTTGACCGGTTGCCGTTTCGCTGAGGGCCACCTCCCGAGCCTTGAGCGCAATCGCGCCGCTTGCCGTCATGCGCACCACCGTGCTGCCGACGTCGGCGCGGTAGGCGCTGCCGAGCGCGGCATTGAGGGCGGTCCGGGCACGCGCGTTCAGCGTGCTGTCCATCATCCCGCTTTCGATCCCGGTTACGAGGATCGCACCCAGGATGAAGGCAAGCAGCGATATGGACAGGGCAATCTTGGCACACAGACGCAAGGGAGAACCCTTGCGCGGTGCGTGCACGATAATCGGATCGTGAGCCTGCGCCGAAGGCAACGCATGCAGCGCGACGATGTCTTTCTTGCGAAAGCCGACTTTTTCGCCGCGGATCTCACTCATCAGCGCGGACGTCCTCCGTTCGATACGAGCGTGTTCGCCGTCCTCTTTGTCTCGTGTTCGGGACAGCCGCTTCTCGCTTCCTGTAGACCACATGTCCTCGTGCCGAGTCACCAAGCGACGCGGGAGTTGCTGTGGAAAGCTACCACAACGGGAATCGCGCGTGCGGGCGACAGCAACGTTTCGTAGCGGCCTGTGCCGTCCGAAAGCTGTCGAATCTAGCACAAATGCGCTGGACGGCAGTCGACGATTTTCGATATGCCCTTAAGCGCCGCACGTCCTTGAGAGACGTGCAAAGGTCGCTGCAGCGCTTTGAGTTACCGCATGTTTTGCCCATTCGCCGGCGACGGCCAAGGCAAGCATGCAGTAGCGCGCGATTGTCTGCAAAACTTGGCAGAAGGAAGGTTTAATCATGGCAAGACCCGCTCCCGGAGATGTTGCTCCCGACTTCACCTTGCCGCGTGATGGCGGCGGTACAATTTCGCTTTCCGCCTTTCGCGGTCGCCCCGTCGTGCTGTTCTTCTATCCGAAGGACGATACCCAGGCCTGCACGCTGGAAGCGATCTCGTTTTCCGAGCTTGCCGACGAGTTTGCCGCGGCCGGCATCACGCTGATCGGGCTCTCGCCTGATTCGGTGAAGAAGCACGACCGCTTCGCCAAGAAGCACAACCTGACGGTGACGCTCGCCGCCGACGAGGAAAAGGCGGTCGTGAACGCCTACGGCGTCTGGGTGGAAAAGATGATGTACGGCAGGAAATATATGGGCGTCGAACGCAGCACTTTCCTGATCGGCGCCGACGGCGTCGTCGTCAGGGTGTGGGAAAAGGTGAAGGTCGATGGCCATGCCCAGGAGGTCCTGGCCGCGGCAAAGGCCCTCTGAGGAAAGCCATGACCGAATTGCCCGTGTTTCACAGCCTGCGGGGCGGTGCCGTCGAAGCGATTCGCGCGGCAGACCTCGAGGTCAAGACGGCACTCGCGCAGGAGGCGGCCAGGCGCTGGCAGCGTCGCACCCTGTCGCTGCGCTCGCCGCTCGACCGACCGGTGCCGGTTCGCCCCGGGCGTCCGGACAAGCCGGCGCTGACCCCGCCGACCCAGGTGAAACGGCGATCGCTCGGTTCCCTCAAGGGACGCATCGCCCTGCTGCACTCGATCGCCCATATCGAATTGAACGCCGTCGACCTTGCCCTCGATATCGTTGCCCGCTTTGCCACGGAGCCGGTGCCCAATTCCTTCTTCGACGGCTGGATGCGGGTTGCCTTCGAAGAGGCCAAGCACTTCCGGCTGGTCCGCCAGCGACTGAACGATCTCGGTGCGGACTATGGCGACCTGCCTGCCCATGACGGGCTCTGGCAGGCGGCGCACGACACCCGCAATGACCTGACGGCGCGCCTTGCCGTCGTGCCGCTCATTCTCGAAGCGCGTGGTCTCGACGTGACCCCAGCGCTGCAGGCGAAGATGCGTGAAACCGGTGACTTCGAAAGTGCCGCGGTGCTCGATGTCATCTATGAGGACGAAAAGGGCCACGTCGCCGTCGGCGCCAAATGGTTCCGCTTTCTCTGCGCCCGAGAGAAGAAGGACCCGGCGGCGACTTTCCAGGCGCTGGTGCGCGCCAATTTCCGTGGGCCATTGAAGGCGCCGTTCAACGACATTGCCCGCGCCGAGGCCGGACTGACGCCGTCCTTCTATCGCTCGATGACCGCCTCGACCAACCGATAGCCGCATCGCACGCTGCACTCAGTCTAACCAATTGTTAACCCTAACGAAGTGTAATGATCTGCAGGTGATGCGAGGCAACGCGCACATGGCGGGAGAGAACGGGTGTCTGGACGTTCGGCAAATCGTGCCTTCGGAAAACGTAAGGAACATCACGTTCTGATTTTGGCCAGTGGCGACAAGGTCCGCCATATGACGGTTCGTCCCTGGATGGCGGCAATTGCCGTATCCTTCGCCGGCGTCTGCAGCATCGGCTACCTCGCGGCCACATCCTACCTCGTCCTGCGCGACGATCTCATTGGCGGCACGATTGCGCGCCAGGCGCGCATGCAGCACGAATACGAGGATCGAATCACGGCGCTTAGGGCGCAGGTCGATCGCGTCACCAGCCGTCAGTTGCTCGACCAGCAAGTGGTCGAGGAGAAAGTCGAGAAGCTGCTGCGCCAGCAGATGGCATTGACCTCGCGCAACGGAAAGCTCGGCGCCCTGGTCGAAAGGGCCGAAAATTCCGGCCTGACGACGGAAAGCAGCGACACTCCGGAGATCGAACCTCTCGCCTATGAGAAACGAGCCGAGGCGAGCAGCGGCGGTGTGAAGGCGATCGAGAAGCTGATGGGGCTGAACAGCGCCTCGGTCTCCGCCACCGCTCGTGCCACCCCCCTCGCCTATGCGGCGCCCGACGCGGGCGAATCGACCTCCGATCGTGCCGACCGGATCTTCTCGAAGGTGACGCTCTCGTTGAAGGACGTCGAACTGGAGCAGATGGCGCGGCTGAAGCAACTGACGGATGGCGCGGCACGGACGTCGGACGCGATTCGCTCGATCGTCGGGAGGACCGGCGTCGATCTGCCCGTCAGCGACGTCGCGGAAATGGTCCCGGCGTCCGCGTCCTCCGGCTCTTCCGAGACAGGCATTGGCGGCCCCTTCGTCGAACCGGCAACCGATGACGAATTCGGCCGTTCCCTGGCTGCCCTGGATACGGCGCTTCTGGAACTGGAGCGGACGCGGGCGCAGGTCCGCGCTCTGCCGTTCGGCAATCCTTCGCCGGCGAGCGACATCACCAGCGACTTCGGTAACCGCCTCGATCCGTTTCTCGGTCGCCTGGCGCTCCATGCCGGCATCGACTTCCGCGCGACGGTCGGCACGCGCATCCGCTCGGCCGCGCCCGGCACCGTCACGAATGCCGGCTTGACCGGTGGTTATGGAAACATGGTCGAGATCGACCACGGTAACGGCGTGTCGAGCCGCTATGCACACCTCTCCACGATCCTGGTGAAGGTCGGCGACAAGGTGACGGAAGGCGAGGTCATTGCCAAGTCCGGCAACACGGGTCGCTCCACCGGTCCGCACCTGCACTATGAAATCCGCCTGAATGGCGAGGCGGTGGATCCCATGCGGTTTCTCGACGCCAGCCGGAAGCTCGCCTCCTACATGAACTGACCGCTCGTTTCGCTGTGCGCGGGTCTTGCGCGGCTTGACAAGAAATGCGACAGATTCGCCACTATTTACCTTTTGCTGCTTCAACGTGCTGGATTTCTTGACTTTCAGCGACGTTCAGCTTATGAGCGCGGCCACGTGCTCGTGCGTTTTCCATCGATCGATCAGTGTTCTATTGAACCGGAACGGAAACAGATTTCCCTTTGACCAATTTTGCTGACCTTGGCCTGAGCCAAAAAGTTCTCTCCGCTGTCACCGATGCGGGCTACACAATCCCGACCCCGATCCAGGCTGGCGCTATCCCGCCGGCCCTGCAGCGTCGTGACATTCTGGGCATCGCCCAGACGGGTACGGGCAAGACGGCTTCGTTCGTGCTGCCTATGCTGACGCTGCTCGAAAAGGGCCGCGCTCGCGCCCGCATGCCGCGCACGCTCATCCTGGAGCCAACCCGCGAGCTCGCCGCCCAGGTCGCAGAGAACTTCGACAAGTACGGCAAGAACCACAAGCTCAACATCGCGCTTCTGATCGGCGGCGTTTCGTTCGACGAGCAGGATCGCAAGCTCGAGCGCGGCGCCGATGTGCTGATCTGCACGCCCGGCCGGCTGCTTGATCATTTCGAACGCGGCAAGCTCCTGATGACCGGCGTCGAAATCCTGGTCATCGATGAAGCCGACCGCATGCTCGACATGGGCTTCATTCCCGATATCGAGCGCATCGCCAAGCTCATTCCGTTCACGCGTCAGACGCTGTTCTTCTCGGCGACCATGCCGCCGGAAATCCAGAAGCTCGCCGATCGCTTCCTGCAGAACCCGGAGCGCGTCGAAGTCGCCCGCCCGGCCTCGACGGCGCAGACGGTGACGCAGCGCTTCGTTGCCGCGCATGCCAAGGACTATGAGAAGCGTGCCGTGCTGCGTGATCTGATTCGCGCCCAGGACGAGCTCAAGAACGCGATCATCTTCTGCAACCGCAAGAAGGACGTCGCCGACCTCTTCCGTTCGCTCGACCGCCACGGCTTCTCCGTCGGCGCGCTTCATGGCGACATGGACCAGCGTTCGCGCATGACGATGCTCGCGAACTTCAAGGACGGCAACATCAAGCTGCTGGTTGCCTCCGACGTCGCAGCGCGCGGTCTCGATATCCCCGATGTCAGCCACGTCTTCAATTTCGACGTTCCGATTCATGCGGAAGACTACGTTCACCGCATCGGCCGGACCGGCCGTGCCGGTCGTTCGGGCGCCTCCTTCACGCTGGTGACGAAGCGCGACACGAAGTTCTCCGACGCCATCGAAAAGCTGATCGGCCAGAAGGTCGAATGGCTGAACGGCGACCTTTCCAATCTGCCCGAGCCGATGGAAAGCCACGACACCGGCCGGCGTGATCGCGGCCGCGATGGTCGCAGGGACCGGAAAAAAGATGGGGATCGCGGCTCGAGAAGCCGTCCCGATCATAAATCCGATACCGTGCGTGCCGATAGTGAGGCCGAAATTGAAACAGTCGCGGAAAGGGCGGAATCGGTGAAACCGGCACGCAGCGCAGAAAACAAGCAGGGACAGAACAACCGCGCCGATCGTCCGGTGCGCGCAACGAACCCTGCCAATGACGATAATCGCGACCGCCGCAACCGTCACCGCCGCGACTATGACGACGGCCCGACCCCGGTCGGATTCGGCGACGAAATCCCCGCCTTCATGCTGATTGCCGGCAAGGCCTGATCAAAGCTATGGGCCTGCCGGGCATCGATTTTCCGGGTTTCGGCTGCGGACTTGCGATCGTGCGCGCCGGCAAGATCCTGCTTTACAAGCGCGTTAACGCGCCGGAAGCCGAGCATTGGAACATCGTCGGCGGCAAGGTCGATCACATGGAGCGCTCGGATGTCGCCGCGCGGCGCGAGGCCGAAGAGGAAAGCGGCCTCAAGATCCGTTCGAGCGAGTTCCTGTGCCTCAGCGAACAGGTGATCGAGGCTGACCGCCAGCACTGGATTTCGATGATCTACGTGTCCCGGGATTTTGCCGGCGAGCCTGAACTTACCGAGCCGCACAAGCTCTCCGCTCTCGGCTGGTTCGATCTTGATGCCCTGCCCCAGCCGCTGTCACGTTTTGCGGCTGACGCGGTCGAAGCGCTGCGGACGACGGAACGCGGCACCACCGCCTAGCCGGATGTTGTCAGAGCCAATGGTTTTCCTGGAACCGGACCGCAAGCGTGGGCCGCGGCTGATCGCTCTACTTTTTCGACCGTAGCGCCGCGTCATAGGCAAGCCGCGCCCAGCGGGCGATTTCGTCGGGATCGTCGAAGGCGTCGTCCGGGATGCTCCAATAGGGCATCTTCACCGGCTTCCCCTTGCCTTCATAGGCCCATTGCCGGGAACCGGCCGCTTCGAAGGTTGGGGCCGTCTGCTCGTCGCCCTTCAGCAGGATTTCACCATCGACTTCGAGGGCGAAGATCACGCCTTGGCAATAGATGCCCTTGCCGCCAAACATCCGTTTGATGGTCACCGGCCCCAGCGTCTCGAACATCTCCTCGATCGCAGCATTGTCCACGCGTTCATTCCTCCAGGATACCGCCCGCAGCCACGATCTGCTCCGGCGTGTCGAGATCTAGGCGGGCGGCCGGACCCAGCTCGACATCGATGACCGGCAGGCCGCATTTCTCGATGATGTGCCTTGCGCCAACGTCTCCAACCAACTGCCTGACGGCGGAGAAGGTTTGTCTCGGCAGGATGACCGGATTGCCGCGTTGCCCGGCGGCGGTTGCCCGAATGACGGCACGGCCGCCTTCCGCAGAAAAACGATCGAGGAGTTTGCGCAGGTCGTCGGTGGTGACATCAGGCATGTCGGCAAGCATCACCAACATGCCGGCGCCCCGCTCGTCGATCGCCGAAAGTCCGGCCGTCAGCGACGAGGCCATTCCGGATAGGTAGTCGGGATTCGAGACGAGCTTCGCCGGCAGGTCCTCCAGCGCGGCGCGGATATCGGGTTCACGGTGGCCGGTGACCACGATAACCCTGCCGGGTGCCGCTGCGATTGCCGCCTCGACGCTGCGGCGCACCAGCGGCACGCCGTCAAAGGTCGCCAGCAGTTTGTGTCCACCGTCCGCTCCCATGCGGCTGGCGCGGCCGGCGGCCAGAACCACGATCTCGACCGGCCCTGATGGCAACTCCGTTGCTTTTTCGCGCGGTTGCGGTCGGGTCGGGATTTCGCTGAGCAGGCCACCGACGCCGAGGCCGGTGATGTCGTCGAAACTCGGCCACTCGCCTGCGAGAATGCGGTCGAGAATCCAGTCGAAACCGTTTTCACGCGGGCTGCGGGCGCATCCGGGCGCGCCGATCACCGGGATCTCGCCGACGCGGCCAAGCACGAGAAGATTGCCCGGATCGACGGGCATGCCGACGTGATCGACGATGCCGCCGGCCCGCCGGACGGCTTCGGGAATGACATCTTGCGGATCGGCGACAGCGGAAGCGCCGAAGACCACCAGCAGGTCATGATCCGACTGCAGCTCGTCGATTGCCGCGGCGACCGCGCTCTCGGTATGGGCGACGCGCCGCTCGGTCAGAAGCTCGCTGCCGGATTGCCGCAGGCGAGCCGCCAGGATGGCTTTCGTCTTGTCCATCACCTGAGGCTTCAGAGTCGGCAACTGAGTTGCTATCAGGGCGGCACGCCGCGCCGCGAAGGGTTTCACCTCGAAGGCCGCATTGTTCCGCAGCAGCTTCTGCGCTTCCTCGACGAAACGACCGGCGACGGCGAGCGGAATGATCTTGATCGTCGCAACCATGTCGCCGGCCTGCACCGGCACATGGTCGGCAAGGCAGGCAAGCGTGATCGCCGGATCGATGCGGTTCAAGCGGTCGACGGTCTCGCGTGTGGCGACGAAAAGGCCCGCAACCCGGGAGTAGACGTTCACTCGCCCGGTAGCCGCCGGGGAAAAACGCAGGTGATCGGGTGCGATTGCCGCTGCAATGCGCGTGGCGGCCTCGTCTTCCATGAGGTCGCCGGGATCTAGGCGCGCGACGACCACGTCCAGCGCGCCGCAAGCGGTCAAGGTGGCGACATCGGCGGACGAAAGCCGGTGGCCCTTTGCCAGCCGGGATTCATCAGTCTTCACCGCATGCGCCAGGATGGCTCCTTCCGCTTCGCTGGTCTTGACCGGCCCGAACCTCACGCAATCGCTCCTTTGATCTGGCTGGTATCACGGCGCCGTAGCGCTTCGATGATCTCGGCGAGAATTGCGACAGCGATCTCGGCCGGGCTCGCCGCCGCGATATCGAGGCCGATCGGCGCACGGATGCGGCCGATGTCGGCATCGGAAACACCGGCCTGCCGCAACCGCTCGACCCGTGCCGCATGGGTTTTCCGGCTGCCGAGCGCGCCGACGTAGAAACAGCCCGCTGCAAGGGCGGCGCGGATCGGCTCGTCGTCTATCTTCGGATCGTGGGTGACGGCCACGAGCGCGGTGAAGCGATCAAGCGGCCTTTCCTTCAACGCATCCTCGGGCCATTCGGCAATGAGTTCGACGCCTGCGAAGCGTTCCGGCGTTGCGAAGGCAGTGCGCGGATCGATGATCGTGAGGTCGAAACCGGCAACCGGCGCCAGTTGCGCCAAGGCTTGCGAAATGTGGACGGCGCCGATGACGAGAATGCGTGGCGGCGGCAAATAGACGTTGAGAAAGAAGGAGCCCTGCTCCGTCTCCACGATCCCGGCTTTGCCGGATTGCAGAGCTTGCCCGACTGCGGCGCGCCAGGCGTCGGGACAGTCATCGCCCTCATGATAGATCTGGCTGCTGCCGCCGGCGAGGTCGCTGACGGTAACGGCGGCCCGACGCGCCGAACGCGCCGCATTGAGTGCCTCGAGTATCTTCCGTTCCATTGCTAACCATCGACCCGTTCGACAAGGACCCGGATTCGGCCGCCGCAGGAAAGCCCGACGCGCCAGGCGGTCTCATCGGCGACGCCGAAGTCGAGAACCTTCGGCGCGCCCGAAGCAATCACGTCTGCCGCTTCGGTGATGACGGCGCCTTCGACGCAGCCGCCGGAAACCGAACCCTGAAAATTACCGTCACCGTCGATCACCAAATGGCTGCCGACGGGACGCGGGGCCGAACCCCAGGTTTCGATCACGGTCGCAATCGCCACCTTGCGCCCCTCCTTCACCCAGGCCTCGGCGACATCGAGGGGATCCAGAACATTTGCAGCTGCCAGCATATTGCATACTCCCGCCGGACCGATCACCGTGATCCAAGGAACCGCCGCGGGTCTGCCTGCCGGGAGCTTCGCCCGGAAAGCGCCTTCACCAGTTCCCCAATCGATTCAAGATTGTGCACCGCCCGGAATTCGTCAACATGCGGCAACATCGCTCTGACGCCACGGGCACGGGCCTCGAAGCCGTCAAAACGCAGCAGCGGATTGAGCCAGATCAGCCGTCGGCAGGACCGGTGCAGCCGGTCGATTTCGACTTCAAGATCGCCGACGTCGTCACGCTCGAGGCCGTCGGTGATCATCAGCACGATGGCGCCTTGCCCAAGCACACGCCGCGACCAGCGTCTGTTGAACTCATGCAGCGTTTCGCCGATGCGCGTGCCGCCGGACCAGTCCCTGACTGCGGCAACGCAGTCGTCGATCGCGGCATCGGGATCGCGATTGCGCAACTGGCGGGTGACGTTCGTCAGCCTTGTGCCGAACAGGAAGGTGTGCACCCGCCGCCGCTCCTCGGTCAGCGCGTGCAGGAAATGCAGAAAGATGCGGGTGTACTGGCTCATCGAGCCGGAGATATCCGCGAGCACGACGAGCGGCGGGTGCACGACACGCCTCTCCCGGAAGCGCGGCAAGATCAGTTCCCCGCCAAAACGCATGGCGTCGCGCATGGTGGTGCGCGGGTCGATGCGGATCTGCCGCGTCGACGGACGAAAGCGGCGCGTGACGACCCTGTCCATCGGCAGGGTCAGCGCGGCAAGCGCGCGCTTCGCCTCGGCGAGCTCGGCGGCGCTCATCTGGGCGAAATCGGCCCTCCGCAACAGTTCGCGGCCCGAAACCGTGAAGCGCGCGTCGATATCGATTTCGGGCTCGTCACGCGGTGGCCGATCCACCTCGTGCCCGGAAAGCAGCGCATCGCTGACGCGGGTCTCACCAGCCCGCCGCTGTTGCCGCTCGCTCTCACGCTCCGGCGCCAGCGGCGACATCATCGCGATCATCTTCTCGACGAGGCCACGTGAGCGCCAGAACAGCCGAAAAGCTTCGTCGAACACCGGCTGGTCCTCGTGGCGCTTCACGAAGACACATTGCAGCGCGGCGTAGAAGGCGTCGCGGTCGCCGATGCCGATCAGCGCCACCGCATCGATGGCATCGGCAATCGCGCCGGGTCCGATCTTGATGCCGGCGCGACGCAGCGCCCGCGCAAAGAAGACGATGTTGTCGGCGAGCCGCCCGTCGCCTCCCCCCATCGGCGGGAGAATGGCGCCATCCCTGTACTGCTCCCGCTCTTCCATGTCAGCCCGCCGCCAGCAATTCCGCCTTGACTTCGGCGAGCAGCTTGCGCCCTTCGGCCCCCTCTATCCTGGTGATGTCGTCCTGGTACTTGAGCAACGTTCCGAGCGTATCGGCGATCGTCTCCGGATCCAGCGCCAGCCGGTCGAGCTCCGTCAGTGCCGTTGCCCAATCGATGGTTTCGGCGACGCCCGGGTTCTTGAAAAGATCGACCGTGCGCAGCCGCTGCACATAGGCGATGACTTCCCGCGAGAGTGTCGCGTTACAGCCGGGAACCTTGCGGCGGATGATCTCCAGCTCCTGCGCTGCCTTGGGGTAATCGACCCAATGATAGAGGCAGCGCCGCTTGAGCGCGTCATGGATTTCGCGCGTGCGGTTGGTCGTGATGATGACAACAGGCGGTTCGTCCGCCCGGATCGTGCCGAGTTCCGGTATCGTGACCTGGAAATCGGACAAAACTTCCAGCAAGAAGGCTTCGAAGGCTTCATCTGTCCGGTCGAGCTCGTCGATGAGGAAGACTGGTGCGCGGCCCGCATTGGAGGAAATTGCCTGGAGAACCGGGCGGCGGATCAGGAAGCGTTCGGAAAAGATATCGCTTTCGACGCGCTTGCGGTCGACTTTGCCGGCTGCTTCCGACAGGCGGATCTCCAGCATCTGTGCCGGATAATTCCATTCGTAGACGGCTGAGGCGACGTCGAGGCCCTCGTAGCATTGCAGCCGGATCAGCGGCCGATCGAGCGCCTTTGCCAGAACCTTGGCGATCTCGGTCTTGCCGACGCCGGCCTCGCCCTCGAGAAACAGCGGACGCTTCATCCTGAGCGCGAGAAACAGCACGGTCGCAAGCGCCGTGCCGGCGAGATAGTCGTGCGCCTCCAGAAGCGTCATCGTCTCTTCGATGGACTGCGGCAGACCTGTTGTCGCCTGTGTCGCCATGTCTCCTCCACGACGGCTCGAATCGATCGATCGATGTTGGCGAGCGAATGAATTCGCCCGGCCAACTCAAAGACTTACGGCGATCTTCTCATGTCTCGATGGGGCACGAAATCTCGCCACGTAAAACTTATAGCGAGTGGTATCCGCGGTCCACATAAATGAGCGGTGGCCGCGGCGGCCCGATCGCGACATCGACGACCTCGCCGAAGAGCACCAGATGCGTGGCGATCGTCTTCACTTCGATGAGCCGGCAATCGAACGAAGCGATCGCGTTGGCGAGGATCGGAGAGCCTGTCGTCAGCTTGGTCCACCGCCCAAGGGCAAAGCGCAGTTCCATGTCGAGCTGGTCACGGCCGGAAAAGGCGTGTGCCACGGCGCGATGCTCGTCGCCAAGCAGGTTGAGCGCGAAACTGTCGCTGCGCGTGAAGATCTCGTTGCGCGGGTTGGCGCCGTTCAGGCAGGCGAGAACCGTCGGCGGACTGTCGGACACGGAGCAGGATGCGGTGACGGTGACACCACGCCGCTCGGCGCCGTCGGCCACGGTAATGATCTGCACGTGACCGGCCAGGCGACTCATCGCGTCGCGGAAACTGATGGGGTCCAGCCTGGTCTTGTCCAACACTTCTTTCTCCGAGCGAAGTCAGCCACATACATAGACAGTACCGGGAAATATGAAACCCGCTGCAAGGAGAATCTTGCAGATCTGCGACATGGTTGCGACGCGGATAGTGCCATCTGTATCCGAAGTCACATCTTTTCCTTTGACGCGGCAGGGCACATCCTTAAAACATGCGGCCACTACCGTACCGCGCGCCCATGGTAACCGGCACGGACAAGGCAATATTTGGGCTCGCCGTGGGTTCAGGATCCCTCCCGATCCGGGAAAATGCGGCAGCGGAGAAAGTGAATGCTTCGATCGATCGTCGCCAGCCTTGTCGTGGCCGGACTGGTACAGGCCGCACCTGCCGCGGCAGCCGGTATCAAGGTAGCGGTCGTCGCGCCGGTTGAAGGTCCGTTTGCGCTTCTCGGCAAGCAGATCATCGATGGTGCCGCGTTCCAGGCCGGTGATCGCGGCAGTGAGATCGTCGTCATTCCCGAGACCTGCGATACCGCCGGCAACGAAGCGCTGACGAAGGCGCTGCTTGCGGCCGGCGCCGAAGCGGCGATCGGGTTCCTCTGCACCGAAAGCCTGGACGCCACGCTTCCGGCACTCGCCGAAGCGGGCCTTCCCGCCATCACTCTCAGCGTGCGTTCCGACATCCTGATGGAAGATGCTTTGAAGAAGAAATGGCCGCTCTTCCGCCTTGCGCCGAGCGGTAACGCCGAGGCTTCGAGCATCGTCGACGTCATCGTTCAACGTTGGAAGGGCAAGCCGATCGCATTGATCGACGACGGCACGATCCACAGCAGGGAACTGGTCGAGAGCGTCCGTTCCGCGCTCGGCGACATAGGGCTGACCCCGGTCTTCACCGACACCTATAGGCCCGCTCAGGAGCAGCAGATCAGCCTGGTGCGGCGACTGGTGAAGAGCGGCGCGACACATGTCTTCACCGGTGGCGATAGACAGGACACGGCGGTGATCGCGCGCGATGCGCAGGGCGAAGGCGCGAACCTCACTCTGCTCGGCGGCGACGCGCTGAACGCCGCCGATCTGACGGTGCCGCTCGCCGATGGCGTTCTCGCCGTAACCCTGCCGGACGCATCGCAGTCGCCGGAGGGCAAGCCGGTCGCGGATGCGCTCCGCGCCGCCGGAACCGAGCCGGATGGCTACGTCTTGCCGGCCTTTGCCGCCGTCTCCCTGCTTGAGCAGGCCAAGGACCAGGCGGAGAAGGACGACAAGCCCCTGCTCGACGCATTCGCCAAGGGACCCTACCCGACCGTGCTCGGCCCCATTGCCTTCAACGCGCAGCACGAGCGCGCCGTAAATCCCTATCGCCTGATGCAGTGGCAAGGCGGCCGCTTCGTGCTGGCGCCTGCCGAAGGAACCGCCCAATGATGCGTACCGGACCGCTGAACCTGATTACCGACGTCGCGGGCCTGACGGTCGGCAATGCCGAGGATCACCGGCTGAAATCCGGCGTCACCGCCATCGTCTGCGACCCGCCGGCGACAGCTGCGGTTCAGGTCCTGGGCGGTGCGCCGGGAACGCGCGAGACCGATCTGCTCGACCCGCACAATACGGTGCAGACGGTCGACGCTCTCGTGCTCTCGGGTGGTTCGGCCTTTGGCCTCGACGCCGCGTCCGGGGCCCAGGCGGCGCTCAGAGAAATGGGCCGTGGCTTTGCCGTCGGTCCGCACCGGATACCGATCGTGCCGACCGCCATCCTGTTCGACCTGATCAATGGCGGCGACAAGGATTGGGGACGCTACCCGCCCTATCGCGAGCTCGGCTTCGAGGCGGTTCGTCGCGCCGGCCCCAAGTTCGCAACCGGGACCGCGGGCGCTGGAACCGGCGCCCTGACCGCCACCTTCAAGGGCGGTCTCGGCTCGGCATCGACCGTTCTGCCCAACGGGATCACCATCGGCGCGCTCGTCGCCGTCAACGCTCTCGGCTCGGCAACCGTCGGTGACAGCAGGCACTTCTGGTCCGCGCCCTTCGAGATGGACGGCGAATTGGGTGCGCTCGGCCTGCCGCATCCCCTGCCCGCCGATGCCGCCGACATCCGCATCAAGTTCCGCGACCGACAGTCCGCGGCGGCGAATACGACCATCGCCGTGATCGCGACGGATGCCGTGCTCACCAAGGCCGAAGCGAAACGCCTGGCAATCGCCGCCCATGACGGCTTTTCCCGGGGCCTCTGGCCGGCGCACACGCCGCTCGACGGCGATCTGATCTTCGCGCTTGCCACCGGCGCCAGCGGCAAGACCCCGACGCTTGAGGATTTCATCGACCTCGGCGCGATAGCGGCGTCGACCATGGCACGCGCCATCGCCCGTGGCGTGCACGATGCGACGCCGGCGGAAAACGACCTCATGCGCTCCTGGTCGCAAGGCGCCTGACGCGGCTTTGATCGCCGACATGTTGTTTGTGCGGCCCGCCGGTGCTATTGCGCGGAAAACACGCTGGAGTGCGCCATGACCCATCCTATCCGCATTGCCCCGTCGATCCTGGCGGCCGATTTCTCTAAGCTCGGACAGGAAGTCCGCGACGTCGTCGATGCCGGCGCCGACTGGATCCACCTCGACGTCATGGACGGTCATTTCGTGCCGAACATCACCTTCGGGCCCGATGTGATCAAGTCGCTGCGCCGCTACACCGACGCGACCTTCGATTGCCACCTGATGATTTCGCCTGCGGACCCGTTCCTCGAAGCCTTCGCCAAGGCGGGCTGCGATATCCTGACCGTGCATGCCGAAGCGGGCCCGCATCTTCATCGCTCGCTGCAGACGGTTCGCTCGCTCGGCAAGAAGGCTGGCGTCTCGCTCAACCCGGCAACGCCGGAAAGCGCGATCGAATACGTGCTCGATCAGGTCGATCTCATCCTCGTCATGACCGTCAACCCGGGCTTTGGCGGACAGAAGTTCATCGACGCCACGGCTGAGAAGATCCGCCGCATCAAGGCGATGATCGGCGACCGTCCGATCGAGATCGAAGTCGATGGCGGCATCGCGCCTGATACGGCGGCCATTGCCACCGGCGCCGGCGCCAACGTCCTCGTCGCCGGTTCGGCGATCTTCAAGGGCGGCTCCGTCGAAGCCTATCGCACCGCGATCGAGGCGATCCGCACGCCGGCAGAGAAGGTCTATCGATGAAGACACGCGCGGCAGTATCCGGCGTGCTTTTCGCGGGCGCTGCGGCAGTCGCAGCGCCGGCTTTAGCGGGCGATTATGCCGCGCTCCAGCTGATCGGCTTTTCGGCCGACGGCAATGTCTTCGCCTTCGAAGAATACGGTGTTCAGGACGGCTCCGGCTTTCCCTATTCGACCATCTATGTGATCGACACGCGCAACGACAGCTTCTTGCCGGGTGCGCCGGTGCGTGCCGTCGGCCGCGAGGATGGCAGTCCGCTCTCCAAGGCGCGTCACGAGGCCCGCCGCCGCGCGGCACCCTTGATCGACGCCTATCGCCTGGCCGACGCACCCGGATTGCTCGCTGCCTTCAATCCGATCACCGAGGCGAACGCCAAGCCGCTGGAACTGACCTACGATTCCTTTGCGGCCGACGAAGGGTTCCGCGAGACCTATTCGGTGGCGCTCGAAGAGAAGACCTTCGAGCCGGAAGGCATCTGCAAGGATTTCCTCAAGGAGGTCAAAGGTTTTCGTCTGTCGATGACGATGAAGGCGGGCACGCCGGCGACCGACGTCCTGCAGGACGATAGCCGCATACCGGAGAGCCGCCGTTGCCCGACCGGCTATCAAGTCGGCGGCGCCGTCACCCACAGGAATGACGACGGCTCCGAGACCCATGTCGTCATGGTTCTCGTCAAGTCGCTCGGCTTCGAAGGCACGACCGATGGGCGCTGGATCGCGATCCCGACCCGGATCGCGAAATGAACGACGCGGCCGCCGGCGTCGAGGCAAAAGCAGATCTGGTGCCGCGAGGCGCCCTGCAGCGAGGCCGGCTCGCGCAATCCCTTCCGACAATGCGGGAGCTTGTCATCGGTGCGCCGCTCTGGGGCGCCGCCATGGTGCTTTCGGCCTGGTTCGGCCTCTGGCTGCGCGAGCGTGCCCTCACGTTTCATCTGTCCGAACTGCTGCTGATCTTCGGCTCCGGGGCGCTTCTGGCCTGGGCGCCATCGCTGTTGCTGGCCCGACTGGCAGCCCTAGGGCGCCGGGCCGAAACACGTTTTGCGGCCTACCTCTTCTTCCTGTCGCTCGGCACCGTCGCGATGACGGCAATGCTCTATGCCCTCGACTACCGGCAGTTCTATACCCAATGGCATGCGCCTGCCGGCAGCAGGATCTGGTTTTTCCAGTTCGCCTTCACCTCGCTCATCGCGTTCTACCAGTTTCTGGTGCTGGGGCTTCGCCTCTATCTGCCCCTCGGCGGTGCTATACTCGTCGGCGTCAGCCTGTGGCTGGCAAAAGGCCGGCGCCAATGGCGTTGAGCTTCACGGCTATCTTTGCTAGAGGCACGGCCATCCTCCACTGACGACGAAAGCTAAAGCCCATGATCCCGCGCTACTCCCGTCCGGAAATGGTGGCCATCTGGTCGCCGGAAACCAAGTTCCGCATCTGGTTCGAGATCGAGGCCCATGCCTGCGATGCACTTGCCGAAATCGGCGTGATCCCGAAGGATGCAGCCCGCACGATCTGGGAAAAGGGCGGCGCGGCCACCTTCGACGTGGCGCGCATCGATGAGATCGAAGCCGTCACCAAGCATGACGTCATCGCCTTCCTGACGCACCTTGCCGAATTCGTCGGCCCGGACAGCCGCTTCATCCACCAGGGCATGACGTCGTCCGACGTGCTCGACACCTGCTTCAACGTGCAGCTCGTCCGTGCGACCGATCTGCTGCTTTCCGATCTCGACAAGCTGCTCGAAGCGCTGAAGCGCCGCGCCTTCGAACACAAGGACACGGTGACGATCGGCCGCTCGCACGGCATCCATGCCGAGCCGACCACCTTCGGCGTCAAGCTGGCGCTGGCCTATGCCGAGTTCGACCGCTGCAAGCAGCGCCTGCTGGCCGCGCGCGAGGAAGTCGCCACCTGTGCGATCTCCGGCGCCGTCGGCACCTTCGCCAACATCGACCCGCGCGTGGAAGAACACGTCGCCAAGGCGCTCGGCCTGAAGCCGGAGCCGGTTTCGACCCAGGTCATCCCGCGCGACCGTCATGCCATGTACTTCGCGACCCTTGGCGTCATCGCCTCGTCGATCGAGCGCCTGGCGACGGAAATCCGTCACCTGCAGCGCACCGAGGTGCTCGAAGCCGAAGAGTATTTCTCGCCGGGCCAGAAGGGTTCGTCGGCAATGCCGCACAAGCGTAACCCGGTCCTGACCGAGAACCTGACGGGTCTTGCCCGCATGGTCCGCGCCTTCTCGGTACCCGCCATGGAAAACGTTGCCCTCTGGCACGAGCGCGACATCTCGCACTCCTCCGTCGAGCGCATGATCGGACCGGACGCGACGGTGACGCTCGACTTCGCGCTTGCTCGCCTGACCGGCGTGATCGACAAGTTGCTCGTCTACCCCGAGAACATGATCAAGAACATGAACAAGTTCCGTGGTCTCGTCCATTCGCAGCGGGTGCTGCTGGCGCTGACCCAGGCCGGTGTTTCGCGTGAGGATGCCTACCGCCTCGTGCAGCGCAACGCCATGAAGGTTTGGGAACAGGGCAAGGACTTCCTTGAAGAACTGCTGGCCGATACGGAAGTCCGTGCGGCGCTCTCCGAGGAGGATATCCGCGAGAAGTTCGATCTTGGCTACCACACCAAGCACGTCGACACGATTTTCAAGCGCGTCTTCGGCTGAGCCTGACAGCTCCCGGGTCACGCGCCCGCGTTGCATCTGATGAATATGCCCGCATTTGGCGCAGATCGCTCGAATGCGGGCATTTCTTTTAGCGCGACGTTCAGTGATCGTGTGTGACGATCTCCTGCATGTCTTCGTCGTTAAATCGATCTCGATTTGGGGACGAAGACATGCAGAAAATCAAAGTGCTACAGCGACCTTTGCGCGTCTGATAAGACGCGCGGCGCTGTAGGCCTGTCAAACCGGCTCCGAGGATCACATGGCCTACAAGGACGGCACCGAGCGTACGGGTATACGCACACAGACGAAGATCACCGGCATGGTCACCTGCAAGACCGGGTCCAGTAACGGCGTCGTCAAGGACCTTTCGGACGAAGGCATCTGCTTCCAGCTCTATTTCGACATCGGCGCCAAAACCGGGCAGGAAGTGACGATCCGAAGCGAAGAACTGGGCTTCCTGACCGGCATGGTACGCTGGTACCGCGGCGACAAGATCGGCATCAAGCTCAACCTGTCGTCCAACACGGCGGCCCAGATATCCTCCTACTACAAGCACTTTCGCTAGACCGGAGACCGGTCAACGCCAGCGCCGTCAAGCGCCGCAGGTCAATTGACCTGCGGCGCTTTTCGCTTTGAGAGGTCGCGCCGGCCTTCGCCGGGCGGCGCCGGGCCTATCGTGTACGGGCGCGCGGACCGGGTTCCACCATCTTGCGATAGAGGTGCCATGTGGCATGGCCGAAGATCGGCATGATGACGGCGAGGCCGACGAAGATCGGGATGGATCCGATCACCAGGCCTGCCGCGATGATGAAGCCCCAGAGGGCAACGGGTACCGGATTGACCAGGGTAGCGCGGATCGACGTCTCGACTGCCGCGACGGCTCCGACGTCACGATCGATCAGCAACGGGAAGGATACGACCGTCGTCGACAGCACGATGACGGCGAAGACGAAGCCGACGGCATTGCCAACGAGGATAAGGTTCCAACCCGGCTCGGTACCGATGATGCCATTCCAGAAGGCGACGATCGAAGCCGGCGGTTCGGCTCCGAAGATTTGTACGTAGAGCGCCTGGGCTACCAGCAGCCAAACGATGAAGATCACGAAGAGCATGGCAGCGACGGCCATGATCGATGGTAAGGCCGGGGAGCGATGCAAGCGAAGCGCATGCGGCCATGAATAGTCCATGCCGAGTTCACGCCGTCGGCTGATTTCGTAAAGGCCGATCGCCGCGACGGGGCCTATGAGGGCAAAGCCCGAGACCAGCGGATAAAGCAGCGGTAACATGTTCGCGCCCGCGCTCCAGGTGATCAGCACCGCGCCGGCAATCGGGTATATCAGGCAAAGGAAGACGTAATGCGACGGCTTCTCGCGAAAATCTTCGAATCCGAGACGCAAGGCATCGAACACATCCGAGACGCCGATTTTCTTTATCCCGGGGTGGGCGACACTCGCGTCCGGCCCCGACAGAACATGGAATGTTGTCATGGCTCACACTCCTCAACGAACCAGAGCGGCCACGGAACAGCGATGCGACGGAACAAAGTCGCACCAACCGCGACCGTCATGCCGATTATACAGAAAATGAAGGCGCTGTCGCCTGCCGCATGTTTCGTCGGATCGTCGCCGATTTCGGGATCAAGCATGCAGCATTTCGAAATCTTGCTGCGGCTATAGCGCCTCTCAAAAGGCACGCGGCGTTGCAGGCCTTGACTTCGGCCGCTTTCAGCGCCACATCGCGGCCACCATGAAAGTATCCGACGCCCATATCCTCATCGTCCCCGGCTACACCAACTCCGGACCGGAGCATTGGCAGACCCGCTGGGAGCGCAAGATGTCCACCGCGCGCCGCGTCGAGCAGGCGGAGTGGGCAAAGCCCGTGCGCGAGGATTGGGTGGCGCGCATGGTCGAAGAGGTCAACGCCGCCGAGAAGCCGGTCGTCATCGTCGCCCATTCACTTGGCGTCGCAACTGCGGTGCACGCCCTGCCCCATATCAACAAGCCGATCGCCGGCGCCTTCCTCGTCGCACCTCCGGATGTGGCCAATCCGACGATCCGCCCGAAACATCTGATGACGTTCGGCCCCTATCCGCGTGATCCCTTGCCGTTCCCGTCGCTGATGGTCGCGAGCCGCAACGATCCTTTCGGCTCCTACGATCACGCCGACGATATTGCCAATGCCTGGGGTTCGCTGCTCGTCGACGCCGGCGAATCCGGCCATATCAACACCGAGTCCGGGCATGGCCCGTGGCCGGAGGGGACGATGGTGTTTGCCCAGTTCCTGAGCCGCCTGAAGCCTTGATTCTTCAGGCGAACTGGTTGACGGCCCTTAATCCTGCAACTTCCCATTAATCCGACGTTCATTGTCCGCCGTCATCATCGGTCGGCATGGCAGCGCGACTCGTCCTCGAAGGAGCGTCGAGCGTTGTCGAATCTTGATTTGCAGCCTGATTTCCGGGTCTCACCGCCTTGGAATTTGCGGCCGCAAAGGCTGGATATGGGATAAGTGGCCGTCAACGAAGGTCTCACCAAAGGTGCGCGTGGTGCGCCGGCGAATTTGGATGTCCTCACGCAGGCCGCCCTGGAGCGCTTGCCAGCCGGGGCAATCATTGCCAATGAGCTGGGGCGGATCGTAACGACCAACGCGCGCGCCGGCGAACTGCTGCTAAGGACGCCGGCTTCGCTGCGGAAAGCCCTCCTCGGAGATCTCGTGCTGGATGAAGACCGGCCCCTGTTGCCGGGCCGGGATGTGTTGCCGCCGGCGGCCACCTCGTCCATGACGCTCCGCTTCAAAAGCCTCTCCGGCCCGCTGCCGATGCTCGTCTCCTGGTCGCCCGTGCTTTTCGCCGGACAGGACGCCTTTCTCCTGCTGATGCTCCCGGTCCATGATCTCGTCGACGAAATCGCCGGCCTGCGCAATGACGAGACCCGCTGGAAATATGCGCTCGACAGCGCGCTTGAAGGCGTATGGGACCACGACTTCGAAACCGGGAACCTGTTTTACTCCACCACCTGGAAGCGGATTCGTGGCCTGCCTGACGATGCCGAGGTCGACGGGACTCTTGAGACCTGGATCCAGAACGTTCACCCCGACGACCGCGCGCGCGTGCGGGCCGCAATCGAGCGGCAGGATTCCGGCGAGGCGGTATACAACACTTTCGAGTACCGCGAGCGCCACGCGGACGGGCATTGGGTCTGGATCGAGAGCCGCGGTGCGTCCGTTGCCTATTGGCCGGACGGCAGGCCCAGCCGCATCATCGGCACCGACACGGACATTACCGCCCGCAAGGAGGCGGAGGCGCGGCTCGAAGAGGTCTCGCGCCGCCTGAGGCTCGCGCTCGACGTCTCGAAGATCGGCGTGTTCGACTTCAACCTCGACGCTGAGCGTGATGACTGGGACGAGCGCATGTTCGAGATCTACGGCCTCGATCCAGGTGACGGGCCGCCGAGCTCCGAGGCCTGGGAAAACATGCTGCATCCCGATGACCGCGACAAGGTCATCGCTCGGACGATCGAAGGTATCGCCTCCGGCAAGCGCTACAGCAATGCCTTTCGCATCGTGCGGCCGGACGGCTCGATCCGGCATATCCGCTCCAATGCCGCGACCTATGTCGATCATCTCGGAACGCGAAAGCTCATCGGGGCGAACTGGGATGTCACCGAAGACATCGCCTTGCAGGAGGAGTTGCGCCAGGCTCAGGCCTCCGCCGAGGCGCGCAACCGCGAGCTCGAGCAGGCACGGACAAGGATCGAATACAACGCCCTGCACGACTACCTGACGGATCTGCCCAACCGGCGCTACCTCGATCAGATGCTGGCTGAGAATGTCGCGGTCAACGCCATCCTGCATATCGATCTCGATCGTTTCAAGCAGATCAACGACACACTCGGGCACCAGGCCGGCGATGCCATGCTGACCCACGCGGCCGCCATCCTGCGTGCGCATGCGCGCCACGACGATTTCATTGCCCGCATCGGCGGCGACGAGTTCGTCATTCTGTGCCGCCGCGGCCGTAACCTGCCGCAGCTCTCCGAGCTTGCCGAGCGCATCGTTCACGCCTTCCGTCGCCCCATTCCCTATGAGGGCCAGCTCTGCCGCCTCGGCGCCAGCATCGGCATTGCCTGGAAAGGGCACGACGATTTCGATGCGAAGCAGTTGTTGATGAATGCCGATATCGCACTCTACCGGGCAAAGAGCCTCGGCCGCGACCGTGTCGAAGTCTTCTCCGAGCAGATCCAGACACAGATCCTGACGGCCAAACGGATCGGCGACGACATCCGCCTGGCGATCGAGGAAGGGCAGTTCACGGTTTACTACCAGCCACAGTTCGATGCGAATTCGCTGGAGATCACCGGCGTTGAGGCGCTGGTGCGGTGGAACCATCCCGAACGCGGCGTGCTCACGCCCTTCCACTTCCTGAAGGTCGCGGAGGAGATCAATGTCCTGCCGGCCATCGACCGCAAGGTCGTGGAGCTTGCCTATGCCGACTTTCAGTCCTGGCGGCAGTCCGGCTTCGCCGTTCCCAAGATTTCGGTCAACATGTCGTCGCCGCGCCTGCGCGATCCCGGTCTGATCGCCGACCTGCGGGATCTGCGGATTCCGCCTGGCGTGCTCTCGTTCGAATTGCTCGAATCCATTTTCCTCGACGATCCGGAGGATGAAATCGCCGAGACGATCTCGGCCCTCGGCGCTCTTGGCATCGAGGTGGAGATCGACGACTTCGGCACCGGACACGCCTCGATCATCGGCTTGCTCAATCTCAACCCGGCGCGGCTCAAGATCGACCGGGCGCTGGTCGGACCGATCACGGAGAGTGCGAAACAGGCAAAGCTCGTCCGCGCAATTATCGACATTGGCCACTCGCTCAACATCGAGGTCGTCGGCGAAGGCGTCGAGACCTGGGAGCATGCAGCGATGCTGCGCGATCTCGGCTGCGATGTGCTGCAGGGTTATGCACTGGCCCGACCGATGGATCGTCTGGAGCTTGAGCGGCGCCTGCGGCGCGGATGGAAGCCGGTCTTCGGCAAAGCCGACAATTAACCCAGCCGCATGGCCGTGCGGTCGCCGCGGGCGCGCTTGTCTATCAGCTGTTCTGTATCTGTTGGATCGCTTCGGCGAGAAGCTCAAGCATCCGCTTGCGGATTTGCTCTTCCGTTTGGGCAACGCCCGCGGCGTCAAAATCCGCTTTGAGCTTGCGGATGATCTTTTCGTGACCGGCACGCTCGAAGTCGGCGGTCACCACTTCCGTCGCATAGGCTTCGGCATCGGGCTTGCCGAGCAGGCCGGCAGCCCAGAGACCAAGCAGTCTGTTGCCACGCGCCTCGGCTTTGAACTTCAGTTCTTCGTCCAGCGCAAACTTCGCTTCAAAGGCTTTTTCGCGATCCTGCATAGTGGTCATCAAATGATCTCCCTGAGAATTCGGTGCCTTAAATAGTTATCGCCATAACCAAAATGGAGGTCAAACTGAATTGCGTTCTTTTCGGGTTTCGCGACTTTCATGCTACCCTCTGCAAATCAGGGGGACGGAAAGATACGCCGATTGTGAAATCCGTTCTTTTCAGCTATGGACCCCGGGAGATATTCCACGAGCGCGACCCAAGAGCGCCAACAACCACAGAGACAGAATCCATGAATCGTCGCCGCCGTATCTACGAGGGCAAGGCCAAGATCCTCTATGAGGGTCCGGAGCCGGGCACGCTCATCCAGTTCTTCAAGGACGACGCGACCGCCTTCAACAAGAAAAAGCATGACGTCATCGACGGCAAGGGCGTGCTGAACAACCGTATTTCCGAGTACATCTTCACGCATCTCAACAAGATCGGCATTCCGACGCACTTCATCCGCCGGCTCAACATGCGCGAGCAGTTGATCAAGGAAGTCGAGATCATCCCGCTCGAGATCGTCGTGCGCAACGTCGCCGCCGGTTCGCTGGCCAAGCGCCTCGGTATCGAGGAAGGCACCGTTCTGCCCCGCTCGATCATCGAGTTCTACTACAAGGCCGACGCGCTCGATGACCCGATGGTCTCCGAAGAGCACATCACCGCCTTCGGCTGGGCAAGCCCCCAGGAACTTGATGACATCATGGCGCTCGCCATCCGCATCAACGACTTCCTTTCGGGCCTGTTCCTGGGCGTCGGCATCCAGCTCGTCGATTTCAAGATCGAATGCGGCCGCCTGTTCGAGGGCGACATGATGCGCATCGTGCTTGCCGACGAGATCTCGCCGGATAGCTGCCGCCTCTGGGACATCGAGACTCGCGAGAAGCTCGACAAGGACCGCTTCCGCCGCGACCTCGGCGGCCTCGTCGAGGCCTACCAGGAAGTCGCCCGCCGTCTCGGCATCATGAACGAGAACGAACCCGTGCGCGGCACCGGTCCGGTTCTGGTGAAATAACTTCGGGGAAAATCAAAGTGATCAAGGCACGTGTAACCGTGACGCTGAAAAACGGCGTTCTCGATCCGCAGGGCAAGGCAATCGAAGGCGCTCTCGGCGCTCTCGGCTTCGACGGCATCGGCCAGGTTCGCCAGGGCAAGGTCTTCGATCTGCAGATCGAATCCGCAGACAAGGCCAAGGCCGAGGAAGACCTCAAGGCCATGTGCGAAAAGCTGCTCGCCAACACGGTGATCGAGAACTACAGCATCTCGTTCGCCTGATCGATCAGGCATCGAAATCGTTCCGCGCTTTCAGGCGCGGAACCAGACGTTAAGCACCGCCGGAGCAGCACGAGCGCCTCAGGGAGCGCTGCTGTTTTCGTCGGAGAAGGTGCCTGGCTCTCTGGGGCGCGGCATCAAGATGACATCTCGCCGCTAACGGAGACAGAGATATGAAGTCAGCCGTCGTCCAGCTTCCGGGCCTCAATCGCGACCGCGACATGATCGCGGCCCTCACCAAGATTTCCGGCAAGGCACCGGTCACCGTCTGGCAGACGGAAACCGACATTCCGGATGTCGACCTGATCGTCATTCCCGGCGGCTTCTCCTATGGCGACTATCTGCGCTGTGGCGCGATCGCGGCGCGCATGCCGGTCATGCAGGCGATCAAGGCCAAGGCGGAAAAGGGCGTCAAGGTTCTCGGCGTCTGCAACGGCTTCCAGATCCTCGTCGAAGCCGGCCTCCTGCCGGGCGCACTGATGCGCAATGCCTCGCTCAAGTTCGTCTGCCGCGAGATCAAGCTCGAAGTGGTCAATGCCGAGACCGATTTCACCCGCGCCTATTCGAAGGGCCAGATCATCCGATCGCCGGTCGCCCACCATGACGGCAACTATTTTGCCGATGCCGAGACGCTGAAGACGATCGAAGGCAACGGCCAGGTGGTGTTCCGCTATGCCGAAGGCACCAACCCGAATGGCTCGATGAACGATATCGCCGGCGTGATGAATGCCGGAGGCAACGTGCTCGGCATGATGCCGCATCCGGAAAACCTGATCGAAGCCGCACACGGTGGCTCTGACGGCCGCGGTCTCTTCGCATCGGCGCTTGAAGTAATCGCCGCTTAACCATCCGGCTGATAGAAGGCATCCGACCCATCCCCAAATGCGAGCGAGACCGTCGATGCCTTCATTCTTCCCTGGACGCCTGACCAGCCTCGCCTGCGCGACGTTTGGCCTGACGCTACTCGCATCCTGCCAATCGCCAAAGCCGCCGGCGCCAAGCCCGAACACGGCTGCGCTGCCGACTATGGAGCGCGTGGCGCTTGGCGCCAATAGCTGCTGGTTCAAATCGGGCGATTCCGAGTTCAAGTCCTATCGCCTGGCGCCGGAGCTCAATTCCTTCTCCGGCCGTCCTCGCGTTCTGATCGTGCCGCGCAAGTCGCCGGAAGCCCGGCCGCTCGCGGTCATCCAGGCCGAGGGCAACCCGGCGCGCCTGCAGGCCTTCGGGCCGTTGATGAGCGAACCGGTCGGTACGCGCATGGCCACCGATATCAAGCGCTGGGCCGCCGGCGGACAGGGCTGCAAGTAGCTCCAAGCCGAATTGTCGAATCGATCCAGGGGCCGCCGTCCTCAGTGGGCGCCGGCCCTTGGCGTATCGCCGAGCAGTGGTTCCGATCCGATAGGGGAGCGCGCGTCGTTGTCGCAAAACCGCTTCGCAGGTTCGCGCGACATTCTCAGCGCCAGAACGGCACGATCGACTGCTGGCGCGCATCCTTCGCGGAAACGCCGATATCTCTAAGTTGCCAGTCGCTCATTTCCCCGAGCGCCAGACGGCCGCGCCGCTTCGCCGCCAACTCGCAATAAAGACCCCAAAGCCGCTTCAGCACGCTCTCGCGCTGTTCCGGATAGTCGCCGCCCAGCAATGCGCTGCTGCACTCGACGGACTTCGCACCCGGGCGGGACAAACAAATTGTATCTATTGTACTCATTGATAACCCCAATGTAGCGATTGCTATCGTTGCATTGGTGATAATTGACATATTTCGCGCTGTAATCTAAAGAATTGTCACTATGACAAATTGGCTTCCGGACATTCAGCAGGGTCACGGTCCGCTCTATGCGCGGATTGCCGACCAGATCGAACACGCAATCGGCAGTGGCGCCCTCCCCGTCGGCGCCAAATTGCCACCTCAGCGCAACCTCGCCTACGATATCGGCGTGACAATCGGTACGATTGGGCGCGCCTACAACATCGTGCGCGAACGCGGACTGGTGAGCGGCGAAGTCGGACGCGGCACCTATGTGCTTGATCATCCCGAGAGCCGCCCGCCGGAACAGGCGGATCCGCTGACGACTTCGCTTGCCGGCACCCGACCGCTCGTCGCACCTGCCGGCAAATTGCGATTTGACAGCACGGCGGCACCCGATATCGGCCAAGGCACGGTCTTGAGTGAGGTGCTCGGCGAGATCAGCAACGACCACCATGCGGACATCGCAAGCTACGCACGCAACTTCCCGGACCATTGGTTCGAGGCGGGTTGCCTGTGGCTGGCGCGCGGCGGCTTCCGCCCGAAGCCGGAAAACATCGTGCCGACGCTCGGTGCCCATGCGGCCGTCGTCGCCGTCATCACTGCGGTCACGGCACCCGGCGACCGCATTGCCTTCGAGACGCTCACCTATTCGCAGGTGAGCCGCAGCGCCGGCCTGGTCGGCCGCCGCACGACGCTGGTCGAATCCGACGAGTTCGGCATGATCCCCGAGGATTTCGAGCGCGTCTGCGCGCAGCAGCATCCGAAGCTCGCCTTCCTGATGCCGAGCGCCCATAACCCGACCGTCGCCGTCATGCCGCTTGCCCGCCGCCAGGCGATCGCCGACATCGCCCGCAAATACGGTGTCTGGCTTGTGGAGGATGATCTCTATGGCGCGATGACCGGTGACCAGACGCCGCTCTTGGCCGAGCTTGCGCCGGAACGCACCTTTCTGGTCGGCGGTCTTTCGAAGTCGGTGGCTGCCGGTGTTCGCGGCGGCTGGGTCGCCTGCCCTCCGCATTTCAGTCAGCGCATCCGTATTGCGCACAAGATGGTGAGTGGCGGTCTGCCGTTCATCCTGGCTGAGCTTTGCGCCCGGCTCGTGCTTTCCGGTTCGGCTGCAATCCTGCGGAGCAAGGGCATCGAAGAGGTGCGCGCCCGCGAAGCGATGGCCCGCGAATTCTTCGAGGGCATCGAGTTCACCTCGCACCCCTGCATTCCGTTCCTCTGGATGAAGTTGCCCGATCCGTGGCTCTCCGGCACCTTCAAGCAGGCGGCACTGCAGGAAGGCGTGCTCGTCGATGACGAGGACGAGTTCAAAGCCGGACGCACCGACCGCGTTTTCCACCGCATTCGCATCGGCTTTTCATCACCGCCGGACCGGGCCCAGGTGAGAGCGGGTTTTCAGACGCTGAAGCGGCTGCTCGACAGCGGGCGCGCGGGTTACGACAGTTTCGAGTGACTATAGAAATCCACGGGGTGACTTTCAGGCAAGGTTGAGCAACATACTACTTTAGCAGTTTTGCGCACATGATTCGCTTGTAAGGATTCCGCATGCCGCTACCGTTCAGCCCCGCCTCGTCGCCTCGCATTGCATATCTTCTTCTCGCTACGACCATGTTGACCTTCGCCGCTCCGGCCTTTGCCGCGGACGGCGTTTTCGACGAAATGCGGTTCGGCGTCACAACGTCGATCGCCGCCGGCGACAAGCAGGAGGACGGAGTGTTTCCGTCGTTCACCGTCTATTTCGACCCGTTTGACGCCGATGGGGCGACCGACTTCGGCGATAAGCTGCTGCGGCCGCGCATCCATGCGGGCGCAGCGGTTGCGACCTCGTCCAACGGTGTCAATCAGGCCTATGCTGGGTTGAGCTGGACCTTCGACATGACGAAGCGCCTTTTCGTCGAGTTTGGCGCCGGCGGCACGGTTCATGATGGCGACCTCGACAATCCGAATGGTTCCGGTCCTCAGCTCGGCTGCCGCTTCCTCTTCCGCGAATACGCCGCCGCCGGCGTCCGTCTCGATGAGCACTGGAACGTCTCGGCGACCGTGGAACATGCTTCGCATGCCAATCTGTGCGACGGTCCGAACAATGGCCTGACACGTGCCGGCCTCGCGCTCGGCTACAAGTTCTGACGCTGGCTGCCTTCCGGAAAGCTCCCTCTACGGGCGTCAGCCACTGTTGATCGCCCGTATTTTTCTGTCGCGCCGCGCCGCAGCATAGGCTAAAGAAGCCGCAAAGCGCCCCCTGTTTCTGTTGCGGTTCGCACGCGCCATATTCCTCGTAAGTGGATTGCGCGCCGCCCGAAGGATTTGACGGTCGACGATGACGATTTCCAACACCCGCCCCATCACCCCGGACCTCATCGCATCGCACGGGCTGAAGCCCGACGAATACGAGCGCATCCTGAGCCTGATCGGGCGCGAGCCGACCTTTACCGAACTCGGCATCTTCTCGGCGATGTGGAACGAACACTGCTCCTACAAGTCTTCGAAGAAGTGGCTGCGCACGCTGCCGACCAAGGGACCGCGCGTCATCCAGGGCCCGGGCGAAAACGCCGGCGTCGTCGACATCGATGACGGCGACTGCGTCGTCTTCAAGATGGAGAGCCACAACCACCCGTCCTATATCGAACCCTACCAGGGTGCCGCGACCGGCGTCGGCGGCATCCTGCGCGACGTCTTCACCATGGGCGCGCGCCCGGTTGCGGCGATGAACGCACTTCGCTTCGGCTCGCCGGATCATCCGAAAACCCGCCACCTGGTTTCGGGCGTCGTTGCCGGCGTCGGCGGTTACGGCAATTCCTTCGGCGTTCCGACCGTCGGCGGTGAAGTCGAGTTCGACGCCCGCTACAACGGCAACATCCTCGTCAACGCCTTTGCCGCCGGTCTCGCCAAGAGCGACGCGATCTTCTATTCCAAGGCCGAAGGCGTCGGGCTTCCGGTCGTCTATCTCGGCGCCAAGACCGGCCGCGATGGTGTCGGCGGCGCGACCATGGCGTCTGCCGAATTCGACGAGTCGATCGAAGAGAAGCGCCCGACCGTTCAGGTCGGCGACCCCTTCACCGAAAAGTGCCTGCTCGAAGCCTGCCTCGAACTGATGCAGACCGGCGCCGTCATCGCCATTCAGGACATGGGTGCAGCCGGCCTCACCTGCTCCGCCGTCGAAATGGGCGCCAAGGGCGACCTCGGCATCGAGCTCGATCTCGACAAGGTGCCGGTGCGCGAAGAGCGCATGACCGCTTATGAAATGATGCTGTCGGAGAGCCAGGAGCGCATGCTCATGGTGCTGGAGCCTGCCAAGGAAGAGGTTGCCAAGGCGATCTTCGTCAAGTGGGGCCTCGATTTCGCGATCGTCGGCAAGACCACCGACGACCTGCGCTTCCGCATCCTGCACCAGGGCGAACAGGTCGCTGATCTGCCGATCAAGGAACTGGGCGACCAGGCCCCGGAATATGACCGCCCCTGGACCCCGGCGAAGACCCCTGCGCGGCTGGCAACCAACGACATTCCGGCCGCCGATGTTGCCGATGCGCTCGTCAAGCTCGTCGGTTCGGCCAACAACTCGTCGCGCCGCTGGGTCTACGAGCAGTACGACACGCTGATCCAGGGCAATTCGCTGCAGCTTCCCGGCGGTGACGCCGGCGTCGTTCGCGTCGAGGGCCACGCCTCCAAGGCGCTCGCCTTCTCGTCCGACGTGACGCCGCGTTATGTCGAAGCCGATCCCTACGAGGGCGGCAAGCAGGCCGTCGCCGAGTGCTGGCGCAACCTGACGGCAACCGGCGCGCTGCCGCTCGCTGCGACCGACAACCTCAACTTCGGCAACCCGGAGCGTCCGGAGATCATGAGCCAGTTCGTCCACGCCATCAAAGGCATCGGCGAAGCCTGCACGGCGCTCGATTTCCCGATCGTCTCCGGCAACGTCTCGCTCTACAACGAGACCAACGGCCAGGCGATCCTGCCGACCCCGACGATTGGCGGTGTTGGCCTGATCAAGGACTGGTCGAAGATGGCGCGCATCCGCTTTGCGGCCGAAGGCGAGACGATCCTGCTCGCCGGTGCGCCGGAAGGTCTCGGTTCCCACATCGCCCAGTCGGTCTACCTGCGTGACGTTCATGGCCGCACCGACGGTCCGGCGCCGCATGTCGATCTCGCCCACGAGCGCAAGGTTGGCGATTTCGTCCGCGGCCTGATCGTCGATGGTCTCGCAACCGCCGTGCACGACTGCTCGTCGGGTGGCCTGGCGCTTGCTGTCGCCGAAATGGCGATGGCCTCGGGCATCGGCGCTACGGTCGATACGGTTGCCGGCCACGACCCGATTGCCACCTTCTATGGCGAAGACCAGGGCCGCTACGTTGTGACGGTTGCTGCCGGCGCGCTCGACGGGGTTGTAGCACGGGCGAAGGCCGCCGGCGTCTCGCTCCCGGTTATCGGCAAGACCGGCGGCGATGCCGTCAAGCTCGGCGACGCCAGGGCGGTTCCGGTTACGGATCTGCGTGCCGCCCACGAAGCCTGGTTCCCGGAATTCATGCAGGGCGACCTCGCGCCGGAGAACTGAGACAGGAACAGCGCCATCACGGCGGGCGATTTTTCCGGACGCGCCATGTTCGATTGGAACGACCTGAAATATTTTCTCGCCGTGGCGCGCACAGGCTCCACGCTTGCCGCCGCGCGCAGCCTCAGGGTCAATCAGACGACCGTCGCTCGCCGGATCGACGCGCTCGAGCGCGGTCTCGGCCTTGCCCTCTTCGTGCGTCTCCCGAACGGCTATCGCCTCACGGAGCGCGGGGAAGCGACCGTCGCGCTTGCCGAACAGGTTGAGCAAGGCGCCAGGATGCTGGCCGACACGACACGCGGGTGGAGCCGGGCGATCGCGGGAACCGTGCGCGTGACCACGACGGAGATTCTTGCGATCGACGTGGTGGCGCCGCTGGTCTTCGAACTGCGCAGCCAGCACCCGTCATTGTCCATTGAACTGATCGCCGATGATCGCCGGCTCGACCTTTCGCGCGGTGAAGTGGATGTGGCGCTCCGCGTCGGCTCCTGCCCGGAAGAGCCGGGCATCGTGCGGCGCCGGCTTGCGACCAGTGTGTGGGCGCTTCATTGCGCCAAATCCTACGCCGCGCGCCACGGCTTGCCCGGCACCGTCGCCGACCTCGGCCGACATGAGATCGTCGGCGGCACCGGCGGTCTCGCGGGATTGGGGCCTCTCGTCGCCTTGCGGAAAGCGGCACCCGATGTCCCGATCGGGATCCACTGCAATTCCGTGCCCAATCTGATCGCGGCGGTCCGCTCGGGGGTCGCCGTTGGCCCGCTTCCGTGCTGGGCTGCTTCCGAGGACGACGACTTGCTGCGCTGTCCCATTCCCGAACTCGAGGCCCGTTCGGATATCTGGCTCCTCTATCACGAAAGCCTCCGCGAGAGCCCGCACGTGCGGCTGTTTCGCGAAGCGGTGACGGCTCGCTTCGCAGCCGTCCGCCACCGGTTCGAGGGCCGCCCCGCGCCAAGGGCCTAGGCGGTTTCTGGCCTATCCTCCTTTGCGGCCAGACAATGGCTCGCCGAGCCTGGAAAGCCCAGTTGCCGCGCCTGCGAGCCGCCGTCCCGCGCGCCCCAACGCCGGGCGATCTTGCCGTCGCGGAAATCGAACCATTCGATCGCCTGCAGCTCGTAGGAATGGCCGGTCGGTTGCTTGAAGTCCAGAAACGGGCCGGTCCATTTGCCGCTTTCGCGCAGGCGAACCACGACGGTGTCACCGTCGGCCACCATGGACAGAACGTCCAGCCTCATGTTCAGCCCATGATGAAGGTCGTGCCAGACGCGTGCCGCAAAATCGAAGGCACCGGTGCCCACCACCCCCTGGATCTCCGCGTCGACGGTAAAGAGCGGGCGCAGCGCCTCGATATCCCCGGCATTCATCGCCTGCACATAGGCTTCGACCGTCGCCCTGTTCGCCTGATCTCGTGGCATGTGACCTCCCTGCCGGGGCCCGGCACATCGGCACGGGCGCTATTGAAACGAGGGGCGGCAACGGTTTTTCGCCTCGTCTCGCCGCCCCGTCGCGCATTAGAGAGGAACCTGCATTTCGCTGCTATCAGCTTTGTCGCAGCGACCCTCTGCAGATTTGCAGAACATCGATTGCCGTCGACACCTCGTTGCTGCTCACCTGATTCAGCATTTGCGTTTCGCCCCTGAATCGTGGTTCCCTGATAGTATGGAGCGGTGCAGGCGACGCGGCCGGTGCTGCAGAAAAACAAGGAGTTGGCGTATCATGCCCATGACACCAGGCGACATCGAAGACATGATCAAGGCCGGGATTCCCGGTGCCAAGGTCACGATCCGCGATCTGGCCGGTGACGGCGACCACTATGCCGCCGAAGTCGTGGCCGAAGCGTTTCGCGGCAAGACCCGCGTGCAGCAGCACCAGATGGTCTACAATGCGCTCAAGGGCAACATGGGGGGCGTTCTGCACGCCCTCGCCCTGCAGACGAGCGCGCCGGAGTGAGCCGGCATGGCTGATCTGATCAAGGAACTTGTCAGCGGAGTCGTCGACAGCGCGCTGAAGGAAATCCTCAAGAAGACCGGCGTCAAGCGGACTTCGACCAAGCGGACAAAGCGCCGGGCACGGACAACCTCGTCCGCCGGCGGGGGCATCCTCGGGGATATCCTCGAGGCGGCCATTCGCAAACCGGCCAAGAAACAGGTCAGCCGTCGTCGAACGGCTGCGGCCCGCAGCAAGACCCGGCGCCGCACCGCTTGACTACCGCATGGTTCCTTAGTTCGTAGGCGATTTAAGGAAAAAACATGCAGCAAATCACGACCTTTGCGCGTCTGATAAGACGCGCGGCGCCGTAGTGGTAATAAAACCACATCTTGAGGACCATCAATATTTGTTGCGATTGGGTGGTGAAAATCACCGATATGCATGCTATCTAAGACCCAATCGATATCCGGCCCTTGAAGCCGGCGCAGGAAGGAAGACAAGATGAGCGGAATTCACGAATTCATCGACAACGAAGTCAAGACGAACGATGTGGTACTCTTCATGAAGGGTACGCCGCAGTTCCCTCAGTGTGGCTTCTCCGGTCAGGTGGTCCAGATTCTCGATTACATCGGCGTCGACTACAAGGGCATCAACGTGCTCGCCGATGCGGACCTGCGTCAGGGCATCAAGGATTACTCCAATTGGCCGACGATTCCGCAGCTCTATGTCAAGGGCGAATTCGTCGGCGGTTGCGACATCGTGCGTGAAATGTTCCAGGCCGGCGAGCTGCAGTCGCACCTCGAGGCACAGGGCATTGCCGTCAAGGGCGCCGTCGCCTGATCTAAGGACGCCTCGTCCCGATCCATCGGAGAAGGCGGGCAACCGCCTTTTTTGATTCCGGCCGTACTTACGGATTGCCTAATTTTTGTTGTTCTTCTGAAGGCCTTGCGCGTGCGGTTCGCGCAGGTGCCACCAAGATACGTTCAGAGCGTGCTTCCTTCATGAACGCATTCCAGCGTTCGAATGTGGAGCGAAGGGCCGGAGATCCGGCCTGTCATGAATCGGTTGCGATCGTTCGGCATAAGCTGCCTGCAGGGGTTCTCGCCTCGCCCTTTGGCGCCGGAAAACCCTGTCCCTGCCGCCCGACGCTTCCCATGCTTCATGCCGGCCTGGTCCGTGCGGTTTCAGATCGCCCCGGCCGCCCCCGCTCGAGATTTGAAAAGCCAGTCGGCATGACGCCAGCCGGCATTCTTCTTTCCGGATCTGCTCCGGACCAACCTGTTCCGCTCGCGCCCCGTGCGCCGTTAGGACTTTTTGAAAATGACAAGCACGACCAACGACGACGCCCTGCCGGGCCTCAGCAAATCTCAGTTCATCGCGCTGATGGCGATGCTGATGGCGACCAACGCGATCTCGATCGACATCATGCTGCCCGGTCTGCAGCAGATCGGCGCCAGCCTTGGCGTCGCCTCTGAAAATGAGCGGCAATACATCATCACCGCCTATCTGCTCGGCATGGGCGTGGCGCAGCTATTTTTCGGCCCCCTTTCGGACCGCTTCGGGCGCAAGCCGTCGCTTCTCGCCGGCCTCATTCTCTACGCCGTCTGTGCGTTGGCGATCGCGATCGTGCCGAGCTTCGGCCTCCTGCTGGCGCTGCGCTTCGTACAGGGCGCTGGCGCTGCGGCCACGCGCGTGATCACCATCTCGATCGTCCGTGACGTCTATGGCGGCCGGCAGATGGCAGAGGTGATGTCGCTGGTCATGATGGTCTTCATGATCGTGCCGGTCATCGCCCCCTCGATCGGCCAGCTCATCATCAGCCTTGCCGAGTGGCACATGATCTTCGTCGTCGTCGCGCTCTATGCGGTGATGAACATTGCGATCGTCTCCTCAAAACTCGGCGAGACGCTCGATCCGGCCCATCGCCGCGATTTTACGCCGTCGGTCATCCTCAGCGGATTCCGCATCGTGCTGACGAACCGGCTGTCGCTGCTCTATACGCTTGCGACCTCCGTCATTCTCGGCGCGCTTTTCGGCTTCATCAATTCGGCGCAGCAGGTGCTCGTCGGTGTCTACGACCTTGGCGTGTGGTTTCCGCTTGTCTTCGCGGCATTTGCCAGTATGATGGCGGTCGCTTCCTTCACCAATTCCCGCCTTGTTCGCCGCTTCGGCATGCGGCCGCTGTCCCATGCGGCGCTCATCGGCTTCACGCTGGCGAGTTTCGTCTGGATGTCGGCCTCGCTCTATGCGCCGCTGCCCTTCCCGGTCTTCGTGGTCCTCTACTGCGCCACGATGTTCCAGTTCGGGCTGATCGCGCCGAACTTCAACGCCATGGCCATGGAGCCGCTCGGCCACGTTGCCGGCACGGCCTCCTCGGTACTCGGTTTCATGCAGACGATCGGAGGAAGCGTGATCGGCGCTTTCATCGGCCAGTTGTTCGATGGAACGGCGACACCTCTTGCCACCGGCTACTTCACCGTCGCCGTAATCGGCCTCGTTTTCGTTTTCATCGCCGAAGGCGGCAAGCTCTTCAAACCACACCATCAGCCGGCCGGCTGATCGCTACAGCGAGGCGTGTCTCGTCAGACTCGAAAAGATCGCTGTAGCACCTTGAAATTCTGCATGTTTTGTCCTCATCAGGGACGGTTCCAGGAAACATGCAGTCGAGCCGGTCAGTCTTTTCCAAGCCAGTCTTTTCCAAGATTGAATTTGCGGGTTTCCCAATGTCCACCATCACCAATCGATCCGAACATATCGACGGAGTTTCCGGGGCAGAGCGCCTCAACATGGGCCTCTTCGAATTCATCATCACCATCGCCGTCATGACGGCGAGTGTTGCGATCGCCATCGACAGCATGCTGCCGGCGCTGCCGGCCATCGGCCAGTCCTTGAACGTCGCCAGCACCAACGACAGCCAACTGGTGATCGGTGTCTTCTTCCTCGGCTTCGGCATTTCGCAGATCTTCTTCGGCAGTCTTTCCGATGCCTTCGGCCGCCGCAAGGTGCTGCTCGGCGGCCTCGCCTTCTTCACCGCGTCGATGTTTGCGGCGGCCCTCACCGAAAGCTTCGAGACGCTGCTTACCCTGCGCTTCATCCAGGGCATCGGTGCTGCCGCAATCCGCATCACCACCATGGCGATCGTGCGCGACTGCTTCGGCGGCCGCGAGATGGCGCGCGTCATGTCCTATGTCATGATCGTCTTCATGATCGTGCCGATCGTCGCGCCCTCGATCGGCCAGCTCGTGATCTTCTATGCCAACTGGCACTGGATCTTCATCCTGATCGGCGTCATCGGCGCGGTCCTGTTCGTCTGGGCCCTGTCCCGCATGAAGGAGTCCTTGCCCCGCGAAGAGCGCATGCCGCTCTCTGTCGGCGCCGTCGCCTCGGGTTTCAAGACCGTCCTTACCAACCGCATCACCTGCGGCTACATGATCGGCATGACGCTCTTCACCGCAGTCATCTGCGCCTACATCGTCACGGTTCAGCAGATCTTCGGCGAGGTCTACGGCCTCGGTGACTGGCTGCCGATCGCCTTCGCCGGCACGGCGGGCGGTATTGCGGTCGCGAACTTCGCCAACGGCTTCTTCGTCCGCAGCTTCGGCATGCGCCGCATCTCGCACGTCGCGATGATCCTCTTCACGCTGATCTCGGTCGCAGGCTTCGTGATGTCGCTCTCCGGCACGCCGGCCTTCGTCGTCAGCTACCTGATGTTCTCGGTGCTCTTGATGTTCTTTGCGGTGATTGCAACGAACTTCACCGCGATCAGCCTGGAACCGATGGGGCACCTCGCCGGTACGGCGACGGCGATCACCGGCTTCGTCTCCACCACGGGCGGAGCTTTGATCGGCGGCGCCGTCGGCCAGCTCTTCAACGGCACGCTGCAGCCGCTCCTCGGCGGTTTCGCGCTCTTCGGCATCCTGACGATCCTGGCGACGCTGTGGGCGGAGAAGGGCAAGCTCTTCACCCATCCCGGCGACAAGGATGTCGCCATGGATCACGGTGGCGGCCATATGTAATTGCAGCGCCGCGCGTCTCTTGAGACGGGCGAAGACCGCTGTAGTCGCCGCATGACATGAAAAGGCCCGCCCGGAGCGATCCCGGCGGGCCCTTTGTTTCAACATTGCTGTTGAAATCAGACCGTGAAGACCTCGCGGCGAAGTATCTCCCAGCTTTCCTTGTCAGTCGCGAGCAGCAGTCCGCCGTTGAGATGCGCCGGCAGGTAGGGCGATCCGTCAAAGCGGGCGGCATAGGCACCGGCCTCCTGCGAGATCAAGGTTCCCGCCAGGTGATCCCAGGGCATCAGCTTCTGATACATCAGGAAGTGAATGTGACCGGCGGCGAAGATGCGATACTCGTGGGCGGCGCAGCGGTAGCTGGTGGCCATGCGGACCTTCGCCATATTGGCCATGACTTCGCGCCGTGCTTCCTGCTTGTAAAAGCCTGTCGACGCAACCCCGACCATGGCTTCGAGCGGCACGCCGGCCGTGACCGAGAGACGCTCCTGCGATCCATCCGGACGGCACATCCAGGCGCCCGAGCCTTTCTCGGCGATCACCCAGTCGTTGCCGAGCGGATCGTAGATGATGCCGGCGACCGTCTCACCCCTGGAGACGACGCTTGCCATCACGCCAAAGAGCGGCAGGCCAGCGGCGAAGTTGAAGGTGCCGTCGATCGGGTCGACAACCACGGCGAGATCGGCATCGGCGAGCTTGTCGAGCAGGGCCGGATCGGCCGCGACCGATTCCTCGCCGACGAACAGAGCGCCCGGCGCCACCTCTTGGATGCGCGACTTCATCAGCCGCTCGGCGGCCTCGTCGCCTTCGGTCACGAGATCGATCGCTTCCGACTTAATCCGGACATCGTCTGCCCCGAGATTGCGGAACCGCGGCAGGATCTCTTTGACTGCCGCCTCCTGCATGAGGTTGGCAAGGCCGGCGATATCGACGGAATGGCTCATTCTTTGGGCTCCGGAGCGAGGGACAGGAAATCGAACAGCTTGGGATCGAGCAGATGCGACGGGTTCACATGGCCGAGTGCGCGCAGCATCGTGTCCTTGCGGCCGGGCATGCGTCGCTCGATGTCGGCGAGCATCGCCTTCATCGCGTTGCGCTCGAGGCCGTCCTGCGAGCCGCAGAGGTCGCAGGGGATGATCGGAAACTCCATGGCGGTCGCGAACTTGGCGAGATCGTCCTCGGCCGCATAGGCGAGCGGCCGAAGCACCATCAGGTCGCCCTCGTCATTGAGAAGCTTTGCCGGCATCGAGGCGAGCCTGCCGCCGTGGAAGAGGTTCATGAAGAAGGTTTCGAGGATGTCTTCGCGGTGGTGGCCGAGCACCAGCGCGTCACAACCCTCCTCCCGGGCGATGCGGTAAAGGTTGCCGCGGCGCAGCCGCGAACAGAGCGAGCAGTAGGTGGCCCCCGTCGGCACCTTCTCCTTCACGATCGAATAGGTGTCGCGGTACTCGATGCGATGCTTGACGCCGATCGACTGCAGATATTCCGGCAGGATATGCTTCGGGAAGTTCGGCTGCCCTTGGTCGAGATTGCAGGCGATGAGTTCCACCGGCAGCAGCCCGCGCCATTGCAGGTCCATCAAAAGCGCCAGCAGGCTGTAGCTGTCCTTGCCGCCGGAAAGGCCGATCAGCCAGCGCTTCGCCCCCTTCAGCATGCCGAAATCGTCGAGCGCCTGGCGGGTCTGGCGAAGGAGCCGCTTGCGCAGCTTGTTGAACGAGACGGAGGACGGCATGCGGCCGAAAAGCGGATGCGTGCCGGCGTCGATCTCGCCCTCATCGAAAGCGGTTTCGGCCTGGTCTTGCGACGCGTTGAGCGAAAGGTCCATGGCGGGGATCCTGTGCGGCAGGCACGGGCGCAACCGGCGCCCGGCAAATCTTGGGCCTGCACTTGCCCGCTCCGGCCGTCAAGATCAAGGGAAATCGGCCGGATGAAGCGACTGACGGCGACGGAGCGGGTTCTAGGGCCCGAAGACCGACCAGCCGGTGCGCGCCGCGAGCATTTCGAGCGCCAGTGAGCCGAGCAGCGAATTGCCGTTTTCGTTGAGGCCCGGCGACCAGACGGCAACGGACGCTTTGCCCGGTGCTACCGCCAGAATGCCGCCGCCGACGCCGCTCTTTCCGGGCAGGCCGACGCGATAGGCGAAATCACCCGAGCCGTCATAGTGGCCGCAGGTCAGCATCAGCGCGTTGATACGTCGTGCCCGCTGGCGCGAGACGACGTTGTGACCTGTCAGCGGATTGCTGCCGCCGGCCGCCAGAAACAGGCCGGCCTTGGCCAACTGGCTGCACGTCATCGCCAGGGCGCAATGGTGGAAGTAGACGCCGAGCACGTGGTCGACCGGATGGTCGAGCTTGCCGAAGGAGCGCATGAAATTGGCGAGCGCGACGTTCCTGAAGCCAGTGGCCGTCTCCGAACGCGCCACTTCGTGGTCGATGACGATCTGGTCGTCGTCGGCCAGATAGCGGACGAACTGCACGATCTCGCCGATCAGCTCCCGCGGCGTGTGACCGGCGAGGATCAGGTCGCTGATGGTAATGGCGCCGGCATTGATGAAGGGATTGCGCGGCTTTCCGCCTTCCTGCTCGAGCTGGACGATCGAATTGAACGCCGAGCCGGACGGTTCGCGGCCGACACGGTGCCAGATGTTCTCGCCGTGCTTGCCGAGCGCCAGCGTCAGCGTGAAGACCTTGGAGACGCTCTGGATCGAAAACGGCACTTCCGCGTCGCCGACCCGATGCACCTTGCCATCGGTCGTTACGATCGCCATACCGAAATGCTTGGGGTCGACGCGCGCGAGCTGCGGGATGTAGTCGGCAACCTTGCCCTGGCCGAACCTTGGGCTCAGCTCCTGATGGATATCCTCAATGATCGCCTGCAGGTCCTGCGGCATGTTCTGCTCGGGCATCCGGGTTCCTCTCACTGCATCGCGTTCGGATCGAAGCGACGAAACCGCTGAGACATCGGAGGGCGGCGGTTACCTCCGAAATAGGACAGCAGCATCTGACAGTGATCGCCGCCGACAAAAAAACCGCCCGTTTCCGGGCGGTTTTCGAAACGTCACAAGGCGTAAGCCCCGGATTAACGCGAATAGAATTCGACGACCAGGTGCGGTTCCATGACGACCGGGTACGGAACGTCGGAGAGAACCGGAACGCGGACATAGGTCGCAACCATCTTGTTGTGGTCGGCTTCGATGTAGTCCGGAACGTCACGTTCAGCGAGCGAAACCGATTCCAGAACGGTCACGAGCTGCTTGGACTTTTCCTTGACTTCGATGACGTCGCCCGGCTTGCAGCGGTAGGAACCGATGTTGACGCGGACACCGTTGACCTTGACGTGGCCGTGGTTGACGAACTGACGGGCAGCGAAGACCGTCGGAACGAACTTGGCGCGGTAGACGATCGCGTCGAGGCGCGACTCGAGGAGGCCGATCAGGTTTTCCGGGGTGTCGCCCTTGCGGCGGGAAGCTTCAGCGAAGATCGCGCGGAACTGCTTCTCGCGGATGTCGCCGTAGTAGCCCTTCAGTTTCTGCTTGGCGCGCAGCTGTACACCGAAGTCCGAGAGCTTGGACTTGCGGCGCTGGCCGTGCTGGCCCGGGCCGTATTCGCGGCGGTTGACCGGGGACTTCGGACGACCCCAGATGTTTTCGCCCATACGGCGGTCAATTTTGTACTTGGACGATTCGCGCTTGCTCATCGCATTTCCTTTCAAATAGTTACACCGGTCTGTTTCCAAACCGGATCAAGGAAACACGCCCTCCTCTGAACCCATTTTCGGGGTTCTGACAGGTTTCTCACGATCACGCTGACGGAGAAACCACGGGACATGTCAAATGAAACACCGGACATTTCTGCCCGGCGTTGGGGCGGCTTTAGTGGGTCCGGCCCCTCTTGTCAAACGAAATCGTGGCAACCGGCATTCGTTCAAGCCGGATCAACAGCGTCTGCCCGCTCCAGCGACACGAGCAGTTTCCGGAGGAGCTCAGCCAAGGTGGCGCGGTCCTCCTTGCTCAGCCCTTCGAGATACCGCGCTTCGCTGGTCATATCCGCACGAATCGCCGCTTCCGCAAGCGCCATTCCCTTCTCGGTCAGTCCGACGACGCTGCTGCGGCCATCGGAGGCTGAGCGCTCGCGCACGATCAGCCCGGCCTTCTGCAGCCGGTCGAGCCGGTGCGTGAGCCCGCCCGAGGAAATCATTAGAAACGTATAGAGATCGGTCGGCGTCAGCCGGTAGGGCGGACCGGATCGTCTCAGCGTGGAGATCACGTCGAACTCGCCCCGGTCGAGGCCGAAGGCGGCGAAGGTCTCCTCGATCGACGGACGCACCAGATTGGAGAGCCGGTAGGCCCGCCCCAGGATCGTCATGGGCTCGGTGTCGAGATCGGGCAATTCCCGCGCCCACTGCGCCTGCAAGCGGTCGACATGATCCCTCGCCTCGTTCCCGTTCTGCATCGCTCACCCCGGCATCCCATCAACATATCTTGACGAGAAGATAGTTTGAATAATATCTTCTTGTGAAGATAGTTCATCCGCAGCAGGAAGCCAACCCGGCCGGAGATGGAGGCCAACATGTTTCATGTCATTCCGCGTGCAGAGCAGAAGCAGAGCCCCAACCGGACGATCCTGTTTGAAGGCGGGCAATACGGCACCCCGATTTCGCTGTTCCTGATGGACGCGGAGCCAGGCCAAGGGCCGGCCCTTCACGTGCATCCCTATCCGGAAACCTGGATCGTCCACTCCGGCGAAGCGGAGTTCACCGTCGGCACACAAAAGATCATGGGCAAGGCCGGCGACATCATCGTCGTCGATCCGGAGACGCCGCACCGTTTCGTCAATACCGGCACCAGCCGGTTGCAGATGACTTGCATCCATGCGTCCGACAGGGTCATTCAAAGCTGGCTCTAGCGCTTGCCGTCGGCGTTGCGCCGACGCCCCAAGAACGAGATAGCGCGGGGTTACTCGGCGGCCGTGGCTGTCGCATTCGCCATATCGGGCCCGTTCGCGTCGCCCGGCGCGGTTTCGCTGCCGAGATCCGGAAAGGCAACGATCCGTTTGCCGGAAAAATCCGCATGGACGACGATCAGCCCGTGCTCTTCGAAATAGCCGAGCAGACGGCGCGCGCGACGGGCCGAATGCGTGCCGTAGGCGCGCGCAATCATCGCGTCCGAAGGACATGGCAGCCCGCGGACAGCAGCCTGCGCCATCATCAGGAACACGGCCTGAAGATCCTCCGTCACACGATCGGCGAGCTGTAGGGCCTGCGTCCAGGTCTCGGTCGCTGCCGTCTCCGCGTCGACACCCGAACGCGCCACCGCCATCTTGCGGCGGAAGGCGCTGAGGGAAAGTGCTGCTCCGGACGGCAGGCGGCGTATGCGGCAGCGCACCAGGAAATCCTGGAACAGTTCCGCATCGGGCCGGAAGGCTGCCTCGGGATTGGCGAGAATTTCCGTAAAGACGCTGTCGAGCAGGTTCTCTTTCTCTTCGGCGGTCAATTCCGGCTGAGCCGGCTTCGGCTCGATCGGGGTCGCCGCTTCCGGTCGCGGACGTGACAATTCTGCGAGGATGTCGGTCGTCGGACGCGGCGGTGCAACCGTGCGGCGCATGATCGGTCGCGTCAACTCGTCCGGATCCGGGGTGAAGATCAGATCTTCGACGTCCTGCGGCGCCTCCGGCAGCGGCATGAGCTTCGGACTTGTCGAACGGGCCGACGTCTCGACCGTACCGATCGTCACCTTGAGCGGGCGGCGCGACAGCGCAGGGCCGAGTGCCACGAAGGAGCCACGCTTCAGGTCGCGGAACATTTCCGCCGTGCGCCGGTCCATGCCGAGCAGATCGGCCGCGCGCAGCATGTCGATGTCGAGGAAGGTACGGCCCATCAGGAAGTTGGAGGCTTCCGCCGCCACGTTCTTGGCAAGCTTCGCCAGGCGCTGCGTGGCGATCACGCCGGCGAGCCCGCGCTTACGGCCGCGACACATGAGGTTGGTCATGGCGCCGAGCGAGATCTTGCGCACCTCTTCCGTAACGTCGCCGGCAACCGAGGGCGCGAACATCTGGGCCTCGTCGACGACGACGAGAACCGGATACCAATATTCGCGATCCGCATCGAACATCGCGTTCAGGAAAACGCCGGCATTGCGCATCTGCTGCTCGATATCGAGGCCTTCCAGCGACAGCACGCAGGAAACGCGGTGCTGGCGGATGCGGGTGGCAATGCCGATCAGTTCCGCATCGGTCCGCTCGCCCTCGACGACCACATGGCCGAACTTGTCGGCAAGCGTGACGAAATCGCCTTCGGGATCGATGATGCACTGCTGCACCCAGGGCGCCGATTGCTCCAGCAACCGCCGCAACAGGTGCGACTTGCCCGAGCCGGAATTGCCCTGCACCAGGAGACGGGTGGCCAGAAGCTCCTCGATATCGAGCGAGGCCGAGGTCCCTTCGGACGTCGTTCCCATATCGATGCCGACCTTCATTTCCACCCCTTCGCGCTACGCTCGCGCATTTCCGGACGCAAAATCGCTGCTCACGTTTGAAATGCTCTGGACTGATTCGCGGTCATATGGAGACCGCCGATCAGGCGACACCTAGCACGGTTTCCCGGAAAATCGTGCCGCCGACACAGAAAACCCACAGGGAATACGCGCGTGAAAATCGCTACTCGCGATCCTCTTCTAGCTGATCGCTTCGACCGGCCCTACCCGCTCGTCAACGGTAGCATTCGGCATCACCGTCAGGCCGAAGCCCTGCATCAGCCGCCGCGTCGCAAAATCCGGCTTGGCCGAGGTGAAGATCGCCGGGTCCTGGCCGTTCAGCGGTTCGAAACCGTTTGGCAGCGGTACCAGCGACCGTGCCCGCCGGGCAATCGCTTCCGCCGGGTCCAGCCAGTCGACCGGCCAGGGTGCAAGCCGGCGGAAGACGTTCGCCATGAAGGGGTAGTGCGTGCAGGCGAGCACGACGATATCGGTCTTCTTGCCGTCCATCTCGACGAAACACGGGGCGATTTCGGCAAGCACCGTCTCGTCGTCCAGCTTCTCGCCGCGGATATAGGCCTCTGCCATCTTGGCGAGGTTCTCCGAGCCGACGAGGCGCACGTGGCACTGGCTGGCAAAGGACTGGATGAGATCGCGCGTATAGGCGCGCTTGACGGTACCCGGCGTCGCCAGCACCGAAACGAGCCCGGAACGCGTGCGCTCGGCCGCCGGCTTGATCGCAGGCACCGTGCCGACGAAGGTCATCTGCGGATAGGCTGCGCGCAGATCGGCGCCGACGAGCGTGAAGGCGGTGTTGCAGGCGATCACGCAGATTTCCGGATCATGCTCGGCAAGCAGCCGTCCGAACAGTGCGATCACTCTTTCCTTCAGCGCCGCCTCTTCCCAGCCGCCATAGGGAAATCCGGCGTCGTCGGCAATATAGATGAAATGCCGCTCGGGCATCAGCACCCTTGCTTCGCGCAGCACGGTCAAGCCGCCGATGCCGCTGTCGAAGAC
This sequence comes from Ensifer sp. B1-9, assembly GCF_050474445.1. Taxonomy (NCBI): domain Bacteria; kingdom Pseudomonadati; phylum Pseudomonadota; class Alphaproteobacteria; order Hyphomicrobiales; family Rhizobiaceae; genus Ensifer; species Ensifer sp. B1-9. The sequence continues at coordinate 126,767 of NZ_JBCHVG010000011.1, forward strand.
GAGGATGGGTTTCAGTTCACTCGCTGTCACCGTTGTCCCGCGCTTTCCTGCCGTGCTCGCCCCTGCTGTGGTCACTCGGAGCGCCGGAGCCGCGCGGGTTTTCCCGCGTGAACCGGTCGAGCGAAGAGATGACGCCGCGCAGCACCTGGATTTCCGATTCGGTAAAGGATGGTCTGGTCAGAACGGCGCGCAGGTTCTCGACCAATTTCGGCTTTTTGTCGGCGGAGCGGAAATAGTTGCGCGCATCGAGTGCATCCTCGATATGGTCGAAGAGGCCCTGCAGATGTTCCTTGGTCGCCGGTCGCTGCTCGATCGCCTGGAACGAGGTCTGGTCCTCCGATTCCATGCCGGTCTTCATCCACTCGTAGGACATCAGCAGCACGGCCTGGGCGAGGTTGAGCGACGCGAAGGCCGGATTGACCGGAAAGGTCACGATCTCGTCGGCAAGCGCGACTTCCTCGTTGGTAAGTCCGGTGCGCTCGCGCCCGAAGACGATCCCGATCTTTTCGCCGCCGTTGAAGCGTTGGCGAAGCGTGCGCGCGGCAACGATCGGCGAGCGCACCGGCTTGTAGCCGTCGCGGTCGCGGGCCGTCGTCGCATAGACGAAATTGAGGTCGGCAATCGCCTCTTCGAGCGAACCGTAAAGCTTGGCCGCGTCGATGACATGATCGGCGCGGCTCGCGGCAGAACGCGCCTTTTCGCTCGGCCAGCCATCGCGCGGATTGACAAGCCGAAGCTCGGCCAGGCCGAAATTCGCCATCGCGCGGGCGACCATGCCAATGTTTTCGCCGAGCTGCGGATAGGCGAGAATGATGGCCGGTCCTTCCGCCAGAAGTTCGCGCTCGCTGTTCGTGCCTGCCATTTCCTTAGCCTTTGCTCTCGTTCGGCGCTTCCCTTGCACAAAAGCCGGCGAAATTAAAGTCCGGCTTGGGTCTGGGCCGTGCAGCTACAGGTGAAGACGGTTGAGAGAGACCCCGATCATCTCCAGGCCAAGCTCGGCGTCATCCCTCGAGATCGGCAGGTGGCGATCGACCGGCCCGCCGATCCGGCCGACTTGGTAGAAATAGGCCGAAGCCTTGTCGCGAACCGACTGGACGAGCTCGAGATTGGCCTCGATTTCCTCTTTGAAGGCGGCGCCTTCAGGTTCGGGATCCGTGCCGACGCGCCGCGCGAAGACCCGCGCCCAATAAGTGCAGGCCAAAAAGATCGCCAGCGCCTGACGAACATGGCCAGGCCGGGTGACGAGTTGCCAGGGAAGCCCAAGCGGCTTTGCCGCCGACGCCAGATCGCGATAGGCGCGATCGAGCGCCTGCGATCGGGTGATGAGCACCAACCCCGAGGCCCCGTCCCTCGCCGCCTGCAGCAGGCCCGTCAGTTCGTCGCACCAGATTGCGACCGCAGCATCGAGCGTCGTGCGGGTGCGGGTCGGAAACACGACGAAGGCGACGGCAGCACCGGCGATCGAGCCGATCATCGTTTCCTCGAGGCGAAGCTGCAGGAGATGCGGGGTCAGCACGCCCATGAGACTGTAGACCAGCGACAGCACGACGGAGATGAAGAACGTCATCGTCGCATAGGAAACCGCGAGGAAATAGAAGGCGAGAAAGATGCAAAGCGCGCTCAGCGGCAAGACGAGATAGATATTGCCCGCAACCAGCGTGCCGACGACGATGCCGACCACGATACCGAAGAGCGTGCCAGCAGAGCGCTGCAGCGCTTTGACGGCCGTGTCGCCACGCGAGCGTGTGTTGGTGAAAACCAGAAACGCCGCAAGCACTGCCCAGAACCAGCGCTCCCGCGACAGCATCAGTCCGAAGACCATGGCGATGCCGGAGGCAAGCGTGATCTGGATCGCCGCTTTCAGCGCCGGGTCGGCAAACGACGGTTTCCATCGGGTTGCCGAGCCACCTGGTTGTGCCGGCGGCTCTTCGAGATCGGCCGGTGTCAACTTCGCCAGGCTGCGGGCGAGCCTCTGCCGGACGTTTCGAAGCCAGAGCAGCGCCTTCACCGTTTCCTGTCGGCGTGGAGTGGCGTCGCCAAGCCGGGCTATCTCCTCGTCGATCCGTCCGCCGTCGCGCGCCAGCATCGCCTCCACCAGCGCCGGCGGCGGCATCGACTGGAAGCTCACGACGATGACGCTTTCAGCGGCGAGATGCAGGTCGAAGAGGTTGACGACGAGATCGGCGGACGCCACTCCGGGTTCGGGCTCCGGCCGTCGGTTCTCGGTCGGAATGAAGCTCTCGGCCATCAGCACGGCTTCCTTCAGTCGCTCTTCCGCCGTCAGCAGCCTCCGCCGATCGATTTCGGAAAGAACCGGCTTGCGCGCAATCTCCGCCAATTCGAGAAGCATGCGGTCGACACGACGCTGCACGCTCGCCGCAGCGCGCAGCAGGTCACGATAGCGGTCATCCGGCAGCAACCGGGTGCGAACGAGATGCGCAACCGTCGCGGAAACGGCTGCCCCGAAGAACAATGCCGGCAACTGGTCGGCGGTTGGCCGGAGATAGGCGCCAGTAAAGTAGGACATGAAGGCGAACATGCCGACGGCAAAGCCGCGGGGACCGAAGGATCGGCCGTAGACGGCGAGAAAGACGATCAGCAGGAAGACGACGTCCGAGAGGTAGCGATACTCCTCGAGCAACGAGGCGAGCCAGATCATCGAAACGCCGACGAGAACGGCGATAATGCGCGTGAGGCGCTGGCCGGCCACGGTGCGGTCGCGGACTGCCAGCCCGCCTTCAACGGAAAGCGACGCGGCAAGGCCATAGGCCGCCGGCGGCAATGGCGCGATCAGGTAGTGGACCGCCATCAGGATCAGGACGGAAACGACGATCGTCGCGGTAATGCGGGAGGCCTGCCGCAGGCGGGAGAAAGCCGGATCGTTGGCGAGTAGCCAGTCACGTACGCGGGAGCGAAATGCCATCGGACGCCTTTTGCTTGTCTGCGTTCGCCTCAAACGGGCGCCGCCTCGCCGGTTCCTTCCTGCATAACGACAGAAGCGATCTTTGCAAGGCCGATGACGTCCTGGGATGCCCCCGCAAAGCATTGCCGAGCCCTCGGTCGACTGAAGCCTTCGCCTCCATCCAAAGTTTCAGCCAAGCATGCTTTGCCTTGCCGGTTCTGAGTGCTATAGGGCACAGGATTTTTCAGAGAGGAAGGGACATCGCTCCCGCTGTCCCGCATAAGCTACGAGGCATATTCATGGCAAAGATCAAGGTCGCCAATCCGGTCGTCGAGCTCGACGGCGATGAGATGACCCGCATCATCTGGCAGTTCATCAAGGACAAGCTGATCCATCCCTACCTCGACATCGATCTGGAATATTACGACCTCAGCGTCGAAAACCGCGATGCCACCGAAGACCAGGTGACGGTCGACGCCGCCAACGCGATCAAGAAGCACGGCGTCGGCGTCAAATGCGCCACCATCACGCCGGATGAAGCCCGCGTCGAGGAATTCAAGCTGAAGAAGATGTGGAAGTCGCCGAACGGCACGATCCGCAACATCCTCGGCGGCGTCATCTTCCGCGAGCCGATCATCTGCAAGAACGTTCCGCGCCTGGTTCCGGGCTGGACCAAGCCGATCATCGTCGGCCGTCACGCCTTCGGCGACCAGTATCGCGCCACCGACTTCAAGTTCCCCGGCAAGGGCAAGCTGACGATGAAGTTCGTCGGTGAAGACGGCAAGGAAATCGAATACGACGTCTTCGACGCGCCGTCGGCCGGCGTTGCCATGGGCATGTACAACCTCGACGATTCGATCACCGAATTCGCCCGCGCTTCGTTCAACTACGGCCTGCAGCGCAAGGTTCCGGTCTACCTCTCGACCAAGAACACCATCCTCAAGGTCTATGACGGCCGCTTCAAGGACATCTTCCAGAAGGTCTTCGACGAAGAATTCGCCGAGAAGTTCAAGGCCGAGAAGCTGTGGTACGAACACCGCCTGATCGACGACATGGTTGCCTCCGCTCTCAAGTGGTCCGGCGGCTACGTCTGGGCGTGCAAGAACTACGACGGCGACGTGCAGTCCGATATCGTTGCCCAGGGCTTCGGCTCGCTCGGCCTGATGACCTCGGTTCTGATGACGCCGGATGGCAAGACGGTCGAAGCCGAAGCCGCCCACGGCACGGTTACCCGCCACTACCGCCAGCACCAGAAGGGCGAGGAAACCTCGACCAACTCGATCGCCTCGATCTTCGCCTGGACCCGTGGCCTCGCCCACCGCGCCAAGCTCGACGGCAATGCCGAGCTCGCCAAGTTCGCCGACACGCTTGAGAAGGTCTGCGTCGACACCGTCGAAGCCGGCTTCATGACCAAGGACCTGGCGCTCCTCATCGGTCCCGATCAGCCGTGGCTCTCGACCACCGGCTTCCTCGACAAGATCGACGAGAACCTGAAGAAGGCCATGGCCGCCTGATAAGGCGCCAGACCCGAAGTCAACGAAACCCGGCCTCGAGTCGGGTTTCTTTTTGGCTGATCACAATTCCGAATCCCCGATCACCGTTCTGCGGCCTACGCTCGTCTGCGCTAAAGCCGAGAGCGGCAGTCGTTTTCGCAGAATCTCCTAGTGTCTCTGCACAGAGGTTATGACTCTTTGTCCGTTGGTTTTGGGTAGGCTTTGGCCAGTTTGACGCGGGCCTTCTCGGTAGAGAACATCCATTTGATGCGGGCACCACTGGCGTTGCGTCGGCGTTCCCAGGCTGCAACCTCGTCGACGAGGCGGTCGCGGCTTTCGATGCGGCGGTTGAGGCATTGGCGGCGCAGGACGCCGATTTCGATCTCGACCATGTTAAGCCAGCTGGCGTGCTTGGGCGTGTAGTGGAATTCCAGCCTTCTCAGGATTCGGCGCGCCTCATCGGCCGGCAGGGCCTGGTAGAGTGCAGCGGGTGTGTGGGTCGACAGATTGTCGAGCACCACGCGGATGCGCCCGGCTTCGGGATAATGGACATCGACGAGATCGCGCATGCAGTGAGCGAAGTCGTCGGCGGTGCGCCGTTCGGTGACTTTCACCTTGCGCCAGGCTTGGTGCGCGTCGAGGAAGACGAACAGGTTGGCAGTGCCATTGCGCTTGTACTCGCAGTCGTAACGTTCCGGCCTTCCGGGTTCGGCCGGGATCGGCTGGCGCACCTCGCCGATGAGCTGGGTCGGGCTTTCGTCGAAGCACACCACCGGCCGCTGCGGGTCGGAAGCTTCGCCATAGAGATCCAGCACATCCTCCATGCGCGCGACATACTCGGCATCGATCTTGGGAATGCACCACATGTCCTTGCGCCATGGCTTGAGATCATTCTCGGCCAGGCGCCAGCGCACCGTCTCGCGCGACAGCTGTTCGTGCTCGGTCAGCTTGACGAACGCGTCGGCCAGCAGCTCCAGCGTCCAGCGGGCACAGCCCGGCGGCGGGCTGGAGCAGGCGGTGGCCACCAGCAGGGCTTCCTCCTTGCCGGTCAGCTTGCGTTCCGCGCCGAGGCGCAGCTCCTCGCCAAGCGCCGCCTCCAGGCCCATCTCCACGAAGCGACGCTTGGTGCGGTAAACCGTGGAACCGCCGACCGCCACCGTTGCGGCGATGGCCTCGTCGCTGAGCCCCGCGTCGGCGGCGAGCAGGATCTGCGCCCGCTTGAGCTTGCGCGCCGGGTGCTTGCCGCCGCGCAGGATGCTCAAGAGTTCGTTGCGTTCGGGTTGGTCGAGGTCGACACGATGGCGTACATTCATCCGGAAAACCTCCTTCAATTGCGGAGGTTCCGGATGAATCGAAAAATGAATCAATTACTTGACGGGCAGCCGGCAGCGCCACTCCACTTCACCGAAAAGCAGGGCCAGTACCTCGCCTTCATCTGGGCCTATAGCCAAATCAACGAACGGGCGCCGGCCGAACGCGACCTGCAACGCTATTTCGGCGTCACCCCACCATCCGTCCACCAAATGGTGCTCACCCTCGAGCGGGCCGGCTTAATCCGAAGGAAACCCGGTGTCGCCCGCAGCATCGAATTGCTCGTCAACCACAACAGCCTACCCACTCTGCAACCAAACCAACTCGTCAAATCCTCTGTGCAGAGGTACTAGAACATGTCACGACTGTTGCTTCGCGGATCGTCGTCCACGATATGCGGATCGTAGATTCCGTCCCGGGCCTGTCGGCGCCATGGCCGGGCCGGATCGCAAGGATCGTTGCCGATATCGGCCACGACAATCGAAGGCTCGTCTCCAGCGCATCGCACCGCCCATTGGCCGTCGGGAGCAACAATACCCGAGGGAGCGACGAGACCCGGCTGCGCGAGAACGGCGAAACTCGCCCAATAGCGATTACTCGACGCATGCCCTTGCACCTCGGCGGCAAAAGCCAGGTCGATTGGCAAGGAGCCGCCGGTGGTCGAGAACAGGACGCAGTCGACATTTAGCCGCTCGTATTCGATGAAAAGCTCGGGAAAGTGGCACTCGATGCCAAGCGTGCAGCCGAAGCGCACACCGTCGACGTCGAATGTCAGCGGGATCGATCCGGGCGTGTACATGAACGAGATCTTGGTATTCGAAAGCATGCGCTCGTCGTAGCGTGTCGCGACCGTTCCCTTGTCCGAGATTACATACAGGCTGTTATGCGGGCGGTGAGGTTCGGTGAGCGGATGTACAGACCCGAGGACTGTCCATAGGCCGAGTTCCCGCGCCAGCGTTCGCGTGGCATCAAGCTCCTCGCGCAGAACTGTCCAATCGAACCGGCGCCAATCGGATGGACCTATTTCGCGGGGACCGATAGCGGACATAATGCGCTTGTTCGGAAAACATGTCGCTCCCTCCGGAAAATGCACCACGCGGGCTCCTGCCCGATGCGCGTCCCGCATCAGGTGCCGGATTTTCTCCCCGGCAAGGCGAAGTGCAGCCGCGTCGCGGGGGTCATCGAAATAGCCGGATTGCGCCACAGCCAAGCGCAGCGAATTTGATTGGGGCCGCACCCCGGTTGCCTTCGCATCGCGAAGATGCATGAGCGCAGTGGTGTAGGATTCGCCCGTCTTGACTACGCGGGCGCGAACGCGCCGTTTGAAGTTTCGGTTTTCAGTCATAGCAAGGCCTTTCGCGTCTCGGGCAGTTCCCCAGCAACCGGACCCGAAACGGTGGGACCGAAATTGCGACCCGAGACTGAAGTCCCTTTGCCTCCGTGGAAGGACCGTGCTGGGGACGATCGTTGGAGGTTCGGCGCAGGCCACGCCGAACCAAAGGTGCCGCTGAGCCGCCGATTCGTCAATTCCAACGCGGCGACCCGACGCCTGTCATCATTTCAACGGCAAATAGATCTCGCTCAACAATTCCGTCGGCGGAACCTCGCGCGGATTGTTGAGATATTTCTCGAACATCAGGCTGTCGCGGATTTCGCGGCCCGATTGCGGCAGCCAGGTGCCGTAGAGCCATTGATAGGCCTTCGGCATATCCGCATAGGGACCCTTGTGGCGCAGCACGGCGTAGCGGCCGCCGTCGAGGTGCTGCGGCGTCAGCGGCGCTTCCACCGGGACCGGCGTGCGAGCGCTGACGCAGGCGAAGGAACGCAGCTTTTCCGTCGACACCAGTTCCGGATCGTCGAGATAGATGCCGATCATTTCCATGTCCGGCCGGAACTGCTTGCGTGAAAACAGGGTGCCGTAGAGCGTCTCGAACGCCTTGCCGATCTCCATATAGGAGCCGCTATGGGCGATGCCGACGAGGTCGAAGGCGTCAATGTCCTTGAGGGTGACTTCATACATATCCGTAATTCCTTCCGTTGAGGCGGTTTCAAAGGCAACATGGCTGCCCTCCTTGCGGTAGCGCGCCGGCGGCAACCCGTAGGCAGCCTTGAAGGTGCGATTGAAGGATTGGAGATTGGGGTAGCCAGAGCGTCGCGCGACCGCTTCGACGGGAAGGTCGGACTGGGCAAGATCGGCCGCGGCCCGCTGCAGCCGCAGCCGCTTCACCGTGGCCGCCAGCGTCTCGCCATGAACGGCCCGGTAGATCCGGTGCCAATGATGCGGCGACAGGCAGGCGATCTCGGAAAGACGATCGAGGTCGAGATCGCCGTCGAGATGCGCGTAAATATAGGCCGAGACGCGGTGGAGCCGCCCCTCGTAGATTGCCCATGCGCCTTCACCCATGTCGTGCTCCCTGTCGAAACTCTCGCGTTTCGCTCGAAACCCTTCAAATCACAGATCGATTTGACAAATCCTGCGGACCTCTGCCGCGCTCGCTTGTGCCGCATCGCGACTCAGATAGGCTGAGCATGCCCGCCATGTTTGTTCCAGCCAACGCGGTGCCTCTGGAGAGTCCGATGCCCGATTCTCTTGTTCCGAAAACGGTCAGCGTTCTTGCGGAGGGATATGGATTTGTCCGCTTCAAGACAGACGCGCTCGCTGGTTTGACCGTCGCGATCGTCGCACTGCCGCTCTCCATGGCGATCGCGATCGCCTCGGGGGTGACGCCCGACCGCGGGCTCTATACCGCGATCGTCGGCGGCTTCCTCGTTTCGCTTCTCGGTGGCAGCCGGGTGCAGATCGGCGGTCCGGCAGGGGCCTTCATCGTGCTCGTTGCGGCAACCGGTGCCCGGCACGGCCTCGACGGCCTGTTGCTCGCGACGGCGATGGCCGGGATCATGCTGATTGCGGCAGGCTATCTCCGGCTCGGGCAATACATCAAGTTCATACCCTACCCCGTCACGGTCGGCTTCACCGCAGGCATTGCCGTCATCATCTTCGCCAGCCAGTTGCGCGACCTTTTCGGCCTGACGCTCGCCGGCCCCGAGCCCGGTCCGATCGTCGACAAGGTCGTGGTCCTCGCCCACGCCGCCGGTACGGTCAACGGGGCAGCGGTGCTGACGGCGGGCCTGACCATCGGCATCATTCTCGGCCTGCGTCGGTTGAGACCGCATTGGCCCGGCATGCTGATCGCCGTGGCCGCGGCATCGGCCTTCGTCGCCCTCCTGCAACTCCCGACAGAAACGATCGGCACGCGGTTCGGCGGCATTCCGCGCGGCCTGCCGCTTCCCGCCCTGCCGCCGCTTTCGCTCGAAAAGGCAACGGCTGTCTTTCCGGATGCGGTTTCGTTCGCTCTGCTCGGTGCGATCGAGTCGCTGTTGTCGGCCGTCGTTGCCGACGGCATGACGGGGCGCAGGCATCGCTCCAGCGTCGAGTTGGTAGCCCAGGGCATCGCGAATATCGGTTCCGCGCTCTTCGGCGGCATCTGCGTCACCGGCACGATCGCGCGAACGGCGACGAATGTCCGGGCCGGCGCCACCAGCCCGGTCGCCGGCATGCTGCATTCCGTCTTTCTGCTGCTCTTCATGCTCCTGGCGGCGCCGCTCGCAAGCTATATCCCGCTCGCCTCGCTTGCCGGCGTGCTCGCGATCGTTGCCTGGAACATGATCGAGAAGCCGGCTTTCATGGCGCTGCTGCGCTCCTCCTACGGCGACGCGGTCGTCCTGCTCGCAACCTTCCTCATCGTCGTCTTCCGCGAGTTGACGGAAGGCATCGTCATCGGTTTCGCGCTGGGCGCGGTTCTCTTCATCGATCGCATGGCAAAGAGCATCTCCATCGGTGAAACCAAACCGCTGGCGCCCAGCAAATTGGAGAACAGCGAGGAGGAACATCCCCTCATCGCCGACGATCCGGATACGGTGATCTATCGGATATCCGGGATCTTCTTCTTCGGCTCGGCCGCAACCGTCGGGACCGTCCTCGACCGCATCGCCGACCAGCGGCAGAATTTCGTCCTCGATTGCTCGGAAGTGCCTTTCATGGATTCGACCGCCGCCAACGTCATCGAGGGAACGCTGCGGAAAGCCGAGAGGACGGGGGTTCGATTCATCATCACGGGCGCGAGGTCACAGGTGCGCCGCACGCTCTACCAGCATGACGTCCGGCCGCCGCGTGTTCTGATGCGCCCCTCCGTCGCGGCGGCGCTCCAGACCATCCGGAGTGAAAAGGCCGCAAGCGAAAAGGCGGCATAAAAAAGGGCGCCCGCAGCGCCCTTTTCATGGTTCCCTATGGACGCTCAGCCCGCCAGCGCTACCGCGACGGCCTCAATGGCCTCCGCCGCGCGGCCGCCATCCGGACCGCCGGCCTGCGCCATGTCCGGGCGCCCGCCGCCGCCCTTGCCGCCGAGGGCGGCAGAAGCCACGCGCACCAGGTCGACGGCGCTGAGCTTCGAGGTCAGGTCGTCGGTGACGGCCACGACGGCGCTCGCCTTGCCGTCGCCGGAAACGCCGACGAAGGCGACGACGCCGGAGCCGAGGCTCTTCTTGCCATCGTCAGCAAGGCTCTTCAGGTCCTTGGGCTCGACGCCCGAGACGACCTTGCCGAGGAAGCGAACGCCGGCGATATCACGGGCCGCATCGGCGGAGCCCGCCTCGCCGCCACCGCCGAGCGCCAGTTTCTTTTTCGCCTCGGTCAGTTCGCGTTCCAGCTTGCGGCGCTCGTCGAGCAGCGCCTCGACGCGGCCGAGCACATCGGCCGGCTGAACCTTCAACGTGTTGGCAAGCGTCTTCACACGCTCGTCCTGCTCGTTGAGATAGGCGCGCGCGGCTTCGCCGGTCAGCGCCTCGATGCGGCGAACGCCGGCGCCGACGGCGCTTTCCGAGACGACGCGGACGAGGCCGATGTCACCGGTGGCCGACACGTGCGTGCCGCCGCAGAGCTCGACCGAGTAAGGCCGGTTCGCCTTGGAACCGTGAATACCGCGGCCCATTGAAACGACGCGGACCTCGTCGCCATACTTCTCGCCAAAGAGCGCCATGGCGCCCTCGGCGATCGCATCGTCGACGCTCATCAGGCGCGTGGTCACCGGTGTGTTCTGCACGATGATCTCGTTGGCCATCTCTTCCACGACCTTCAGCTCCTGCGCCGTCATCGGCTTCGGATGCGAAACGTCGAAGCGCAGCCGCTCCGGTGCCACCAGCGAGCCCTTCTGGGCGACATGGGTGCCGAGCACTTCACGAAGCGCTTCGTGCAGCAGGTGGGTTGCCGAATGGTTGGCGCGAAGGCGCGAGCGGCGCGCATGATCGACATCGAGCTGGGCGGCGTCGCCCGTCTTGATCGAACCTTCGGCGACGACGGCGTAGTGGACGAAGAGCCCCTCGCCGCGCTTCTGCGTATCCGTCACGGTGAGCTTGCCGCCTTCGGTGGTGATCGTACCGGTGTCGCCCATCTGGCCACCCGATTCGCCGTAGAACGGCGTCTGGTTGAGCACCACCTGGACGGTGTCGCCCTTGGCCGCGGAAGCGACGACGGCGCCATCGCGCACGATCGCCTGAATCACGCCTTCGGCCGTCTCGGTGTCATAACCGAGGAAGTCGGTTGCACCGTGCTTTTCCTTGAGCTCAAACCAGATCGTTTCGGTCGCAGCCTCGCCGGAACCGGCCCAGTTGGCGCGCGCTTCGGCCTTCTGCCGTTCCATCGCTGCCGAAAAGGCGTCGGTGTCGACCGTGATGCCCTTGGCTCGCAGCGCATCCTGGGTCAGGTCGAGCGGGAAGCCGTAGGTGTCATAAAGCTTGAAGGCGGTCTCGCCACTGAACTGGTCGCCTTCGGAAAGGTCGGCCGAGGCGTCGGACAAGAGGTTGAGGCCGCGTTCCAGCGTCTTGCGGAAACGGGTTTCCTCAAGCTTCAGCGTCTCGGAAATCAGCGCTTCGGCGCGCATCAGCTCCGGATAGGCGCGGCCCATCTGGCCGACGAGCGCCGGCAGGAGCTTCCACATCAACGGATCCTGCGCACCGAGCAGCTGGGCGTGGCGCATGGCGCGGCGCATGATGCGGCGCAGAACGTAGCCGCGGCCTTCGTTCGACGGCAGCACGCCATCGGCGATCAGGAAGGCGGACGAACGCAGGTGGTCGGCGATCACGCGGTGGCTGGCGCGGCGGTCACCTTCGGCCTTGACGCCGGTTGCTTCTTCCGAAGCGGCAATCAGCGCGCGGAAAAGGTCGATGTCGTAGTTGTCGTGTTCGCCCTGGAGGACAGCGGCCAGACGCTCGAGACCCATGCCGGTGTCGATCGACGGACGCGGCAGATCGACCCGCTCTTCCTTGGTGACCTGCTCGTACTGCATGAAAACGAGGTTCCAGATCTCGATGAAGCGGTCGCCGTCTTCATTGGCCGAGCCGGGCGGTCCGCCCCAGATCTGGTCGCCGTGGTCATAGAAGATTTCCGAGCATGGACCGCAGGGGCCGGTATCACCCATGGCCCAGAAATTGTCGCTGGTCGGGATGCGGATGATGCGATCGTCGGAGAAGCCGGCGATCTTCTTCCAGAGATCGAAGGCTTCGTCGTCGGTGTGGTAGACGGTGACCAGCAGGCGCTTGGCGTCGAGGCCGTATTCCTTGGTGATCAGGTTCCAGGCAAGCTCGATGGCGTTCGCCTTGAAGTAATCGCCGAAGGAGAAGTTGCCGAGCATCTCGAAGAAGGTGTGGTGACGCGCAGTGTAGCCGACATTGTCGAGGTCGTTGTGCTTGCCGCCGGCGCGCACGCATTTCTGCGCGGTCACGGCCGTCGAATAGGGACGCTGCTCCAGCCCGGTGAAGACGTTCTTAAACTGCACCATGCCGGCATTGGTGAACATCAATGTCGGGTCGTTGCGCGGCACCAACGGGCTCGACGACACGACCTCATGACCGTTCCTGCGGAAATAGTCGAGAAAGGTCGACCGGATTTCATTCACGCCGCTCATCTTGCGTCCTATTCTTAGCACCAATTCCGGCCCGGCCGCGGCCATCGCCGCGCCATCAGCCGTTGTCCTTAAACCCCGCAGCCACCCATAATGGCCGCGCCCTCCAACGCCCTCGGTCGCCGGAACCAAAGGCTTTTATCGTTCACGTACCATACTGTCCAGACGGCAGCAAAAAACCGGCCGCCATGGGACGACCGGTTTCCTGGCAGCTTCCGTGGGCCGCAGCGGCTTACGCTTCGGGAGCCTCGTCGCCGTCGTCCGCTTCCGGACCGCCGTTTTCGAGGAACCGATCGGCGATCAGGCCGGCGTTCTGGCGAAGCGCCATCTCGATCTCGCGGGCGAGATCCGGATTGTCGCGCAGGAACAGCTTGGCATTTTCACGGCCCTGGCCGAGGCGCTGGCTGTTGTAGGAGAACCAGGCACCCGACTTCTCGACGATGCCGGCCTTGACGCCGAGGTCGACGAGTTCGCCGGTCTTCGATACGCCCTCACCATACATGATGTCGAATTCGACCTGCTTGAAGGGAGGCGCCATCTTGTTCTTGACGACCTTGACGCGGGTCTGGTTGCCGACGACCTCTTCGCGCTCCTTGACCGAGCCGATGCGGCGGATGTCGAGGCGAACCGAAGCGTAGAACTTCAGCGCGTTGCCGCCGGTGGTGGTTTCCGGCGAACCGAACATGACGCCGATCTTCATGCGGATCTGGTTGATGAAGATGACCATGCAGTTCGACTTGGAGATCGAAGCGGTCAGCTTGCGCAGCGCCTGGCTCATCAGGCGAGCCTGCATGCCCGGCAGGTTGTCGCCCATTTCGCCTTCGATTTCGGCGCGCGGCACGAGCGCTGCAACCGAGTCGACGACGAGCACGTCGATCGCGCCCGAGCGCACCAGCGTGTCGGTGATTTCCAGTGCCTGCTCACCGGTGTCCGGCTGAGAGATCAGGAGGTTTTCGAGATCGACGCCGAGCTTGCGGGCGTAAACCGGATCGAGCGCGTGTTCGGCGTCGACGAAGGCGCAGATGCCGCCCTTCTTCTGTGCTTCCGCGACGGTCTGCAGCGCCAGCGTCGTCTTGCCCGAGCTTTCCGGGCCGTAGATTTCAATGATGCGGCCCTTCGGCAGGCCGCCAATGCCGAGCGCGATATCGAGGCTCAACGAACCCGTCGATACCGTCTCGATCTCGATGATGCTGTCCTTCCCACCGAGCTTCATGATCGATCCCTTGCCGAACGACCGTTCGATCTGGGAAAGTGCCGCCTCAAGTGCCTTGCTTTTATCCACCGATTTGTCCTCTACGAGCCGCAAAGAGTTTTGTGCCATTTGGTCCACCTTTAGGTTATTGAAGCTACCGAGGCAATGAAGCCGCCGCAGGAGTTTTTGTACATGTTTTGTTCCGTATTTGCAAGGGCAGAACAACACATTGAAAAACAATCATTATCTTGGTTTCGTTCCTTTCATGTTCACGGATTGAAACCATAGGTTCTGAAATGCGCGCGCCACGCCTTCGAACCTGCCCGGCAAGGCTGAGCCGATTCGCCTGAGACGGAGACACCGGACGCACCGGTCCCTTGGAATTCGCGCCTCGGCCATTGCAGAAAGCCAACAGATTTTTCGGCCGAAGGGCCAAGCAGAGGAACATTCATGACGGAAGCTGAAATCGCCGTTTTCGGTGGTGCGCATATCGACAGGCGCGGCCGGATATCGGGCGCGACCGCACCGGGTTCCAGCAATCCCGGCACCTGGTTCGAGGAGGCCGGCGGCGGCGGCTTCAACGCGGCCCGCAACCTTGCTCGCCTTGGCCACGGGGTGTGCATGATCAGCACCCGTGGCGGCGATGCCGCCGGCGAAATGGTGACGGCGGCGGCGGCCGCGGCCGGCGTCATCGACAGCCCCCTCACCTTTCTCGATCGCCAGACGCCGAGCTACACGGCGATCCTCGAAAACGACGGCAACCTGGTCATCGCGCTCGCGGACATGGAGCTCTACCGGCTGTTCTCGCCGCGGCAATTGCAACGCCGCGCGTTCCGCGATGTCGTCGCCGCGAGCAAGCTGGTGCTCACGGATGCCAACCTGCCGGAAGAAACGATCGCCGCCCTGGTGCAGTCGGCCGCAGGCAACGGGCGCCTCGTCGCCGGCATTGCCGTGTCGCCCGCCAAGGTCATCCGCTACCGGCCGTGCCTCCCGCACCTCTCGTTCCTGTTCCTGAACGAAGCCGAGGCACGGGCGCTGACCGGCAAGGAGACGACCGAGGCGGAGGAATGGCCGTCGTTGCTGAGAGACGTGGGCCTCAAGGGCGGTGTCGTGACGCGCGGCGGCCGCGCGGTCGTCGCTTTTGACGACAATGGCGCCTGCGTTGCCGTTCCGCCGGCGCTTCCGGCACTTGCCGATGTCACCGGGGCGGGCGACGCGCTTGCCTCCGGCTTCCTTTCCGCGCGCCTCGCCGGCCGCGATCTTGCCGAGTGCCTGCGGCACGGCATCGCAGCCGCCGGAATCACGTTGCGCTCTCCCTTGGCCGCATCCGAAGAGATGTCCGCGGCCAATCTCGAACAGGCGCTGGCCCTTGTGCCGGCGCCCCAAATGCTGTCATGACAATTGCCAGCAGAACTCCCAAGGAACGACCATGACCAAACCCGCTTCTCCCTCCCTGCCGATGGAATTTTCCGACGAGGTCGCCGCCGCCAAGGCGCGTGGCGCGCCGATCGTGGCGCTGGAATCGACCATCATCACCCATGGCATGCCCTATCCGGGCAACCTGAACATGGCCCGCAGCGTCGAAGCGATCATCCGTGAACAGGGTGCCGTGCCGGCAACGATCGCCGTCATCCATGGCGTGCTGCATATCGGCCTCGATGACGCCAAGCTCGAAGAACTGGCGAAGACCCAGGGCGCGATGAAGGTCTCGCGCGCCGACCTCGCCTTCGCGATCGCCGAACGCCGCACCGGCGCGACCACTGTCGCCGCGACCATGATTGCCGCGGCCCGCGCCGGCATCCGCGTCTTCGCGACCGGCGGCATCGGTGGCGTGCATCGCGGCGCCGAACTCAGCTTCGACATCTCCGCCGACCTCGACGAACTCGCCCGCACCGCCGTCATCGTCGTCTGCGCCGGCGCCAAGGCGATCCTCGACATCCCGAAGACGCTCGAAGTCCTGGAAACCCGCGGCGTACCCGTCGTCACCTACGACAGCGAAGTCTTCCCGGCCTTCTGGTCGCGCGATTCCGGCCTCAAGAGCCCGCTGATGCTGAACAGCCCGGCGGCGATCGCCAACTTCCAGAACATGCGCGAGCTGCTCGGCGTCGACGGCGGCATGCTGGTCGCCAATCCGGTCCCGGCAGAAAGCGAAATCCCGCGCGAAGAGATGGAAATCTACATCGCCCGCGCGCTCGACAATGCCGAAAGCGACGAGATCACCGGCAAGGCCGTCACGCCCTACCTGCTCGACAATCTCTTCCACATGACCGAAGGCCGTAGCCTCGAGACCAACATCGCGCTGGTCGAGAACAATGCGCGGCTTGCCGGCGAGATCGCGGTCGCGTTGAACGCCAAGTAACTTCTCTCCGCAAAGACGCGGATAATTTGAGAAGCCCGGCACGCAAGCGCCGGGCTTCTACATTGGCGAAGGTTCAGTATGCGTCGGAAGTTTGATCAGCCGCCTGGTGTTGCCTGCGTTGCCTGCCGCTCGGTGATCGCGGCACTCGGTTCTCGCCGCCACACATTATGAGACGATCACTATGAGACGATCACTCCTGGGCGTTTACAGACGGCGCACCGATCGACATGGCGAACGCGCTCGGTCGCGATGTCCGAGGTCGTCGATCTTCACCCTGATCTTGATGAGATCGCCGACCTTCCTTCCGGCTGGTCGGCAACGCGCGCCGCAGGTGGCGCGCCTTGGCTAAGACAGAAGGGCGATTGTGTTCCATCCGCCTAACGATGGGAGCATCCAAGCATCGATCCGGATCGCCCCTTGAATCTGCGGCCCTAATTCAGGAGTCCAGCATCTCGCGCACCGCGACCGCAAGCTGCTTCAGCGAGAACGGTTTTGGCAGGAAGCCGAACTTGGCATCCGCCGGCAGGTTGCGGGCAAAGGCGTCTTCGGCATAGCCGGAAACGAAGATGAACTTCAGGTCCGGATACTTCTTCCTGAGTTCGCTGAGAAGCGTCGGCCCGTCCATCTCCGGCATCACCACGTCCGAAACGACAATGTCGACCGCACCGTCGAGCTCATCCATGATATCGAGCGCCTCGACGCCGGAACCGGCCTCGTAGACCGTGTAACCGCGCGTTTCCAGCATGCGCTTGCCGCCGCGGCGCACCGCCTCCTCGTCCTCAACGAGCAGGACGACGGCTGAATCCCCCGTGAGATCCGCCGGCTCCTCGGCTTTTGCCGTCGGTACCGCAGCCACCTGCGCCGCCGGCGCTGGTGCGGCCTCCGCCGTTACGGTCGCCGTCTCGGCCCCTTCGGACGCAGCCGGTGCCTCCACGTGGCGCGGCAGCAGGATGCGGAAGGTGGTGCCTTTGCCGACTTCCGATTCCGGATAGATGTAACCACCCGACTGCTTGACGATGCCATAGACCATCGACAGGCCGAGGCCGGTGCCCTTGCCGACTTCCTTGGTGGTGAAGAACGGCTCGAAGATCTTGTCGAGGATCTCCGGCGGGATGCCGGTCCCCTGGTCGGCGACCTCGACCATCACGAAATCCTCGTCCGGCAACTCGCGTCGTCCGAAGGCCGCAACCTCGGCGGCGGGCAGGTTGCGCGTCCGAAGCGTGATCGTGCCGCCCTCGGGCATGGCGTCGCGGGCATTGACCGCCAGGTTCAAGAGCACCTGTTCGAACTGGCCGAGATCGGTCCTGACGGGCCAAAGATCGCGGCCATAATCGACCTCGACCTTGACGTTGGTTCCGGTCATGCGGTCGACCAGCATGCGCAGGTCGCCGATCACATCCGTCATGTTGAGCACCGTCGGCCGCATCGTCTGCTTGCGCGAGAAGGCAAGCAACTGTCGCACGAGAACCGCGGCGCGGTTGGCGTTGCGCTTGATCTCCATGAGATCGGCAAAGCTCGGGTCTGCCGGGCGGGCCGACAGAAGCAGGTGGTCGGACGAGAGCAGGATCGCCGTCAGCACGTTGTTGAAGTCGTGCGCGATGCCGCCGGCGAGCGTGCCCACGGCGTTCATCTTCTGGGTCTGCGCCATCTGGTTCTCGAGCGCCTTCTGCTCGGTGATTTCAAGCGCATAGATGATCGCCGCTTCCTCCGGCGACTGATCGCTCTGGTCGATCACGGCATTGACGTAGAAGCGGAAGTGGCGCTCTCCGTCCGTCGGGTGCAGCGCATCGATCGGCGCGATGTCGCCCTGCCGATCCTTCGCTGCTGCCAGCGCCTCGTGCAGGCGGCCCTTCTCGTTCTCGTGGACCACGGCCTCGATCAGCGCTCCGCGCTCGACGTCGTCCTGCGAGACGAGGCCGGAGAAGAGCTTCAGGAACGGCGCATTGGTGCGCAGGATCCGGCCATTGCCGTCGACCGAGGCGATCGCCATCGGCGTGTTGTTGAAGAAGCGGGTAAAGCGCATGGCGGCGCTGGACGCCGATTGCTCGTTGTCCTCGCCGCCTTCGCGCGACATCACGATGGTGCGGCTTTCGCCAGGCGCCCCGTCGCGCGTCGAGGAGACGCGGTGGATCATGCGCACCGGCAGGCTCTGGCCGTTCATCTTGCGCAGATCGAGGTCGAGCATCTTCGTTTTCTTCAGGCCGGGCTCGGCCTGTACGGCCTGGACGAGCGTCAGCCCCTCGCCGGCCACCAGGTCGCCGATGCTGATCGAGCCCGGCTGGAACTTGGTCAGGTCGATACCGAGCCAATCGGCCAAGGTGGCGTTGATGTAGAAGATCTCGCCCTTGCGCCCGGCGGAGAAGAAGCCGGCCGGCGCGTGGTCGAGATAGTCGATCGCGTTCTGCAATTCCTTGAAGAAGCGCTCCTGATCGTCGCGCTCCGCCGTGATGTCGGCGATCTGCCAGAGATAGAGCGGATTGCGTGCGTTGTCTTCGAGCGGCAGCACCCGCGCCTTCAAGCGGAACCAATGGGCGCCGGAACCGCTGGAGGTGGTGGTCGCCAGCGGCTTCAGCAGGCGAAATTCCTCATGCCCCTGCTTGCCCTCGTGCAGACCGTTGGTCAGCCGGTAGATCGCCTCCGTCGCCTCGCGGTTGCGCGACAGGATGGTTTCGAGCGACTGGATGCCGGCGGCGCTCTTGGCGCCTGTCAAAGCGCCATAGGCCGCATTGGCGTAGATGATCCGGCCCTTGCGGTCGGTGACGATGGTGCCGTCCTCATGCGCATCGAGAAAGGCGCGTGCCAGCTCGTCCGGGCGCGACTGCGGCATGACCTCGATGAAACCGATGACGGAGGAAACGAGGAAGAAGATGCCGACCATGGCAAGAACGCCGAGGATGCCGAGAACGATCTCGTTGTCCATCTCGTTCTTGAAGATCACGAAGGCGATGGCCGATACAGTGAGGACGATCGCGAGCAGAACGATCCGCAGCACGGTGCCCGGCCTGACGCCACGGTCAACAACCGGCATCTGGTAGTCGCCTGACTGCCGCAATTTCGTCATCGGGTCCTCTTATGCGGCCGGCGCCGCGCGCCGGCGCGGCCCAGCCCTTCCGGCCGGCATCCGCAAGATCCGCCGGGCGAAATCGGCCATTCCCGACACGCCCTCGATCACTCGGACAAGAATCATCTTTAACAATCAGAGATAACAGCAAAAAGCACCTCGGCGGAAGCATTGCCGCCAATTCACAGGGAATGTCGGCGAAGTCCTTGTCCGAGCCCGAAAAAAGCCGTCAAATACTGGCACTCGAAAGGCAGAAGGAGCTCAGCCTATGATGGAAACGATCATCGCCGACAACGGCAGCCGGTTCGTCATTGCCGCCGCAGCCGTCGCGATCGGACTTCTGTGCCTCGTGATCGTGCTCTGGATCATGCGCAACCGCCCCTCCTCGCCCTTCATTCGCGGCGGCAAGAACCGCCAGCCCAGGCTTGCCGTGCTCGATGCCGCCGCCGTCGACACCCGCCGCCGTCTGGTCCTCGTGCGCCGAGACGATGTCGAACATCTGATCATGATCGGCGGTCCGACGGATATCGTCATCGAGAGCCGGATCGGAAGCGCCGAGGAGCGCGCGCCCGTTGCGGAACGCAAAGTTGCTGAGCCGACGGGAGTGGAGAGCCGACCGGCAGCCAGGGAGCTTCCGCAGCAAACGGCACCTTCACCTCAATCCGAGCCCGTCGCTGCGGTCACGCCGGTGCAGCCCGTCGCCCGACCGCAAGAACAACCGGCCACCCGTGTCGAGCCGGCCGCGCCGCCGCGCGTCGTCGCCGAGCAGCGCCCGGTGGCGGCCCCCGGGGTCACGGCTGAACAGCGTCCGCTTGTCCGTCCGTCCGTGCAGCCGTCCCAGGAGAGCCCGGCCGTGGCGACCGCTTCGGCACCCCAGGCAAACTTCGATGTATCCTTGGACAGGCCCATTGCGGCGGCTCAGCAGGTCCAGACGCAGCCAATCCCGTCGCAGCCCATGCAGGTGCAGCGCCCGGCCCCCTCCGTCCAACAGCCGCAGCCGGCGCCGACGGCCGGGCTCACGGACTTCGAGCGCCTGCTTGATGCGGAGATCAGCGGCGACCTCCAGCGCCTTGGCCAGGGCCCGGTTGCCGCTTCGGGCATGGTCGCCCCGGAGAGCCGCTCCCTGACGCCATCCGGCCGGCAGGAGCCGATGCTTGGCACGCCCAGTGCCGACGGCGGCCGCAGGGAACCGACCATCGAAGAAGAGATGAACCGCATGCTGGCCGATATCTCGGCTGGCCGGAAGCCGTAGCTTCCGCTCTCAGGTGTGTCGTCGTTCGGCATCACGCGAAAACGTCCGCGCTTGGCGTGCATTCGGACCAAAGAAAAAGGCGCGGTTTGACCCGCGCCTTTTTTCAGACAGTTCCGAAAGCCGGATATCCTATTCGTCCCGGTAGACCTTTTCCCGACGCTCGTGACGCTCCTGCGCCTCGATCGACAGGGTTGCGATTGGGCGTGCATCCAGCCGCTTCAGGCCGATCGGCTCACCGGTTTCCTCGCAATAGCCATAGGTGCCTTCGTCGAGCCGTTGCAGCGCCGCATCGATCTTGGAGATCAGCTTGCGCTGGCGGTCCCGGGCCCTGAGCTCAATAGCCCGATCTGTTTCGGAAGAAGCTCTGTCTGCGAGATCAGGATGATTGGCGCTCTCCTCCGCCAAGTGATCCAGTGTCTCGCGTGCCTCGCGAAGGATGTCGTTTTTCCAAGCGTTCAACTTGGCCCGGAAATACGCCCGGTGGTTGGCATTCATGAATTCCTCGTCCTCGGAAAGGACAAAGGTACTAAGATCGATCTTCTCACTCAACGCGATTCTCCTGAAGAACATCTCATTGCGGCGGTGTATAGACCTATGGAAGCCGTGATTCAAGCCTCGGAACGGACACTCAACGGTATTTTGATATTGCTCGCGATTCAGGCTAACTGACGAATATTTCATCAAAATTACAGATTGGAACTTGATTTCCTGCTTGTGCGTACCGTTGCATTCGGCGGACCTCGCTGAAAAGTGAGGCTGATGTGTTTGCGTCATTGGATCGTCTGATCGCGACCGCGGCAAAGCGCAGCAGCGCCCCGATCCCCGGAAAAAACGCGGCCGGCAGCTTGATCTTTGCGATCCGTGCGGGAAAAGGTGAAAGTTGGCCGGACGACGCGAAAGCTGCCCCGCCAACCACATTCGACCCCTGTAGCGACAAGCAACAGGCAGCCACCGGAAACCGCTCGATGCAAGACAGCGCCCCAAAGGTCCTTCGCCTCTACCTGCTGCGGCACGCGCGCTCCGGCTGGGCTTTGCCCGGGCAACGGGACTTCGACCGGGCTCTGGACGATGTCGGCTACGTCGATGCGGAACGGCTGGCGCAGATTGCCGCCGACCGGGGTATCCGCCCCGAACGCATCCTCTGCTCCACGGCCGTGCGCTGCCGGGAGACCGCCGAACCGTTCTTTCGCACCGTCAGCGAAAACCTCGATATCCGTTATATCGACGCACTCTATTCGGGTCCGATGAGCGTCTATTTCGATCTGATCGACGCTCATCGGCACCTGAATTCCCTGATGCTCGTGGGGCACAATCCGATGATCGAGCAATTGCTTTACCGGCTGATCGGCGACGACGCCGCGCATGAGGCAATGCCCCATGGCTATCCGCCGGCGGGGCTTTCGATCCTCGATCTGCCGGCAGCCGCGCCGGAAGACGACGAGACGGCGACACTGGTCTCGATCCTGCTGCCGAACCAATAGAAGATTTGCCACGCCTCGTTGCGGCCGGGGAAATATTGCCTATATCGCGGTGGCTGCCTGCGTGCGACAGTTCTGCCGGACGGCGGCGGAAGAACGACCCACGGACATACGCCGCTAGAAAGAGCAAGATTTGGCGCCCAACCTGACCAGCTTCAAAGACGACGCCTTGATTGCGCTCGACAATCTGGCCGATCGAGCCTCCGGCCTCGTCAACCCCTCCATCCGCCTCGGCGTCACCGGCCTGTCGCGCTCCGGGAAGACCGTTTTCATCTCGTCGCTGGTGCACAATCTGCTGAACGGCGGACGCCTGCCGGTGTTCGAGCCGGTGCGCTCCGGGCGGGTCTCGAAGGTCAAGCTCGAGCCGCAGCCGGACGATGCCGTACCGCGCTTCCAATACGAGGATCATATTGCCGCGCTGGTACGCGATCGCATCTGGCCGGATTCGACCCGCGCCATTTCGCAATTGCGCATCACGCTCGACTATGAGAGCGCCAGCGGCTGGAACCGACTGTTCTCGCCGGGCCGCCTGTCGCTCGATATCGTCGATTACCCCGGTGAATGGCTGCTCGACCTCCCGCTGCTGGCGCAGGATTTCCGCGCGTTCAGTAATAACGCCGTGACGCGCGCCCGCGCCGCCAGCCGGAGCGCCCTTTCGGCGGAATGGCTGACGCTGGCCTCGTCCGCAGGGCCGACGGCTATTGCCGACGAGGCGAGCGCCCGCCGGCTTGCCGAGAGCTTCACCGGCTATCTCAGAGCCTGCAAGGCGGACGAACGATCCCCCTCGACCCTGCCGCCTGGTCGCTTCCTCATGCCGGGCGATCTCGAAGGGTCGCCGGCGCTCACCTTCTCGCCACTTCCCGATCTTCCCGACGGACGCGCGCCCAAGGGTTCGCTCTGGGCGATGATGGAGCGGCGCTACGAAGCCTACAAGAAACACGTGATCAGCCCGTTCTTCCGCGAGCACTTTGCACGCCTCGACCGCCAGATCGTGCTGGTCGACGCGCTGCAGGCGATCAACAACGGCCCGGAGGCGCTGCTCGATCTCGAGCAGGCGCTGGCCGATGTGCTCGCCTGCTTCCGCCCGGGGACCAACAACTGGCTCTCGTCCTTCCTGACACGCCGGATCGACAAGGTGCTGATCGCCGCAACCAAGGCGGATCATCTCCACCATGAAAGCCACGACCGGCTGGAGCGCATCGCCGCGCGCCTGGTCGATCGCGCGGCCGAGAGCATCGGCATGAGTGGCGCCGGCCTCGAGGTCATGGCGCTCGCCTCGGTCAGGGCGACCCGGGAAGCAACCGTCAACCACGACGGCCACACGCTGCCGGTTATCGTCGGCACGCCGATCGCCGGTGAGAAGATCAACGGCGAAATCTTTGACGGCGAAAAGAAAATTGCGATATTTCCCGGTGACTTGCCGGAAGACCCTGAAGTGCTGTTCAAAGCGATCGAGATGCAGTCCGGCGGGACGACGTTCGTCGAAAGCGCCCACCCGCCGCCGGAGCTCAGCTTCGTTCGCTTCCGTCCGCCCCATCTCGAAGAAACCGGTGGCGGCTTAAAGCTGTCGGTGCCGCATATCCGCCTCGACCGGGCCATGCAATTCCTGTTCGGGGACCGGCTCGCATGAGTGACGATAGCAACGGCCGCCGCCGACCCGGCGCCTTTTCGATTGGAGAGGAGAAGCCCGTTCAGCCCGGACCTCAGACGCGCGCGCCGCGTTCGCCTGCGAGCTTCGACGACAACGTCGTGCTGACGCCCGATGCGGAAGACCCATTCCGCGAGACCACGCTGGCCGTCGAGGCGCTGACACTCCCGGAGGCGGCCCCGCGTAAGCGCCGTCTGTCGGTCGGCAAGATCGCGGTCGGCGCCCTCGGCATCATCCTGTCGCTTGCCGCCGGCCTGTGGGTCGACCGGCTGCTGCGCGATCTCTTCACCCGCGCCGACTGGCTCGGTTACGCGGCCCTCGCGGTCGTCGCGATCGGACTTCTGGCGCTGCTGATCGTCGTTGCCCGCGAACTCTCGGGCATGATGCAGCTCACCGCCATCCAGAGGTTGAAAGCGGATACGGAGACCGCGGCGACCTCCGGCAACACCAAGCTCGCACGGTCGGCGCAGGCGAAGCTCGTGCATCTGCTGGCCGCCAATCCGCGAACGGCACGCGGCCGCACGCGGCTGAAGGAGACCGAGGGCGAGATCATCGATGGACTGCATCTGACCGAGCTTACCGAGCGCGAGCTTTTGAGCCCGCTCGACCGCGAGGCGCGCCGTCTCATCCTTGCCGCCTCCAAGCGCGTCTCGATCGTCACGGCAGTCAGCCCACGCGCCCTCGTCGACCTCGGATATGTGCTCTACGAATCCGCGCGCCTGATCCGCGCCATGGCCGAGCTCTACGGCGGTCGCCCCGGCACGTTCGGCCTGCTGAGGCTGATGCGCGATGTCATCGCCCACCTTGCCGTCACCGGCTCGATCGCCGCCGGCGATAGCCTCATCCAGCAGGTGCTTGGCCATGGCCTCGCCTCGAAGCTCTCGGCGCGTCTTGGCGAAGGCGTCATCAACGGCCTGATGACCGCGCGCATCGGTATAGCGGCCATGGATCTCTGCCGTCCCATGCCGTTCCGCGCTTTGAAGCGCCCGGGTATCGGCGACTTTCTCGCCGACTTGAGTCCCGGTGCCGGGCGCACCGGCAGCGAAGGCGGAGATCGAATCGCTTGAACTGCCTTCCCAGCCTTCCGGAGGAGTCCTGGAACAGGTTTGCAGAAAACCTGTTCCAGTTGGCCTTGGTAGGCCCGAAAGCTCAGTGCATAATCGGCGTCACGGCCACAAAGTTGCCTTGATAGCCACCTCTCGGAAACGCTCCATTAACCATTTCCGCGCAAATGTGGCTTCCAGTTTCGGACGTTGACCCATCAAGGATCGTTTATGTTCTCGCGCCCTTCTTTGATCGCCCGCGGCACTGCCGCCATCGCGCTTGCGGCTGCCGTCGGCGTTGCGACGCCAGCCTCTTCCGGCGTCAAGGACAAGGCCTTCTTCGAGAAGGTCGCCGGCCAGTGGAAGGGTCCGGGCGAGATCGTCGCCGGCAAATACAAGGGCACCAAGTTCACCTGCGACCTCTCGGGCGAACCGGTCGCTGGTGACGACACGGGCATCAAGCTCGACGGTTTCTGCCGCGTCGGTGTATTCAAGCAGCCGATGTCGGCGCTGATCACCAGCAAGGGCAACAGCTATACGGGCAAGTTCCTCGACGGCGCCGAAGGCAAGGGCCTCGATATCGTTTCCGGCAACGTCGCCAAGGACAAGGTCGTCGTCGGCATCAACCGCAAGAAGCTGAACGGCGCCATGATCGCCCGCCTTCAGGACGACCAGACGATGAACATCACCATCTCCGTCAAGGTCGAGGAGACGATGGTTCCGGTTATCGGCGTCAGCCTCAACCGCCAGGTCGACACGATCGCTGTCGGCTCGATCAAGTAACTCCAGGCAGAGCCAAAAAACAAAGCCCCTGTCGTCTTCGCCGGGGCTTTGCTGTTTCGGGAAAGCTCGTCGACTGAACCGGATCGGTCAGGAATTGGCGCGCCACCAGGTCATGTCGCCGTCGGCGACCTCGATACCGGTCACATCCGCCCCGCGCAACCAGTCGCCGACCGTGCGTCCGCGAACCGGCATGTCGGCGGCGATATCGGCGAGCGGCATCAGCACGAAGCCCCGGTCCGTCATCCTGGGATGCGGCAGCTCCAGTCGTGTTTCTGTCTGAGCCACGCCTTCATAGGTCAGGACGTCGATATCCAGCGTCCGCGGTCCCCAGCGCTCGTCACGCACCCGCTTCATCGAACGTTCGATGTCCAGACAGGTGTCGAGCAAGGCCTCTGGTTCCAAGGTCGTGCTGACCGCGGCGCAGGCGTTGAAGAACCACGCCTGGTCGGTCTTGCCCCATGGCGGCGTTCGGTAGAGCCGCGACACGGCCCTGACGACGCAGTCGGTGCGCTGATCGAGCGCCTGAAGCGCTGCCGCCATGGCCTTGCGCGGATCCCCGAGATTGCCGCCGAGGCCGAGTGTGGCGACCCGCCAGTCCGGCTCAGACGACATGTTCGACCGTCACTTCGACATAGTCGAGCACGCCAGGTACGGGTGCATTCGGCTTGCGGATCGAAACCTTGGCGCGTTTGATCTGCGGGAACCGCACGCAAAGCGTCTTTGCGACTTCCAGCGCCAGCGCCTCGATCAGGTAGCGGCGGCGCCCCGTGACGATGCGCTCGATCTCCTGAAAGGCGATGCCATAGTGGACGGTGTCTTCGATCGAATCATCGACGAGCGCCGTTCCCTGCTCGACTTCGAGCTCGGCGTCCACGAAGAAGCGCTGCCCGAGGAGCTCTTCTTCGTCGAAGACGCCGTGGCGCGCGAAGAAGGCACAGTTCTTGAGAGTGATCGTGTAAGTCGGGCTCATGCTTCTCCGTCCCATCGGCTATTCTGGGATCACGCTGGTTTTGGGTCGAGCCGACCTAAAATCGTGACGTAATCTATTCTGGTAAATTGCAGGCGGATGCGGGCGAAGGGCCGCATGCGCTTGTCCTCATCCCGCTCTGGTCTTCAGCATAGCATCGGCCATGGCCAGCGCATCCCTGCTGTTTGCGACATCATGTACACGGAAAATCGAGGCGCCCGCAGTCCGCAACAGCGCCGTCGTCGCCGCCGTCGCCACATCCCGGTCGGCCGCCTCACGTCCGCTCACCGCTCCAATGAAGCGCTTCCGGGACGTTCCGACCAGGAATGGACGTTCGAAACGGTGCAATTCGGCAAATCGTGCCATCAGCTCGAGATTCTCTTCCGTATCCTTGGCAAAGCCGAATCCCGGGTCCAGCACGATCTGCTCGCGCTTCACGCCGGCTTCGGCCGCGATCTCCAGCGATCGATCGAGGAAATGGAACTGATCGTCGATCACGTCGGCAAGCTTCTGCCTGTCGCGCCCGGTATGCATGATGCAGAGCCCCGCTCCGGTATCCGCGGCAACGGCGGCGATATCCGGCTCGCGCTGCAGGCCGTGCACGTCGTTGACGATATGGGCGCCTGCCTCGACCGCAAGCCGAGCCGTCGAGGCCCGGTAGGTATCGACGGAGATCAACGCATCGATCTCGCGGCTGAGCGCGGAGATCACCGGCAGGATGCGCGCCTGCTCCTCCTCGGCGCTGACCGCTGCCGCGTCCGGCCGCGTCGATTCACCGCCGATATCGAGGATCAATGCGCCTTCCTGCAGGCAACGCACGCCCTGTGCCACCGCGGCAACGGCATCGATGAAACGGCCGCCGTCGGAAAAAGAATCCGGGGTAACATTGACGATCGCCATCAAAACGCCACGCGGCCCGAGTTCGAGGCTGCGCCCATGCGCCAGCTTCCAGCTAAATTTCTGAAATGGATTGTAAGTCATTTTCCCTCACGATCCGTCCTCGGCCGAGAGCCCTCGATTTGCTGTTGCGCCGGTCGTGGCTATGCCCCAAGCTTGATCGAAGTTCAACTGAAGAGAACCACGCATTGATGTCCCGAGTACGCGTCCCGCTCAAAGCCGCCCTCCTCGCTCTCCTGGTCGCCGCTCCCCTCAGCGCTGCGTCGGGCGAAACCGTGATCAACAAGAGCTTTTCCTATTTCACGATCGGTGGCCGGACTGCGGAGGAACTCGACAAGGCGCTCTCCGCCGGCGGCCCGATGATGAAATCCACCGGTGCGCGCCACCCGGGCGCTACCCGCATCAAGTTCGGAGGCTCCATCACCTACGTCAATCGTGGCGGTCGTTGTGCAGTAGGCTCGGCACGGGTGACGCTCAGCACCCGCATCATCCTGCCGCGCTGGAAATATCGACGCCAGGCCGGCCGGGATCTGGCGCTCGTTTGGGATACGCTTTCGAGCGACATCAAGCGCCATGAGGAGCGGCACGCGGAAATCGCCCGCAACCACGCCCGCCTCATGGAGAAGACGTTCCTCGCCCTGAAGCCGGAAGCGAATTGTGAACGCATGCAGGCAACCGTGGCGCGCGTCAGTGCCGCGGCAATCGAGGCGCACGACAAGGATCAGGCGCGCTTCGATCGCACCGAAGCTGCGAATTTCGACAAACGCATGATCCGGCTTCTGCAGTACCGGCTCGAAACGCTGAAGAAAACGCAACAATAGGTAGCCACGCCCAGCCCCTGAAGAAGAGCCTGACTATAGTCGGGCCCGGCGTGATTTCAGTGGCAATACCCACAGTATTTTATTGGTGAAATATAACGATGGCTGCCGGCCACCGACTCATCTATATTGAAACCATCGAGCGAGGGGCCAGGGTAAAGACTAGCCTCCGCTGAACGAGCGGGTTAAGCGCGGCGCAGTAGTTGTGCGAAGAGCTTAAATGTTGCCGTTACTTTAGTTTAGGCGACGTTGTTCAATATTAAAAAGAAGAAAACCGAACAGCGGGGCCAAAATGGGTTCTCCTGGCGTGTCTTGGTGCTGCAGATGTCCCCTCCCTCATCTGTTAGCGATGCGCCCTCCTCGCCTCGCTTGTCCAACGACCGGCGAGGCGCTTTTTTTGTGCGTCAATCAAGAACTGGAAAGGCGCGCTGGGCGGCGTGGAGCGCATGTCGCGTGCAAATACGCAGCGGTCTTGCGACTACGACATGCGAAATATCAAGAACTCAAGGCGCGATTCCGAAAGATCGCGGCGCGATTTACGCCTGACGCTCCGGCACATGCACGACGAGACCGTCGAGTGCATCGTTCATCTTGATCTGACAGGAAAGCCGCGACGTCGGCCGGACGTCATAGGCAAAATCCAGCATGTCTTCTTCCATGGCTTCCGGAGCGCCGACGGCCGCCGCCCAGGCATCGTCGACATAGACATGACAGGTCGCGCAGGCGCAGGCTCCGCCGCATTCGGCTTCGATGCCGGGAACCGAATTGCGAACGGCGTTTTCCATGACCGTCGAGCCGTTTTCGACATCAAGTTCATGGCGCGCGCCGTCAAAGGCAACGATCGTAAGTTTTGTCATGTCTCTTTCCGGAATGAACTGCTGGGACTGGCAAGGCGCAAAGCCTTTTCAGAACGCACGCCGCTCGGGCGCAAATTCAGTGGAAGTTCTTCCAACAAATCCGCCGGCCAGTCAACAACGGCCGTCAGTCCGCGCCTCGCGCGCCAAGGCGCGAGGCCGCAATCTTGAAATGTGGGGCGGTTGGGATGCGTTCTCCGCTTCCGCTCGCCCCATCGGGCCGCTGGATTAGCGGCAAAGCTTCAATATGAAGAGCTCGGCCTCGAGCACGGCGGCCGAAAGCCTGTCGGAAAGCGATGCGTCTGCCGGGTTTTGCTCGATCGCGCCGGCAATGCTGGCGACGTCGACCGCGCCAACCGCAAGCGCCGCACCTTTCAGCCGGTGGGCGGCCTGAGCGCGAAGCGTGCTCTCGCCCTCCACGATCTCTTTCATGACCTGACGCGCCTGGCGCGCAAAAAGTTGCAGCACTTCGATTTCCAGCGCCTTGTCGCCCATCGTCTGCGCCGCAAGATGGGCGAAGTCGATCGGCTTCCTGCCGGCAGCGGCAGAGTTTCCCGGAGTGTCCGGAGCTTCGAAGGCAATCCTGAGGGCCGCCATGAGCCAAATTCCCTATTGTTTATTGTATGTTGGTCTTGCTTTCGGTGTCGCCATGTCGAGGCCACCTACACGCGCAAACTCAGATACTCATCCTTTGCGGGTGCGGGCTGCTATCAGCTTAAATCGGGGCGCAATATGGGCAGGAATCTGGGAAAATGGTTAACGGCCGTTAAACCGGCTGATTTCCTTATATTTTCTGGCTTTGGCACGGTTATCGCATTAAGATTTCATTAGGATTTTAACTAAGCCCGAGCGCTCTTAATTGTAAGAACCCAGCTAATGTGTCACTACGATACGCTTAGGAACTTGCCTACGTACGAAAATGGCAACCGTTCCGGTGGATAAGCTCAACACGTGGTCCCTTTCGGCCACAAATGTGACTATCCGTCGAGGCAATGCAGTGTGTGATCAGTAGGGTATTGCGTAGATCCGATGCGCGTATCTTGCCGTCACAGCCCGCGAGGAAGAAATCCGGCCCGCCCGTTGTGCGCGAGCGCTGGCAGTGTTGTCGCTGGCAAAAGGTAATGAGGCGTATCCCTATGGCGACGAAAAAGAGCAATGAGTCAATCGACGAAAAGGCCTTCCAGGCTTTGGAAGCTGCCCTGAAGATCGATTTCGACGAGCTTAACTCGAGCCCGAACGACAAGACTTCCTTGGATGATCCGGAGGAAAATGTGTCTCAGCCCGGAAATCAGGCGCACGCGCCCGATCAGAATAAAAGAGCGAAGTCTCAACCGGAGTCATCCCGCGCCGCGCGTGGTGCCGAAGCGGCCAAGACGCTCGCACCGGAACCTGCGCCGAAATCCCCTGCCCTTTCCGCCGCCAACGACGACGGTCGTCGATCGCCGGCTGCGATGCTGCGCGCGCTTGACGTGCGCTCCAATCGCGCCGCGATCCGGGTTGCTGCGTTGGTGTCGGTCATCTGGGCCATCGCCGGCCTCGGCATTGCCAACCTGCTCTATGGGCCGCAAATCTGGCAGATCCGCTCGCTGAGCGATCTCGCTGCGACGCCGGGCGCCATTGGCGTCGCGATCGGCATCCTGCTGCCGGTCATGCTCTTCTTCTCCTTCGCCATCATGATCGCCCGTGCGCAGGAACTGCGCAACGCCGCCCGGTCCATGGCCGAGGTCGCGCTGCGCCTCGCAGAGCCCGAAACGGCTGCGGCCGACCGCGTCATGACCGTCGGCCAGGCCGTTCGCCGCGAAGTCTCGGCCATGAACGAGGGTATCGAGCGCACGATCGCGCGCGCCACCGAGCTCGAAACGCTGGTGCATTCGGAAGTCAACGCGCTCGAGCGCAGCTACAGCGAAAACGAACTGCGCGTCCGCACGCTGGTCCAGGAACTCGGCCTCGAGCGCGAAGCGATCATCGGTCATTCGGAGCGTATCCGCTCGGCGATATCGGGCGCCCACAGCAAGCTGAAGGACGACCTGGAACAGGCGAGCGACGACATCGCCTCGCGCATTGCCATTTCGGGCGAAGCCTTCGCCTCGCTGATCGACACGCGCGCCGCAGCCCTCAGCGAAAAGTCCGACAGCGCCCTGCAGTCGATCGGCACCATGCTGTCGTCCCGCACGGATGCGCTGCTTTCCGGCCTGACTGCGGCCGGCCTTGGCCTCAGCACCGAATTCGATACCCGGCTTGACCAGTTGAGCGAGACGCTGACGAAGCGCGGCGAAGACCTGCTCAGCCAGTTCGAGACACGGGCCTCCTCGCTCGACGCCAGCACCGAGCGGCTGAACGCGGCGCTCAACGACCGTGCGCGCCAGCTCAACGAGACGCTGATCGCCCGCACGCGTGACCTGAATGAAAGCCTCAGCGTCGGCCAGCAGGCGATCACCGGCGGCCTCGATGACGTCCTCGCCTCGCTCAACGCCACGCTTGACGAGAAAGGCGCAAGCTTCCGCCAGAGCCTGCGCTCCAGCGCCGACGATGCGATCATGGATCTGGACCTGCGCGGCGGCTTCTTCGAAGAGAAGCTGCAGACCACCGTCGGCCAGCTCGCGACCGCCTTCGACGAGCGCTTCCACGAGTTTGCTTCCGCCTTCGACAAGCGTGCCAGCATGCTCGACACCAAGCTCATGGAAAGCCTGCACCGCATCAACGAGACCGTCTCCGGCGGCTCGGAAGCGATCGGCGGCGCGCTCGACAGCAGCATCGAGAAGATCGGCTCCGCCCTCTCCGATCAGTCGCTGACGCTGGCGACGACGCTCGGCGCGACCCAGGACTTCATCGAGGAGACGCTCGCCAGCCGCACCTCGGAACTCAGCAACCTGGTCGGCGATGCCCACAGCCGCATCGATGCCGTTCTCTCCGAGAAGACCAGCGGCCTCATGGGCGCCCTCTCGCAGGCGCAGGAGCGCATCGAGAACGGCTTCGGCCAGCGCGCCGACGCGCTCGCAAGCGCGCTCACCACCAGCGAACAGCGCCTGACCGAGGGACTGGATACCCGCACCGCCGCCTTCGTCGACGGCCTGCACGCCGCCCACGCCCGCATCGAACAGACGCTCAGCGGCTCGACCGACGAGATTACCAGCGCGATCGCTGCCAGCCAGCACCGCCTGGACAACACGCTCTCCGAGCGCACGCTCGCCCTTTCGACCATCCTGTCCATGGGCGCCGACTCGATCGACAACGCCGTCAGCGGCACAGCCGACCGGCTGGAGCGCGTTCTGTCCGAACGTGGCGAAGCGATCTCCGAAGCGCTCACGAGCCAGACCTCGGCCCTCGATGGCGTGCTCGCCGAACGTGCCGCCGCCATCACCTCGACGATGTCGTCTCGCGCCAATGAAATGGCCAACACGCTGAGCCGCCACGCCGAAGACGTGGCCGACAGCCTGACGTTCCGCGCGACGGCCGTCGCCGAAACCATGACCGACCGCGTCGGCGATATCGAGCAGAAGCTTTCCGAGAGCGTCAACACGATCGCCGAAAACCTCGGCGGCCGCGTCAACCAGATCTCCGACACCCTCACCCAGACGAGCGCCCGCATTGCCGAGGACCTCAGCGACCGCGTCGGCAAGATCTCCGACACGCTGACCGAGACCAGCGCGCACATCGCCGATGCCCTGACGGCACGCACGACCGAAGCGACCGCTTCGCTCGCGGGCAAAGCAGCCGAAATCGAGCAGACGCTGAGCGGCCGCGCCGAGCACCTGCGCGATACCCTGTCGTCGACGCACGAACAGATCCGCGCCACGCTGGACGACCGCATCGACGCCATCAACCTCGCCGTCGGCCAGGGCCGCGATCAGCTCGAAGGCATGCTGGCCGATCAGTCGACCGCAATCGCCACAACGCTTGCCACCAGCGCCAGCATGCTCGAAATGTCGCTGGATGAGCGCCAGTCTGCGCTTGCCGGCGTCATCGATCGCAGCGGCGAAGCGCTCGAAGCCCGCATGCGCTCGACAACCGGCAATATTGCCGAGCGCCTGGCCGAAACCGCCAATCAGATCAGCCTGGCGGCCGACAGCCTGACCAACCGCGTCGACATGTCGATCAACGGCATCAACGACCGCCTCGACGATACCGGCCTGCGCATCGAGACGAGCCTTGGCTCTCTCGAGGAGCGCATGCGCGAAAGCGCCGGCAACATCGGCTCGATCGTCGACGAAACGGGCATGCATATCGAAACCCGCGTCGGCGTGCTCGAAGATCGCATTCGCAACACCGTCGGCAATGTCGGCACGGTTGTCGACGACACCGGCGCCCGCATCGAAAGCAATCTCGGCGCGCTTGAAAACCGCATCCGCGGCAGCGTTGCCAATGTCGGCTCCGTCGTCGACGATGCCGCGGCCCGCGTCGAAAGCGGCCTCAATGCGCTGGAAGATCGGATCCGTGGCAGCGTCAGCAGCGTCGGCTCGGTCGTCGGCGACACCGGCACGCTCATCGAAAACAGCCTTGGTGCCCTGCAGGATCGCATCCGCGGTAGCGTCAACGACGTCAACGCCCTGGTCGACGATACCGGCCTGCGCCTGGAAGTCAGCCTCAGCTCGCTTGAGGAACGCGTCCGCGACAGCGTCGGCAGCGTCAACGAGATCGTCGATGGCGCCGGCCAGCGGATCGCCAACAGCCTCGGCGACCGGGCGGGCGACATCGATCGCATGAGCGAGATGGCGGCAAGCCGGATCACCGGCGCCATCGAAGCTGGTGCCGAGCACATCGCCGAGCGCCTCGGCACCATGGATCGTGCCCTCAACATCGGCCTTGAAAACGTCAACCGCACGATCGAGGGCAAGGCCGCCGTGCTCGTCAGCAGCCTGCGCGGTGCTGTCAACGAAGCAACGCAGGATCTGGACGCGGAAGCCTCCCGCCTCGAAGGCAAGACCAGCGATCTCGTCAGCAATCTGCGCAGCGCCGTTGGCGACGTGGCCCAGGAGTTCGACGCGGAAGCCGTCCGCATCGAGGACAAGGCCGCCGGTCTCGTCACCACGCTTCGTGGCGCGGTCGGCGATGTCGCCCAGGAACTCGACGCCGAAGCCGCGCGCTTCGAAGGCAAGGCTGCTGGGCTTGCGACCACGCTTCGCGGCGCGGTCGGCGATGTCGCCCAGGAGCTCGACGCAGAGGCCGCACGCATCGAAGGCAAGGCTGCAGGCCTCGCGACCACGCTTCGCGGCGCCGTCAGCGATGTCGCTCGGGAGATCGACGCGGAAGCGGCACGCTCCGCCGAGCTCCTCTCCAGGGCCGGCGACGATTTCGCCTCGGCGCTTGCCGCCCGCCAGGCCGAGTTTGCCAACACGATCGACCAGACGGCAGCGGCAACCGCCGCCCGCCATGCGGAGCTTGCCGATACGATCGAGCAGAAGGCTGCTGCCACCGCAGCGCGTCACGCCGATCTTGCCCGTTCGATCGCCGACGCGGCCGATACGGTAACGGCACGGCTGGCGGCCACGCACAGCCAGATCGCCAGCCACGCGGACAACATTCACCAGGGCCTCGCCAGCACCGAGAAGGCGCTCGAAGCCCGTGGCGAAGCGATCCGCAACACGCTCGACGACCGCACCCGCGAGCTCAACTCGATGCTCGCCGGCCGTTCGCTGGAACTGTCGCGCCTGATCGACGAGCAGGCGCGGCCGGTCATCGACCAATATGCCGCGACCGGCCGCGAGGCCGCCGAGCGCATTGCCGCCATGACCCAGGAAAGCGCCGACCGCCTGCGTGCGGAAAACGCCGCCCTCGTCAACGCCATTGCCGAGCGCACCGGCGAAACGCTGAACGCGATCTCGCACCGCGCCGAAGAAACGGCAAAGGCGATGAAGATGGTCGAGAACCGTCTGCAGTCCACCGCCATGGGCCTGATCGACCAGCTCGCCAACAACAACGCCGCGATCGCCACGGTTATCGACCAGGCGAGCAACAACCTCGGCGAAATGGACCAGCGTCTGGAATCGACGATCGCCCGCGTATCCGAATCGACCCGTCAGGCCTCCGACATGCTGTCGACCTCGACCCGCCTGATCGAAGGCAAGGTCGACAAGCTTTCCGACATTTCCGCCTCGACCCTGTCGCAGATCGGCGGCATCGTCGGCCGCTTCGAGGATCACTCGAAGGTGCTGAGCCAGGCGTCCGACCTGCTTGCTGCTGCCCAATCGAACCTCGTCAGCACGCTCGAGGAGCGGCAGGATGCGCTGCGCACCCTTTCGGTCGGCCTCGTCCAGCGCTCGGAAGAGATCGAACGGACCATGCGTGCGCTCGAAGGCTTCGTCGATGGCGCCTTCCAGCGCGCCGAAGAGCGGTCGGGCCTCGTTGCCGGCAACCTGCGCAGCGGTATTCAGCAATCCTTCTCGGATGTTGGTCGCCTGCTAACCAGCGCCGAACAGCGCGCGGCCGAGGCTGCCGAAGCGCTGCGCAACACGCTCGCCCAGGCCGGCGACGAAGCCGGTGCGTCGGTCGAGCAGGTCTTCAGCCGAGCCGAGGAGCGCTCGCGCCAGATCGCCGATACGCTTCGCTCCGGCGTCGAGACCTCGTTTGCCGACGTCAACAAGACGCTCTCTTCGGTCGAGGGCCGTGCGCTCGGCGCGTCGGAAGCCCTGCGCCAGGCGATCGCCAAAATCGGCGAAGATGCCGGTGCATCGATCGAAGGCGCCTTCGCCAATGCCGAGGAACGCTCCAAGGAAGTGGCCTCGCGTCTGCGCGGCAGCGTCGCGGCCTCGGTGTCCGACATCGAGCGCATGCTCGCCGAGAGCGGCAAGAAGTCCGACGGCGTTGCAGGCCAACTGCGCGACGCGGTTCGCGTGGCGATCGACGAGGCGATTGGCCGCTTCAGCGGTGCCACCGACGAAATCCGTCGCTCGGCCGGCGAGATCCGCAAGGAACTCGACATGACCCGCGAAGAACTGAAGCGCGGTGCCTTCGACCTGCCGGAAGAGGCAAAGGAAAATGCGGCGGTCATGCGTCGCGCCGTCGGCGAACAGATCAAGGCGCTGCAGGAACTGTCCGACATCATCGGCAAGTCCTCGACGCAGCTCGAAGTCGCCCAGCCGCTGCGTCAGCAGCCCGCCGCTCCGGTCTCTCGTCCGGTGCAGCAGCAGCCTGCGCCCCAGCCGCAGCAGCCGGTCGCTCAGCCTCAGCCGGTCGCTCAACAGCCCGTAGTGCAGCAGCCGGCCCGGCAGGAACCGGCCCCGGCGCTGCGCGGAAGCCTCGGCATCGAGCAGCCGGCCATTCGCCAGCCCGCTCCGTCGCAGGCGGTGACCAGCGAGGTTGCTGAAGGTGGTGGCTGGATGCGCGATCTGCTGCGTGCGGCATCGCGCGAAGAGGCGCCCTCGCCGGCGCCGCAGCGCCCGGCCGAAGCGCAGCCTGCGGCCCGCACCGGCGACAGCCGCAATCCGCGCCACGTCGTCGAGTCGCTGAACTCGCTGTCGGTCGACATCGCCCGCGCCATCGATCACGATGCCTCGGTCGAACTGTGGCGCCGTTACCAGCGCGGCGAGCGCGACGTCTTCACCCGTCGCCTCTACACGCTGAAGGGCCAGCAGACCTTCGACGAGATCAAGCGTAAGTACGACCGCGAGCCGGAGTTCCGTACCGCCGTCGACCGCTACATCGCCGACTTCGAGAAGCTGCTCGCCGACGTTGCCCGCAACGACCCGGACAAGCGCATCACCCAGACCTACCTGACGTCGGATACCGGCAAGGTCTACACGATGCTCGCCCACGCCGCCGGCCGCTTCAGCTAAGCGGCGAAAGTCAAAGGAATCTCGTGAACGGCCCCGTCAAAACGGGGCCGTTTTCGCGTGCCCACGATGCCAATCCTGATCGGGGCAGTGCTGATCGGGGCGGCTAAGCCCATACCCCTTGCTCCCGAGCTCGATCCCACCGGCGAAAAGGCAACCATCCTCCGTTATAATGTCCTGGTAGGGGTTGGTGCGGCTTGTGCGGCAACGCCTTCGCCTACAGCGCCGCGCGTCTTTTCGGACGCGCAAAGGTCGCTGCGGCAATTTGATTTGCTGCATGTTGTTGTCCTGTAATCGGCTGCGATTAAAGGAAACAGTAGATCGGGAGGCGGGTATGAAACCACGGCTGAAAGTCCTCACGCTCGCGGTAAACGACCTTGAAAGGTCACTGGCCTTCTATCGCGACGGCATGGGGCTTCCGACGCAGGGAATTATCGGCCAGGAATTCGAGGACGGCGCAGTGGTCTTTTTCCACATGGGCGACGACCTGATACTGGCGCTCTTTCCCGCGGCTTCGCTTGCCAACGACGCAAAGATATCCCCGACGCAGGCGCGCCTCGGCGCCGTGTCAATCGGACATATCGTCAATTCAAGGCAGGAGGTCGACGCTGTCATGAAACAGGCCGAAGATGCCGGCGCGATCGTTACCGATCGCGCACGCGAACGTTTCTGGGGCGGCTATTCTGGCTACTTCCACGACCCCGACGGCCACCTTTGGGAAATCGCCTGGAATCCGCAATGGACCGTCGCGGATTGAAAGCTCGTGTGGCGCCCGCAGCGATGCGGACAAGCCCATCACCTGGACCTTTGGCGTCAGATACCGGCAAGGTCTGTACGATGCTTACCCACGCCGTCGACCGCTCCGGTTAAGCGGCGCGCGCATCAGACGAATGACACGGCCCCATCACGTGATAGGGCCGCTTTCAAATAAGCAAGTCTCAAGGAAGAAAAGTGATTGGCCGCTTCCGTTGAAGCGCTGCGACAACAAGCGCTCTGACGATCAACGCTTCCTGAGGTGATCGCGCTATCTCCTGACCGTTAGACCTCTCCCCGCGGCTGGGCGGAGCCGATCAGGACCGGCGCTCAGCGCAAAGGGGAACAGCCGCCGACGTCAACCGGCTTGACGCGGCCTGCCTGAAGGTCTTTCCAATAGGGCTTGTTCGGGTCGGCTCCCCCGATCGTTGCGTCATAAGTGGCGCGGTTGAGTTTGAGCAATTGTCCGCTCGCCGTGATGCCCACCATCTCCTTCTTGTTGACATAGGCCGAGGCGACATTGAGCCGGCAGAAGAACTTCTTCTCGCCGTTCGCAACGACCCAGCCCCAGGCGCCGGACTTGCCCCTAGAGAGCTTGCCTGTCGCATAGCCTTGCTTGGCGAGTGCGGAATAGCTTTCCGCCTGGGCAATACCGGGAACGAAGGCAAAGCCGATCGCTGCGGCCACCACAAGTGGCCTGAATGAAATAGGCATCGAATTTCAACCCTTGAGAATTGTGAGACATGATCCTCTAGGTTTTTCCACATAGGAAACACAACCTTAATCTGCAAGCATACTTAACGCGCGCCTGGGAAGAACATGCGAGCCAAAGTCTTCGAGGATGTTGATATCGCTAAGCGCTGCGTCTGCAATTCACGCAATGGCTACAGAACCACAGTACGTCGCACAACCGGTTGAAATCTGCGATTGGTCCCCCGATTGGCCGGACAAGTTCTCTGTCAAGGCGGAGGCGATACGCCGGGCTCTGGGCGACCATGCTTTGCGTATCGACCATGTCGGCTCCACGGCAATCCGAGGCTTGGCCGCCAAACCGATCATCGACATCCAGATTTCTGTTGCCGATCTGACGACCATCGAAATCTTGGCGGAGCGGATGGCGACGATTGGCTACATTTGGCGCCCCCTGAACGCTGACCTGACCAAACGCTACTTCCGGGAGCGCCCTGGTGACGAACGGACCCACATCCATATGCGCCGCGTGGGAAGCTGGCAGGAGCAGTGGACGCTGCTGTTTCGCGACTACATGCGTGCTCACGTCAATGAACACGCCCCCTATGCCGACCTGAAACGGGTGCTGGCGCTGCGATACCGTCACGACAGAGCCGCCTACTCCGAGGCAAAATCAGAGCGGGTGTGGGAGATCATTCAGCGTGCCGATCGATGGGCGGCAGAAATCGGCTGGATGCCAGGCCCGTCCGACGCTTAGGCGCATGGGCGAACGCAATGTGAAGCACGCTTGAGTTCGGTTCGGGTCAGC
This sequence comes from Ensifer sp. B1-9, assembly GCF_050474445.1. Classification (NCBI taxonomy): domain Bacteria; kingdom Pseudomonadati; phylum Pseudomonadota; class Alphaproteobacteria; order Hyphomicrobiales; family Rhizobiaceae; genus Ensifer; species Ensifer sp. B1-9. The sequence goes on from NZ_JBCHVG010000011.1 coordinate 165,801, forward strand.
GGCGACGCTCCCGTGCAGCAGTGCGCCTGATTTAGAGCGCGCCTTGCCCAAACGAAAAAGCCCCGGACGAACCGGGGCCTCTTGGTGGATCTCGATCAGCGCCGGCTTAAGCCGGCATCTGGTCAATGTTCCTTGTTGGCGTAGACCGACTTCTTCGTGAGGTAGACGAGGCCGGTGAAGATCAGCAGGAACACCATGACCATGAAGCCGGTGCGCTTGCGCTCTTCGAGGTGCGGCTCGGCCGCCCACATCAGGAACGAGGCGACGTCCTTGGCGTACTGGTCGACCGTCTGCGGCGTGCCGTCGTCGTAGGTGACCTGGTCGTTGGAGATCGGCTGGGCCATCGCCAGAGCGGCAGCGTTGGCGAAGTACGGGTTGTAGTGCGTGCCTTCGGCGACTTCGACGCCCTGCGGCGGATCCTGGTAGCCGGTCAGCAGCGCGTGGATGTAGTCCGGACCGCCTTCCTGGTAGGGCCAGAACATGTCGAAGATGAACTGCGGGAAACCGCGCTCGATACCGCGCGCCTTGGCGATGAGCGAGAAGTCCGGCGGCGCTGCACCGTTGTTCGCAGCCGCGGCCGCTTCCTTGTTCGGAAAGGGCGACGGGAAGTGGTCGGACGGCAGAGCCTTGCGGGTGAACATCTCACCCTCGGCATTCGGGCCGTCCTGAACTTCGTAGTTCGCCGCAAACGCCTTCACCTGCGCTTCCGAGTAGCCGAGGTCTTCGAGCGTACGGAAGGCCACCAGGTTCATCGAGTGGCATGCCGAACAGACTTCGGTGTAGACCTTCAGGCCGCGCTGAAGCTGGCCCTTGTCATAGTGACCGAAGGGGCCGGCGAAGCTCCATTCCTGCTGTTCCGGCTTGTGGATCGGATAGTGAGGCGTACCGCCGGCATGCTCCTCGCCGCCCTTCGCCTCTTCGGCGACTGCTGCACCGAGACCGAGACCAGCGACGACAGCGAGTGACAGAATGCCTGTAACAAGCTTTTTCATTGTTGTGGGTTCCTTATCAATCGCTGTTCTGATCAGGCGCGCGCGGCGGCCGGCTGCGCCTTGGCATTCTTCTTTTCCAGCACCGCTTCGGTGATGGAGTTCGGAATGCGCTTCGGCGTTTCGATCAGGCCGAGAACCGGCATGATGACGAGGAAGAAGCCGAAGTAGTACAGCGTGCCGATCTGCGACATCACGACGTAGAGGCCTTCTGCCGGGCGCGAGCCGAGCCAGCCGAGCATGATGGCGTTGGCGACGAAGATCCAGAAGAACAGCTTGTACCACGGACGGTAGACGGCCGAGCGGACCTTGGACGTGTCGAGCCAGGGCAGGAAGAACAGGACGAGGATCGAGCCGAACATCACCAGAACGCCGCCGAGCTTGGAGTCGATCGGGCCGATGTTGAAGGTGATGGCGCGCAGCATCGCGTAGAACGGCAGGTAATACCATTCCGGAACGATGTGGGCAGGCGTCTTCAGGGCGTCAGCCGGAATGTAGTTGTCCGGGTGGCCGAGGAAGTTCGGCATGTAGAAGACGAACCAGGCGTAAACGATCAGGAAGACGGAGACGCCGAGCGCATCCTTCAGCGTCGCATAGGGCGTGAAGGGAACGGTGTCGGTCTTCGACTTGACTTCGACGCCGGTCGGATTGGTCTGGCCGGTGACGTGCAGCGCCCAGATATGCAGGACGACGACGCCGGCGATCATGAAGGGCAGCAGGTAGTGCAGCGAGAAGAAACGGTTCAGCGTCGGGTTGTCGACCGCGAAGCCGCCGAGCAGGAACTGCTGGATCCACTCGCCCACCAGCGGAAATGCGGTGAAGAAGCCGGTGATAACGGTCGCGCCCCAGAAGGACATCTGACCCCAGGGCAGAACGTAGCCCATGAAGCCGGTCGCCATCATCAGCAGATAGATGACCACGCCAAGGATCCAGAGGATTTCGCGCGGCGCCTTGTAGGAGCCGTAGTAGAGACCGCGGGCGATGTGCAGGTAGACGGCGATGAAGAAGAAGGATGCGCCGTTGGCATGCATGTAGCGCAGCAGCCAGCCGTGGTTGACGTCGCGCATGATCTTTTCGACGGAGTTGAAGGCAACGACCGTGTCGGCGCCGTAGTGCATCGCCAGCACGATGCCGGTCAGGATCTGGACGACCAGCATGACCGAAAGCATGGCACCGAAGGTGTAGGCATAATTCAGGTTCCGGGGAACCGGATAGCTGATGAAGCTATCGTGAACGAGACGCGGCAACGGCAGACGGGAATCAACCCATTTCTCAATGCCAGTCGTCGGCGTGTAGGTTGAATGTTCAGCACTCATTATCAGTAGTCCCCTCAACCGATCTTGATAACTGTGTCGGAAACGAACGCGAAGGTCGGCACGTGAAGGTTCTCCGGCGCCGGACCCTTGCGGATGCGGCCGGCCGTATCGTAGTGCGAACCGTGGCAGGGACAGAACCAGCCACCGAAGTCACCGGCTTGGCCAAGCGGCACGCAGCCGAGATGGGTGCAGGAACCGATCATGACGATCCAGTTTTCCTTGCCCTCGCCGGCGGAGCGATCGACGTCGCTTGCCTGTGCTTCGGCCGGAAGGTTGGCATTGCGCGCAACCGGGTCCTTCAGCTCGTCGAGCTTGACGGCCTTTGCCTCTTCGACTTCCTTCTCCGTACGGTTGCGGATGAAGATCGGCTTGCCGCGCCATTTCGCCGTCAGCGACATGCCGGGCTGCAGGCTCGAAACGTCAACCTCGATCGAGGCGAGCGCGAGCGTCGATGCATCCGGACGCATCTGGTCGATGAACGGCCAAGCGACAGCACCGGCGCCGACGACGCCTGCCATACCGGTAGCCAGATAAAGGAAATCGCGGCGAGTGGGCTCGCCCAAGGCCTCGCTTGAAGTGTCGTGTTCGCTCACGGCTAAACCATCCTCTCACGCAATATTGCGGAAACCGCATCCGCCCCCGGCGAAATTCCTGCCCCTTGCGACTTGATCCAGGTCAAGGAACCACGCCCTATTCATAGTGCTGTCGCCCCCGTCGTCTTGCGGCTGCAAACACGACATCGGCACCAGAATCCGAAAAAATTCTGCGCGCGCACGGCACACAGATTCCCCGTCAATCCGGCGCGTTCTATGCTTGATCGCAAATTATGTCCAGCCTTGACAAGGGGATGTGGGCAGATTGTCGCGGGGAAAAGCGCGGCCAATCGGCACAAGGACTTGACGCTCGCCGGTTAGGGTGAATTCAGGCTGATCGAGTGGGCGTGGAAGTGCTCGAGGGGCGCTCTACTCCGCCGCTTCTTCGCGGGCGAGAAATCCGCCCGATTGGCGCGACCAGAGCCCTGCGTAAAGCCCGCCGCGGGCGACGAGCTCCGCGTGGGTTCCCTCCTCCACGATCCGCCCCTTGTCCATGACGACCAGCCGGTCGAGCGCTGCGATCGTCGAAAGCCGGTGCGCGATCGCGAGCACTGTCTTGCCCTGCATCAGCCGGTCGAGGTTGGACTGGATCGCTGCCTCGACCTCTGAATCGAGCGCCGAGGTCGCCTCGTCGAGCACGAGGATCGGCGCGTCCTTCAGCATCACCCGGGCAATGGCGATGCGCTGCCGCTGACCGCCGGAAAGCTTGACGCCACGCTCGCCGACATGGGCATCGAACCCCTTGCGGCCGCGCTGGTCCTGCAGACCGAGAATGAAGTCGTGGGCTTCCGCCTTGCGCGCGGCGGCAATCAGTTGCTCCCCGCTTGCATCGGGTCGGCCGAACAGGATGTTGTCGCGGATCGAGCGGTGCAGCAGCGAGGTATCCTGGCTGACCATGCCGACCTGGGCACGCAGGGACTCCTGCGTGACCGCCGCGATATCCTGCCCGTCGATCAGGATCCGCCCGCCCTCGAGGTCGTAGAAGCGCAGCAGCAGATTGACCAGGGTCGATTTTCCGGCGCCGGACCGCCCGACGATACCGACCTTCTCACCCGGACGGACGATCAGCGAAAAATCGTCGATGACGCGCTCGCCCTTGCCGTAATGGAAGCGCACGTGTTCGAAGCGGATCTCCGGCTTGGTGACGGCAAGCTCTGCGGCACCGGGTCGGTCGATGAGACCGATCGGCTGCGACACGAGTTCGGCCGAGTTCTGGATCGTGCCGATGTTGCGCATGATCGCATTGAACTGGGTCATCATGCGGCCAAGCAGCATGTTGAGCCGGAGCACCAGCGCCAGCGTGAAGGCGATGGCGCCGGAACTGATCGCGCCGCCGAGCCAGAGGTGGATCGAATAGACGGCGATGGCCGTGATCATCAGGCCGGAAAGCAGCGCCAGCGACGCGCGCACCGCCGTCAGCAGCCGCGTGAACGGAATGACCGCCCCCTGGAACCGATCGAAGCCGGAGCGGATATAGCGATCGTTCTCCTCGTCGCGACCGAAGAGCTTCAGCGTCTGGATATTGGAATAGGCATCGACCATGCGGCCATTCAGCATCGATGCCATTTCGGCCGTGTCACGGGCATGCTTGCGGATGCGCGGAACGAAGTAGCGCGCAAGCGACAGGAAGACGACGATCCAGAAGGCGACCATCGCCGCAAGACGCCAGTCGAGCTGCGCGATCAGCGCCATGGTGGAAGCCGTGTAGATGACGATGAACCAGACGACCTGCAGCAGCGAGACGATGAGATCGCTCGTCGCCTGGGCGCCGGCCCAGACCTTGGTGACGATGCGGCCGGAGAAATCGTTCTGGAAGAAGGTGAGCGACTGGCGCGCCACATGCACATAGGACTGCCAGCGCACCAAGTTGAGAAAGCCGGTGATGATAGACTGCTCTTCGACGAGCGCGGCCAGCGACACCGCGACAAAGCGGAACACCATGACCGTCAACAGCATGAACAGGAGTTCCGGCCCGTTGGCGGCGATCAGGCCGCTCCAGCCGGCCTCGGGCTTCACCGTGTCGAGAACGTCGACGAGCCGTCCGACGAAATAGAACAGGCCGGCTTCGAGCATGGCGACGAGACCGCCGAGCACGGCCATGGCAATGAACGGTCCCTTTGCCTGGCTGGCGTAGAACCAGGCGAAACCCCAGAGCGATTTGGGCGGCTGCAGGCGCTCGCGCGGCGCGAACGGCTTGATCCAGTTCTCGAAAAGGCTGACGATGGCGCTGAGCATTGTTCCGATATAGGCGGTTCGGCGGCAACAGCAATCGGTTTCAACGCAATTGCTGATTACAAATACGTAACGTCCAAGACCGCAGCCCGCCGCTCTTTCGAACGACGGGCCACCGGTATCTTATTCCGCCGCCTCTTCTTTTTCGACGTCGTCGGCGATGAAACCGCCGGATTGGCGCGACCAGAGATCGGCATAAAGGCCGCCCTTGGCGACGAGTTCGCCGTGTGAACCCGTCTCGACGATGCGGCCCGCTTCGAGGATCACCAGCCGGTCCATCTCCGTCAGCGTCGACAGGCGGTGGGCGATCGCGATCACCGTCTTGCCGGCCATCAGCGCGAAGAGGTTTTCCTGGATCGCCGCTTCGACTTCCGAATCGAGCGCCGAGGTCGCCTCGTCGAGGATCAGGATCGGCGCGTCCTTCAGGAACACGCGCGCGATCGCGATGCGCTGCCGCTGACCGCCGGAGAGCTTGACGCCGCGTTCGCCGACCTGCGCGTCCAGTCCCTTGCGGCCCTGGTTGTCCTCGAGGCCCTGGATGAAGTCCCAGGCATTCGCCTTCTTCGCCGCCGCGATGATCGCCTCATCGTCCGCTTCCGGATGGCCATAGGCGATGTTGTCGCGAATGGAACGGTGCAGCAGCGACGTATCCTGCGTCACGACACCGATCTGGGCGCGCAGGCTGTCCTGGGTGACGGTGGAGATATCCTTGCCGTCGATCCGGATCGCGCCCTCCTCGAGATCGTAGAAGCGCAGGAGCAGGTTCATCAGCGTCGTCTTGCCGGCACCCGAGCGGCCGACCAGACCGATCTTCTCGCCGGGTCTGATGTCGAGCGACAGGTGATCGATGACGCCCTTGGCCTTGCCGTAGTGGAAGCGGATGTTGTCGAAGGCGATCGCCCCCTTGTCCGCCTTCAGCGCCTTGGCATCCGGCTCGTCGACGATGTCGTGCGCCTTGGTCATCATGCCGATGCCGTCATAGACCGTGCCGATATTCTCGAACAGCGCCGAGACTTCCCACATGATCCATTGCGACATGCCGTTGATGCGCATGGCGAGACCGACGGCGATCGCAATCGCGCCGACGGAGATGGCACTGGTCAGCCACAAATGGATGCCGAGTGCCGCGATGGCGAAGAGCGCGACGCTGTTGTTGGCGTAGACCAGGATGTGGAACAGCGTCACCTTGCGCATCTGGCGATGCACGGTGTCGAGGAAGCTGTCCATGCCATCCCGCGCATAACCTTCCTCGCGGCCCGCATGCGAGAAGAGCTTGACCGTACCGATATTGGTGTAGCTGTCGACGATCCGGCCGGTCATCATCGAGCGTGCATCGGCCTGCTCTTTGGAGATCTTCTGCAGGCGCGGCACGAAATAGCCGACGATGCAGATATAGATCGCGAGCCAGATGGCGAGCGGGATCACCAGCCGCCAGTCGGCGGTCGCCACAACCGCGAGCATGGTGACGAAATAGCTGACGACATAGACGAAGACGTCGAGGATCTTCATCACCGTTTCGCGCACCGCAAGCGAGGTCTGCATCACCTTCGTCGCCACGCGTCCGGCAAACTCGTTGGCAAAGAAGGTCATGCTCTGGCGTAGGAGATAACGGTGCATCTGCCAGCGGGCGATCATCGGATAGTTGCCGAGCAGCACCTGGTGCATGATCAGCGAGTCGAGCGCGACGAGACCCGGCAGGCCGATGAGCACCAGCGCGCCCATCCAGAAGAGCCTGCCGCCCTCGGCCTGGAGGAAAGTCTCGCGGTTGGCGCTCGACAGCCAGTCGACCATGTTGCCGAGGAACTGGAACAACGCCACTTCGCCGATGGCAATCAGCATCGTGCAGACGGACATGATGAGAAGCCACGGCACGGCCGGCTTGGAATAATGCCAGCAGAAGCCGAAAAGGCTTTTCGGCGGGAGCGTCGGCTCCTCCGCCGGATAGGGATTGAGGCGGGATTCAAACCAGCCAAACATTGCATTGCTCCTTCAGAGTATTTTGAAGGAAAGCGGGTTTCCCCGCGTTCTTAGGATGAAAAAGTCGGTCCGGAAATGCAGCCCGAAAGAGAGCTTCGTCTTCCGGAGTCCCGGAAGCGCGTCGATCTGTTAAAAGATAGGTCGCGGAACCGGTCAGGCCAAACGGTGGCCCACTACTCCAGGAAGGCGTGTCAACATCAATACATTCATGTTTGCCTCCGTCGGTTCGCGTTGAAGAGGCTTGATCTCTACCCTTATTCGCGGCGGCATGCCAGATTGTCGCAGGCTGTTTCTTGCACAATTTTTCATCGTACGCGTATCTGTTGCCGTTTCGGCACAGATTAGCGCCGGCAAAATGAGCGACCGCAAAATCAAGCAGTGCCGGGCTTTTCGCAGCGGAGAACAAGGATGAACGCTTCATCGGATACGCCTCCTGATCTTCAAGGTGTCGGCTTTGTCCTTCGGCGCCCTCGTGACGGTGATGTGGATGCACGCCTGAGGCTCGGCCGCGATCCGGAAATCTGCCGGATGTTCGGTGCAGGCAGGGCGTTCCCCGGCCTCTTCAGCCACCTCGAGGCAGCCGCCTGGATCGCACGGATCGCCGCACACCCGGCCGCCTGGATCATCGACCAGGACGGCCTTGTCGGTGAAGTCCGGCTCGACAACAGCAATCACGCTGATCGGCGCGCGAGCTTCGCCATCGGCATTTTTGATCCGGGGCGCCTCGGCAAGGGTCTTGGCACTGCGGTCACCAAGCGGGTATTGGCCTATGCCTTCGATGAACTTGCCCTTCATCGGGTCTCGTTGAGGGTTCTCGCCTTCAACGAGCGGGCGATCGCCGCCTATCTCAAGTCCGGATTCTCGATCGAGGGTCGCGAACGCGAGTCGGCGCTGATCGACGGTGAATGGCACGACGACATCATGATGGGCATCCTGGCTGCGGAGTTTGATGCGCGCCGCGATGCCCCCGGAAACGAGTGACCTGACGTGAGCAATCTGCGCATCGCCCTCTACCAGCCCGACATTCCCGGCAATACCGGCACGATCCTGCGTCTTGCCGCCTGCCTCGGGCTTTCCGTCGACGTAATCGAGCCGGCCGGCTTCGACCTTTCCGACCGCAACCTGAAGCGCGCCGGCATGGACTATATCGCTTCGGTCGCGCTCACCCGTCACGTCAACTGGGAGCGGTTCGAGGCGTGGCGGGCGGAAAGCGGCCGAAGGCTGGTGCTCGCCTCGACCAAGGCCGCCCTGCCCTATACCCGCTTCGCGTTCCGTCCGGACGACATCCTGCTCTTCGGCCGGGAAAGCGCCGGCGTTCCCAACCACGTACACGAGCGTGCCGACGGCCGCGTCCTCATTCCGATGGCCGAGGGCCAGCGCTCGCTGAACATCGCGATCTCCGCCGCGATGATCGCCGGTGAAGCGATCCGGCAGGTCTCTCCAGCCTGACAGCGTAAACATTGCTACCTCCTACCCTGGCTGTTGGCCGCAGCCGGCGCCGCAGAAGCGGTACCGCCCCTCCGTGGCGCTCGGCGTGTTACGCCGCCACCTCGTTGTACGGTGCGCTCTTGCGCGCCTGTTTGAGAACGCGCGCCCACCAGGTCAGCCGGTCCATCATCAGAAACAGCGGCGCACGCAGTTCCTCGGGCTTGTAGAGGTTGCCGGCGGCGTCGAACTTCGACCACGCCTTGGGGAGCGTGATCCCATCGCGCAGCGTCACCGTATGCAACTCGCCGAAAACCTGGCGCAACTGCTCGACGGCGCGAATGCCGCCCGAGGCGCCGCCATAGGAGACGAAGGAGACCGGCTTGGCGTGCCAGGGCTCGTAGACCGAATCGATCAGCTCCTTCAGCGCGGCCGGGTAACCGTGATTGTATTCGGGCGTGACGATGATGAAGGCGTCGGCCTCGGCGATCTTGCGTTCCAGCCACTCGCCCGGATTGACCGCGGCACCCAGGCCGCGCGAGGTCCTGAGCCGCGCCGGGTCGATGATCGTCAGGGTAAAGGTCTCGGAAGCCGAAAGCTCGCGGATCAACCAGTTGGCGACCGTATCGCAGAAGCGACCCTGGCGCGCGCTGCCATAGATCACGGCAAGGGTCATTTTCTCAGTCATGGGATCAAGCTCCTGTTGTCGACGTCATGGAGCCAATGCTATAAAACCTCAACAATAGTTGAGGTCAATAGCGATTATGACAATTGTGAAGAGCGGCGAATTGCGCCGCGAGCTGACAGTCGGCGAAGTGGCCGAACGAAGCGGCGTCGCGGTCTCCACCTTACACTTCTACGAGGCCAAGGGCCTGATCCGCAGCAACCGCACCCGCGGCAACCAGCGCCGTTATCCGCGCAGCGTGCTCAGGCGCGTCGCGGTCATCAAGGTGGCACAGCGCACCGGCATCCCCCTGGCGGAAATTCAGGACGCTTTGTCGGTGCTGCCGGACGATCGTCCGCTGACGGTGGCAGACTGGGGCAGATTGTCCGAGAACTGGCGCGAGCAACTGAACGAACGCATTGCCAGCCTGATGGCCCTGCGCGATCACCTGACGGGCTGCATCGGCTGCGGCTGCCTGTCGCTGCGTGAATGTCCGCTGCGCAACCCGCACGACGTGCTGTCGATGGAAGGCGCCGGCCCGCGGCTCATGGATGACGATAGCCACGGCTGAGAGCGCGGCCGAACTCGGCTAGTCGGCAGACGGCAGACGGCGCATGGTGAACTCGATCTCGTCGCCCTCGAGCTGCCGCCAGCTTTCGACCTCGGTCCAATAGGCGGCCTTCGGCCAGGTATCGAACCATTCTCGTGCCTTGGCTCGGGCGGCACTGCGATTGAGCCGAAAGGTTTCCCGCACGAAAAGGCCATCGCCTCGTGTCGGATTGTCCCGGCGATGCCGGGCGATCTGCCGTCGCAAACCATCGAGCGGCGGGCCTGCAGGTATTCTTGCCATGGGCTATACCTCTAAGCGCTAAGATAGTGACGGCGCTTGATCTTTGCCAGGGCTTTGTTCGGCGGCGGGCTTCGTCGTACGGCCAAACTGTCGCTGCATGTATTCCTTAGATTGGCGCTGGTAGATGCAGCAGTCTTGACCGTGATGGCGGCCCTGCCCGTCTTGGGAGACACACGGCGCCGTGGCGCGACAGACCGCCCGAGGCGCTGGACCGGCGTTGCCATCGGCGCGAAAGTATGAACTGTGGCGACTTCAAGCGAATCGGCGGAATTTCATCGGGAAACCCGCCAACAGGACGTAATTTTCCATGGAACGACCGCAACTCCCCCCAGGCCTCCCTGCAGATATCGAAGAGAAGAAGGCGGAGGCGCGTGCGTGGTTCGAAGGGCTGCGCGACACCATCTGCGCGGCCTTCGAGGCGATCGAGGATGACCTGACCGGTCCTCTCTCCGATCGTGCGCCCGGGCGTTTCGCCGCCAGGGATTGGAGCCGCGACGACGGCAAGGGCGGCGGCGGCCGCATGTCGATGATGGAAGGCCGCGTCTTCGAAAAGGTCGGGGTCCACACCTCGACCGTCTACGGCGAGTTCTCGCCCGAATTCCGCAGTCAGATCCCGGGTGCAGCGGAGGATCCTCGCTTCTGGGCGTCCGGCATTTCGCTGATCGCCCATCCCGTGAACCCCAACGTGCCGGCCGTGCATATGAACACGCGCATGGTGGTGACGACGAGCAACTGGTTTGGCGGCGGCGCCGACCTGACGCCGGTGCTCGACCGCCGCCGCGTCATGACCGATGCGGACACGCAGCTCTTCCATCGCGCGATGGAAATCACGTGCAGCCGTCATGCGGTTGCCGACCACGCCAAGTTCAAGAAGTGGTGCGACGACTACTTCTTCCTGCCGCACCGCAACGAGCCGCGCGGTACCGGCGGCATCTTCTACGACTGGCTGCATTCGTCCGAGGAACAGGGCGGCTGGGATGCGGATTTTGCCTTCACCCGCGACGTCGGCAAGGCCTTTGCCCTCGTCTACCCCAAGATCGTCCGCACCAACTTCAACATGCCCTGGACCGAAGAAGACCGGGACGAGCAGCTCGTACGGCGCGGTCGCTATGTCGAGTTCAACCTGCTCTACGACCGCGGCACCATCTTCGGCCTTAAGACCGGCGGCAACGTCGAGTCGATCCTGTCGTCCCTGCCGCCGGTGGTGCGCTGGCCGTAAAGGCAAGATTTGAGAGCGCTTCGCCAAGCGCGATCCGCTCTCGACACGCTAACCGCAGACACGCACCTTCTTCAGGATGACCCTGCCATAGGCGCCGTAGGTCTTCACGGTTTTGACGACGCAGCTCAGTCGTTGGCCATAGCTGTAGTTTTCGGCCTGGGCCGGCATGCCGAAGGCAAGTGTCATCGCTATCGCCAGAGCCATGGCGAAAAAAGAGCCGCGCATCGAATATGTCCCCTGCCTGCCGTTCGTGACCGCGACAGATCCCGTCGCTTGCAGAGACACATGGCACGGCTGAGGATTTCCCGCTGTTTCGGATGAAACAGGCGAACAAAGCGTGGGCATCCGACGTTTCCCCTGCGTTGAGCAAGGTGGAGGCGATGATCTTCAAGAAGCGAACATTCTACGGCGACGAGCCGGAGCGGCAGGCCGCGGACAACCCGGCGGAACTGGAGCGCCGCGTTGCCCATTTCCTGGCGGTGGCGCCCGGCCTCGATGCCGCCGACATCACGGTGACCGCCAAAGGCAATACGATCATACTCGCCGGCTTCGTGGCAACCGCAGCCGAAGTTATCCGCGCCGAAGAGGCGGCAAGGCACATGCAAGGCGTTGCGGAAGTGATCAACCGTATCGAGACGGCCGGCGTTGAATAACGGGCGTCAGATGGTGCCCAGCGTCCAGCTGACGATCTCGGCGGAGACGCCGGCAAAGGCCTGGTCCATCGCCTTGATGAAGGCCGGATTGCCGGCGCCCTTGACGCCGGCCGTGGCGCGAAACGCTTTTTGCGCCCGCACCGTGCCGTTGCGGTCGTTGAGGATTTTCGCGAAGATTTCGACGACGGCCGTATCGGCACCCTCCGTCGAAACCTCGAAGGCGCGGATTTCGGTGATCACCTGATAATCGATCGCGAGCCCCTGGCCCGGCTTGCCGACGCCCCCGATCTTGCCGGTGTCCTCGAAGGCCTGCACGAGCTTCGCCTGCACCAGCTTCGGCAGCCGGTCGCTCCATTGTGCCTTGGAGAGATATTGTAGCTCGGAACCGGACAGACGGACGACGACCTGGTCGCTGTCGAGCGCCTTCACCGCCGTCGGTTCCGGCACGAGGATCTGCTTGCCGGTCGACGCGTGTCCTCCGACAATGGGCGAAGCCGAAAGGCTGAAGGTGTCGTTGACGGCGGCGCGCGTGCCGCATCCGGCAAGCCCGGCTGCCAGCATGAAAATCAGGGCGGAGCGCCGCGCTCCCGCTACTCGTAAACCAACCAGCCCCGGAAAATTCATACTGCCAATACCTTTGTCCCACACACCTTGGCGCGCCCTTGATCGAAAGCACACCGCCTGGCCCCACACCGGTCCTGTCGCCCCCGACTCAGCGCCGCGTGCGGCCATCATATTGTTTTACTGTTTCGCCGCCAAAGAGAAGACGCTGCGGGTTCTTGTCGAAGGTGGAGATCGTGTTTTCCAGGCTCTGGACCGTGCGCCGCGTATCGGTGACGAGCGCTTCGACATCGCGCAGGCCCGAACCCGAGAAGCGCCGAAGGTTTTCGGCGATCGGCCCGATCTGCGCGTTGAGATTGTCGGCAACCTTGCGGAAGGATTCGAGCGTCGTGCGTGCTTCGGCCGAAAGCGACGGCGCATCCGCGTCGCCGAGGAAACCATCGACCTTGACGAGAATGCTGTCGACCCGGTTGGCCGAGGCATTCAGCTTGCTCGCCAGCTCGGTAACGTCGGTGATCGTACGGTCGATGTCCTCTTGCCGCGCGGTAATCTTCGACGCGAACTGAGAGATATTCGCAACGGTTCTGCGGGCATCGGCCGTCGCTGCGGTGATGTCGTCGACGACGAGTTCGACCTTGTTCTTGTCCACCGAGGCCACGAGCGTATCGACCCGCGCCAGCGTCTTCTGGGCGTTCTTGCCGAACTGATCGTAGGTTTCGACCGTCCGCCGGAAGGCGGCGATCGTTTCGGAGACGCCGCCTGAGGCCGCCTTCAGATCGTTGCTGATCTGCTCGACGTTGGAGACGATGTGATCGATCTTCTTCGGGTCGACGGACTTCACCAAGGTCTCGGCGGACGCCAAGGTCGAATCGAGTTTCTTCGAGGCGGTACTCACCGAGCCGGAAAGCTCCGTCACGCTCTGCAGGAAGTCATCGATCGCGCCGGAATTGTTGGCGAGCGCCGTTGAAAACTTCTCCGCATTGCCGATCGTTGTCGTCAGCGGGCCGCGCACGTCGGTCACGAAGCCCTGGATGTCACTGATCGCGTTGTTGGCGCGGTCCATGATCTGGTCGGCGGTCGCCAGCAGGCTGGTGACGCTCGACTGATCCGCAAGGATGCGCGCCTGCGTACCCTTTTCGATCGCGGTCTTCAGGATGTTCTCGTCGCCCTTGCGGCCGCCGCTGAGTTCGATATAGGCGGCGCCCGTCAGCCCCTGCACTTCCAGCGTCGCCTTGGTCGACCGCAGCACCGGCGCGTCGACCGAGACTTCGGTGACGGCAATCGAATAGCGCGGATCATTGGCGTCGATCGCAAGATTGCGCACCGTACCGACGGCGATGCCGTTGAAGCGCACCGGCGAGCCGACGGAGAGGCCGTTCGCGGAACCCGGAATGTTGACCACCAGTTCGACCATCTCGCCGCTGCGCCCGTACTGTGACATCCAGTAGACGAAGCCGAAGGCGGCCGCGATCACGAACACCGTGAAGAAACCGACAATGGCGTAGTTCGCTTTCGTTTCCATTCGTACCGACTACCTTCGTGGCCGCTTCACCGGCTCTTCCTCCGATCTCGACGCCTTGGCGCCAAAACCGCATTCATTTTCGAGCGCCGTTCGTTCAAATGACGCACGAAGAACGCTGCTGCACTTCGTTTCCGGCGCATCTTTCCGCATCAAGCCATTCGCTTGCGCGCAAGCATGCTCCGGTCATTGCTCGTGGCGCACGATCGATCGAGCCCGCTTGCCACGGAAATAGGACCGCACCCAGGGTTCATCGCAGGCCAGCATGTCTTCGACGGTCCCCTCGACCAGAACCCGCTTCTTGCCGAGAACCGCGATGCGGTCACAGACGGAAAAGAGGCTGTCGAGGTCGTGAGTCACCATATACACGGTCAGTCCCAGCGTGTCGCGCAGCTTGGCGATCAACTCGTCGAACTCCGCGGCCCCGATCGGATCGAGGCCCGAGGTCGGTTCGTCCAGAAAAACCAGGTCGGGATCGAGCGCCAGGGCCCGAGCAAGGGCGGCGCGCTTGATCATGCCGCCCGAAAGCTCGGATGGGTATTTTTCCGCCGCTTCCGGCGCCAGGCCCACGAGTTCGATCTTCACCCGCGCCAGTTCGTCCATCAGCCTTTGCGGCAGGTCGAGATATTCCCGCATCGGTACCTGGATGTTCTCGCGAACCGTCAGCGCCGAAAAGAGCGCGCCATGCTGGAAGAGAACGCCGAGGCGCATGTCGAGCGCGATGCGCTCGGCTTCGGTGATCTTGTCGTAGTCCGCGCCCAGGATCTCGATCTTGCCGGATCGTTTCGCCAGCAGCCTCAGCACGGTGCGCATCAGCACCGACTTGCCCGTGCCGGAAGCACCGACGAAACCGAGGATCTCGCCGCGGTAGATTTCGAGGTTCAGCTTGTCGAGCACGATGTTCGAGCCGAAGCCCACCGTCAGGTCGCGGACGGAAAGCACGGACTCGCGGCCGTTCGCTTCCGTTGCCTGGTCTTCTTCGTGTCGTTTCTCGATTGCGCTCACGGCTGTTCCTCGCCTCAGAAATCGATTGCTGCGTAGAACATGGCGAAGAGCCCGTCGATCAGGATCACGACGAAGATCGACTTGACCACCGAAGAGGTCACGTGACGTCCGAGCGACTCGGCACTGCCGCCGACCTTCAGCCCCTCCACGGCCGCGACCACACCGATGATCAGCGCCATGAACGGTGCCTTGATCATGCCGGCCGCGACGGACGAAAAATCGACCGCTTCCTGCAGGCGCGCAAGGAAGGTCGGGATCGTGATGCCGGAATAGCCCCAGGCGACCAGGGCGGCGCCGGTCAAGGCGGCAAAGTTCGCGATGATCGTCAGCAGCGGCAGCGCGACGGTGAGCGCGACGAGGCGCGGAAAGACGAGAACGCCGATCGGGCTCAGTCCCATCACCTTCAGCGCGTCCACTTCCTCGCGCATCTTCATCGAGCCGATTTCGGCGGTGATGGCGCTGCCGGAGCGACCGGCGATCATGATCGCCGTCAGGAGAACACCGATTTCACGCAATTGCAGGATACCGACGAGATCGACGACGAAGACCTCCGCGCCGAAGTAGCGGAGCTGGAACGCGCCCTGCTGCGCAATGATCGCACCGATCAGGAACGACATCAGCGTGATGATCGGCACCGCCATCACGCCCATCCGGTCGATCTGATGAACGATCGCCGCCGGCGAGACGCCGCTGTGCCGCCCCAGCTTGAGCTGGGCGCCGCGCACCGCGGAACCGAGGATGTACATCGCCGCGACGACGTCGTCCCAGGTCGCGACCATTACCTCGCCGACCGGAGCGAAAATGCGCTGGAACAGCGGTAGCCGCTCGCTGCCTTTCTCGGGCGCGCGCAATTCCGCCGGCAAGGCATCGATCAGCTCGACATAGCGCTGCCCGCCCTCGGCGAAATGGATGTCATCCCGGGACGAACCGGCAATACGGGTCATGAACCGCCGGATGATCCACGCGCCGGCCGTGTCCATTGCCGTCACGCCGGAAAGATCGAACTGCGCGACCCCGTCGCTTTTGCTTGCAAGTCCGTCGAGCTTCGCTGCCATCGCTTCGGCGGTTTCATGCCGCCAGGCGCCGGTAAAGACATAGCTTCGCCCGCCGGCACTTTCGGCCAGCGCAACATCGGCGGTAAGCTTGCGGGCGGATGGCGTCACCTGGCTTCGGTTTTCCTGATTTGCGACTGCATAATTCCTTAAACCGGAATCGATTTGAGGACAAAATAATGCAGCAGACCTAAAGTGTTACAGCGACCGTTGCGTGTCCCACGGACGCGGCGCTGTAAAGATTCGTAAATCCTTACACCGTCATAACGGCTCGCACCGTGGCTGTCACCCGCACGTTCGGTTGGCGGCGATGTCGGACCCTCAGATTGCGCGCCGGAGACGCTTTCATGTCACTTTCCCTCGATGCCGTAGTGGAACATTTCCCGATTGCAGGCACCTTTACGATCTCGCGCGGCTCCAAGACGACGGCAAGCGTCGTCACTTGCCGAATCAGCGACGGTATTCACACCGGCTCCGGCGAGTGCGTGCCCTACGGCCGCTACGGAGAAACGATCGATTCGGTGCTGGCCGAGATCGCTTCCGTTCGCCCGCGCATCGAAAGCGGCCTGACCCGTGCCGAACTGCAGCGCCAGATGAAACCGGGTGCCGCGCGAAACGCCGTCGATTGTGCCCTATGGGATCTGGAAGCCAAACAGAAAAACGAGCCTGTTCATGCGCTTGCGGGCATAGCCTCACCCGACGCATTGACGACCGCCTATACGCTGTCGCTCGCCGAGCCGGATGCCATGCGCGAACAGGCGGCGAAATACGCCCACCGTGCGCTCCTCAAGGTCAAGGTCGGCACGTCGGACGATGCCGCGCGCATCCGCGCTGTCCGGGCCGGCGCACCAACGAGCCACATCATCCTCGATGCCAATGAAGGCTGGACGCCCGAAACGCTCGCCTACCACTTCGCGATCTGCGCCGAGGAACGGATCGACCTGATCGAGCAGCCGTTGCCGGCCGGGCGCGACGAGGCGCTGGCGACGGTCGCCCGCCCCGTCCCCATTTGCGCGGATGAAAGCGTGCACGCGACCGAGGACCTCGCCGCCCTCGTCGGCCGCTATGACGCGGTCAACATCAAGCTCGACAAGACCGGCGGCCTCACCGAGGCGCTGCGCATGCGCGATCAGGCAGCAGCCCTCGGCCTCAAGGTCATGGTCGGCTGCATGGTCGGCAGTTCGCTGGCGATGGCCCCGGCGACCCTCGTCGCCCAGGGTGCTGATTTCGTCGACCTCGACGGGCCGCTGCTGCTCGCCGAAGATCGCACACCTGGCCTGCGCTACGAGGCTTCGCTCGTCTTCCCCCCGGAGCCGCGTCTCTGGGGCTGAAGATACCAGGCGGTAACCGCGAAGCAGCAACCGGCAAAGGCGACGACCGACATCGAATAGAAGCCGTTCACGCCGTACCAGGCGTAGAAATAGCCGGACAGGAAGGTGAAGATCGCGGTGAAGATGCCGGTGTAGAAGAAATAGAGTCCCTGGGCCGACGCTTCCTGGGATTCCACCACCCGCTCGACGAGCTTGTGCTGCATGCCAGTGTGCATGATCGCGTAGGTGAAGGCGTGGAAGCACTGAAGGACGAAATAGCCGCTGAAGCCGAGATTCATCGGGAAGATGATCCAGCGCACCACCGCAAGCGAACAGCCCGACAGGATCATCACCCACACGCTGAAGCGGCGACTGATCGCCTTGGCGAAGATGAACATCGTGACTTCGGCCGCCACGCCCGCGCTCCACAGCAAGCCGATCTCGGTGCCGCTGTAGCCGATCTGCTGCCAGTAGATCGCCGAGAAGGCGAACAGCATCGCGTGGCTGGCGTTCACCAGCGTCACCCCGATCAGAAGCAGTTGCAGGTCGAGCTGCTTGAGCGACTTCGGCGGCGGCTCGGTGAGCGCGGTGATCGGCGACGGCCGGCGCGGCTTGCCGACGCGCGGCGCCGCGTAGGCCATGGCGATCGTCAGGCCGAAGCCGATCGCCATCGCCGGCAGAACCATGTCGCTGCCGAAAATGCCGACCATCCAGCCGCCGAGCATCGTCGCACCGATGAAGGCGACCGAGCCCCAGAGCCGCATATGGGCGTAGTCGAAGCCCCAGCGCCGGACGCCGGAGAGCGCAATCGCCTCGACGATCGGCACATAGGGCGAATAGACGGCGGATTGCAGCGTGTAGATGACCAGCACCGGCCAGAAGTCGCGGAAATAGAACAGCACCAGTGCGGTCGCGAGCGACAGGAATCCGGACCAGATCAGCACGATCGTCCGCTCGCCGAGGCGGTCGGCGATGACGCCCGCGATCGGCGCCGTGATGACGCGCACGAACATCGGCAGCGCCAGGACGACGCCGATCTCGAAGTCGGTCATCGAGAGCGTGCTCAGCCACATCGGAAAATACGGCATGGCGAAGCCGTTGACGATCAGCGGCGCGCAGAAGAGCAAGGCGATGCGAAGCGCGAAATGGCGCGGCGGAGGGCCCACGGATGCGGGCGCTGAGGTGGGAATCATCGGCTGACCTGATGGCTGTACCCGATCTCTAGCACAGCCCCGGCAGGCCTCGCCATAACCTAGTTTTCGCGACAGGAGCCGAACTGTCGCTCTCGGTCAGGCGGCGCGCTGGGTCAGCAATTGGGCAAGCAGCTTGTCGGCTTCGCCGGAGGCTTCGTTTTCAACGGCGCCGCCACGCATCTGGTGCCAGGTGATGAGTTCCATCGTCCCGTCATGATGCTCGGCAATCGCCGTGCAGCTTTCCACCCAGTCGCCGGTATTGATGTAGCGGATGTCGCCGATGTCTTCGATGACCGCATGGTGGATGTGCCCGCAGATCACGCCCTGCGCATCGTGGCGACGGGCCTCGTCGGCAACCACCTTCTGGAACTCGCCGATGAAGTTGACGGCATGCTTCACCTGAAGCTTGGCCCAGGAAGAGAACGACCAATAGGGCATGCCGAGGCGGCGGCGGATTGCGGCCAAGCCGATATTGATGGCGATCGCCGTGTCGTAGGCCCAGTCGCCGAGATAGGCGAGCACGCGGGCATTGCGCACCACGACATCGAACTCGTCGCCATGGAGCACCAGATAGTTTCGGCCGTCGGCGCCCTCGTGAAGGTAGCGTTGCGCCACCTCGATGCCGCCGAAATGCACGCCGGGAAAATCACGCAGGAATTCGTCGTGATTGCCGGGGACGTAGACGATGCGGGCGCCTTTGCGTGCCTTGCGCAGAAGCTTCTGCACGACGTCGTTGCAGTTCTGCGGCCAGTACCAGCTGCGCTTCAGCCGCCAACCGTCGACGATGTCGCCGACCAGCACGATCGTCTCCGCTTCATGATGCCGCAGGAAATCGAGAAGGAAGTCCGTCTTGGCGGCCTTCGACCCGAGATGGACGTCGGAGATGAACAACGTCCTGAGCTTTCGTACGGAGTTGTCTTGCTGCGCCGTCATGCCAGCCTCGTCTGGGTTACGCTTTCTGCCCCCGTGAAAACCAGACTCGTGTTTCAGGAAGATGACATGAGCGCCTTGCCGCCCATCTGGCCGCCAAAATCGATACGGCAAAACTGTACCTCGTTCCGAATTCATGCCAAAAGGCACGACCACGAATGAGGAATGCGAGAGAATGAACACGGGCGACAAAACGAAATCCCAAACCGGTCCGGCCAGCGGCGACATCGACCAGCAGGCCCTTTTCTTCCACCGTTACCCTCGCCCGGGAAAGCTCGAAATCCAGCCCACCAAGCCGCTCGGAAACCAGCGTGACCTGGCGCTTGCCTATTCGCCTGGTGTCGCCGCCCCCTGCATCGCCATCCGCGACAACCCGGAAACGGCCGCGGATTTCACCGCCCGCGCCAACCTGGTCGCCGTCATCTCCAACGGCACGGCCGTGCTCGGCCTCGGCAATATCGGACCGCTGGCTTCGAAGCCGGTCATGGAAGGCAAGGCGGTTCTCTTCAAGAAGTTTGCCGGCATCGACGTCTTCGACATCGAGATCGATGCCTCGAGCATCGACCGCATGGTCGATGTCATCTCGGCGCTTGAACCGACCTTCGGCGGCATCAACCTCGAAGACATCAAGGCGCCTGAGTGTTTCGAGGTCGAGCGTCGCCTGCGCGAAAAGATGCAGATCCCGGTCTTCCATGACGACCAGCACGGAACGGCCATCATCGTCGCAGCCGCCATCCTCAACGGCCTCGAACTCGCCGGCAAGGATATCGCCAAGGCGAAGATCGTCACGTCGGGTGCCGGTGCCGCCGCGCTCGCCTGTCTCAACCTGCTCGTGACGCTTGGCGCCAAGCGCGAGAACATCTGGGTGCATGACCTCGAAGGCCTCGTCTACAAGGGCCGCGAAGTGCTGATGGACGAGTGGAAGTCCATCTACGCGCAGGAGAGCGACAACCGCGTGCTTGCCGACAGCATCGCCGGCGCAGACGTGTTCCTCGGACTTTCCGCAGCCGGCGTGCTGAAGCCGGAACTGCTGGTGCAGATGGCGGAGAAGCCGCTGATCATGGCGCTTGCCAACCCGACGCCGGAAATCATGCCGGAGGCTGCCCGTGCCGCCCGTCCGGATGCGATGATCTGCACCGGTCGATCGGATTTCCCGAACCAGGTCAACAACGTTCTCTGCTTCCCGCACATCTTCCGCGGCGCGCTCGATTGCGGCGCAAGCACCATCAACGAAGAAATGAAGATGGCGGCAGTCCGCGCCATCGCCGGCCTTGCCCGCGAGGAGCCGTCCGACGTCGCCGCCCGCGCCTATTCCGGCGAGACCCCGGTCTTCGGCCCGGATTACCTGATCCCCTCGCCCTTCGATCAGCGCCTCATCCTGCGCATCGCGCCGGCCGTCGCCAAGGCGGCCGAGGAGAGCGGCGTCGCCACCCGTCCGATCCAGGACTATGACGCTTATCTCGACAAGCTGAACCGCTTCGTCTTCCGCTCGGGCTTCATCATGAAGCCGGTCTTCGCCGCGGCGAAGAACGCCCAGAAGAACCGCGTGATCTTTGCCGAAGGCGAAGACGAACGCGTGCTGCGCGCCGCCCAGGTTCTTCTCGAAGAAGGCACGGCCCGCCCGATCCTGATCGGCCGTCCGCAGATCATCGAGACGCGCCTGCGCCGTTACGGCCTGCGCATCCGTCCCGATGTCGATTTCGAAGTGGTCAACCCCGAAGGCGATCCGCGCTATCGCGACTATGTCGAGGACTATTTCTCGCTCGTCGGCCGCCTGGGCGTGATCCCGGAAGCCGCCCGTACGATCGTGCGCACCAACACGACCGTGATCGGCGCGCTGGCGGTCAAGCGCGGCGAAGCGGATGCGCTGATCTGCGGCGTCGAGGGCCGCTATTCCCGGCACATGCGTGACGTTTCGCAGATCATCGGCAAGCGCGAGGGCGTGCTCGACTTCTCCGCGCTCAGCCTGCTGATCTCGCAGCGCGGCGCCACCTTCTTCACCGATACCTATGTGAGCTATTGTCCGAGCGCCGAGGAAATCGCCCAGACCACCGTCATGGCGGCACAGGAGATCCGCCGCTTCGGCATCACGCCGCGTGCTGCCCTCGTCTCGCATTCGAACTTCGGCTCGCGCGACTCGGAAAGCGCCACCAAGATGCGCAAGGCGCTCCAGCTCGTGCGGGAACTCGCGCCCGACCTCGAAGTTGACGGTGAAATGCACGGCGATGCGGCAATCTCGGAAGCGCTGCGCCAGCGCGTCATGCCGGACAGCAGCCTGCCGGGCGAAGCCAACCTGCTGGTCTTCCCCAATCTCGATGCCGCCAACATCACGCTCGGCGTCGTCAAGACCATGACCGACAGCCTGCATGTCGGCCCGATCCTGCTCGGCTCGGCGCTGCCCGCACACATCCTTTCGCCTTCGGTCACGTCGCGCGGTGTCGTCAACATGGCGGCCCTCGCGGTCGTCGAAGCCAGCCATCCGGGCTGATATGAAGCCGCGGAGATCGCCATCGATCTTCGCGGATACCGGGCGCCAGACCGGCGCCCCCAATGCCATATCCAGGCGTCGCGCAATCGCGCGCGGCG
The DNA here is from genome assembly GCF_050474445.1 of Ensifer sp. B1-9. Classification (NCBI taxonomy): domain Bacteria; kingdom Pseudomonadati; phylum Pseudomonadota; class Alphaproteobacteria; order Hyphomicrobiales; family Rhizobiaceae; genus Ensifer; species Ensifer sp. B1-9. The sequence continues at coordinate 187,875 of NZ_JBCHVG010000011.1, forward strand.
CGCTATCGTCCGGGAATCACAGAGAAATCATCCTCTGCCACCCGCTCGGGCAGACCAGTCGGGAAAACCGCCAATCAGAAATTGCATGTCTGGTATTGCACACTAAACAGCTAAGTTTGCGCTGGACAAAAGGTGAACCCCTAACCATGCTGCAACCTCGGACGAGATTCGGTGTTGTGGCATGACTGAGCAACAGGCTGTCCTCGACATGCTGGAAATCCTGGAATGCGGGGGCTGTGTCGAGCCCGCTCATTTCTTTACGCTGATGCGCCGGACCTTCCGCATCGCTCATCTCCTGTACCTTGAAGCCGAGCCCTACGCCGACGAGCTCAAGATCTGCCGCCTGCATCACACCTTCGGTGCCTATGCGGCCGAAATCTACCGGTCGCGCAGCCTTCATCGAATCGATCCCATCCTGAAACTCGCACTTGGCGGCGTCCGCCCGGTGGAGTGGACGATGGCGCGGCATCGTTTTCCGGATTGCGAGCCTCTGTTCCAGGCGGCGCAGGAGATCGGCCTTTCGACCGAAGGCGTCGCCTTGCCGCTGCCTTCGCCAGCCGGCCGCATGGCGCTGCTTGCCCTCAACGTCAACATGCCGGCCGACGAATGGACGGCCTATCGGCGCCAGCATCTGCGCGATTTCCAGCTCGCCGCCAACCTCTTCCATGCCGCAATGCTCGAGCACGCCGCAATGCCCGGAGCGCTTTCGGCGCGCGAGCGCCTCACCGGCCGCGAAACCGAGGTTCTGACTTGGGCCGCCGCCGGCAAGAGCTATTGGGAAATCGCCACGATTCTCGGCATTTCCGAACGTACCGTGCGCTTCTTCATGACCAATGCGAGGCGCAAGCTGAATGTCGTCTCCAATACGCAGGCCGTTGCCCAGGCCGTGCGCCATGCGCTGATCCCCACCGTTTGACGCCGGCCGCGCCAAGGCCCCTCCCAAAACCCCTCGAAATCTAGTGGGAAATATCACCGATTTAAACTGTCACTACCGACAGTTACGCGGCCGTCGCCAGCCTGACAGCATCCGCCCATCCCAAAACAAGGATGGAGAAAAAGATGATCAGGATCCTGAACGGAAAGACCCGCGCACAGCACCCGCAGGCCGTCGACGAGATGTTCCGGCTGCGCAAGCGCGTCTTTCACGATTTCCTGAAATGGGATGTTCAGACCGACGGTGAGTGGGAAATCGACAACTACGACAAGGCGAACCCGCTCTACGTGCTGTCCTACGCCCCCGATACCGGTCGCCTGCGCGGCGCACTGAGACTGCTTCCGACGCTCGGCCCCAACATGCTGGACGATACTTTCCCGATCCTGCTCGGCGACAACCCGGAAATCCGCAGCGCTTCGGTCTGGGAATCGAGCCGCTTCTGCATCGAGCCCGACATTTCGCAGGATCGCGCATCGAATCAGGTCACGGTCGCGGCCGCCGAGTTGATGTGCGGCGTCGGCGAGCTCGGTCTCGCATCCGGTATCAGCCATATCGTCACGGTCACCGACGTGTTCCTGGAACGCATGTTCCGCCGCATGGGATGCCCGGGCGAGCGCATCGCCGAACCGCATCGCATCGGCTCGGTTTTCGCCGTTGCCGTCGCCTGGGAAGTGACCGAGAACCTGCTTCAGCGCATGAAGGCCGTTGCTGCCATCGAAGGCACCGTTCTGGAACGCCCGATGTCGCTGGAAACCGCCCGCGCCGCCTGACCGCTTCGGTCGGCCGGACCCGTTAACGCAAACCGCCGCTTGTCGTTGCACGATCATCGACAAGCTCTATGATGGAGGTGAAACAGGAATTGCCGCCAGCAGCCGCCCATACCAGAAGGTTGGCATCGTGTGGCAGTAGGAAGAGACTTCGCCCGTGTTCCCGCGCTTGAAACACGTCGCTGCGGCGCTTGTGCCGTTGGCTCTGGTCGGTGCCGATCCTTCGCTGGCATCGACCGTGTGCGACCGGCTGAACACCCGGCTTGCGCAAATGTCCGACATCGTCGCCAGCAATGCCGACGCCCGCGACTATGCCAGCGCCATCTCACGCCAGAACATCGAGTTGCGCCGGGCGAAGAACGATCGCCGGCGCGCGGGCTGCGGTGGCGGCAGCGTCGCCACCTTCGACGGCGGAGACCCCGACACCTGCAGCGAGCTCGACAGCCTCATCGCCGAGATGGAAGACAACCTGCGCATGCTGAAATCGGAGCGTGAGCAGATCGTCGCCGGCGGCAGCGAAGACACCCGTCGCCGTATCGTCGCCGCGCTCGAGATCAACGGCTGCTACAGCGACCGCGACTATTTTGCGAGCGTCGAACCCGAAGAGCCGGAGACGCACCGCAACATCATCGCCGATCTGCCGCCTGACGACGCCTACGGGCCGATGCTTGGGCATGGCGAAGACGGCTATGCGCCGCAGGACGGCTACTATCGCGGGACGTTGCGGACCATGTGCGTGCGCACCTGCGACGGCGCCTTCTTCCCGATCTCTTCGGATGCGACGCCCGCCGACTTCCCGCGTGACGAACAGGCCTGCCGGGCGCGCTGCCCTGGCGCCGAGACGGAGCTCTACTTCCACGACCTCAACACGGAGGAGAGCGAACAGATGGTCTCGGCCGTGACCGGCCGGCCCTATACCGAAATGCCCAATGCCTTCGCCTATCGCACCCGCGGCATCAGCAAACCCGGCATGTGCGGCTGCCAGATACCGCAGACGGCCGCGACCTCGCCGAAAGCGACCGGTACGATGACCGGCGATGACCAGTCGTCAATCGTGGTGATCGAAACCAAGAAACCGGCAGATGCAACGACCGCTAAGGCGCCGCCCGAGGAGCGCCCCTACGACCCATCCAAGAACAAGGTGCGCGTCGTCGGCCCGACCTTCCTGCCCAACGAAGAAACCTCGATCGACCTCAAGCACCCAAAGGGACCGGCCTATCAACCGGTCCAGAATTGATGTCGGAACGATCCGTCGCTGCAGTTCCCCAGCCTTCCTCGAAGACCAGTTCTTCCAGCGGCAAGCGCTGGCGCCACCCTTTCACCGCCAGCTCGGGCTGCTGATAGAGGCGATCGACATAGCCGAGGCAGAGCCAGGCAACGATCTCGATATGATCGGGGATGCCGAGGATCGCCTTGACTTCCGTCTCGTGGAAGATGCTGACCCAGCCGACGCCGACCCCTTCGGCGCGCGCCGCCAGCCACAGGTTCTGCACGGCGCAAACCGTCGAATAGACATCCATCTGCGGATTGTGCGTGCGGCCGAGAACGACGGCGCCGCCGCGTGTGCGATCACAGGTGACGCAGATGCTGAGCGGCGCCTTGCGAATGCCTTCGAGCTTCAGTGATCGATACTTGGCCTGTTGTTCCTCCGCAAACATCCGCGCCGCCTCGTCATTGGCACGGCGAAAGGCCTGCCAGACGCGTTCGCGCGTTTCCGGCGCCCGCACCAGCACGAAGTTCCAGGGCTGCATGAAACCCACGGACGGCGCGCTGTGCGCCGCCGTCAGCAGCCGCTTCACCAGTTCGTCGGGCAAAGGCTTGTCCAGGAATTCATCGCGCACGTCGCGGCGTGTTTCGATGGCGCGGTAGACGGCCTCCCGCTCTTCCAGCGAAAAGGCACCGGCAGCCGCAAGGCCGCCCTTCGGTTCAGTCAGCATCGTTCGATCCCCAACAATGCGAAAACCTCCCGCCGTCCACGCGGGGTTCGGTCTATCTCGCCAGGCCGGTCTTCTGACTTCGGTTCAACCGGTCGCCCCACCTTCCCAGATCGCTTGAAGATCCAGTGGCAAAACCTTGAATCAATTCAAGGCACTTCGAGAGGCAACCGTCCCCGTCACAGCGTTGGGCACGTTCCAGAATGACACCGGATTCCCGATTCTCCCGCTCGCGCGGGCACCTGACGGCGCCATAAGGGCACAGCCGCCAGGGAAAGACAAGCACCCGTCAGGGCGGGTGAGGAAAAGTGCCGGCGGTTTTCCGCCCGCATCCCGCTCTACTTATAAGGATCGATCACCGTGATCTAAAGCGGCGCCACCGGATGCGGCGAACCGTCATAGCCGCCCCAGACCGACTGGTCGAAGCAGATCACCGATCCGGTCATCAGCCCGGATTCGGCCGAAGACAGATAGGCGCAGGCGCGCGCGACCTCCGCCGGATCGACGAGCCTGCCGAACGGTTGGCTGGCGGCCGCCTTTTCGAGCCAGTCTGCGGCGGCGCCGTGAAACTCGCGCTGGATGCGATCTTCGCCTTCGGATGCCATCCAGCCGATATTCAGGCCGTTGACGCGGATGCGGTTGCGTAACAGCGCGTAGGCCGTGTTCTTGGTCAGCGTTTCGAGGGCCCCTTTCGATGCGCAATAGGCCGCGATGACGGGCTGCCCGGCCATCGCCGACATGGAACCGATATTGACGATCGTGCCTTCGGTCCGCTCGCGCCGCATCACCTTCACCGTCTCCTGCATCAGGAAGAACGGCGCCCGTACATTGATGGCGAACATCCGGTCGAAGAGCTCCGGTGTCGTGTCGAGGATCGTGCCGCGATCGGTAATGGCCGCAGCATTGACCAGCGCATCGACCCGGCCGAACTCCGCATCGCAGGCGGCAACGACCTTCCGCGCGAGCTCCACCTTTTCAAGATCGGCCTCGACATAGACCACCTTCGCGCCGCTGGCCTTGCCGATTTCCTCCGCCTTCGCGCGCCCCTTGGCGGCATTGCGCCCGCAAATGACGATGCCGGCTGCACCGCGTTCGGCGAAAAGGCCGGCAATCGCTGCGCCCAGTCCTTGCGTGCCACCGGTGACGATGGCGATCTTGCCTTGCATTTGTCCGTTCATCGAATTCTCCCTCGGGAATGATCGCGTGAAACAGGTACGGCTCCCGAGCGCAACGCATCGGGAGCCCGTCAAATGTGAGATTGAACCGTCAGCTCAGCTTGCGCCGTGCCTGTGCATCGAGTGCCGCTTGAAAGTCCTGCTCGCTCGTTCCCGCAGCCAGTGCCTCGCGCATCAACTGCGCCTGCGTCTTCGGTGCCAGGCCGCCGAGCGGCGGATCCCGATCGAGATTGGTCGGAAACGAATAGCCCTCGGCGCAGGATGCGATGACGTTGGCGGCTTCCGCCTCGGTCAGCTTGCCCTTCGCCAGCAATGTCTTCAAGGCCGGGTAGAGCGTCGCGCTCATCGTCAGCCGGTCGACCGTCTCCATCGCCCGACCGAAAGCCGAGGACACCTGCAGGAGATTGGCGACGCGGCGGATATCGGCGGAGCGATTGTTGCCGGCGGCATGGAAGAGCGCAGGGTTGAAGAAGACGACATCGCCCTTTTCGAGCGGAAGCTGCACGTGGTGCTCGTCGAAATAGGCGCGGAACTCCGGCCGGTTGAGCGCCAGATAGCCCGGCACGTAGGTCTGGCTATAGGGCAGGAACAGCGTCGGCCCGCTTTCGAGCGGCATGTCGCAATGGGCGACCGCGCCTTGCAGCGTCAGCACCGGCGAAAGCTTGTGCACATGAACCGGATATCGCTCGATCACCGCGGAGGTCTGGAAGCCGAGATGGTAGTCCCGGTGTGCCGATTGCGCCGCGCCGCCCGGATTGACGCGGTTCACCTGCGCCGTCATCTGATAGTTCGGCCCGAGCCAGGCTTCGCTGACGAGCGCAATGATCGCATTGGCATAGTAGGCCGCAAAATTCTCGGGCGCCTTCAGGCAGTGTTTTTCCAACGAATTCCAGATGCGATCGTTGGCGCCGGGCTTGGCGAAGTGATCACCGCCGCCGCTGTTGCTGCGATGCTGCTCCTCGATGATCCCGTCGAAGACGGCGCTCGCGACGTCGATTGCGGCCGTATCGGCGAAGGCGCGCTTGAAGACCGCCACACCCGGGCCGGCTGCCAGCGCTTCGCAGATTTCGGCAAGCACCGCCCGCCGCGTTTCGGCATTGCCGCAGGCGGCAATCAGGTCGGCGCTGTTGTAGACGAGCACGTTCTTGTCGCAGCCTGAAGCATAGGGATAGTCGGCCAGGTTGGTGCGCCGTTCGACTTCCGCCCGGAACGCCTCGATATCGCAGGCCTCCTCAGTGAGCCAGACACGCTCCACCCGCTGCCTCGCACCGTTGTCGGTCTTCATCCCGTTTCCTCCCCTGGAACATCTTGATGAGCACGACTATAGGCGGCCACAAAACATGATATAGGGCAAGAATCCATCAAAAATCCATCAGGAGAGTTGGCGCGATGGCCCATCCGTTTCTGGTCAAGGACATTGCCTTTCAGGCCGGCCTCAGCACCGCGACCGTCGATCGCGTGCTCAACGAACGCCAGGGCGTACGGCGGCAGACCATCGCCAGGGTTCGCGCGGCCATCGAAGAGCTGGAGAAGCAGCAGGCCGGGCTCGACATCCAGGGCCGCAAGTTCGCGATCGATATCGTGATGGAGGCGCCGGAACGTTTTACCGATGCAGTGCGGCGGGCTTTCGAGGGCGAAGCGATGACGCTGGCGCCGACGAGCTTTCGTTGCCGCTTCCATTTCGCCGAGACGATGCGCCCGCAGGAGATCGTCCAACTGCTCGACCGCATCCGGCTGCGGGGAACCGATGGGCTTGTTCTCAAGGCGCCTGATGTGCCCGAGATCGTCGGCGCCGTGGCGCGCTTCGAGACGAGCGGCATCCCCGTCGTCACGCTGGTGACCGACCTGCCCCATTCCCAGCGAACCGCCTATGCCGGCGCCGACAACAGGGCAGCCGGAGAAACCGCCGCCTATCTCATCGGCGAGCGCTTCGCCGGCGCGTCGGCGACCGTGCTCGTCACCTTGTCCAGCGGCCGCTTCCGCGGTGAGGAAGAGCGGGAAATCGGCTTTCGCCGCGTGCTGCGCCAGCGCTACCCGACGATCCGGATCGTCGAGATCAGCGAGGGCCATGGGCGGGACAGCGAAACCGGTGCACTGGCGGATGCGGCACTCGCCGCCAACCCTGACATCAATGCCGCCTATTCCATCGGCGGCGGCAACCGCTCGGTGCTGGCCGCCTTCGACCGGCTCGGCCGCCGCTGCGCTCTCTACGTCGCCCACGACCTCGACGAGGACAATCTGGCGCTGCTGCGCGAGCGGCGCATTCATTTCGTCCTGCACCATGATCTGAAGACCGACGCGCGCACGGCATTTCGCACGATCATGCTGCACGGCCGCGCTTCGTCTGGCGCGGTCGGCCCTCAGCTTTCGGCGGTCGTGGTCATCACGCCCTATAACGTGCCGGAGTAGGACGATCGCCACTCGGTCCGGGGACGAACTGATTGCCCGAGGTTCGGCCCGGCAGGACCGTATCGTCAGCCGATTCGACGCGATTGCGGCCGCGCCGCTTGGCGAGATAGAGCGCCTCATCGGCGGCCAGCAGCAGGGCGCGTGCGGTCAGCCCGTGGCGCGGCGCAAAGGCGATGCCGGCGCTGCCGCCGACGATGAGCAATTGGCCATTGAACCCGACCGGAGTCTGCGCATCGGCGACAAGACCAGCCGCAAGCCCGCGAGCCTCGGCCTCGCTGCATTCGCCGAGAATAATGGCAAACTCGTCGCCGCCGAGCCGTGCGACGGTACCCTTGGAGCCGGCACGGTTCCGGAAGCGCTCGGCCATGGCGACCAGAACGGCGTCGCCCGCCGCATGACCATGGCGGTCGTTGACCGCCTTGAACGCGTCGAGGTCAGCATAGACGAGCGTGAACGGGTGCGTCTTTGCCTTCAATAGCGCCGCCGCCAGCATGTCGTCGAAACCGCTCCGGTTGAGCAGCCCCGTCAGCCGGTCGTGCTTGGCAAGATGCCGGTTGAGCGCCTCGCTCTGCTGCAAGGCGGCAAAGAGCGACGAGAAGCGCAGGGCGACAAAGGCCATCAGCAGCGCCGCCACGATCGCCATTACGATGACGCTCGGCAACAACTCGGCCCGGACGAACCCGCCCGGTGACTTCGGCATCCACGCCGACACGAGGCAGGATGCGTCGGAGCAGCGCCCGACGGACGCATAGACGCTGCCCTCCGGCCGCGCTGCGAGCGGCACGAAGGCGAGTCTACCGATACCCAGCCGCGCCGCGATCTCGCGCATCATCTTCGGCGTCACCGGCCGCACCGAAACCATGAGCACGGGCGCGCGACGCTCCGCCGGTATCGCCAGCGTTTCCGGGATCACCGCCTGCACGACCGCGACGCTCATGCGTCCGTCGATTTCACGCAAGTCCACGGCGTGAATTCCGGGCACGGTCGGCATCACCGATTGCGGGTCCGGCGTCACGACATCCAGCACATAGGAGCCGTGATTGTTTCTGAGCGCGTTGTCGTAGCGGCGCCTGGCTTCGTCGAGCAGATCGTCCACCTCCTCGAGCGGAACACGGGCCGCCTCGCTTGATACCGCAACGCCGTCCTTCAACACCGTCGAAACGTTGTGGTCGCGATCCGTGAAGATCAGCCAGGAGAACCCGTAGTCTTCCCACAGCCAGCCCGACATCTCGTCCGCAACGAAGGCGTCGCTGACGTGTCCTTTGGCGAGTTCCTGGTAGGTTTTGTCCCAGAAGGAGAGCTGCGCCTGGAATTGAACGACCGCATCCATCTGGTGGCGCAGTTCGTTTGCCACCAGCCGCCGCTCCGCCGAAAGGCCGAAGCGATCCGCTTCCGCGACCGAACGATCAAGAACGAAGATGAGGCTCGCTATGATCAGGACGGCGACCAGGGTACAGGCGGCATGAATCGCCCAAACCGTTCTCCTCCGCTTCGCCAACCGCAACGTCTTGTCCACTACGCCAGTCCCCCTCGTCCGCACCGGCCACGGCGAGCATTTTGGCGCTCCTGCAAGCGCGATGCCCGGCGATGGCAGCCGATACGCCGGCACCCTAGCGACCAAATTAGAAGTTTGGCTTAAATAAGCTGGTGTTGAAATACTTAACGATTTCAACCACCTGAATCGATAGACAAACCGACCGACAATCAGCAGTCGCAGGCAAAACCTATGGGCGCGCAAGCGCCGGCCCGCGCACCCATATTCGCAATCGCCTATCGGGTCACAGCCGCGCGATCGCGCGGGCCCGCATTCGCACCGCGCTCGAGCAGAAGCCGGACCACGTTCGCCTGCTGATCACAACGAAAGCGAGCGGCGTCATCCAGTCCTGCTGCGGCTCCGGCCAGCCGCGGCCCCGGAACGCCCCGAAAGCGGCCTTGATAAGCTTCGGCTGCCGATCGAGAATTTCGGCAACGCGTTCGACCATTCCAAAGGATGCGGCCGCAAAGATACCCTGGGGCTGCTGCGCGTCCTGTCGGACGGCCAAGGTCGCCGTAACGCTGTGAATTGCTGCAGGTTTTCTTCCCTGGATCCGATCGAAGGAACTCTGCAGCCGCGCCCTCAGTTTTCCGGCTGATAACGAACGAAGGCGAAGCGGTCGCCGGCGGGAGACCAGTTGGGCACGTTCATCGTTCCCTGCCCGCCGAAGAGCTCGAACAGCACGCGCGCATTGCCGCCATCCATATCCATCAGCCGCAGGCGGACATCGAGATCGCGCGGATGATCGAAGACGTCGCCGTCATAGGAAAGCACCAGCAGATGCTTTCCATCGGGCGACGGATGCGGGAACCAATCGCCATAGGGGCTGTCGGTGATCCGCGTGACATCGCTGCCATCGGGACGGACGCGCCAGATCTGCATGCGGCCGGTGCGGCTTGAGTTGAAATAGATCCATTCCCCGTCGGCAGACCAGTCGGGCCCGTCATTGCGCCCTTCCCCGTGGGTCAAGCGCCTCTCCTCGCCGCCATCGACCGAAATCGTGTAGATGTCGAAGATCTGGTCCCGGATGCCGCAATAGGTCACCTCTTGTCCATCGGGCGACCAGCCGTGCCAATAGGATGGCAGGTTGCGGGTGACGAGCCGTGGCGTTCCGCCTTCGGCCGGCAGCAGGTAGATCGCCGATTTCCCGAACTCGGTTTTGTCGCTGATCGCGATCGTGCCGCCATCGGGCGAGATGCCGTGATCGTTGTTGCAGAGCGTAGCAAAGCCGGTGTCGATCTCCGTCGGCTGCGAACCGTCGAAGCCGAGGCGATAAAGGCGGCCATCGCCGTTGATGACGAGGTGCGTGCCATCCCGCGACCAGTTGGGCGCCTCGACCAGCCGATCCGTCTGCCAGACGACGCGTGTTTCGCCGGTAACGATGTCATAGGTTTCGATGGAACTGCGCATACCGTTCTCCCGCCGCGGTGAAGCAGCTGTTTGCGTTTTTCACCCGCTCGCAGCGTCGCCAGAACCTTGGCGCAGACCGGCTGCATCACGATGGATGACGTTGCTCCCGCCAGCTTGAGACGAGGCCCCGGGCCAACAGCAGCAGGATGCAGACGAAGGCAACGTCGACGATGACGGCGCTGCCGGTTGCAAGGCCATGGATGCCGAAGACCGCCGGTGTCGCGAAATAGGCGATCTGTGCCGAAAGCTGCCCGGCAGCGGAAACGTCGCTCAACGACCACAGCCGCATCAACCGGATCTCCTCGTCCGTGAACTCGGGACCGCCGTGCTGCCGTCCCGCCCTTCGCCGAAGGCGCTCACCGTCTATCCCCGGTCGCGGAAGCGGTTGGTGATCGGGTAGCGGCGGTCGCGGCCAAAATTCTTCTTGGTGATCTTGACGCCCGGCGCCGACTGTCGCCGCTTGTATTCGGCAATGTAGAGCAGGTGTTCGACCCGGTGAACCGTCGCTTCGTCATGGCCGCGGGCCACGATCTCGTCGGTACCCATCTCCTTTTCGACCAGGCATTCGAGAATATCGTCGAGCACCGGATAGGGCGGCAGCGAATCCTGGTCCGTCTGGTTGGGGCGAAGCTCTGCCGACGGCGCCTTGTCGATGATATTCTGCGGAATAACGATGCCCGACGGACCCAGCGCGCCCGGCGGAACCGTCGTGTTGCGCCAACTCGACAGCGCATAGACCTGCATCTTGTAGAGGTCCTTGATCGGATTGAAGCCGCCATTCATGTCGCCATAGAGCGTGGCATAGCCGACCGACATTTCCGACTTGTTGCCCGTCGTCACCACCATCGAGCCGAACTTGTTGGAGATCGCCATCAGGATCGTGCCGCGCGTGCGGCTCTGGAGGTTCTCCTCGGTAATGCCGGATTCGGTTCCCTCGAACATGTCGGAGAGTGCGCTCAGGAAGCCTTCGACCGGTTCTGAGATCGGTACGATGTCGTAGCGGCAGCCGAGCGCCGCGGCGCAATCCTTGGCGTCCTTCAGTGATTCCTGCGAGGTGTAGCGATAGGGCAGCATGACGGTGCGCACCCGCTCTTCGCCGAGCGCATCGACCGCCAGTGCGGCGCAGATCGCCGAATCGATGCCGCCGGAAAGACCGAGCACGACATTCTTGAAGCCGTTCTTGTTGACGTAGTCACGGAAGCCGAGCATGCAGGCGCGGTAGTCCGCCTCCTCCCGCTCCGGCAGGCGGGACTTCAGCCCGCTGTCGCAGTGCCAGCCGTTTTCGCCCTTCTTCCACTCGACGATGCTGATCGCCTCTTCGAACTGGCTCATCTGGAAGGCCAGCGACTTGTCGGAATTGAAGGCGAAGCTCGCGCCGTCGAACACCAGTTCGTCCTGGCCGCCGAGCTGGTTGGCATAGATCATCGGCAGGCCGGTCTCGATCACCTGCTTCAGCACCACCTGATGCCGCACGTCCACCTTGTCGCGATAATAGGGCGAGCCGTTCGGCGACAGCAGGATTTCCGCGCCGCTTTCGGCCAGCGTCTCGCAAACGCCGAGATCGCCCCAGATGTCCTCGCAGATCGGAATGCCGATGCGCACGCCGCGGAAATTCACCGGACCCGGCATCTCGCCTTGGTCGAAGACGCGCTTTTCATCGAACTCGCCATAGTTCGGCAGATCGACCTTGTCGCGAACCGCGATGACCTTGCCGTCGTCGAGCACTGCCACCGAATTGTGCCGCCCGATCTTGGTCTGCCGCGGGAAGCCGATGATGACGCCCGGACCGCCGTCGACCGTCTCGGCCGCCAGCTTTTCGACCGCCTGGTAGCAGGCCTTCAGGAAGGCTGGCTTCAATACCAGATCTTCCGGCGGATAGCCGGAGATGAACAGCTCCGTCAGAAGCAGGAGATCGGCGCCCTGGCGCGCTGCATCGGCGCGCGCCTCACGGGCCTTGGCCAGGTTTCCGGCAATGTCACCCACCGTCGGATTGAGCTGGGCGACTGCGATGCGGAGGAGCGAGGGAGCGGTCTTGTGAGCGGTCATGAGCGGGCCTGTCGATCTCTTCTGAGCGATTGCATCTGGCTTTTCGCAGTGTTCTTTAGCGCAATCCGCGGGAAAATACCCACAGGCAATCGCCGCTAGACGAAAAAATCCGAAAAATTCTGTCTTTCCCGGTTCTTATCGGGGGTAGTTGCAGCACCGTCACGCGGCGGAAAGCTGTTCCCAACTCCCGTTAAGAAACCATTCATCCCCTGTTCAAAATGACGAGCGTATGACAGTTACACGACACATTTGTGAATTGGAGAATATATTGGCCAGTATCGATTCCGCGGTCGCGAGAGGCTCGCGCGTCTATGTCGATAGACCCGGCTTCACCGCGCGGCACGCCAAGACGCTCGCGGGCGCCCGCAGCGCATTGTTCTCCCTTTTCTTCGCAGCTGCTCTCGTGTTCGTCGTCGAACTGGTCGTGCGTCAGTCGATGTCCGATACCGTCGCCTATTTCCTCGACCCCATGCGTCCGGCATTGACGACGGTCGGTGCCTTCTTCCTCGTCCTGCTCGCCATCGACGGCATTTTAGGCCGCGAGCACAAGTCGGCCGTGGTGATGGCGCCGCTTGCCATCATACCGGCCGTCATCTGCCAGCAGAAGCAGGTCTTCCTGTCCGACCCGCTCTATCCGACAGATTTCCTGTTCGGCCGCCAGATCATGGAATTGATGCCGGTGCTGGTGAAGGACCGGCCCTGGACCGCCGTCGGCATCGCCGTCGGCCTCGTCGCCGGGGTCATCGCGATCGCGCTCTTGCTGCGTTTTGCCTGGCGGACCTTCCCCAAGCTGACGACGCGCGAGCGCGTGGCTCGGCTCGCCTTCGCGCTGCCGCTGCTCGTCGCCTTCTGGAACATCATGGATTACAACCAGTTCTCCTGGATCCGTGACCGCCTGAAGGTCATCCCCATCATGTGGGACCAGACCGAGAACTATAAGCACAACGGCTTCGCACTCGCCTTTGCCATCAATCTGCCGATGGCCAATGTCAGTGCGCCCGCCGGCTACATGGCCGATGCCATCGATCGCATTCCGGTGAAGCCGCTTCCGGCCGGCACCTCGCACCGCGGCAAGCCCGACGTCATCGTGCTGATGAGCGAGTCCTTCTGGGATCCGACCCGCCTGCCGAACGTCAAGCTCTCGCCCGATCCGATGCCGACGATCCGCGAGATGCAGTCGGGCAATGTCTTCTCGCCGGAATTCGGCGGCATGACCGCCAATGTCGAGTTCGAGGCGCTGACCGGCTTCTCCAACGCCTTCCTGCCCTATGGCAGCATTCCGTACCAGCAGTACATCCGCAACCCGATCCCGTCGCTTGCCACCTTCTTCCGTGGCGAAGGCTACGTCTCGCGCGCCATCCATCCCTTCCAGAGCTGGTTCTGGAACCGCACCGCGGTCTACAAGGCCTTCGGCTTCGACACCTTCAAGTCGGAGGAGAACATGCCGCCGATGAAAAAACGCGGCATCTTCGCCTCGGACGAGTCGCTGACCAACGAGATCATCCGCCAGGCCGATGCGATGGACGATCCATTCTTCTTCTTCGCCGTCACGCTCCAGGGCCATGGTCCCTATGAGGCGAACCGCTACGCGAACAACACCATCAAGATCGAAGGCGACCTACCGGAAAGCGACCGCCAGGTGCTCGCTACCTATGCGCAAGGGATCAAGGAAGCCGACGACAGCCTGAAGAAGCTGATGGACTGGGCGAAGAAGCGCGATCGCGAAACGATCATCGTGCTCTTCGGCGACCATCTGCCGCCGCTGAACACCGTCTATACCAGTACCGGCTTCATGAAGGGCGTCACCGCAGAGCGCAAAGGTTCCAAGGACCAGATGAAGGCGCAGCATGAAACGCCGCTGGTCGTCTGGTCGAACAAGACCGGACCGAAGAAGAACGTCGGCACCATCAGCCCGGCCTTCCTCTCCTACACGATCCTCAAGCAATCCGGCTACGAGCATCCCTACTACACCGGGTTCCTCGGCAAGGTTCATGACCAGTTCCGCGTCGTCGACCGCTACATGCTGATCCGCAAGAACGGCAAGGAAGTCGCCGAGTGGTCGCGTCAGCCGAAGGTGCCCGCCTTGCTGCGCGATTATCGCTTCCTGCAGCACGATATGATGTTCGGAAAACGCTACTCGACGGACCGGTTCTTCAAGTCCCACGCCGAGCTCTTCGCCAGCGCGGCTGAAACCCACTGATCCATGAGAGCCGGACCGGCAGAATCCGGTCCGGCTCTCCGCATTTTTCCGATCCCGCCTGATTTTCCTTGCGGCCCCTGCGCTCTAGATTGGCTTCCGGCCAACATCGGAGATCGCCATGCCGCACTTCAACGAGATATCAAAGCAGCTTTTCGGCAAGCCGCTGAACGAGCTTGGCGAAATCGAACGTCGCATTCTTGCGCACTCCCGCGATCGGCGCACCCTTGCCACCGATTCACATGCCGCCTTTACGGCTGGGCTTTCCTTCGGCGACAGGCTTGCCGACAGCATCGCCCGCGTCGGCGGTTCGTGGAGCTTCATCATCGGCTTCTGCGGCTTCCTCGTCTGTTGGGTCCTCGTGAACTCCGTGCTGCTCATCACCGGTGCGTTCGACCCCTACCCCTACATCTTCCTCAACCTGGTGCTTTCCATGCTTGCCGCGCTACAGGCGCCGGTCATCATGATGTCGCAGAACCGCCAGGCCGAACGCGACCGCTTCGCAGCATCCAAGGACTATGAGGTCAATCTGAAAGCGGAGGTCGAACTGATCGCCCTGCACCACAAGGTCGACGACGTGTTGCTGCGCGAGATTTCGGAACTGCGCGCCGACGTCGCAACCCTCAACCGGCAGCTCGAACAATACCGTTCAGCGCCCGGCCGGGACTGAACGCACCCGACAAGCATGATCCGCCCCCTGGCACGAGGCGAAATACGGCCCGGCGGATCAGTTTCGTTGCCATCCGCCCATCGGCCATCCATCTGCTTCGGGCCGGTAAACCGCGCTAATTTTCATAAACACTAATTCAACTGAAAATACATTTTTTGCAACATTCGCGAAACATGCGCAGATTCAACAACTTATCGGGGTATGAAAAAATTAACGTTTGAGGGGCATCGTACGGGTGCAGGGACATTCGAAAAAATACAGCAACGTGGGTACGCGGAGATGCTGCAATGTCCAACTTCAAGCGCCTTTTAGGCGGCCGAGACGGCGCCGCTGCAATCGAATTTGCAATCATAGCGCCGCTCTTCTTCCTTTGCGTGCTGACCTTGATCGCCTACGGTATTTATCTCAGCACAGCCCATTCCATACAGCAGATCGCCGCCGATGCCGCGCGCACAGCCATCGCTGGACTGTCGGAAAGTGAACGCGAACGCCTCGCGACCGACTATATCCAGCGCACGACCATGGACCAGGCCTTCATCAAATCCTCTCGCATGGTCGTGACCGTCAAGGACGACGCCAACAACACCAACCAGTTCACCGTTCGGATCAAGTACGACGCCGCAGACCTGCCGATTTTTAATCTTTTCACATTCGCGATGCCGAGCAGCCAGATCGAGCGCTTTGCAACCATTCGCGTGGGAGGGGTCTGACATGTCGTGGAATTCAACGCGACTGCGCAGGCTGCTCCGATCACCGGACGCAAATGTGGGCATCTCCGCCGCACTGGTCATGCCGTTGGTCGTCGCCTCCATGGGGCTCGGCATCGACTACGGCTATCTGACCGTGCAGAAACGTGAGATGCAGTCGACGGTCGACCTTGCCGCGATCGCGGCGGCGGCCAACATTGCGTTGGCCGAGAAGGCCGTGCTCAATCATTTCTCCGACAACGGTCTCAACTATGCCGTGGCAACGCCGAGCGGACTGATGACAGTCGACGGCAAGGTGCTGCCGTTGAGCGATGTCGGCTCGGGCAAGGTGGATGGTGTCGCGACGCTGACCCGCGGCCGCTATGTCCCCGACCCCTCACTCGATGCCGGGCAGCGTTTCGTCAAGGACGCGACACCGACCGATGCCGTGCAGGTCCTGCTGGAAAAGAAGGGGGAAATCGTCCTTGCCTCCTTGTTCAGCGCGCCGCCGGATCTCAGCGTCGTCGGCACCGCCGCGAGCTCCAAGATTGCCGCCTTCTCCGTCGGTTCGCGCCTCGCCAGCCTGAACGACGGACTGCTGAATTCGATCCTCGGCCAAATGCTCGGCACGACCATCTCCCTCAAGGTCATGGACTACGAGGCGCTCATCAATGCCGACATCGACGTCCAGCCGTTCCTGAAGATCGTCGCGACAAAGCTCAACCTGACCACGGCCTCCTATGAGGACGTGCTGAAGGCCAATCTGACCATGCCGCAACTGCTCTCCTCGATGCGGCTCGTCCAGGGCCTCTCGGGAACCGTGACGGCGGCACTGAAGAGCATCGAGCTTTCGACCTCAAACAACAAAAAGACCGTGACGCTGGCGCAGATCCTCAACCTCGATCCGAAGAAGAGCCTGCAGATCGATGCCGGTTCCGACTGGGCGATGAAGGTCAGCGCGCTGCAGATCGTCTCCGCGGCGGCAGCGATCGCCAACGGCGAGAAACAGATCGCGCTCAACGCCGTGACCGGGCTTCCGGGCATCGCTTCTGCCAAGGTCAAGCTCGCGATCGGCGAGCCGCCGGTCGAAACGCCCAGCCATCGCCTCGGAACACCGGGCGCGGCCGTCCGCACCGCACAAACCCGCCTCGCCGTCGAAGTCAACGTCGACGGCCTGGCGGCTCTCGCCGGCATCCGCATCAGACTGCCGATCTACGTCGAACTCGCCTATGCCGAGGCAAAGCTTGCCGACATTCGCTGCTACGGCGGCACCCCGGAAAACGCAGCGGTCAGCGTCGATGCGGTGCCGGGCATTGCCGAGATCGCCATCGGCGACGTCGATCCGACGGTGTTGTCGAACTTCTCGTCCGATGCTCGCGTGCAAAGGGCCCGCCTCGTCGATGCCCTCGTCGTCAAGATCGATGCGCTCGCTCATGTCGAGGCACAAAACCTGAAGGCCTCACGCCTGAACTTCAGCCCGTCCGAGATTGCCGCTCGATCGATCAAGAGCGTCTCCACCAAGGATATCCTCACCTCCACGACCCAAACGCTGCTCAACAATCTCGATCTCAACATCCAGGTTCTGCTCCTGACGCTCGGCAGCCCGACGGTCGTCCAGCAGGCACTGGCCCAGACATTGGGTGGCGTCACCAAGCCGGTCGACGACCTGCTCTACAACCTGCTTCTGCTCGTCGGCGTCCGGGTCGGCGAAGCCGATGTGCGCGTCACCGGTGTCAAGTGCCAGCCGCCCGTGCTGGTGCAGTGATCGAGATCCAGCAGTCGAACGGGGCGTCTGACGGTTGAATGTCAGATGCCCCGTTTGAACAAAATCGGTTGTCCACACGTTAAGCGCAAGCTACTCCTACTATAAGGGGTGAGGCTGAGTGGCGATTGGCGACCGGGCAACTTGAAATTCAAGCATCCGGCACGCCGCGCAAGCATGGGGGTGAGCGCAGCAAATGCGTGTCGTGGCAGAGCATGAGGGGCTTGCGCAAGCTGGTGCCCTTGCCTTCACCGCAGAGGATTTTCGCAATCATCCGAACTTCCGGACGATCCTTCAGGCGAGCGGTCGGGATCTGATGTCCGTGTTTGATATCTTCCCGCGGGTCGGCCGCCTCGTCGCCTCCCATCAGAAATGGACGCTGAGCCAGGCCGTCTACACGCTGCACCTGGAGCGCGATCCGACCAATCCGGAGACCGGCATCACCACCGCGCGCCTCCTGAAGTTCATGCACGAAATGGGCGGCGCCAGCCGCAACACCGCTGCCGCCTTCATCGCCGAGCTGCTGACCTACAAGCTGCTTCGTGATGTCGATGGCGGTCGCGCCAGAAAGAAGGTGCGGCCCCTGGAGCCGACCGAAACCAGCGAAGGGGCGATGCTGCGCTGGTTCATGAGCCAGATGGCCACACTCGACCGCTTCGACGGCAAGGGCCGCGTCCAGCGCGTCGAGGCGGATCGGACCATCTTCGAGCGCGCCCAACCGATCGCCACTCGCCTGCTGCTCGCCGACCAACGTTGGAGCGAGCCACCGGAAGCCGTGGCCGCCTTCGTCTGGACCGAATGCGGCGGCCTGTTGCTGGACGACCTCATGTCGCGGCCGGAAAGTCTCGATCCCGTCGATGGCAAGGTCTGGCTCGAAGCCAGCCTCTCGGAGCTCGCCACGCACTACATGATTTCGAACACGCATATCAGGCGTATTTTCACCCGCGCCCAGGATGCGGGCCTCATCGGTCGCGCCGATGAGCGCCAGCGCGGGCTCTTCTGGCTAAGCGAACGCCTGCTAGACGAATATTGTCAGTGGCAGTCGATCAAGATGGCCGGCCTTGCCAACGGCTTCGAACAGGCGGTTCGGCGCGCGAAGCATACACAGGAGTGAACGCTCAGCCGCGCCCGGCCGCATATTTCGGCAAGTTGTCGCTGATTTCGTAGAAGTCGCCCTGGTCTTCGCAGAAGATGTGATAGCCGCCCTTCAGCTCGGTCGGCTTCTCGAAGGCACCGGCCAGGATGGAGGTATAGTCCAGCCCATTCGCCTTCCAGAAAAGGGCCGATCCACAACGGCGGCAGAAGCCGCGGCTGGCGGTCTCGCTTGCCCGATACCAGGTGAGGTTCTCCGCCCCCTCCACCTCGAGGTTCCGATCCTCCACGTTGGTCGCGGCGTAGTAGAGGCCGGTCTGCTTGCGGCACTGGCTGCAATGGCAATAGATCAGCTCGCGCAGCTCACCGTGCGCAGCAAAGCGCACTGCTCCGCAAAGGCAGTTTCCCTTGTGAACGTCCGGCATTGTCCCCCCAAGCGCAATCGTCATGCGTCATCCTGCCATGAGGTGAGAGCGGCAGCACGGTCACGCGCGCCGCTTCCTGCTCCAGACACGAAAATGCCGGGCCAGCTTCGAGAGCCGGCCCGGCATTGTCAAATTCAAAACTCCTAAGCGACGTTCAGAAAACCTGAACGATGCCATGGATTTAGATCAGCCGTTGACGACCATCTTCTTCTCGTCGCGGCCGCCCTTCATGCGTTCGGCAAGCAGGAACGCCAGTTCCAGCGCCTGATCCGCATTGAGGCGCGGATCGCAATGCGTGTGGTAGCGGTCGGCAAGATCGTCACCGGAAAGCGCACGTGCACCACCGGTGCATTCCGTCACGTCGTTGCCGGTCATCTCGATATGGATGCCGCCCGGATGCGTGCCTTCCGCGCGGTGGATCTGGAAGAAGCTCTCGACTTCCGACAGGATCCGCTCGAACGGACGGGTCTTGTAGTTGTTGAGCGTGATCGTGTTGCCGTGCATCGGATCGCAGGACCAGACGACATTCTTGCCCTCGCGCTCGACCGCGCGGATGAGGCGCGGCAGATGCTCGGCCACCTTGTCATGGCCGAAGCGGCAGATCAGCGTCAGGCGTCCGGCTTCGTTGGCCGGGTTCAGAATGTCGATCAGCTCGAGCAGGCCGTCGGCCGTCAGCGAAGGACCGCACTTGAGACCGAGCGGGTTCTTGATGCCGCGGCAGTATTCGATGTGCGCATGGTCGGGCTGGCGGGTGCGGTCGCCAATCCAGATCATGTGACCGGAGGTGGCGTACCAGTCACCCGAGGTCGAATCGACGCGGGTCAGCGCCTGCTCGTAGCCGAGCAGCAGCGCCTCGTGGCTGGTGAAAAAGTCGGTTTCGCGCAGGCTCGGATGGTTTTCCGAGGTGATGCCGATCGCCTTCATGAAGTCCATGGTTTCCGAGATCCGGTCGGCGAGCTTGCGGTAGCGTTCCGCCTGCGGGCTGTCCTTGACGAAACCGAGCATCCACTGGTGCACGTTGTCGAGGTTGGCATAGCCGCCCATGGCGAAGGCGCGCAAAAGGTTCAGCGTTGCGGCCGACTGGCGGTAGGCCATGATCTGGCGTTCCGGGTTCGGGATACGCGCTTCCTCGGTGAACTCGATGCCGTTGATGATGTCGCCGCGGTAGGACGGCAGCGTCACTTCGCCCTGCTTCTCCACGCCGGAAGAACGGGGCTTGGCGAACTGGCCGGCGATGCGGCCGACCTTCACCACCGGCTGCTGTGCGCCGAAGGTCAAGACGACGGCCATCTGCAGGAAGGCGCGGAAGAAGTCGCGGATCGTGTCGGCGCCGTGCTCTGCGAAGCTCTCGGCGCAATCGCCGCCCTGCAGCAGGAAACCGCGGCCTTCGGCGACATTGGCAAGGGCACTCTTCAGACGGCGTGCTTCACCCGCAAACACCAGCGGCGGATACTTCGCGAGGCGCGCTTCGGTCGCCTCAAGCGCTGCCAGGTCCGGATAGTCCGGCACCTGCTGGATGGGTTTCTGCCGCCAGCTGTTTGGAGTCCAAGTCTGTGCCATTTCGTTCACCTGTTGTCTGCCGCGGATCCATCCGCGCGGGTCGCGCCCTGACGGCCGAAGGCGGCCGCCCGGTATTCGGAAATTTCACTCACATCCGCATGCCCTGCCCGGACGCTGAGCCCGGCCTCTGTGCCGGCCCCGGGCGGAAACGCCGCGGAATGCGGGCTTATAGACGTTAAGGAAACGCTTGGAAAGCCATCCTACCAGAATTCATTGCGTTGCAGGACACATCCGGCGCAAGGATATGTCCGGGCAACGCACAATCCAGAAAAGCCAAGGCGACATCTCGAAAGAAATGTGCGCAGTTTCAACGAGATAGGAGCGCCAACTCGCCGCCGTCCTCTCTGCGCAGAAACGGCGACGAGATGGACGACAGATCGTTCATCAATCGTGCCCGGCGACTTCCGGCCCGCGGCAGGAGGTCCCTGCATCCCGGCGCATGCCCACCGTCGGCGCAGCAGGCGCGCGACAGGTGGACTTCCGGGAGGGTTTGCAGGTGCATCCGTCCGAGGCGGTCAGACCCGCTCGCCCTTGCGGATACGATAGGACGGCGAATACATCGTCACCAATTCCTCGGCCGCCGTCGGATGCACCGCCATCGTCCGGTCGAAATCGTCCTTGGTGCACCCGGCCTTGAGCGAGATGCCGAGCAACTGCGCCATCTCGCCGGCGTCGTGGCCGAGGATATGGGCGCCAAGCACCTTGCGGTCGGCGGCATTGACGACCAGCTTCATGATCATCTTTTCCTTGCGGCCCGAAAGCGTCGCCTTCATCGGCCGGAATTCGGCGCGGTAGACTTCCAGTTCGTCGAAGCGGCGCGCCGCCTCTTCTTCCGTCAGACCGACCGTGCCGATCTCCGGCTGCGAGAAGACGGCGGTGGGGATCAGGTCGTGGTCCGGCGAGACCGGATTGTTCTTGTACTCGGTCTCGATGAAGCACATGGCCTCATGGATCGCGACCGGCGTCAGTTGCACGCGGTCGGTCACGTCGCCAAGCGCGTAGATGCCGGGCGCGCTGGTGCGCGAGAACGCGTCGACGACAATGGCGCCACGTTCATCGGTCTTCACACCGGCCGCTTCGAGGCCCAGCCCCTTCGTGTTCGGCACGCGGCCAAGCGCCAGCATCACCTGGTCGACGGCGATCTCGCCGTGCTTCATCGTGTGCGCAACGCGCTTGCCGTCGGCATCGAGGGTGACCGACTGGATGATGTCTTCGCAGAGGATACGGATGCCCTTCTCTTCCATGGCCACGTGCAACCCGCGGCGCAGGTCGTGGTCGAAGCGCGAGAGAATTTCCTTGCCGCGATAGATCAGCGTCGTCTCGACGCCGAGGCCGTGGAAGATGTTGGCGAATTCGACGGCGATGTAGCCGCCGCCGGCAATCAGGATCGACTTCGGCAGTTCTGCAAGATCGAAAGCTTCGTTCGAGGAAATGCAGTGCTCGTGTCCCGGCAGCGCATCATGCGGCGTCGGATGACCGCCAACGGCGATCACGATCCGCTCCGCCGTTACCGTCTTGCCGCTGTCGAGCAGGCGAACGGTGTTCGGGCCGACGAGCTCGGCGCGCGTATGCAGGATTTCGGCGCCGGCGTTGTTCAGCCCCTTCTGGTAGAGCCCCTCGAGCCGGGTGATCTCCTGTTCCTTGGCGGTGACCAGCTTCTTCCAGTCGAACCGACTCTCGCCGACCGACCAGCCAAAGCCGGCGGCGTCTTCGAAATGTTCGGAAAACTGCGACGCGTAGACATAGAGCTTCTTCGGCACGCAGCCGCGGATGACGCAGGTGCCGCCATAACGAAACTCCTCCGCGATCGCGACCTTCTTGCCGAGGCTCGCCGCCAGGCGCCCGCTCCTGACGCCGCCGGACCCGCCACCGATTACGAAGAGGTCATAGTCGAATGCGGGCATGGGCAGTCTCCTGAAAGCAAGCGGGCCGGAATGGCGAAATGGAAAGCTGGCCGAACGATCTCGCGTCCGGCAGCCTGAAGCGCCCAGCCGAGGACCGGGCCGCAGCCACATATAGTGGTGCCCCCCGGCAAAAGAAAAGCCCGGATCGCTCCGGGCTCCTTGAAACGTGATGAATGGCGCCGGCGCGCTTGATTATTGCGCCGGCTGCTGGATGGCGCCCTCGGCGGCCGGCTGGGTGCTGCCAACCTTGGCGTCGAGCGACTTGGTCGCTTCCTGGGTCAGGTCGCGGGAAACGCCCGCGGCCCAGATGTCGGCGGCCTTGAGCAGTTCGCGCGAAGCGATCGGGCCGTCGTTCAGGAGCTTCTTGCCGGCGGCGGAGCCGTAGAATTCCGTGATCGCGTTCAGCTCTTCCAGCGAAAAGGTCTTGGCGTAGATCGTCGCCGCTTCGTTTTCGAGGTCGGCGCGGCGGGCTGCAAGGGCCAGAGCCTTGTCGTCAACCGTGGCGGTGATCAATTCCTGATGGTTCGGCGATGCCTGGATCAGCGTGTTCTTCAGCCGCTCGGCAAGATTCGGCAGAATATTGTCGAAGCTGTTGGTGACGCCAAGCGCTGCGATCGTCGCGCGCGCCGCCTTGATCTGCTCTTCGGAGACGTCCTGGGCCTGCACCGCCGGTACCGATGCGGAAAGCAGAACCGCGGTGGCAGCGAATGTGCGGACAAGACCTGCGAGTTTGTTCATTTTTACCCTTGCTCCTGTGTTTGTCGCATGCTGCCCGGGCGATTGCCGCCGCCAGGCCCGCATGTATGGAAACCTGTTTGTCTTTGCCGCTCCCAGCCCGGTGCGGGCTGTCGGGAGCCGGTTCAGGACGCAGTCAGAATGCGTGCCTCTTCCGGCCCTGCAATGATCGCCAGCGACGCGATGTCGATGAAAAGCCCGTGCTCGACGACGCCGGGAATGGCATTCAGCTCTCCCGCGAGCGCATCTGCATCAGGAATACGGCCAAAAGATGCATCGAGAATGAGGTGCCCGCCGTCGGTCTTGAAGGCGCCGTCATGGGATTGACGCACGGCGATTTCGCCGGAAAGGCCGAGGCGCGCGGCGACCTTCTCGATCGCGATCCGCGTTGCCACCTGACCAAAGGGGTTGACCTCGATCGGCAGCTTGAAGGCGCCGAGGACGTCGACGACCTTCGATTCGTCGGCAATCACGATCATGCACTTCGAGGCGCTTGCGACGATCTTTTCACGCAGCAACGCGCCGCCGCCGCCCTTGATCAGCCGCAGCCGGCCATCGACCTCATCGGCCCCGTCGATCGTCAGATCCAGTTCCGGCAACTCGTCGAGCGACTTCAATGGCACACCAAGTTCGAGGCAGAGCCGCGCCGTGCGCTCCGAAGTGGGAACGCCTTCGATGTGGAAGCCGGCCGCAACCTTCTCGGCCAGCAGTCGGACGAATTCCTCAGCGGTGGAGCCGGTACCGATGCCGAGGCGCATGCCGTCTTCGACATATTCCAGAGCCGCAGCCGCGGCTTTGATTTTCATTTCGCGGGCGTCCATGCGCCAGTCGCTCCCTTGTAATGCCGACGGACGGCTTCGCTCCAAACTGCGAACCGCGCGCCCGTTTTCCGCTGAGACACTTACACGCCCGGCGACGCAAACAAAAGTCAAAATGAAATTGCCGCCAAGGAATCCGCACCGCTTGCGAGGTGTACTCCCCATTGCATTCTGCCGTCACTTCGCCTACCCGAACGGCAACGTTTCCGGTGCCATGAGGTTTTTCGGTGTCATCTCCCATAGTCGTCTTCGATCTCGATGGAACGCTTGTCGATACCGCGCCGGACCTGGTCGCGAGCCTCAACCATGCAGTGACCCAGGCCGGCATCGCGCCGGTCGGCTATGCCGACCTGACCCACCTCGTCGGCCACGGCGCACGCGCCATGATCGAGCGCACCTTCGCGCTCCGGGAAAAGCCGCTCGCTGAAGACGTGCTGGAATGGCAGCTCAAGGAGTTCGTCGATTTCTACCACGGCTCGATGCCCGGCGATTCGCTGCCCTATCCGGGCCTCATCGACGCACTCGACCGCCTCTCCGGCGCCGGTTTCAAATTGGCGGTCTGCACCAACAAGCCGGAAAAGCTGGCAAAGCGCCTGCTCGAACGCCTGGGACTGATCGAACGCTTCGCCGCGATTTCCGGCGGCGACACGTTCGAAGTGCGCAAGCCGAACGCCGAGCATCTCTTGAGAACCGTCACCAATGCCGGCGGCCTGGCCGAACGCTCGGTGATGGTCGGCGACAGCCTCAACGACTTCCTCGTCGCCCGCAATGCCGCGGTGCCGTCGATCGCGGTTCCTTTCGGCTACTCCGACGTGCCCGTCGAAAGCCTCGAGCCGACGAAGGTCATCGGCCATTTCGATGAGCTGACGCCGGAATTGGTCTCGGCTCTGCTCGAAGCCCGATAGTCGCAAAGAAAAGGCCGCTCAAAGCGGCCTTTTCCATCCTTATGCCTTAGCCTTCGGCCCTGCGGGCGTCTCGCGTCGCGTCAAAGGCGCGGTTCATGTACATGTCGCGCTCATAGACGTCGTTGAAATATTCGACGACGCCATCCTTGTTTGGCCAGGCCGTGAAGTAGGCGACATAAACCGGCACCTTCACCGGAACCTGCAGCGCCTTGTTGCGGCCGTCGGCAATTTCCCTGCCGACATCCTCGACGCTCGTGCCGAGCACGGCGGCCGCCATGCGGCGCGGATCGGCAAGCCGCACGCAACCGTGGCTGAGTGCCCGGTTGTCGCGCTTGAAGAAGCTCTTCGACGGAGTGTCGTGCATGTAGATCGCGTGCGCGTTGGGGAACAGGATCTTCAGCTCGCCGAGCGCATTGTCGCTGCTCGGCGGCTGGCGCACGGCGATCGAAGCGGTCGAGCCGTTCCAGTTGACCGACGCCGACGGAACCGGCCGCCCGCCGATCTCGACCTGGTAGCCCATGCGATCGAGGTAGTTCGGATCGCTCCTGAGCTTCGGCAGCATCTCGTTGACGATGATCGACTGCGGCACGCCCCAATACGGATTGACCTCGACGGTCTGGATCTCGTCCTGGAAGAAGTAAGTCTGGTTCGTCTTCGAGCCGACGACCACGCGCATCGAGAACTGCTCGGCGCCCTGGTCGGCATAGGTGGCGGTGAAGGCCGGCTGGTTGATGAAGACGTAGCGGTCGCCGAGGCCATCCGGCAGCCAACGCGCCTGTTCCATGGCGATTTCGAGCTTGTTGATCTTGTTCGCCACGCTGTCGCCGCCCGTCAGGATGCGTACCGACGCCTGGCCGACGACGCCGTCGGCCTTCAGCCCGTGCTCCTTCTGGAAGGCCTCGACCACCGCGACCAGTTCCGGCGTGTATTCCGGAGTGCCTTGATAGGCGGCAAGAACCGCCGCGTGTTCGGCCTTCAGCGCTTCCGAACCCTTGAGGCGAATGCCGGCAATGATATTGGCGAGCTCGGGATTGCTCTGGCCCGGCTTCAGCAGCGTGCCGGGCGCGATCTCGACGCGCTGCTCGGCGCCCGTTTCCGCCCTCAGCTTCTCCAGTTCGACGGAGAGTGCTGCGAATTGTGCGCTCTTCGGATTCTGGTCTTTGAGAAGCGTGGCGACGTCGGCGCTCGCTGACAGCTTGTCGAGAAGCGACGTGAGATCGACGGTCTTGCGCTTGAAGTCGTGGTAGCCGGAGATCTTGTTCGGATCGATGCGGCCACGCACCGTGTCCTGCGCATAGGTCAGCGTTGCCGCCGACAGCACGATTTCGAACTGCAGCAGCTCCTTTTCCCGCGCGATCATGTCACCACGATCGAAGCTGTCGGCCGGTACGCTGACGGCATAATCCTGCGGATCGAGGCCGACCTTGGCGGCATCGGCGAGAACGGCGATCGCCGCCTTCGCCTTGGCATTCACGCCCTCGGCGCCAATCCAGATGTAATCCATGCGCGCGCCGTAATGGGCCTCGATCGCCTTTGCGACGTCGCCCGCGGCACGCACGTTGATTTCCGGAAGGAACTGCCGCGCATCGGCAAGCGGCATGCGCAGCATGGGCGGCAGTGCGCCGTTGCGCACGGAGCCGGTCACCACCGGGTCGAGCAGCTTGTCGGTCGCGATCCGGCGCAGCGATTCGGCCTTGTAGGTATAGTATTTCGGCCCGGTCACCTTCGGCAGCGGCCTGGCGGCCAAGTTCGGCTGCGGATCGATCATTCCGCCCATGCCGGGGAGCGGCTGGGCTGGCTGGGTCTGTTCGGCGGAATCCGGCTTCTTTCTGCCAGCCCGGATGAAATCGGCGAGCGAGAAGGCCGAAGCCGGCCGCGCATCTATGGTCGCGATCGCACAGCCGCTCATGAGCGCCACGATCGCTGCCGTCTTAATTACTCTCATATGAAACTACGTCCCCGTATCGCGTTGTCGCCGAATTCGGCTGAAGCCAGATTCTCGCCACGCCCTCGTGCACTGAAAGTTATAGAAAAGGATGGTGAATGAAAAGGAAACGCGCCTGCGAACATCGACCTGGATCCTCCTTCTTCCTTCCAGCAAACGCCTCGATTCCATAACGTTCGAAGGGGGATAAAAGTTTGATCCACATGGATTTTATTTCAGCAGGAGGACATGGGCCGGCCGCAATGGCCGATCGTCGCCCGAAAAGAACACCGCGCCTGTGACCGAAACATCACAACGGCGCCAGCGGGCCGGAAGCGCGCGAATCACGCTCGCCGCGGGGCTGCCTTGTTGCACTGCAACGTTTCAAACGATTGTAGCATGGCAAGCCGCGCCCCGCCCCTTTACAAGCTTCGGCAGGCGGGGCAGAGAGAGGCCCGGCACCTGGGGAGATCCGCCGCGCGGCCCCCCTCGCCCAGGCTTCATGAACCGCATGATCAAGGCAGGTATCACGATGACATCGACGCGCACGGAAACAGATACGTTCGGCCCCATCGAAGTGGCAAGCGACCGCTATTGGGGCGCTCAGGCCCAGCGCTCGCTCGGCAATTTCAAGATCGGTTGGGAAAAGCAGCCGGCCTCGATCGTCCGGGCGCTCGGCATCGTCAAGCAGGCTGCCGCCCGCACCAACCAGGCGCTCGGCCGTCTGGATTCGAGCATCGCCGATGCCATCGTCAAGGCATCGCAGGAAGTGATCGACGGCAAGCTCAACGACCACTTCCCACTCGTTGTCTGGCAGACCGGCTCGGGCACCCAGTCGAACATGAATGCCAACGAGGTGATTTCGAACCGGGCGATCGAACTGCTCGGCGGCGTCATGGGCTCGAAGAAGCCGGTTCATCCAAACGACCATGTCAACATGAGCCAGTCGTCGAACGACACCTATCCAACGGCGATGCACATCGCCTGCGCGGAACGGGTGATCCATGACCTGCTGCCGGCGCTGAAGCACCTGCACCAGGCGCTCGAAGCCAAGGTCAAGGCCTTCGACCATATCATCAAGATCGGCCGCACCCACACCCAGGACGCGACCCCGCTGACGCTCGGCCAGGAATTCTCCGGCTACGCCGCCCAGGTCGCTTCCTCGATCAAGCGCATCGAGATGACGCTCCCGGGCCTTTGCGAACTCGCCCAGGGCGGCACGGCCGTCGGTACCGGCCTCAACGCGCCCGTCGGCTTTGCGGAGAAGGTCGCCGAAGAGATCGCCAAGATCACCGGCATCGCCTTCACCTCGGCGCCGAACAAGTTCGAAGCACTCGCTGCCCATGATTCCATGGTCTTCAGCCATGGCGCGATCAACGCGACTGCCGCAGCCCTCTTCAAGATCGCCAACGACATCCGCTTCCTCGGCTCCGGCCCGCGCTCCGGTCTCGGCGAACTGTCGCTGCCGGAAAACGAGCCGGGCTCGTCGATCATGCCCGGCAAGGTCAACCCGACCCAGTGCGAGGCGCTGACCCAGGTCTGCGTCCAGGTCTTCGGCAACCACGCGGCGCTGACCTTCGCCGGCAGCCAGGGCCATTTCGAGCTCAACGTCTTCAACCCGCTGATGGCCTACAACTTCCTGCAGTCGGTGCAACTGCTCGCCGATGCGGCCGTATCCTTTACCGACAATTGCGTTGTCGGCATCGAGGCACGCGAAGACAACATCAAGGCGGCGCTCGACCGCTCGCTGATGCTCGTCACCGCGCTTGCCCCGAAGATCGGCTACGACAACGCCGCCAAGATCGCCAAGACCGCGCACAAGAACGGCACGACGCTGCGCGAAGAGGCCGTCGGCGGCGGCTACGTGACGAACGAAGAGTTCGACGCGATCGTGCGCCCGGAGACGATGATCAGCCCGGCCTGATCCATTTTGACACACCACGGCGCCTCACCGGCGCCGTGGCTACAAGCCGCAAACGCAAGGGATAGGTCGGCGAAACGGCCGCAATCGATCGAACGGCGGTGCGCGGAGGCGGCAAATATTAAGACTTCGCAAATCATTTGCCCCTAAAAATCATAACCCATAAGCAGTGATTAATATTAGGGGATTTGCACATGCAAACGGCAAACTCGGGCAAAGCTCAAACGCCCGATATCGCAGCGCAAGTGACCCATGCCATGCGCATGATGGGTGTCGCGCCTATCCCCCGCAACTACGAGCTCTATTACGAAGCCTATCTCGGCTCCAACCCGCAGCTCTCGAAGGAGCTTGCGGCCCTCGGCAGCCGCGCGACCCAGGAAGAGCTGGACGCGATCGGCGCGCAATATTTCAGCCATATCCACCGCCCGACCGGCATCGAGCGCGCCCACACCACGCTCGCAGCCAAGCTTGCCGAACTGGTCACCCTGCTGAAGGATGAGCAATACGCGCTCGAGAACTACAACAAGGTTCTCGACCAGGCCTATGTCAACATCATCAGCAAGAGCGCTTCCAGCGCTGATATCCTGCGCCATGCGATCGGCATCCTGACCGAAGCGACGGCCGAGACGATGAGCCAGGGCAAGGAGCGTGTGCAGACGGTCGTGCAGAAGTCCTTCGAGATGGAGGTCATCCGGCAGGAGCTCGACGAGTACAAGCGCATCGCCAACACGGATTCGCTGACGCGCCTCGCCAACCGCCGCGCCTTCGACGACAATCTGGCCGCGGTCTACAACAGCGAGCATCTCAAGAACTTCACCGGCCTGCTCGTTGCCGACATCGACCATTTCAAGAAAGTCAACGACACCTTCGGCCATCCGGTCGGCGACAAGATCCTCGCGACCGTCGGCGGGGTGCTTCGCGCCAACCTGCGCCGCGAGGCCTTCGTGGCCCGCACCGGCGGCGAGGAGTTCGCCATCATCCTCGGCGACAGTACCCAGGAAGAATGCCTGCAGATCGCCGATCGCATCCGCACCGTGCTTGCGGCAACGCCCTTCCGGAACTCGAAGACCGGTGTCAATTACGGCCCGATCACGCTTTCCGTCGGCGTCTGCATGGCGACGGCGGCCGAAGACCCTGTCGATCTCTACAACAAGGCGGATATCGCGCTCTATTCGGCCAAGAATGGCGGGCGCAACAAGACCGTTCTCTTCGAGGATGGCATGCGCAAGGAATCCGGCCGCAACTGGCTGATCTACCGGCGCTAATCCTTATCCTGGTCCTGCACTCACAAATGGCGCCCGTCCCGGCGCCATTTGCGTTTGAGAGCCGCGTTCCTTTGGAAACACCCGCCTTTCGCCACAACCGCTAGAACTCTCCTCAACGGGGAACAACCGCACGAGGACAGGCGCGGGCGGTTCCCGCAACCGAGGGGAACCACCATGAAGACCATTCTCGCAGCGCTGATCGCCACCAGCTTCCTTGCAGGCGCCACCACGTCGGCGAAGGCCGCGGACGACGCGCCGATCACCGTCGCCTCGCTCGACAGCGCCGCCGCCAAGACGAGTTCGCTCCAGATCTTGTCAAAGGGCGGTGCGAAGTCGAAAGCCGCGCGCCGCGACATCAGCCAGTCGCCGATCCCGCGCGAACTGGTTGCCTTCAACGAAGCAGCGGCCCCGGGCACGATCATCGTCGACAATTCCGAGCGCCGTCTGTACCACGTCCTGGGTGGCGGCGTTGCGGTCAAATATGCCGTGAGTGTCGGCCGCAGCGGTTTCCTTTGGACTGGCACCAACACGGTCAGCCGCAAGGCAGAATGGCCGACCTGGACACCGCCGGAAAAAATGCGCGCCCGCGAGGCGAAGAAGGGCAAGATCCTGCCAGCCAGCATGAAGGGCGGCATCGACAACCCGCTCGGCGCGCGCGCCATGTATCTCGGCTCCACCATCTACCGCATTCACGGCACGAACCAGCCATCGTCGATCGGCAAGGCGATGTCATCCGGCTGCATTCGCATGGCCAACGAGGATGTCGAACACCTCTATGCCAGCGTCGAGATCGGCGCCACGGTCATCGTTCGCGATTGAGCTTGTGGCGAAAACCTCACCGGTTAGCGGCCGCAGGCATCAGCCCCCGCGTCCCGCGCGATCGCAATCAGCTCCGGCCGGTACTCGAAATGCATCGTGTCGAAATGATACCATCGACCACCCCAGATGAAGCCGTGACGCTCGAAAATCTCGACGATATCGAGCGGATAGCGGTTGCGATATCGCAGCGCGCCGCCACTCGCCTTCCCGGCCCAGCGCCAGTAGTCGGCAAACTCCGTGTTGAGGTCGATCGCCGCACCGAAGCTATGGACCGAAAGCGTCGCGGCGCCGGCAATCGGCCGCCAGTTGAAGGTGCCGGCGCTTGGGCTGAGATAGCGCTTCAGGCCGGCATGCCGCGAGAGGTCCGCGGCGGCCGCTTTCAGTGCGTCTGCGGCGCCGTGCTTCCGCGTGACCCGCAGCCGCTCGCCGAACCAATCGACGGTGACGAGATCCTGGCTCACTGCCTTGGCCGTGCCGCCATAGAGCCGTTTCAGGAGCGCCTCGCTGCGGATGCGTCCAGGTTCGAAATCGACGGCCGGTAGTTTCGCGCAGGCACCCAGCGGATAAATTTGCGACAGGCTGTCCTCGACATCGGCCGCGGCCAGCTTTTCGGCGTGGCTCTTCTTCCTGCCGTCGTCGATCTCAAGCGGCGGCCCGCCATCGCTGAGGATCAGGGTATTGGCGTCGATCCGCTCGATTGCTCCGGGATAGGCTGCAGCCAGCAGGCGCAGTTTCTCCGAAAGCGTGGGCTCGGCAGCCGTCGCCCTGTCGGCCAAGAGAGCGAGCGCGAACAGGATGGCAGATGCACCTGTCAGACCTTGCTGCCGCACCCTCGCCTCCACCCACGCGTCTCGCTGATGGGCGACCGTACAGGTCAGCCCGGACGGCAGCCTACCACATGGTCTTGGCGGCGCGCTCCGGCCATTCGCGGTCATAGGTTTCGCGGTCGAAATCCGCCTTGGCAGCCTTCAGCAGCGTGCCGGGCGTCGGCAGCGTTACCGGATCGAGGAAACGGTCGGGGTTCCAGAGCTGCGCCCGCATCACCGCGCGCGCACATTGGAAATAGACTTCGCCGATGGTCACGACGATGACGCTGCGCGGGTGTTTGCCGTCAACCGCGAAGCTATCGGTAAGCGCCGGATCGATGCTGACGACGGCCGTACCGTTGATGCGCATCGTCGTGTTCGATCCGGGAATCAGGAACATCAGCGCCACGCGCGGATCGCGCACGATATTGGCAAGCGAATCGACCCGATTGTTGCCGCGCCAGTCGGGAAGCAGCACCGTCTTGTCGTCGGCGATCCGAACCACGCCAGCGTCGTCACCACGGGGCGAACAATCGAGCCCCTCCGGCCCGGCGGTTGCGAGTGCGCAGAAGGGCGAAGCCTCGATCATGAGCCGATACTCCGCCGTCAACGTCCTGGTGACCTTGGCCACCGAAGCTTCGCTGACACCGCCATAGAGGGCGTTGAGTTCCTCGACCGAGGTGATGACCGACATGCCGTCCTCCAATACCGAAAGATCTCGCCAAAGCGACCCTTCGACCGATAGCATGACAGTCTGATGACGGCAGCAACGAAAAAGTGTCAGGCGGCTGCTTTTTGATCTTCCGCGTGTATGAAGGCGTTGATCCGCGCGATCACGTTGGCGGCCGAAACGATGCGGCGATGGCCGAGGCCGTTTGCCCAATGGAGCTCGACATTCGGCCCTGCGGCTGCATAGCGGCGCGCATGGTCGGCCGCGACCTCCTTGTCGTCCTCGGCGTGGATGATCAGCGTCGGCACGGCCAGGACGCCGATGATCCGCGCGGCGTCGAATTCCTCGAGCCGCCGACCGGAGAGACGCTCGACGACACCTTCGAAGGCAGCCTGCGTCTTCGGCGCCAGGCGAAGAACCTTCCCGAATCCCTTGAAAAGCCAGGTCATCTCGCTCGGCGCGCCGATCAGCACCAGCTTCTTCGCCACATGGCTGCGGACGTCACAGACGATGCTGCCCGCCGCACAGGCAAGGCTTGCGCCGCCGAAGGAATGACCGACGCAGACGTCGAAATTGCCGAAATGCCGCCAGGCGGCATCGATCGCCCTGACCGCCGCGGGCATGGTGAGCGTCCGTCCCGGCGAGCCGCCATGCCCCGGCCAGTCGAGCGTCACCACCTCGGCGCCGCCTTTGACCAGGCCATCGATCATCGCGGCGAGGTAGTCGCTCCGCGATCCCCAGCCGTGCACGAGCAGGATGCGCTTGGCGTTTGCCGCCCCATGCGGCGCCGCGAACTGCCGCGCCAGTACCCAGCCGCCGGCATAGGAGAGCGTCACCGGCCTTGCCTTGCCGATCACCGGCTCTGCCGCGGCAAGTGCCGCCTTTTCCTTGGCGTTTTTCGGCTTTCGCCCGGGTGTGATGCTGAAAAGCTTGAAAGCCAGGCTGCCGGCGGCCTCCGGCGAGAGCGCTGCCACGCCTTTCAGCGCGTGGCGGATGACCTTGATCGCAAAGGATGCCATAGTGGGAATCTCTTGTTATGTTCAATGCTGAACATAATTGTACAACGTTGAACAAAAATCAAGTGACGAACGAACACCATTTTCCCTGGGATCATCCCCGCTTCCGTAGCTGGATCGCCGTGGCGCGCGCCTGCCAGCTCATGCAGCAGACGTTGACGCGCGAGATCGCCCATCTCGACATCAAGCCGCCGCATCTCGACATCCTGATCAATCTCTATCGGTTCGATGGCATCTCGCAGCAGGAGCTGGCCCGCAAGCTGCTGGTCGGCCGTTCCAACATGAGCATGCTGCTGCCGCAACTGGAGAAGCGCGGGCTGATCCTGCGCCGCGGTGACGAGAAGGACAAACGGGTGCTGCGGCTGTCGCTGACGCCGGAGGGGCGCACGCTGACCGAGGCGGCCATGGAAATCCACACGGCGCTGATCGAGAAGTCGATGGTGGGCGCACCGATCGAGGAATGCATGATCGTCGCCCAGTCCATGGAGCGGCTGATCGGCATTCTACTCAAGGAAGAAGGCGAGCTGGCCTGACCTACCCGCAGCATGTTTCCTTGAATCGGAACCGATCAAGGACCAAGACATGCAGCAAATCAAAGTGCTGCAGCGACCTTTGCGCGTCTGATAAGACGCGCGGCGCTGTAATGGTCAGCGCGGTTTCTCCGCCTTGTCACGCGACATGCCTTTGTCGACGAGTTCCTGTTCGTAAGCGGCGAACAGCTCCTCGCCCCTCTCGCCGAGTTCACGCAGATAGCTCCAGGTGAAGATGCCGGTGTCGTGGAAATCGTCGAAACCGATGCGGACCGCATAATTGCCGGTCGGCTGCACGGAAATGATCTGCACGTTGCGCTTGCCGGGCACCGTCACCCGCTGCCCGGGGCCGTGTCCTTGCACTTCGGCGGACGGCGAAAGCACCCGCAGCATCTCCGCCGAGAGATCGAAGGATGTGCCATCGTTGAAGGTGATGACGAGCCGATGGCGATCCTTGGAGACACGCAGTTCCGTCGGCCAGATTTCACTCATATTGCCTGCTCCTGTTTCTGGGCTGCAAAAGGCAGTGCCTTGTTTCGCCATCTATTTCATCTTCAAACCGATTCCGGCCCAGGGATAAAGTGACGCACCGCGTTGCCGCGTGAATTACCCTGCTCTTCCGATCAACACTTTGCGACAGTATGCGCCTTGACGCGACCATTCTCAGCAACGACATTGAAAGGGCTGGGAGAAAGACGCTTGAACACAGCCACGATAGACAGAATCGGCGCCATGCCGATCGAGCAGCAAACCGCTCCGATGATCGACCCCTTTGGTCGAGCGATCACCTATCTGCGCGTGTCCGTCACCGATCGCTGCGATTTCCGCTGCACCTATTGCATGGCGGAGCACATGACCTTCCTGCCGAAGAAGGATCTTCTGACGCTCGAAGAATTGCACCGGCTCTGTTCCGCCTTCATCGCCAAGGGCGTGCGCAAGCTTCGGCTCACCGGCGGCGAACCGCTGGTGCGCAAGAACATCATGTTTCTGGTGCGCGAGCTCGGCAAGGAGATCGAGGCCGGTCGGCTCGACGAACTGACCTTGACCACGAACGGCTCGCAGCTTGCGAAATATGCAACCGAGCTCGTCGATTGCGGCGTCAAGCGCATCAACGTCTCGCTCGACACGCTGGATCCCGCGAAATTCCACCATATCACCCGCTGGGGCGATCTCGCCAAGGTGATGGAAGGCATCGATGCGGCCCAGGCGGCTGGCCTCAAGGTCAAGATCAATGCGGTGGCGCTGAAAGGCTTCAATGACGCGGAGATCCCCGACTTGATGCGCTGGGCCCACGGCCGCGGCATGGACCTGACGCTGATCGAAACCATGCCGATGGGCGAGGTCGAAGAAGACCGCACCGACCATTACATGCCGCTCTCCGAGATGCGCCGGCAACTGGAAGAGCAATTCACGTTCTCCGACATTCCCTATCGCACCGGCGGCCCGGCCCGTTACGTCGAAGTCGCCGAAACCGGCGGACGGCTCGGCCTGATCACGCCGATGACGCATAACTTCTGCGAAAGCTGCAACCGCGTCCGCCTCACCTGCACCGGCACGCTCTACATGTGCCTCGGCCAGAACGACGCCGCCGACCTGCGCACGGCGCTCCGCGCCTCCGACGACGATGCCTATTTGAGCCAGGTGATCGACGAAGCGATCGGCCGCAAGCCAAAGGGCCACGACTTCATCATCGACCGGGAGCACAACCGCCCCGCCGTCGCCCGCCACATGAGCGTCACCGGCGGCTGAGCTTTCAGAACTTCCTGGAAATGACAGCCGGCAGGCGTCCCTCATCCGCCTGCCGGCACCTTCTCCCCGCCAAGCGGAGAGAAGGATATACGAGGCACCGCCTCACTCCCTTGCAGCGTCACATCGGAGAGTGCGTATGTGGTCGCGCAGCGGCGATTGCAGGTGAAGTCCGCGCGCTGGGCACGTCCCCTAGCCCCGCCTGCGGGGAGAGGGTTAGTCCTCGGGTTAAACCCGAGGAGACGGGCTGATCCGCACGACGTCGCCTTCAAAGATTGATCGTCGCACCCAAGCCCGAGCCAAAACCTAAGCCGCGTAGCTGCGACGGCCCTGCGCCTGCCCACCGATGTCGTCCGTACCGGTGCGGAAGCGCTCGATCTTCTCGTTGAGCATTTCCACCTGCCGGCGCAGCCCGTGGATCTCGGCGGTGTTTTCCTCGACCATCGCGGCATTCTGCTGGGTGATCAGTTCCACCTCGTGCACGGCCGAATTCACCTCGTTGAGGCCGGTATACTGGTCGGCGGCCGAGGCCTCGATGTTGCTGACGAGCTCGTGGATCGTGGTGATGTGGCTGGTGATGACGGTGAGCGCATCGCCCGTTTCCTGCACCAGAGCCACGCCGCTTCTCACCTGTGCCGAGCTCTCCGAGATCAGCCCCTTGATCTCGCGCGCCGCACCGGCGCAACGCTGGGCAAGCTCGCGCACTTCCTGCGCCACGACGGCAAAGCCGCGGCCCGCCTCGCCCGCCCGCGCCGCCTCGACGCCGGCATTCAGCGCCAGAAGGTTGGTCTGGAAGGCGATCTCGTCGATAACGCCGATGATCGTGCCGATCTTTTCCGACGAGCGGTTGATCTCCGCCATCGCATCGATCGCCTTGGCCACCACCTGGCCGGAGTGCTTGGCATAGGTATTGGTCTCGCCGACGGAGACAGTCGTCTTGCGCGCGCTTTCCGCCGTCGCACGAACGATCTCCGTCAATTGCCGAAGCGCCCGCGAGCTTTCCTCGAGCGCTGCCGCCTGCTGCTCGGTGCGGCGCGCCAGGTCGTCGGCCGACGACGCAAGGTTGCCGGTGCCGCCGGTGATCTCGCCGGTAACGACACGCACGTCGGCAAGCGTCGCCCGCAGCGCCTCGACCGCGTTGTTGTAGGTGCGGGCCATGATCACGTAGTCGGCCGGCAGATCCTCGGCCATGCCTTCCTCGAGATTGCCGTCGGCAAGCGCCGCCAGAACGTCCGAGAGCGCATTCAGCGCCTGCATCTGCTCGGCCTCGACCCGGGCACGCTCCGCGGCGCGGCGCGCTTCCTCCTCGGCCGAAAGCGCGCGTGCCGCTTCCGCCTCGCGCCCCAGCCGCACGTTTTCGACGGCATTGTCGCGGAACACGGCAACGGAGCGCACCATATCGCCGATTTCGTCGCCGCGGTTGCGGCCTTCGATGGCGACATCGAGATCGCCGCTGGCAAGCCGCGTCATCGTTTCGGTCACCCGCTTCAGCGGACCACGCAGCGTTTCGACCAGCATCAGGCCGCCGATGATCGCAAGCAGCGTGCCGGCGATCATGGCGACGATCGAAACGTCGGCCGAACGCTGGCTGTCGACCTTGCCGGCTTCCTGTGCGCTGCTGACGAAGCTTTCGAGCGTGGTGCTGGCGGCAGCGACGAGCGCCGAAGCCTCCGCCTTCGCCGCGTGCCAGCGGCTGCCGACGTCGATCAGCGCTGCGGTGTCCTTGGCGATGTCGTCGAGCGAGGGGCCGAGCTTGACCGGCAGGTCACGGAGAGCTGCGTTCTTGCCACCGAGTTCGCCGAGCTTGGCCGCCGTTCCGCGAACCGCCTCGATGTCGGCCATGACCGGCTCGCGGCCGGCCGCATCGAGCTTGCGATGCAGCTCGCTGATATGCAGCCGCGTGCTGTCGAGCCCCTTGAAGGTGTCGCCCATCAGCGTGATCAGGGTCTTGAGCTGCGAGATTTCGGCGTCCATGCCGACGAAGCGCTTGGCGGCCGTGTCGGAATTCTTCGCGGCCTCCTTGGCGAAGTCCGCTTCATACTTGGAGAACTTGCCGAGAATCGGTACCAGCGCGTTCTTCTTCGCCTCGCTGTCCTCGGCGCCGGCAAGGATCGCCTGAACCTTGAGCGCCTGATCCTTCACTTCGGCGATCGGTCCCTGCACCTTTTCCGAGGCAATCTTTTCCGCCTCGTCGATCTGCTTCAGGAGATGCGGCAGCAGCTTGCCGGCCTGGTCGATCTTGGCATCGGGATTGACGGCCATCGTTACCGGCAGGCGGAACTTCTTGATGCGCTCAGCGAGGCCCTGATAGGCGGCAGCGTCGAACAGAAGCGCCTTGGCAAAGGCTTCCTTCTCGCCGGATTCTTTGCGGATGAAATCGATCTGCTTATAGGCGCCGTTGCCCTGTTCGGTCATGTCGGCGAGCGCCGCTTGCAAGGATGCCGTCACCTGATCCCGTTCGAGCTTGGTCGCCCAGAGCTTTTCCGCCTGGCCGCGCATCGCCTCCCCCAGCGCCAGAACGGACGCGATCTCCGC
The DNA here is from genome assembly GCF_050474445.1 of Ensifer sp. B1-9. Taxonomy (NCBI): domain Bacteria; kingdom Pseudomonadati; phylum Pseudomonadota; class Alphaproteobacteria; order Hyphomicrobiales; family Rhizobiaceae; genus Ensifer; species Ensifer sp. B1-9. Next base: position 226,070 of record NZ_JBCHVG010000011.1, read on the forward strand.
CTTGTCCTGCTCGCGCGTCAGCAGGCTATCGAGCGCCTTCACGCCGCTTTCCTGCTCGTCGATCTCAACCGCGAGTGCTGCTTTCGTTTCCTCGCTCGGCGCATCCGAGAAGGCCTGCAGCGCGCTGCGCAGCGCCTGGAAATCCGAGAGATTGTTGATGGTTTCGCGCGTCACGGTCATGTGGCCGTTGAGCGTGCGGGCAGTGAAGAAGCCAATGAGACCAATACCGGCGATCAGCGCCACCAGCGGAACCACGAAAAGCAGAACCTTGGTGACGATCCGCAAGCGTTGCAGCAGGCGATCGATGAAAGACATTGCGCACCCCTGAATATTCTTATGGGAAGCAGGCCCGCGCGGCGGCTTTTCTTGGTGGGAACACCGATGGGACGATTGCCGCAGGCTCTCCCAAGCCTCGGCAGACATCCCTGGAATGGCCATCCTGCAAGGTTTACTGCGGCGCCACCCCGCCGATCGCGTCATGCGAATGGATGCGGAATTGTGGCGACGATAGGCAGCGAAACTTAAGATTCCGCGAATAAGCTCGCGTTCAGCCGCGGCCGTTTCGACCGTTCTACTTGTCCTGAAAGAAAAACGGCCGGCGTATGCGAAGCCGTTTGCACAAGACCGCGGCCAATGCTTAAACATTGGGCGATCCCATCCCGTGGATTCGCCTCCCCATCCGTCGGCAGCAACCCTCTCGCCGGCGCCGCAGGACAGCAAGCATGCAAGCCTCCACCAATTTCCGCGGCATTCTGTTCATGTGCCTGGCGATGGTCACGTTCTCCTGCAACGACGCGCTCGTCAAATCGGTCACCGGCGCGATGAATGTGGGGCAAATCATCTTCGTGCGCGGGTTGCTGACGACCGCGATGGTCGTGCTCGCCGCCTGGCAGTTTCGTGCCTTCCGGCCGCTCGGCACCCTCATGAAGCCGGTGATCCTGCTGCGCATCGCCATGGAGGCGCTGGCCTCGGTCACCTATATTTCCGCCCTCGGCCAGATCCCGCTTGCCAACGCCTCGGCGATCATGCAGGCCCTGCCCCTGGCCGTAACGCTCGGCGCCGCGCTCTTCCTCGGCGAGCCGGTCGGCTGGCGGCGCTGGACGGCGATCATCGCCGGCTTCATCGGCGTGCTGATCGTGCTCAGACCCGGCCCCGAGGGCTTCACTCCGGCGGCGCTGACCGTCGTCGCCTGCGTGTTCGTGACGGCAACGCGCGATCTCTGCACCCGCCGCATCGGCCATGAGGTGCCGTCGCTTTACATCACCGTATCGACCTCCCTCGTCACCACCTTCGTCGGCGCCGTGCTCATCCAGCCAATGGGCGGCTGGCAGCCGATGTCGGCGACGACGCTCAGCCACATCGCCGCCGCGAGCATCCTGCTGATGCTCGGTTACCAGACGATCGTGCTGGCGATGCGCGCCGGCGACATCTCGGTCATCGCCCCCTTCCGCTACACCAGCCTTATCTGGTCGATCGCCATCGGCATCTTCTTCTTTGCGGAAGTGCCGGATAGCTGGATGCTGGTCGGCGTCGCGGTCATCATCGGCTCCGGTCTCTACACCTTCTATCGCGAGACGCGGCGCGGCAGGAAAGCTGTCGCCCAGCGCTCGCTGACCGGCCCGCTCGAATAGGAGCATCCCGATGGCGGAGATAAGACACTCATCGTTAATCAGCGCGCCGCGACCAGCGGTCATCCTCGCCGGTGGATTGTCGCGCCGCATGGGAAGCCCGAAGTCCGACCTTCAACTCGGCGGCCAAGGGATGCTTTCGCGCATCGTCGAACGGCTTCGACCGCAGGTCACGAGCATCGTCGTCAACCTCAACGCCGAACCAGCGGACGCGATTGTCGGCGATATCCCCGTCATTGCCGACACGGTTCCAGGTTTTCTCGGCCCGCTTGCCGGCGTGCTGACGGCCATGCGTCACACGGCGGCGACCACGCCGGAAGCAACCCACGTCGTGGCCGTTCCGACCGACACGCCCTTCTTTCCCGATGATCTCGTCGCGCAGCTGGCCGGCGCCTTGACCCAAGGTCAGCAGATCGCCGTAGCGGCATCTGTCGGCCAGATGCATCCGCTGTTCGCACTCTGGCCGGTCTCGCTCGCTGACGATCTGGAGAACTGGCTGACGAACGACCCGAAACGCCGTGTCCGTGCCTTCATCGAACGCCATGCCTCGGTAACGGTCGATTTTCCTGTCATGATGACATCGAAAGGTGCATTCGATCCCTTCTTCAACATCAACACGCCTGAGGATCTCGCTGAGGCGCGGGAATGGTTGAGCTTCTTCGAGGATAGCAACGCATGAGCGCCATGAAGATCTTCGGCATCGCCGGCTGGAAGAACTCCGGCAAGACCGGCCTGATGGTGCGGCTCGTCAGCGAACTGACGCAGCGCGGTTATGTGGTTTCCACCGTCAAGCACGCGCACCATGACTTCGACATCGACAAGGTGGGCGCCGACAGCTACCGCCACCGCCAGGCCGGCGCCCATGAGGTGACCATCGTCTCCGGCACGCGCTTTGCGATCATGCACGAATTGCGCGGTGCGCCGGAGCCGAGCTTCGAGGACATCCTTGCGCGGCTCGCCCCTTGCGATCTGGTGCTCGTCGAGGGCTACAAGCGGGAACCGATCCCGAAGATCGAGGCCCGCCGGCTGGAATCGGCAAACCGCGAGCCTCTGGCCCCCACCGATTCGTATATCTGCGCGATCGCCGCCGATCACCCGGTTTCCGATAGCGAACTGCCTGTCTTCGACCTCGATGACACGAACGCGATCGCCGACTTCGTCGAAAAGGTCACAGGTCTCGAAAGGAAAGACGCCGCATCCTGACCAAGAGGCACGGGCGAGAGACCGGCAGTCAAGGCTTCCTGGCGTCGCGATACTCCTGCGGCAGCCCGTCGAGCAACTGCTGCGCCTTCTGCATCCCTTGTTTCGCTGCCCTGGCATACCATTCGGCGGCCGATGCCAGATTCTGCTCCACGCCATTTCCCCTGGCATAGGCAATACCGAGATTGAGTTGCGCGTCGGCATTTCCCTGCTCGGCGGCCTTACGGAACCATCTGGCGGCAGCCGCAGCGTCTCGTTCCACGCCGATGGCATTGAGATAGGCCACGCCGAGATTGAACTGCGCCAGGGCGTAGCCCTGATTGGCCGCGAGCTCATAAAGCCGTGCCGCTTCCCTGAGGTTCTTCTCAAGGCCCAGGCCGCCTGCATACATCACCGCCAGGTTGAACTGGCCGCGGGGATCGCCGCGATCAGCCAGCGTCAGAAACCAGTGGTGCGCTTCCGCGTAGTTTTCTCCCGTGCCGGCTCCCTTCAGATACATGAGGCCGACGTTCAACTGGGCTTTGGCATCTCCCTGCTTTGCCGCCTTCAGATAGAGGTCAAACGCTGCCGCCGGATCCTTTTCGACGCCGCGGCCGAGCATGTAGAAGGTGGCGAGGTCCACCTGCGCCGCAACCATGCCCTGGTCGGCCGCCTTGCGGCACCAGTTCACCGCCTCTCGATCATCGCGTCCGACGCCGAAGGCGCGCACGTAAACGCCGCAGAGCAAATTTTGCGCGTCCTTGTGGCCGGCGTTCGCAACCGGGCGAAGCCAGCGAAGTCCCTCCTGGGCGTCGATCCGCCCCGCCTCGCTGTTGAAATAGAGCCGGCCGGCATTCGCTTGCCCATCGACGTATCCCTGCTCGGCGGAACGCAGGTACCAGCGCAGCGCTTCGGCCATGTTGCGTTCCACGCCGACACCTTTCTCGTACATGAAGCCGAGATTGTACTGGGCACGCGCCTCCCCGGCGACCGCGGCTCGCGACGTCCATCGGTAGGCCTCCGCGTCATTCTTCAGCGTGCCGCTGCCCTGAAAATAGGCGATCGCCAGATTGTGCATGGCAGCAACCAGGCCTTGCTCCGATGCTTTCCGATACCACTCAAACGCTGCGGTCGGGTCGCGCGGCGTACCGCGCCCCTGCTGGTACAGAAAGCCCAAGTTGAACTGGGCCGCCGCATAGCCTTGTTCGGCCGCCAACCGGTAATAGGCGAAGGCCTGCGCATCGTCCTTGGCGACGCCCAGCCCCTGTTCGTAGATCACCCCGAGACTATATTGAGCCTCCGGAACGCGCTGCTCGGCGGAGAACCGAAACCATCGTCCGGCCTCCTCGTAGTTCTGCTTCACGCCTTCGCCGCCGTTGAAATAGATGGTGCCGAGATGGAATTGCGCCTTCGCATCGCCGCTCTCGGCCGCCTTCCGGTACCAGCCGATCGCCTTCAGGAAGTCGCGCCCAACGCCCTCGCCGGTTTGGTAGCGCATCCCGAGATCGACCTGCGCCTGGACATCGCCGTCTTCGGCCCGCTCCAGCACCTTCTCGAATGGCGGCAGTGCCGGAGCCGCGCCATCCGCGCGGGCGGACGACGAAAATACCGACGACATCAAGGCTACAACGAGCCCGAAGACGACACGTTTCATCCACACCTCCCAGGCTACCGCTACGCGGAAAAATCCTATGGCGAGGTTCCTTCAACGGAAAACCGATTTCGACAGACGGCTTCAGCGCGTCGAGCAGCGGCCGTTAACCGCCTCATTTGAAGGTCATGCGGGAAAATGGTCGCTGTCAGTCTTTCGGCAGCGCATCGAGAGCCTGTTGCGCCTCGGACATCCCCTGGGCCGCTGCCTTGCCGTACCAGAGCGCCGCCGCTTTCAGATCCTTGTCGACCCCGTTCGCCTCGACATAGGCCTGCGCGACGTTGAACTGCGCCTTGGCGTGGCCCTGCTCAGCTGCCTTCATGAACCAGCCGAAGGCCGCTGCCGGGTCACGGTCCACGTCGGTGCCGGTCGCATAGGCGACGCCGAGATTGTGTTGCGCCAGCACGTAGCCTTGCTCTGCCGAGAGCGTATAGAGCCGCACCGCCTCCTTCGCGTCACGCTCTACGCCGCGGCCATCACTATACATTAGCGCCAGATTGTATTGACCAGCGGCATCACCCGTATCGGCAGCAGTTCGGAACCATCGTGCTGCTGCCACCTGATCCTCGGCGACACCTGTCCCGCTCACATACATCAGGCCAACGTTTAGCTGCGCCGTCTTGTCCCCGTTCTCCGCCGCCTGTTTGAACAGATCGAAAGCAGCGGCCCGGTCCTGCGCCACACCCTGCCCCTGCAGGTACATGATCGCGAGATTGAATTGCGCAGCCGCATACCCGCCCTCGGAAGCATTCCGGTACCAGCGCGCCGCAACTTCGTCGTCGCGCGAAACGCCCTGCCCCGTGGCGTAGAGTAAGCCTAGCTTGAATTGCGCCAGTGGAAACTTCTGCGCCGCCGAAAGGCGGTACCAGCGGAGCGCCTCTTCAATGTTTGGCTTGACGCCTTCGCCCTTGAAATACTTCTGCGCCAGCTCGTACTGGGCAATGGCATGCCCGCTCTCGGCGGCCCGCCTGAACCACCTGACGGCATCGACCTCGTTTCGGGCCACGCCGCGGCCCTCCATCAGCATTGCTGCCAGATTATATTGCGCCGGCACGTTGCCGCCTTCAGCAGACTTCTGGAACCAGCGAAACGCTTCGGCATCATCCTGCTTGGCGCCTTTCCCGGTGAAGTAGGCCCAGGCGATGCGAAACTGCGCGTAGATGTCCCCGTTCTCCGCAAGCACTCGGTCCTGCTCTGTCGGGACAGGGGGCATTTCTGCGAGCGCCGGGAAAAATGACGTGCCGAGCGCAAGTGCGGCAACAAGGCCGAAAACGGCGGGTTTCATCCATTCCTCCCGATGGCAACGCATTCGGGGAACGTTAAGCAACGAAGAGTTGATTCGCCATCGGGTTTCCCTTCGACAGAGACGCAACAGTCGATCCGCCTTGCGCATTGGCGAACCGCCGGGAAGACACGAACATTCGCCGCACGTGTCTCGATCGGCCGTCAGTTCGTCGCGCCGACGGTCATTTCGTCCGGAATGTCGTTCAGCCGGACGAAGCTATAGCCCTTCGCCTTGAGGTCGAGGATGCCGCGCGCGACGCCGGCGCCGGCGGAATGGGTCGGCTGGTTGATATGGGCGATGATGACGTCGCCGTCCTTGGCTGCCCGGATGCGCTTCTCAGCGAGGGCAGCGCCGAGCAGCGAACCGCCGTCGCCGTTCACCGAATAGCCGGCGATGCGATACCCCATCGCGCGGATCTGGCTCATCGACGAATGGGTATACTTGGCGGTCGCGCCGCGGAACCAGCGCGGCGCCGGCAGGCCTCGCGCCTTGATCGCCGTCGCTCCGCCGTCGACTTCGGCCGCGACCGCTGCCGCGGAGCCGGCCGCCGCCAGACCATAGACGGAGACTTTCACGTCGATCGGCGGCACGTGCATCGCGCCGTGATCCTCGATTTCGAAGAGATCCGGATGGGCCTTCATCACCTCGACAACGAGGCCGTTGCGCTTCAGCCAGCGCGCGGTCACGAAGATCGTCGCCGGGATGCGGTTTTCGATGAGCGTGCCAAGGATGCGCATGTCGGTCGCACCGCTGCAGGCATCGAGCGTCAAGGCCACGCGCGGCGCCGCTCCCTTGCCATCCGGGTTTGTCGGCAGGCGCAGATCCGGCTCGACGAGGCCGGGCGCCGCGCTGGCCGAGTGTGTGAGCAGGGCGAAGGCGAAAAATGAGAGGGCAGCGGCTTTCATGGCAATCCGGGGAAGCGAAAAAATGGCAGATCTTTGAAACGACAGAAACCCGCCTTTTGCGAGGCGGGTTTCCTGGATGTAGCCGGGCAGTCCTGCCCGAAGCTGGATCAGCGCTCAGCGAAGCTCGGTTAGCGCTGCGCGAAGCTTTGTTAGCGCTGCGCGACCGGGCGGACCAGCGGCGTGACGCGGCGGATGGTGACGCGGCGATTCTGCTGTTCGGCTTCCTGCGTGCGAACTTTCAGGAAGCGCTCGCCGTAGCCCTGGGTCACCAGGTTTTCCGGCGGGATGCCGTAGACCTCGGTCAGCAGCGACGCGACCGATTCGGCGCGCTTGTCCGAAAGCACGAGGTTGGAGCGGTCCGAACCGACGGCATCGGTGTGGCCTTCGATAAAGAAGGTTTCACCCGGATCCTTCGCAAGAATCTTCTCCATCGCGGCTGCGACCTTGCGCATGGTCTTGGCCTGCGACATCGACACCTCGGCGCTGCCCGTCGGGAAGGTGATCGTGTCGAGGTCGACACGACGAACCTTGTCGCGCAGGCGGGCGGAGTGGCGGACCTCGTCGATCGTGTAGACGCGCTCGACGGGCTCCACCGGCGGCTCGGCCAGGAACTCGTAGTAGTCGCGATCCGGATCGTCCGAAACGTCGGCGATATAGTCGCGCACCGGGATGCGCAGGCGCATCGGCGGCAGTTCGTAGCCGACGTCGATAATCGCCGGGCGGGGACCTTCGTCACGCTCGGGAGCATAGATCATCAGGTATTCGTTGCCGTCGCGGTCGACGCGCGAGCGCTGCAGGATGTCACCGTAACGGTTGTAGACCGTGACGATCCGGTAGCCGCCCGGGCGCAGGATGGTTTCGCGGGTGCGGCCGCGCGGAAGCTGATCGTAGTAGGTCTCTTCCGCATCGTGACGCAGGCGCGGACGGTCGTCGCCCCGCACGAAGATCTGGTCGCCGACGCCGAGGATCACGCGGTTGTCGACCTGCTCGACGACTTTCACCTCGGTCACGTTGTTGGTGATGTTGTTGACGGTCGTGTTGTTGTTGATCACCGTGTTGTTGATAACGGTGTTGTTGACGATGTTGGTCGTCTCCGGAACCACGAAGATCGGCGCCTCGTCGACACGTGTGCCCTTTTCGTTGAGGTTGGCCTCGATCTTCTGCGGCAGGTCGGCCGGGATTTCGGCGGCGATTGCAGCCTGGGCTGCAGCATCGTCCGCCGGCGGCGCTACGTCTTCTTCCTTGGCGCGCAACTCCTCGCGCAGCTTCTGGCGCTGTTCGCGCGTCTGGTTGCCGCCCGAATTGTCGGCATCCTTGTCGCTGTCGAGCACGGCCGCACCGTTTTCAACCGGCAAAACGACGGTCTCGTCGGTCGCCGCCGGGTCTTCGGCGATCTTCGCCTTCTCTTCTTCCGTGCGAGTGTCGACCACTTCCGGAACCGGCTGCTGCACCTGCGGTTGCTGCTCGGCGGTCGCCGGCTGCTCAGTCCCCGGGACCGGCTGGCCTTCGCCGGTTTGCGGCTGCTCCGTGCCAGGCACAGGCTGGCCTTCGCCGGTCTTAGGCTGTTCAGCGCCAGGCACAGGCTGGCCTTCGCCCGTCTGGGGTTGCTGCTCCGTGCCTGGCGCCGTTTCGGTCGGCGCAGGCTGTTCGCTTGCCTTCTGCTCTTCCGTCACGGGCGGCTGCTCGCCGGCCTTCTGCTCCTCAGTGGTCGCGGGCTGCTGCGCCGCCTTGCCCCCTTCCGGCGGGCATGCGGTGGATGCGTCCTGACCTTCCGGAACGACACAGTCGCCGGGCTGAGCCTGCTCGGCAGCTTTCTGCTGCTCGGCAGCCTTCTGCTGTTCTTCAGCCGCCTTCTGCTGCTCGGCAGCCTGACGGGCAGCCTCGTCTTCCGCGGCCTTCTGCTGTTCAGCGGCTTTCTGCTGCTCTTCCGCAGCCTTCTGCTCGTCGGCAGCTTTCTGCTGTTCGGCGGCCTGACGGGCAGCCTCTTCCTCCGCAGCTTTCTGCTGCTCGGCGGCTGCACGGGCCGCCTCTTCCTCAGCCGCCTTCTGCTGCTCAGCGGCCGCGCGGGCTGCCTCTTCTTCCGCCGCCTTCTGCTGTTCGGCGGCTGCGCGGGCAGCCTCCTCTTCCGCCGCCTTCTGCTGTTCGGCGGCCGCGCGGGCTGCCTCTTCTTCCGCCGCCTTCTGCTGCTCGGCGGCCGCGCGGGCTGCCTCTTCTTCCGCAGCCTTCTGCTGTTCGGCGGCCGCGCGGGCTGCCTCTTCTTCCGCAGCCTTCTGCTGTTCGGCGGCCGCGCGGGCTGCCTCTTCTTCCGCAGCCTTCTGCTGTTCGGCGGCCGCGCGGGCTGCCTCTTCTTCCGCAGCCTTCTGCTGCTCGGCGGCCTGGCGAGCGGCTTCCTCTTCAGCGGCCCTCTGCTGTTCGGCCGCCTGACGCGCAGCCTCTTCCTCGGCCTGGCGCTGCTTCTGCAGCAGCAGTTCTTCGTCGGACTGACCACCGCCCTCCTGTGCAACCTCGAATGGCTTCATCAGGCTATCGGCGACGGCGGGCGGAACCGCGACGGACACCGACAGCACCGGCAGCGCGACGGTCGCAAACAGTTTGGATCGAATCGACATTTGTCTTCCTTCCTCTTCCTGGGAGGTCCTGGTCCCGCATCCTCTTCCCGCTCAATGACACGCCGAAGAATGATGCGTACGCGAATGCTCACGGGGCCTTGACCCAAGGTTTCGGCTTTTTTGTGTTGCCCGCGACGCATGCCGTCACGCGCAAAAGCCGAACCACGCGCCGGTTCCTTGATAAGGGCTAGCGGAGGCAAGATTAACCGGCGCTGAACGCGTCGTTCATGTTCATTGCGAGGGCCGCCATCGCAATCTGCGGTCGAAATCCGATTCGCAGTGAGCACCTTCGCTTTCCTGTTGATTTTTACAGGGAAAGAGTACGAATATCGCCGCAACCGGAGGCAAACGCCCCGGTCGAAATTGGTGTCCGTGAAGAAGAAAAGACCGGGCATCGACCAACAGAGAGGACTATCATGCGTATTTCCAGACGGCTGGCAGCCGCCGCATCGGCTGCCGTTTTCGTGCTCATGGCAGGCTCGGCCATGGCCGACGGCGAAAAGGTCGTTATCGGCACGGAAGGCGCCTACCCGCCCTTCAACAACCTCGAAGCGGACGGGACGCTCACGGGCTTCGACATCGACATCGCCAAGGCGCTGTGCGCGGAAATGAAGGCGGAATGCACCTTCGTCACGCAGGACTGGGACGGCATCATTCCGGCGCTGATCGCCAAGAAGTTCGACGCCATCGTCGCGTCCATGTCGATCACCGCCGAGCGCAAGGAAAAGGTCGACTTCACCAACAAATACTACAACACGCCGCCGGCCATCGTCGTACCGAAGGATTCGCCGATCACCGAGGCGACCGAGGCAGCGCTTGCCGGCAAGACGCTCGGCGCGCAGGGTTCCACCACCCACTCCAACTATGCCGAAGCGCATATGAAGGGTGCGGACATCAAGCTTTATCCGACCGCTGACGAGTACAAGCTCGACATCGCCAACGGCCGCATCGACGCCGTGATCGACGACGTCGTCGTGCTCTCCGAGTGGCTGAAGACGGCTGACGGCGCCTGCTGCAAGCTGCTTGGCACCCTGCCGATCGACCCGGTCATCAATGGCGAAGGCGCCGGCATTGCCGTGCGCAAGGGCGACGACGCGCTGCGCGAAAAGTTCAACAAGGCGATCGAAGCGATCCGCGCCAACGGCAAGTACAAGGAAATCAACGAAAAGTACTTCCCGTTCGACGTTTATGGCAGCTAATTGACGGGCTCCGACGCGATTTCCTAGTGAATCATGCCGGAGAAACGTCAGTTCATGCGAAAAATGCAACGGCGGATGGCTTGCCCTTCCGCCGTTTTTGTTTGACAAGAGCCTAAAACACAGCGCGATCGGTACACACAAAAACGGCGCAAAGGGGAAACTTCTGACATGAGCGGGTTGTTTGCCGGCTTCTATTCCATCCTCTCCTGGATCGCATCGATCGTCGATCCATTCTGTGGCCCGGTCGGGGTCTTTCGTTGGCTGGCGCCCGGCACCTTGCTGGCCTGCGGCGACACGGGCTGGGGCGACGATATTGCCTACGGCTTCGTCGTGACCGCGAGCCTTGCCATCGCGACGCTGCCTGTCGGCCTGCTGATCGGCTTTTTCGTCGCTCTCGGAAAGCAGTCCGAAGAGCGCACCGTGCGGCTCGCCGCCAATGTCTACACGACGATCTTCCGCGGGCTGCCAGAACTGCTGACGCTTTTCATCGTCTATTACGGCCTGCAGATCCTCGTTCAGCAATTGCTGGGGACGTTCGGCTACGGGGGCCCGGTCGAGATCAACGCCTTCTTCGCCGGCATGATCGCACTCGGCGTCGTCTTCTCCGCCTATTGTTCGGAAGTGCTGCTCTCCGCCTTCAAGGCCATTCCCCACGGTCAGTACGAGGCCGGCGACGCCCTTGGTTTCCATCGCAACAGGACCATGCGCCTCATCATCCTGCCGCAACTCGTGCGCATCGCGCTGCCCGGTCTCGGCAATCTCTGGATGGCGCTGCTCAAGGACACCGCACTCGTCTCGGTCGTGGGCCTGACGGACATCCTGCGCCAGACCGGCGTCGCCGCCCGGGTGACCAAGCAAGCCTTTGAATTCTATGGTGTGGCCTGCGTGCTCTTCCTGATCCTCGCGATGATATCCTCGATCGTCTTTGCGAATCTCGAACGCTGGACCAAACGTGCGGAGATGGGCCGATGACCGCTGTTGCAACGATGATCCCGCCGCAGGCCCCGCCTCCGGTTCCGCCAAAACCCTATACGCTGGCCCGCTTCGTCGGCAGCGTTGCGCTCGGCATCTGGCTCGCACTTGGCGTCGGCATCTTCCTGACCGTCGTCAACGGCTGGGACCCGGGGAAGTTCGCCAAATACGGTCCGCGTTTCCTCTCCGGCCTCGGCGTCACGCTGATGCTGGTCTCGATCTCGATCGTGCTGGGCGCCATGCTGTCGCTGCCGATCGCCTTTGCCCGCATGTCCAAGAACAGGCTCTGGTCGTGGCTCGCCTATGGCTATGTCTATTTCTTCCGCGGCACGCCCCTGCTCGCGCAGCTCTTCCTGATCTATTACGGGCTCGGCAGTTTCCGCCCGCAGCTCGAAACGGTCGGGCTGTGGTGGTTCTTCCGCGATGCCTGGAACTGCGCGCTCTTCGCCTTCACGCTCAACACCGCAGCCTACCAGGCGGAAATTCTGCGTGGCGCGATCCAAAGCGTACCGCGCGGCCAGCGTGAAGGTGCCGCCGCCCTCGGCCTGCCCGAGCGCGTCGCCTTCTGGAAGATCATCCTGCCGCAGGCGATGATCGTGGCGCTGCGCCCCTATGGCAACGAAATCATCCTGATGATCAAGGGTTCGGCGATCGTCGCGATCGTCACCGTCTTCGACCTGATGGGCGAAACCCGCTACGCCTTCTCGCGCACCTTCGACTTCCAGATGTATATCTGGGCAGCCATTCTCTACCTGATCATGGTCGAGATCCTGCGCAACATCTGGAGCCTGCTGGAAGCGCGGCTGACCCGTCACCTCAAGCGCTAAAGTTTGTCAGCGGCTTTGCGATAACGACATGCGAAGTATCAAAGACTGAAAGCGCAAGGAGCGAATCTGAAAGATCGCGATGCGCTTTAGGTCCGAAAGCCACTACCGGAAAAGCTTGGCAGCACTCTTCGCAAGGTGCTGCCAAGCTTTTGTTATTTCTACGAAAGTTTCATTTCGGGGCAAACATTAGCCCTTGATTAAGAAATCAAGCGTTTCATCATAGAGACCACCTTTGCGAGAAGTGAGGTCCTCATGACAAACGAGATGGAACTTCAGCTTAAAGGCTATGGCCTGACGACGGCCCAGATCCTCTATCACATGCCGGATCATCCGACCTTCCTCCAGACCTATGTCTGGCAGCACTACGACATCGCGCCCGACTTTCCGGAGATGCGCAGCTTCCTGAAATTCTGGCAGGAAAAACTGGATGGGCCGCTGCATTCGGTGCGCTATGTGCACCGCAAGCTGATCTCGGCAACGGAATGGCGGGCGTTGAAGGGCGAGTTCATCCTGCACTGAACCGCCGATCGAAACTGATGAGCCTAAGTGGCCGTTCGGTCAGGCTACCCGCATTGCAATCGGCATGCCTGAACTACCGCGATGGCGCAGGCGTTCAGGACCCTCCAGGCGACGCGCCCTCAAACATGCACCTCCCCATGCGCCAATTCCCCTTCGCCCGGCTCCCTGTGCAGCGAGCCGTAGAGCACCAGCGCATAGAACAGCAACACGCCAACGATCACCGGCCAGCCGGATATGGGGCCAAGCGCCGCATTCTGGGCGACATCGGCCCAGGAGCGCACGTGGCCGAAGGGCTCGCCATTGGTCGAGATCTTCGGCGAGGAGATCTTCAGCGTCCAGGCAAGCAGCAGGATCAGATACATCCAGCAATAGTTGCGCTGCAGCCGCCGGCAGACGGCCTCACGGTAACTCATCAGGAAGGCCGGCTTGCGCAGGCTCTTGGCGATCGCCACCGCCCAGTTGAGGTTCGGCGTTCCGTCCGGTGCGAGGATCTGCGCGAAATACCCCCGCTCCAATTGCCTGACGCGCGCCCGGTAGACATCGAAGAAGCGATAGCGCCGCGCTTCGATGAGCAGCAGCAGGGTGATCAGCAGCATCGCGAAGAGCAGCACGCTATGGTGCGACGACGGGGTCGACAGGGAAACGGAGAGCAGCGCGGCGGCGACGGTGATCGCCCAGTTCGAAGTCCGGTCGATGCGATCGCGCCAGCCGGCCATGCGGCCCAATTCGCCCCGGTAATAATGCACGACTGCGTTGATCTGCTCCTGCGATGACTGCGGCAGCGGCGGCCCCTTCGGCTCCTTGATCTCCGTCGTTATCACCAATGGACCAAGTTCGGCGGACATTGGCGTTCCTCCCATGTTTTCTTATGGTTATGATGATGACTCCATTCCTCCGCCCGATAAATCCCGCTGCCCCACGCGTCGCCGTTTTTTCCCTTCGAAAGGACTAAATTTCTGTATCCGTTCGCAATCCATGCGTGAGCGGCCGCGGTAATCGATCGCCGACGGTGATTGCCAAAGCCCCTTTGCGGACGTAAGAAGCGCCCATGACCCAGAAGAGCACGAAAATCGACGAGGAAGCGCTGGCGGAAGCCTATAACCGCGCCCTCTCCCTGGAAAAATCCGGCAGCTTCGATGCCGCTGCCGACGCCTATGCCGAAGTGCTGGCGCTCGACCCGGAAGACCACGGCGGCGCTGCCGTGCGGCTGGCTTCGATGGGGCGCGGCGAGACGCCGGTGAAGGCGCCTGACGCCTATGTCGCCACGCTCTTCGACCAGCATGCCGAGGTCTTCGACAACGTGCTCGTCGACCAGCTCGGCTACTGCGTGCCGCTGCTCGTTCGCCAACGGCTGCAGGCGCTCGAACTCGGCCCATTCGATCGCGTGCTCGATCTCGGCTGCGGCACGGGCCTCACCGGCGGTGCGCTCCGCGACATGGCTGACGATATCACCGGTGTCGACCTCTCCGAAAACATGGTCGAGATCGCGCATGAGAAGGATCTATACGAGACGCTCTACGTCGCCGAAGCCGTCGATTATCTCGACGACAATGACGACGAGCCCTTCGACCTGATCGTCGCGACCGACGTGCTTCCCTATATGGGCGCGCTCGAGGCGCTGTTCTTCGGCGCCGTCGACAATCTGGTGCCCGGCGGCCTGCTGATCTTCTCCAGCGAGACGCTGCCGGCCGAAACCTTCGCCGGCCGCGATTTCATGGTCGGTCCGCACCAGCGCTTCGCCCATGCCGAAAGCTACCTGCGCAACCGTCTCGCGGCCACCGGCTTCGAGATCGTCGAGGTCGGCGACATCACCGTGCGCATGGAAGAAGGCGAACCGATCGCCGGCCATCTGGTGATCGCCCGCTTCAAGCCCTGATTGATCTCATGCCGCTCGTATAATTCCTCAAGTCGAAATCGATCTGAGGGTAAAATTATGCAGCAGATTTAAAGCGTTACAGCGTCCTTTGCGCGTCTTGAATGACGCGCGGCGCTGCAGGCGAGCATCGAATGATGCCTTCCTTCGCTCTTTTCCCCATCCGCGCCATCGGCTACACCAATGCGAAAGCAATGGGAGTATTCGAAAAATGGCAAAGGTCGCATTCATCGGTCTCGGCGTCATGGGCTATCCCATGGCCGGCCACCTCAAGGTCCGCGGCGGTCACGAGCTGACGGTCTACAACCGTACCTTCGCCAAGGCCGAGAAATGGGCCGCCGAGTTCGGCGGCCGCGCGGTGCGCACACCGGCGGAAGCGGCCGACGGCGCCGAATTCGTATTTTCCTGCGTCGGCAATGACGACGACCTGCGCTCGGTAACGACGGGCAAGGACGGCGCTTTTGAAACGCTTGGCGCGGGCGCCGTCTTCATCGACAACACCACCGCTTCCGCCGAGGTCGCCCGCGAACTCTACGAAGCGGCGAAGGCGCGCAACGCCCACTTCATCGATGCGCCGGTTTCCGGCGGCCAGGCCGGCGCCGAAAACGGCGTGCTGACGGTGATGTGCGGCGGCGACGAGCCGGTCTTCGATCGCGCCAAGCCCATCATTGAAGGCTTTGCCCGCATGGTCGGCCTGATGGGCCCGGCCGGAGCCGGACAGATCACCAAGATGATCAACCAGATCTGCATCGCCGGCCTCGTCCAGGGGCTTGCCGAAGGCATTCACTTCGGCAAGAAGGCCGGGCTCGATATCGAGAAGGTGGTCGACGTCATCTCCAAGGGCGCCGCCGGCTCCTGGCAGATGGAGAACCGCCACAAGACGATGAACGCCGGCAAGTATGACTTCGGCTTCGCCGTCGACTGGATGCGCAAGGACCTCGATATCGTGCTGGCGGAAGCCCGCCGCAACGGCGCCAAGCTGCCCGTGACCGCCCTCGTCGACCAGTTCTACGGTGACGTTCAGGCCATGGGCGGCAACCGCTGGGATACATCCTCGCTGCTCGCCCGCCTCGAAAAATGAGCCTCGGCCCGTCCTCGACCGCAGACGAGATCATCGCTCACCTGCGGTCTCTTGGCTCTGAAGGCAATCTCGCCGGCATGGCGCGCTTCGGCATCGTCACCGAGGCCGCCCTCGGCCTCTCCAATGTCGAGCTGCACAAAGTGACTCGGCAGGTGAAAGCCGATCACCCTCGCGCGCTGGAACTCTGGCAGTCCGGCATCCGCGAGGCGCGCATCCTGGCCGCCTTCACGGCCGAGCCGAAAGTTCTGACACTGGAAGAGGCGCGCCGCTGGGCGGACGATTGCAATTCCTGGGAAGTCGTCGACACCGTTGCCGACCTTTTCGTCGCCGCCCGCTTCGAGCGTGAATTGATCCCGGAATTCGCCGCCGACGAACGCGAGTTCGTCCGCCGCATCGCCTTTGCGATGATTGCAACCGCCGCAGTCCACCTAAAAAAGGAACCGGACGCGACGCTCCTCAGCTGGCTGCCGCTGATCGAAAAGCACGCAGGCGACGAGCGGAATTTCGTCAAGAAGGCAGTCAACTGGGCGCTCAGGCAGATCGGCAAGCGCAATGCCGCCTGCCACGGTCCGGCACTGGCGCTCGCGGAACGCCTGGCCGCAAGCACGAACCGCGCCGCCCGCTGGACGGGCAAGGACGCGGTTCGCGAACTTAGGAGCGACAAGGTGCTCGCACGGCTCGGTCTCGATCAAAGCCGAGCCGGTTAGTGGATACCCTCAGTCCTCGGAGGATTTCGCCTGATCGATCACCATGTAGTCGAGCGGAAGCTCGGTCGTGTACTTGATCTGCTCCATGGCGAAGGCGGAGGAGACGTCACGGATCTCGATCTTGGCGATCATGCGCTTGTAGAACGCATCATAGGCAGCGATATCCGGCACGACCACGCGCAGCAGATAATCGACGTCGCCGCTCATGCGGTAGAATTCCACCACCTCGGGAAACTCGGAGACCACCTCGGAGAAACGGCGAAGCCATTCCATCGAGTGCGAATTCGTGCGGATCGACACGAACACCGTGACCTTCGTGTTGATCTTCACCGGATCGAGAAGGGCGACGCGACGGCGGATGACGCCATCCTCTTCCATCTTCTGGATGCGCCGCCAGCACGGTGTGGTCGAAAGTCCCACCTTCTTGGCAAGGTCGGCAACGGCCAGCGTGGAATCCTCCTGCAGCAGGCGCAGGATTTTGCGGTCTAGGCGGTCCATGAAAGTCCCTCTCGAATTATTTTTCCCTCTATAGCGCGAAATTGGTGAAGATAAAGAAAATTGTTTCAGGCTGTGAGCATAGTCACCCGCTCCCGCAGGAACGGCAGAACATCGGCCTCGAACCAGGGATTGCGCTTCAGCCAGCCCGTGTTGCGCCAGCTCGGATGCGGCAGCGGCAGGATGGCGGGATCCCTATTGCGCAGCGCGTAACGCCGCCAATCCTTCACCGTCTCGGTCATCGATTTCGGGCAGTGCGGACCAATATGCCAGCGCTGCGCATAATGGCCGATCGCCAGCACCAGCTCGACCTGCGGCATCAGATCCATCACCCGCTGCCGCCACAGCGGCGCGCATTCCCGACGCGGCGGCAGGTCGCTGCCGTGGGCGTCATAACCCGGAAAGCAGAAGCCCATGGGCACGATCGCAAATTTCCCCGGATCGTAGAAGGTCTCGCGGTCCACCCCCAGCCATTGCCGGAGCCGATCGCCGGACGCATCGTTGAAGGGCAGCCCGCTGTCATGCACGCGAAGCCCGGGCGCCTGCCCGGCGATCAGGATGCGCGCGGCCGTCGAGATCACCGCCACCGGTCGCGGCTCATGCGGCAGCCGGTCGTCATCGCCGCGCATCGGGCTGTCGCGACAGATGCGGCAGGCGGCAATCGCAGCCCGCAGCCGCTCCAGGTCCGGGAGATCGTTCTCAGACATCACCAATACTCGCAAACAATGCGGTCAGGCGCTCCAGCAGCCAGCCCCTGATCGTCTCCAGCCAACCGTCGACCAGATGCGGGCCCTCGTCCGGATGGCCGTTCGTCCGGCGCCATTCCTGCGGCGCCGTGAACTCGCCTCCCCAAAGGCCGCGCCGCTCCTTCTCCGCCCGCGCCTCTTCCGCCTGGTAGCGCCCGTAACTGACCGCGTAGCCGGAGAGCACCATCTCCCGGCCGACATCACGTCCGCCTGCCTCGCAGGTCCCAAGGTCGCGGCCGTAGCGGTCGCGTCCATGGAAGCGGCAGTGCACATCGTCCGCCGAAATCAGCGCTCTCAGGCGATCACGCGCCTCACGGCCGCAATCCCACGTCCCGCCGTCGCGCTCGCAGCTCTGGTCCAGTTCAGGCGCATCGATCCCCTCGATGCGGATGCGCTTGCCATCGAGGCGAAGGCTGTCGCCGTCGCTTGCCGTGGCGAGGCCACGCGCCTCGCCAGTCGCCGCGCGCTCCGCCACCGGCAGTTTGTCGGCGAAGTAGGCGCCGATCGAAAGGATCAGAAGAAAGATCCACCCGACGCGCATCCCGCCACGGCCGGCCGGTCGCGATCGGCCCACAGGGCCTCCGCCTCGCCCGCCCGTGAAGCGGTATCTCGTCCGGCCCGATTTCACGTTCCTGCACCTCGATCGTTACGCGCGTTCCCGATACACACGGGGCGCACCATGAATACACATGATTCCAAAAGCTTGGAGGCGAAATCTCATGCGCCGGCTCTCGCTTTCGGCCGAAAGACACCCCCGCGCCACAATGGTTGTCGAATCCTTCACAGCCGGCAGCAACTTCTTAAGGATTGCTCACTAGACTGCAAGGAAACCATAACCTTCGCATAAGAGCATGAGTATCGCCGCCAGCACCTCGACAGATAAGATCATTGTCGACAAGTCGCGAAACCATCGAAACAAGGCCGTTTCGAGGACGGTCCGCGCGACGCGCGAACGGCTGCAAGCGGGCTCGTCCGCGCCTTCGGGCTTCGAGCGCGAGATGCTCAATCTTTACATCGGTTCCGTCCTGCATGGCGCCATTGCCGTCCCGGTGCTCGTCACCCTGATTGCCGCCGTCGGGGTCTATCTCTCCGGCAATCTCAGCATCGTCCTCTGGGCGGTCATGACCCTTTCGGCGCATGCGGTGACGCTCGTGCTGGCAAGGAAGGCCCGCAAGAAGGACATCAGCGCGGAAAAGGTTCCGGTCTGGCGCCGGCGTCTGCTGCTCGCCCAGGTGTTGATGGGTCTCTGCTGGGCGGCCCTCGTTGCTCAGGATTGCGCGACCTGCGGCGATGTCCGCCTTGGCTTTTTCGTCGGCACTGCACTGCTCTTCGCGCTCGCCATCACCGCCATGGGCACATTCCTGTTGCGCAATGCCCTGCTGTGCACGTTCACACCCGTGATCGCCGCATTGGCCTTCGTCTCGCTGACGACGGGCAATCAGACCTATATCGGCCTCACCGGCATCATTTCGCTGTCTCTGCTCTTCCTCGTGGTCATGACCGACCGCATGAACCGCGCCAATGTCCACATTCTCTCGGTTCAATCGGAGAAGGACGATCTGATCGCCGAGCTCGAAGTGGCAAAATCGATGTCGGACGAAGCGCGGCGCCGCGCGGAGGAAGCGAACCTCGCCAAGTCGCGCTTTCTGGCATCCATGTCGCACGAGTTGCGCACGCCGCTGAACGCCATCCTCGGCTTCTCCGAAGTCATGTCGACGGAAGTCCTGGGCCCGCTCAGCAACCCGACCTACAAGGAATACACCAACGATATCCATCGTTCCGGCGAACACCTGCTGAACCTGATCAACGAAATCCTCGACCTGTCGCGCATCGAGGCCGGCCGCTACGATCTGAACGAGGACGCAGTCAGCCTTGTCGAGATTGCCGAGGACTGCGTCGGCATGGTGCAGTTGAGGGCGCGCGCCAAGAACATCACCATCCACTCGCAGTTCGAAACTGGCATGCCCTCGGTCTGGGTCGACGAAAAGTCGATGCGGCAGGTCATCCTCAATCTGCTGTCGAATGCGGTGAAGTTCACCAATGCCGGCGGCGAAATCACCTTCAAGTGCGGCTGGACCGCCGGCGGCGGACAATATCTGTCGATCAAGGACAATGGTCCGGGCATCCCCGAGGAGGAAATCCCGATCGTCCTGTCGGCCTTCGGCCAGGGCTCGATTGCGATCAAGAGTGCCGAACAGGGCACCGGCCTCGGCTTGCCGATCGTCCAGGCCATCCTCGCCAAGCACAATGGCGAATTCATCCTGCGCTCCAAGCTTCGGGAAGGCACGGAGGCGATCGCCATCCTGCCGGCCCGCCGCGTGCTTGAAAGCCTGCCGCCGGTCGAGGACGTGGCGGCCCCGGTCCGCCGTCGCAAGAGTTTCGCCTGATCCCCATGCGCTGAAGCGGTTCATGCTTGCCACCTAAAGCGCGCGGCGCCGTGAGCGCCACTGCAAGGCAACACCTTAATTCCGGAGCGAATTAAGGATAAAATTGCAAGATAAAGGTCGGATACCGCCACGCTTGCATCGCAACCACGATAGCCGAAGGTCGGACGTCCCTTCTGCCCCTCGCCAGGGCCATGTCGCTCGACCGCGTGGCGCGACGGAAGGAGCGCTGTGGCATGAACATATTCACTGATGAAACCAGGGAGCCGACAAGGCGCGAATTCCTCTATCTTTCCACCGGTATTGCCGGCGCCGTCGGAGTGGCTGGCGCTTCCTGGCCGTTCTTGGACCAGATGAACCCTGACGCCTCGACGTTGGCGATGGCCTCGATAGAGGTCGACGTAGCCTCGCTTGAGGAGGGAGCGTCGATGACGCTCAAGTGGCGGAGCCGCCCGATCTTCATCCGCAACCGGACGCCCAAGGAGATCGAGGCGGCGAAGGCGGTCGCGATGGACGAGCTCAAGGACCCGGTGGCGCGTAACGCCAATCTTCCCAAGGACCAGCCGGCCACCGATCTTGCGCGTTCGGCCGGAGAGGGCCGAGAGAACTGGCTCGTGATGGTCGGCGTCTGCACCCACCTCGGCTGCATCCCGCTCGGCCAGTCGGGCGACTATGGCGGCTGGTTCTGCCCCTGCCACGGCTCGCACTACGACACGGCCGGCCGCATTCGTAAGGGTCCTGCCCCGGAGAATCTGGCGATACCGCCGATGACGTTTATCTCCGATACCGTCATCAAGATCGGCTAGAGTGCCGTGCGTCCAGATGAACGCACAAAGGACGCTCTAACTAAATTCTAGCGCACATTTCGCTGCGGGATGTGTCGCCTCAGTTCATGAAGCCGTCGAAGATCACGACGTAACCGGCATAGACGGCATTGGCGATGATCAGGCAGAGGCAGGCGAAGGAACCGAGATCCTTGGCGTTCTTGCCCATTTCCGAGATTTCCGGCGATACGCGGTCGACGATCTCCTCGATCGCCGTGTTGATCGCCTCGAAGGCCATCATCAGCAGGAACAGAATCGCCATCGCCACGAATTGGAAGAAGGTCGCGCCGACGATGACGAAGGCAACCATGGCAATGCCGAAAGCGATCAACTCATGGCGGAAAGCAGCTTCGCTGATCAGCCGTTTCGCGCCACCCAGCGAATAGCTGGCGGCGGCGAAGAGATGACGAATGCCGGTCTGCTTCTCGACAGGACTCGTCTGGCCAATGCGGTGCGTGGTGTTCTTGGCGTCCATTTCTTCTCGATAGGGCTTGAAACTGCGCTTGCTTCGACATCGTGAATGAGGCGAATGCAAGGCGTTCCCGGTTGCGGCGGCCTGCTGCACGTATCCGTAGATCCTATCCGATCCAGCGATAAAACATGCAACACTTCAAAGTGCTGCAGCGACCTTTGCGCGTCTGACGGGGCGCGCGCGCTGTCAGACCATAGTTAGGGCTGCATGTGCGCTTTGGATAGGCGAGAAGCACGTGACCATCAAGGCCCGCCATGCGCGGGAATGGCGCCCGCGACAGGCTTTGGACAGCAATTGGCCGGCTTTGCTGCGAAAGCCGGCCGTATCTTGATTATTCCTTGTTGCTGACGCCAGCCTGCGCGAAGGTCGCCATGCCACTGTGGCAGGCGGCCGCCGCCTTGACGATGCCGGCGGCAAGTGCGGCCCCCGTGCCCTCGCCGAGCCGCATGCCGAGCGCCAGCAGCGGCGTCTTGCCGAGCTTCTCGATTGCGCGGATATGGCCCGGCTCGCCCGAGACATGGCCGATCAGGCAGTGGTCTAGGGCCGACGGATTAGCCGCCTTCAGGATCGCCGCAGCCGCAGTCGCCACGTAGCCGTCGATGATGACGGGCACCTTCTGCACGCGGGCGGCGAGGATGGCACCCGCCATCGCCGCGATCTCGCGGCCGCCGAGGCGGCGCATCAGCTCCAGCGGATCGGAAAGGTGATCGCGATGCAGCGCCACCGCCTTCTCGACAGCCGCGATCTTGCGCTTCAGCACCTCGCCTTCGGAACCGGTACCCGGACCGACCCATTCCTCGGCCGTGCCGCCATAGAGGCCGAGATTGATTGCGGCCGCGATCGTCGTGTTGCCGATGCCCATTTCGCCGATGCAGAGCAGATCCGTGCCGCCGGCGATCGCCTCCATGCCGAAGGCCATGGTTGCAGCACAATCCCGTTCGGAGAGCGCTGCTTCCTCGGTAATGTCGCCGGTCGGATAATCGAGCGCCAGGTCGAAGACCTTGAGGCCGAGGTCGTGGCTGACGCAGATCTGGTTGATCGCCGCGCCGCCGGCGGCGAAGTTTTCGACCATCTGCGCAGTGACGGACGACGGGAACGGCGTCACGCCCTGACGGGTGACGCCGTGGTTTCCGGCGAAGATCGCCACCAGAGGCCGATTGACCGCCGGCGCCTTGCCGGTCCAGGCGGCGAGCCAGAAGGCGATTTCTTCGAGACGTCCGAGCGCGCCCGGCGGTTTCGTCAGTTGTGCGTCCCGTTCCCGTGCCGCAACCAGCGCTGCCGAATCCGGCCCCGGCAGGTTGCGCAGCAATTCGCGGAAATCATCAAACGGCAGGCCGCTGGCACTCATGCTGGATATCCTTGCATATCGTGAATCTACGCTCCTCATAGAGGGCGTCGAATTTTCGGGCAACGACATTTGCGCCAATCTGCGTCGCCAGAGCATGATCCGTCACGGGATGGACGATTCGACGCACCGCGATCCGGCGCGCTCGTCATGCCCTCACTTGCGGGCCGCCGTGACATCTGCGATGCGGCTGGGGGGTAGATCTTTGGAGGGGCCATGGGCTTTGTGGGCGATTTCTGTGACGACGTGGCGCGCTCGATCGGCTTCCTGAGCCGCATTCCCATGCCGGGACGTCATTTCGTCGGATACGACGGACGGCTGAACCGGGCCGTGCGCGCCTTTCCCCTTGCCGGCATCGTGATCGTCCTGCCCTCCGCTGCCGCTGCCAGCGCGATGAACGCGCTGCAGGTCGGTTCGCTTTTTGCCGCCTTCGTCGTCATCGCTCTCCAGGCGCTGCTGACCGGGGCGCTGCATGAGGATGGGCTCGGTGATACGGCCGACGGCTTTGGCGGCGGTCGCGACCGCGACGCAGCACTAGATATCATGAAGGACAGCCGGGTCGGCACCTATGGCGCCGTCGCGCTCATTCTCTCCTTTGGCTTGCGCGTTTCGGCGCTGGCCTCGATCCTGCCGCTCTTCACGCCGCTCGGCGCCGGCATGGCGATCCTTGGCGCCGCGGCGCTCAGCCGCGCCGCCATGGTCTGGCACTGGTCAAGCCTGCCGCCAGCCCGCAGCGGCGGCGTTGCGGCTTCCGCCGGGGTACCGGACCCGGCCGCCACGCGCGTTGCTCTCGGCTCCGGACTGATTGCAGCCATGCTGCTTTTCTATTTCGCCAAGGTCCCGGCCCTTGGCTTGATCGCGACGATTGCCACCTTCTTCGTCGCCGTCAAAGGGTTCGGCCGGGTCGCGACGCGCAAGATCGGCGGACATACGGGCGACACGATCGGCGCGACGCAGCAACTCACCGAAATCGCGGTGCTCGGCACCCTTGCGCTGACGGTCTGAAACATCGATATATTCAGGGAAAAATAGAGCAAGGCCATGGAATCTCCCTGCATTCTCGTCTGTTCGATCGATGACAAGACCGGCTACTGTTTCGGCTGCGGCCGAACGCGGGATGAAATCGGCCGCTGGACGCTCTACACCGACGCCGAACGCCGCGCGATCATGACGACATTGCCCGACCGGCTCGAGACCGTCGAACGCAAGCCCCGGCGCGAAACCCGCCGCAGCCGCCTGGCGAGGGAACGCGGCCAAGCATGACCCGTCTCGCCATTCTGCTCTCGATCCTGGCCATCGGTCTCATTCTGCTGATCGTCAACCACGATGCGGGCCGCACCATGGGCCTTGCCAATGAAGATTTCGGCCAATTGGTGTCGCTGGGCGCCATCGCCACGCTGATCGGCGCCGGCATTCTGCAAAGCCGTCGCCGCTTCGGCGAAGGGCTGCGCCAGGTCGCTATTTGGCTCCTCATCACGCTCGCCCTCGTCTCGGCCTATGTCTACCGCTTCGAACTGCAGGGTTTCGGCAATCGCCTGCTCGCCGGCCTCGTTCCCGGCCGCGCGACCGTCATCACCGACAGCGAGGGCCAGCAGGAAGTGGTGCTGCACAAGATGCTGAACGGGCACTTCGAGACCGGCGTGACCGTCAACGGCAAGGACATCAGCATGCTGGTCGATACGGGCGCCAGCAGCATCGCGCTGACCTACGAGGATGCCGAGCGCATCGGCCTCGATCCGGAAAACCTCAGCTATATCGTCACCGTCCTGACGGCCAATGGCCGAGCGCAGGCAGCACCCGTCATGCTCGAGGAAATCTCCGTCGGCCCGATCACCCGTCGCAACATCGGCGCAACGGTCGCCGCCAAGGGGCGGCTCGACCAGAGCCTGCTCGGCATGAGCTTCCTGTCGACGCTCGAGATGCTACAGATGCGCACCGACGAGCTGCGCCTGCGCGACTAGAGCGTCGCTGGTGCAGAACGCACGGCGGAGGACTGTTCAAAGGCGCCGATCGTCGGGCCAAGAGACGAAACCACTGATGCGAGGGGCGCCTCATGGATTTCATGCGACTGCTGAAGTCGATCGAAGAGCTTCTCTACGAGCTCGTCTGCTGGCTGCTTTTCTATCCGCTGACCATGTGGCGCACGCTCCGCCATCCGCAGGCCATGATGCGCTACGCCGACGTCGAGCTCGGCGACGATCTGCCGGAGCAATATTCGGACGCGCTGAGCCCACCGCTCTTTCTGCTGATCACACTGCTCTTGGCACACGGAATGGAACTCGGCCTCGTCAGGCAGGCTGCTCCCTGGACCGCGACGTCGCTGCTTGCCTCCGACTCCAACCTGCTGATGTTTCGGGCCGTCGCCTTCAGCATTCTGCCTTTGCTGATGGCGGTGAAGCTCTTGCGCAACAAGGGCGCCAAGCTGACGCGCGACACGCTGCGCCCGCCCTTCTTCAGCCAGTGCTACGTCACCGCGCCCTTCGCTTTCGCGATCAGCCTCGGCGGCCAGTTGCTGATGACCGGGCACAACGCCTTCACGCCCGTCGGCGCCGTCTTCGTGGTGGTCTCGATCGGCTGGTATGTCGTCGCCGAGACACGCTGGTTCATGGCGGACCTCGGGCTTTCCGCGATGCGGTCGCTTCTCCAAGTCGTCGTGACGATCCTTCAGGCGCTGCTTGCGATGGCCGTTGCCAGCGTCATCATCGCCTATGCGAGTGGAGCCGTGCCGCTGCCGGCACTCTGACAGCGGATGGCCGTCAGTTTCTGAGCCGGTAGCCGGTGCGGAAGATCCAGGCGAGGATCGACATGCAGGCCGTCAGGAAGACGAGGATGATCGCGGCGCTGAAGATCGGGTTGACGTCGGAAACTTCGAAGAAGCTCCAGCGGAAGCCGCTGATCAGATAGAGCACCGGGTTGAAGTGACTGACCGCCTGCCAGAAGGGCGGCAGCATCTTGACCGAATAGAAGCTGCCGCCAAGGAAGACGAGCGGCGGGATCACCAGCATCGGGATCAGGTTCAACTGCTCGAAGTCCTTGGCCCAGATGCCGATGATGAAGCCGAACAGGCTGAAGGAAATCGCCGTCAGCACGAAGAAGAAAATCATCACGAACGGATGGGCGATCGTCAGGTCGACGAACAGCGAAGCCGTTAGCAGGATGATCGTCCCGATCATCATCCCCTTGGTCGCTGCCGCGCCGACATAGCCGAGCACGATCTCGACCATCGAGACCGGCGAGGACAGGACCTCATAGATCGTGCCGGTGAATTTCGGGAAATAGATGCCGAAGGAGCCGTTGCCGATGCACTGCGTCAACAGCGTCAGCATCATCAGCCCGGGGGTGATGAAGGCCCCATAGGAAACGCCGTCGATCTGCTGGATGCGCCCGCCGATCGCCGCACCGAAGACGATGAAATAGAGCGAAGTGGAGATGACCGGCGACACCACGCTCTGCAGCAGCGTGCGCCGGGTGCGGGCCATCTCGAAGAAATAGATCGACTTGATCGCTTCGATGTTCATCGCCCTGCCCTCACGATTTCGACGAAAATGTCTTCCAGCGAACTCTGCCGCGTGGAAATGTCCTTGAGCCGGATACCGGCCTCGGCCAAGGCCGCCAGCAGCGCGGTGATGCCGGTGCGTTCGGCGCTTGTGTCGTAATCGTAGATCAGACAGTGCCCGTCGCCCTCGAGCGTCAGGTTGTAGCTCGACAGCGTTTCGGGAACGTCATCCAGCGGATTGGCGAGATCGACCCGCAACTGCTTGCGCCCGAGCTGCGACATCAGCGCCACCTTGTCTTCGACCAGCAGGATCTTGCCGCCGTTGATGACGCCGATGCGGTCGGCGATTTCCTCCGCCTCTTCGATGTAATGCGTCGTCAGGATGATGGTGACGCCGGAGGCGCGCAGCCGCTCGACAACGTCCCACATGCTCTTGCGCAGGTTGACGTCGACGCCGGCCGTCGGCTCGTCGAGGAAGAGCACGCGCGGTTCGTGCGACAGCGCCTTGGCAATCAGCACGCGCCGCTTCATGCCGCCGGAGAGCTCACGCAGCATGTTGTCCTTCTTGTCCCACAGCGACAGATCCTTCAGCACCTTCTCGATATGGGCCGGGTTCGGCTTCTTGCCGTGCAGGCCGCGGGAGAAGGAGACCGTGTTCCACACCGTCTCGAAGGCGTCGGTGGTCAGTTCCTGGGGCACGAGCCCGATCATCGCCCGCGTCTTGCGAAACTCGCTCACCACATCATGGCCGCCGACCGTCACCGTTCCGCCGCTCGGATTGACGATGCCGCAGATGATCGAGATCAGCGTCGTCTTTCCGGCGCCGTTCGGCCCGAGCAGCGCCAGGATCTCGCCCTCCTCGATATCGAGGCTGACGCCCTTCAGCGCCTGGAACCCCGAGGCATAGGTCTTCGACAGATTGGAAACGGAAACGATGGGCGCCATGAAAGCTTATCCGGATGCGGGAGGCGAAGTCGGCAGGTTTCGCCTATATGGGGCAATTGATCGCGATTTGCAGCCTGCCCTATGGAAAAAACAAGGTGACGCTTTGTCAATGCGGCTGTGACAGGCGGGTCTCCGCCCCGGCGCCGCCGCCCATTCGAGACGGTCTGCGCGCCACCAGCCGGTCATGGATGAGCATCCCGGCAACCATCGCCGCCACGAAAAGCATCGTCACCGGCAGACCGAGCGACAGCGAGGCAAGCGCCGGGCCCGGGCACAGCCCCACCAGCCCCCAGCCGATGCCGAAGATTGCCGAGCCGCCAATCAGTCGCCTGTCGATGGTCTGATTATCCGGCAAATGGAAGGTTTCATCGAACAAAGGCCGCTTGAGCCGGCGCGTCAGCAGGACACCGAGCGCGGAAACCGAAACGGCGCCGCCGAGCACGAAGGCGAGGCTCGGGTTCCAATTGCCGGTGACATCCAGGAACGCCCGCACCCGCGCGGGATCGAGCATGCCCGACAGCGAAAGACCAAAACCGAACACGAGGCCGGAGACGAGCGTCGCCGCAAGGCGGAAAACTGCACCGTTCATCCGACCAGGCCCATGACGAAGACCGTGACGATCGCCGCGCCCATGAAGGTGGCGACCGCCGCCATCGAACGCCGCGACAGCCTTGCAAGCCCGACGACGCCATGGCCGCTGGTGCAGCCGGAGCCCATGCGGGAGCCGAAGCCGACCAGCAGCCCGCCGGCCACCAGCAGCGGCCAGGATGACGTGACCGTCACCCCGGGCCAGGCGCCGAAGACGAGACGAAAGAGCGGCGGTCCTGCCATCAGCCCCAGCACGAACAATGCGCCGATGGGGGCCTGCACCCCCTGCAGCAGGCGTCCGGCGATACCGCTAATCCCGGCCACACGGCCATTGGCCACCATCAGGATCGCTGCGGAAAGGCCGATCAACAGCCCGCCCGCCAGCGCATTCCCGTATTCGTTCATGTCCTGGAACCATCCCGACAGAAGATCTGATAGAGCGCGCCGACCAGACGCGCCACCTTGTCGTGGCTCAGCCGATAAAACACCTGCTTGGCCTGCCGACGCGTCGAGACAATGCCGGCATCGCGCAGCACCGTCAATTGCTGCGAGAGGGTCGGCTGGCGAATGCTCAGGCTTTCTTCGAGCGCCGCCACCGAGTGCTCGCCCTCCAGCAAGGCGCTCACGATCAACAGTCGATTTCGGTTGGCGAGGGTTCTCAGGATTTTCGAAACTTCGGCGGCATGCGCGGCCATATCCGCGCGCACCCCCGGAAATTGCATAACAGTTCCCATTGCTTCCTCCTGTCGTTGCCCTAGGAGTGAGTGGAGCCCCAATGCTTGCTGTGGTTTGCCGGACCACTATCCATGATTGTTATATCAAATAGTATAATATCGTATTACTTATTGGTTAACCAGACGAAACAAAAGGCACGTTACCATCGCTAGTACCGGACACCTGTCCGTTGACTGTCAAATCATATAGAAAATTCAGATCGTTACAACGCGACCCCGGCAAAGGGGAAAACGCCATATTTGGGGCAACCGTCCAGACGATTTCGGGCGGCCATAAAACTTGTGGTATAGTGACCGCAAACAGGAACCTGCGATGACGCCTCGGGGTCGACGGCCTGCACACCGGATACTGGTGCTTCGACGCCGGTTCGCCGCCGGCGCGAAGGCAAGCTTCGACCGTTATCCGGCGAAATATCTGCCAATGAATCGTCGCCTATCCCGTTCCCCTGTCACGAAACGGTGATGCTCTTCGAGCAATTTGCTCGCGCGGCGCGATATCGCCCTTTGATTTGCGCTCGTGATTTGCAGGCCGGAGCCTCCCCCTTTTTTGCTCCGGTCGTTGGGCCGGCCTCCCCGCCGGCCTCTTATTTCCGCGCGTGGCGCCGACGTCAGTCGCAGTGACGATAACCGGTCTTGCGCGTCCTGAGATCGAAGTGGAAATGGTCCTTGTGGAAGGGATCGCTGCCCGGGCCGAGCACGGTGTTGAAATATTTGCAGCTATCGGAGCGCACGGCCTTCAGGAGCCCGCGTTCGCGGAAGGCGAAGAAGCCCTTCTTGCGGACATCGATTTCCTTGCCGTTTTTCAAGACGAACTTGCCGACGTCGATGGCGTTGCCGCGCGCGTGTTCGGACATCGGGTTGCCGCGGCGCGAATTCATCGTGCGGCAGGAATAACCACCGAGCGGCTTGATGGTCTTGACGCCTGACCAATAGCGATAGCGGGACGATGGCGCGAGTTCGTATTTCACCCACTTGGCGAAGGCTTCCGTCACCTCGCAATTGAGCTTGACCGCCGGCTTCACGCCGATATTGCCCGAGAGACCGCTGAGCTCGATCGGATAGTCGATACCGCAGGACGGTCCGTCGCTGATGCGCGGAATGTCGCGGAAGACGACGCCGAGCTTCTTCAGGCGCTGGCGGCAGGCGATCTCCGAAGCCGGCATTTCGCCGGTGTAATCCGGCGCCGCCATCGGATTGCGCACGCGCGGCAGGAAGGCGACCTGCTGCGGCTCCTGGGCTCGCTGCATGGCGCGCTGCTCTTCCATCGCCCTTGCGCGTTGTGCCTCTTCCGCGGCGATCCTCTCGGGTGAGAGCGGCGGCAGGTCCGGATCGTAGCCGAGGTTGGCTTCGGCAGGAGGTGCGGCTCCGGACGCTCCGCCGAGCTGGCGTACGTTGTCTTCACCGATACCGCCGACCACCGGCTGGCTGGCATTGCCCTCGGCGATCTCATTGCTCTGCTCTTCCGCCAGGCCGACGACCGGTTGCTCGACACCGAGCATGGCATCCATGTTGACACCTTCATCGGGAATGGCCGTCGAGCCCGCATTCGCCGGCTGGGCGCCGGAGGAAACCGCTTCGTCGCTATCGATCATCGGTAGCGTGCGCCGCGTTTGCTGAGGCGCCGCCCGTACGGGAGCAACATAGTCGGGATCGCCGTTGCCGGTCGAAGCGGATGTTGCGGCAGGATAGGCGGCGACCTCTTCTTGCGGCACTGCATCGACCGGGAGCGGGCCGATCGAACCGACCCGCGAGCCGCCATCGATGCGGCCGGGTGGCGAAAGCGCGTCGTCGGTCGAACAGGCGACGAGCGATAGCGACAGAACGAGTGCCGTCAGCGGGCGATGGAGACGAGTAACAAACGCCATACCGAACTGCGCCTTCCCTAGGGCGATCAAGAAAGATCGCCATCATCACCCCGCCGCCCCTGCAGCGGCGCGCCAACCGGCACGCAATGCTCGCTGCAGCACTTCGAATTGCTGCCTTTCGCCTGTGTCGCAAACCGGGCACACAGCCGAAAGACCTGATTTCGGAAGCATTTTATTCAAATACGGTAAACGAAGCCTTGCGGCCGACACCCGTAAACGAGGGTGTAAGGCGCTCCGCTCCGGCCGACGGCAGACAACAAGAAGCCCGCGTCTTCGTCAGACGCGGGCTTCGAGTTTTCAGCGATCTATCCCCGGGATGTCAGCGGCATTCACCGCGATGCACCACCCGAAAGCCCGCACCGCCGGCCTCGCAGGCATTCGGGAAGGTTTCCATGCGACCGCCGCGCTGGCCGCAGACCGGGGCGAATTCGCGGGTGCAGAACTGCCCTTCCGACGGGCGATCGTCGCCGCGACGGCATTCGCCGCGGCCGATCACCTGGAAGCCCTCAGAACGCGCCTGGCAGGCATTGGGGAAGGTCCGCGTGTTGCGGCCGCGCTGGCCGCAGACCGGCATGTACTCCATCGTGCAGGCCTGCGGCGGCCGCGCCGGCGGACGGTTGTCCGGGCGGCACTCGCCGCGATGGACGACGTTGAAGCCGTCGGCGCGGGCCTGGCAGGCGTTCGGGAAGCTACGCAGGCGATTGCCGCGCTCACCGCAAACCGGCGCGTATTCCATCGTGCAAACCTGCGGACGGATCGGCCGCGGGCCCGGGCGCGGCTCGTCGCCGACGACGGTACAGGCGGAGAGAACCCCGAGCGCCAGCATCAGCGCGGCGACCGGGCGCGTCAGAAGGCCTTTGAGAAGTACCATGGATATCCCCTCTAAAGAAGCGGTAGGCAACCGGAGCGACGCCCCGTCAAACACCTCGCGCATTTCGCGTATCTATCCGCGGCTATCGTAAGGTCAAGGCCGAGCATCCCGCTTTGCACGGCAATCGAACGCATGCCGGGCGCGCCGGCCCCGCCGTGTTCCAGGGGCCAAACCCAGTTGGGCGCCACAGCGCGGCATCTCTTTCGTCCTCCGCGGGCTTGACCCGAGGACCAGCTACGCTGGGCCAACGGCGCAGTTGATGCGTTCTCGCTCGGGGGCTTCGGACTCAGCGCGGATGCTCGGTTGACCCCGAGCAGGATGGTGGGAGGAGCCCGCCGCCTTGCAATCAAGACAAAGCCCGCGCGGCATGCCACGCGGGTCTTGCTCAACGCTCGGCTGTCGTGCTTAGGCGGCGCGGCCGTAGGCCGAAGGCGATGCCGAGGACCGCAGCCGGAACTTCGCCAGCAATGA
Organism: Ensifer sp. B1-9; assembly: GCF_050474445.1. Classification (NCBI taxonomy): domain Bacteria; kingdom Pseudomonadati; phylum Pseudomonadota; class Alphaproteobacteria; order Hyphomicrobiales; family Rhizobiaceae; genus Ensifer; species Ensifer sp. B1-9. Next base: position 257,741 of record NZ_JBCHVG010000011.1, read on the forward strand.
CTTCAGTTCCCGGCTCTCGGCGGCCAGCGTCTGGCTTGCAGCCGTCGTTTCCTCGACCATCGCCGCGTTCTGCTGGGTCATCTGGTCCATGCTGTTGACCGCGACGTTGACCTCCTGCAACCCGGTCGCCTGCTCACGGGCGGCGGTCGCAATCGAGGCCACCTGCTCGTTGACCCGGTTGACCAGGGTTTCGATCTCCGACAGCGCTTCGCCCGTCGAGCGAACCAGTTCGACTCCGGCCCCGACCTCGCGCACCGACGCGCCGATCAGGTCCTTGATCTCCTTGGCGGCTCCCGCGGAGCGCTGCGCGAGTTCGCGCACTTCCTGCGCGACAACGGCAAAGCCACGGCCCGCCTCGCCGGCCCGCGCCGCCTCCACGCCGGCATTGAGCGCCAGCAGGTTCGTCTGGAAGGCGATCTCGTCGATCACGCCGATGATCTGGCCGATCCGGCCGGACGACCCCTCGATCCGCCCCATGGCATCGATGGCGTTGCGCACGATGCCGCCGGATTTCGCCGCACTCGCCTTGGTCTCGTTGACCATGTCGCGCGCCTCGTTCGCCCGTTCGGCTGCGTGGCGGACCGTCGAGGTGATCTCATCCAGGGCTGCAGCGGTCTCTTCGAGCGCGGCCGCCTGCTGCTCCGTCCGGCGCGAGAGATTGTTCGCCGCTTCCGAAATGTCGCCGGCGCTGTCCGTGACGATCTCGGTCGAGTGCGAGATGGAACCGATGACATCCCGAAGCGCTGCGACGGCCGTGTTGAAGTCCTCTCTCAGCTTGCCGTATTCGGGCGCGATAGGGCCGATCTCGGCGGTCAGGTCGCCGCTCGCGAGAAGCTCAAGCGCGGCACCGACGGTCTCCATCGCGTCCGCCTGCGCTTCCGCCGTTGCCCGCTGGCGCTGCTCGTTGCCGCGGCGCTCGGAATCGAGCCGCTCCTGCTGCTCGGCTTCGCGCGAGAGCAGTTCCAGCCGTTCGCGGACGGAATCGCGCAGCACCACCAGCACCTTGGCCATCTGGCCGATCTCGTCGCCGCGGTCGGTCTCCGGCACCTCGGACGAAAGGTCCTCATCGGCAATCGCCCGCATCGAGGCCTTCAGCTTCTCGACCGGTTTGACGACGCTGCGCACGATCGCAAGTGCCGCCATCAGAATGGCAAGAGCGGCGGCGGCGAGGATGCCGGCGGCCTGCCATGCCCGCTCGCGGAACATCGCCGCCAGATCGTCGGCATAAACGCCGGTGCCGACCACCCAGCCCCAGGGCTTGAAGCCGGCCACGTGCGAGTATTTCAGCACCGGCTCGTCGGCGCCCGGCTTCGGCCAATAATAGTCGACGAAACCCTGGCCGCTCTTTTCCACCGTCTTCACGAACTCGACGAAGAGATGCTTGCCGTTGGCGTCCTTGTTGCCCGTAAGATCCGTTCCGTCCATCTCCGGCTTGATCGGGTGCATCACCATCGTCGGATGCATGTCGTTGATCCAGAAGTAGCCGCTCCCCTGGTAGCGCATCGCCTTGATCGCCTCGAGCGCGCGCTTCTGCGCCTCTTCGCGGGAAAGCGTGCCGGCCTGTTCCTGCTTGTAATAGGCGTCGAACACCGCGATCGCGTTCTCGTTCATTGCCGAAAGCATCGCCTTGCGTTCGCCGACGAGCTTGTCTTGCGCCTGGAACAGACCAAAGGTCAGCGCCGCTGCCATGGTCAAAAGCGCAAACACCACCAGCGCGTAGAGACGCGCCGAGATCCTGAATTTCTTCATTGCCAATCCCCTGCCCCTTCGGCGCTCCCCGCGCCGCCCCTTCGGATCCTGGCACCACCGGCTTCGCCGATGGCCCTCCAAGAGCCTGCAGAATAGAGGGAGGTCTTTGCAAAGCCCCTAACAACCGATCCCCAAAATTGACGATCCTCAATCAGCCCATGCGAAAGTCTAATATGACGGTGTGGCAGGACACCGCCGGCAATTGTGCGGCACCGGTCTTCCCTCCGGAAGTGCGCTCGGGTTACATCTTCCATCCAACAGGGAGACAGGCGGCATGACCGAACAGACCAAACCGACCGGCGAACTGACCTTGCGCACGCTCGCCATGCCCGCCGACGCCAATGCGGCCGGCGATATCTTCGGCGGCTGGGTGATGGCGCAGATGGACCTTTCCTGCGGCATTCGCGCCGCGGAACGCGCCCGCGGCCGCGTGGTGACCGCGGCGGTCAAGGAAATGGCCTTTGCCCTGCCGGTCAAGATCGGCGACACGCTCTGCATCTATACGGATGTGGTGAAGGTCGGCCGCACTTCCATGACCCTCAAGGTCGAGGCCTGGGCGCAGCGCTATCTCTCGCATCTCATGGAAAAGGTGACCGACGCGATCTTCGTCATGGTCGCGCTCGACGAGCACGGCAAGCCGAAGCCGGTACCGCCGGAGGAATAGGAGCGGCCGCCTTGGATCCGGTTCCGACCAATCCGGAAATCTTCCCGCATATCCGCACCGTCATGGGCATGATCGTCAGCCTGAGCCTGGCGAGACTTCTCAGCGGGCTGGCGCTCTTCGTACAGCATCCCGGCAAGACGCGCGTCTACTGGATCCACCTCGGCTGGGTCCTGTTCATGTTCGTCTTCCTGGTGCATTTCTGGTGGTGGGAGTTCCACCTGCATTCGCTGGCCGTGATCGACGTCAGCGTCTACCTGTTCGTCATCCTCTATTGCTGCGTCTTCTTCTTCCTCTGCGTGATGCTGTTCCCGACGACGCTCGATGACTACAGCGACTACGAACACTATTTCATGTCGCGACGGGCCTGGTTCTTCGCCTTCCTGGCACTCGCCTTCGCCGTCGACCTCGTCGATACCGCGCTGAAGGGCAAACAGTATTTTGCCTCCTACGGTCTCGAATACCCCGCCCGCAACGCCGCCTATATCCTCTGCTGCATAGCCGCCGCCTGGACGCCGAACCGGCGCTTTCATGCCGCTTTCGTCGTCGTCGCCGTCGCCTATCAGCTCCTGTGGATGTATCGAGCCTTCGACCTGCTCGATTGAGACGGCGATCTGAGCGGCTGCGAAGGTTTTCCGCCAGCCGCGCGCCTCGGCCCTTGATCCCAGGGCGAGGCGGTGCTTTATCCGTTAGGCATATTTGAATCGCATCATGGCACGTCGGGGGACTGTCGCATCATGGAAATCTTTACCGCTGCCGGTCTGGCAGCGCTTCTGCAAGTCATCGTCATCGACCTCGTTCTCGCCGGCGACAACGCCGTCGTCATCGGCCTTGCTGCGGCCGGGCTACCGACGGCGCAGCGCAAGAAGGTCATCCTCGTCGGCATCATCGCGGCAACCGTGCTGCGCGTGGCGCTCGCCAGCGTTACCGTGCAACTCCTCGAGATCATCGGCCTGCTGCTGGCCGGCGGCATCCTGCTTCTCTGGGTCTGCTGGAAGATGTGGCGCGAAATCCGTGAGCAGCAGGCAGCCAACGCCGCCGGCGAAAGCGGTGAAGCGAGCGACACGCCGAAGAAGACTTTCATGCAGGCGGCCATCCAGATCGTTGTCGCCGACGTGTCGATGTCGCTTGACAACGTGCTCGCCGTCGCCGGCGCTGCCCGCGAACATCCGACGATCCTCGTCGTCGGCCTGATACTTTCGATCGCGATGATGGGCGTTGCCGCCGGTTTCATTGCCCGGCTGCTCAACCGTTATCACTGGATCGCCTATGTCGGCCTGGCAATCATCCTCTATGTCGCGCTCGACATGATCTATCGCGGCTCCGTCGAGGTCTGGCCGCATCTGGCGCCGGTCGTGGCGTCGATGGTCTAGCACCGGATCGTAACGGTCCAGCCGCTATGCAGTGGAAGGCAGGGCCCCGTGCCCTGCCTTTTTTCTTTTGCGGCCGTTCGGACGCCGCAGTGATTGGCGCCTTCAGCCCTTGAAGATGAAGGAAGCGCCGGCCGCGATCAGGGCGAAACCGACGAGATGGTTCCAGCCGATCGACTCTTTCAGCCAGAACACCGAAAAGGCGGCGAAGACCAGGAGCGTGATCACCTCCTGCATCGTCTTCAACTGCGCCGCTGAATAGACCTGATCGCCGATACGGTTGGCCGGAACCGCCAGGCAATATTCGAAGAAGGCGATGCCCCAGCTTGCCACGATCGCCATGTAGAGCGGTGACGACGTGTATTTCAGATGCCCGTACCAGGCAAAGGTCATGAAGACGTTGGAAAGCAGGAGCAGAAGGACTGGCCAGAGATAGGCCGGAGACAGGGTGAAGGACATCGAGAACCTCGGCTTGCGAATCATGGGCCGAACATGCGCCGTCGTCCCGTGCGGATGCAAGTCCCCGAAACCTTACACCGGCACGCGATGCCCTGCGGCGCCGCGCGTCTTGCTGGACGCGCAAAGCAGCACCTTCAATTGCCGCATGCCCTTCGATCGGTTGCGGCCAAAGGCAACATGTCATAGAGACTGCCGAAATGACATCTTTCGGCTGGCCAGAGTGGCGAATCGACAGCGGATCGGCACTTTTTCCGGAAAATAGCAACCCCTGCCCCATATTTTTACGGGTTTTGCCACAATTTTGTACTGGCGCATGCGCAATGTCGCTCGACTGTCCGACGGACAGGCAGGGGAATACCACACTTCGAAACGGCGGTTGCCGTGAAGTTGGCTCCGCGTTGAGCGCGGTTCGCCGACACGCCGATGCTGCGTATCAGACGCTGGGCACGCGCATGTCCGCCGAAATTTCCCAAGGGAACATTGGAAACAGTTGAGCAACCGGGTGCCATGCCGGCGTTCGCCAGGCCGCCCCGACCGTTCGCACCCAGCAACTTGTCAAGGAGACCTGACCATGAAGGTCCTGGCGTTACTTGCGGCTGCCTATGTCGCGCTCCTTCCGCCCACTCTTGCCAGCGCCGGCATGCTTGCCCAGGCGCAGCAATACAAAGGCCTGCACGAGATCAAGAACAACAAGACCCTTCGCGCAGCGCTCGGCATCAACCCGGCACGGACCCCCTGGTGCGGCCATTTCATGGGCATGGTTGCCCGCAAGGCCGGACGCAACCCGCCCCAAAGCTTCGGTTTTGCCCGCTCGTGGCTGCATTTCGGCGCGCCGGTCAAGCTCGCCTATGCGCGAGCCGGCGATATCGTCGTCGTGCGAACCGGCCGCGGCTACCACGTCGGCGTCCTGTCCGCGCTTTCGAAGTCGACGGCTCAGTTGATCGGCGGCAATCAGTCCGGCGGCGTCAGGGTCTCGCAGTTCGCGCGCGGCCAGGTCGTCGCCGTCCGGCGGTAGCGTCTCCGCAAGCCACGAAACCCGGCCTTTTCAGTGCCCGGCTTTCCGGACCGCCGGTGCATGTCCTAGCGCAAGCCGCATGGCGCAACGCCGCTCCGGCGGCAAGCCGTGTGCTGCCTCATTCGCCAGGATCTGCGCGAGCCGGACATCGAGTTCGTCTGCGGCCAGTGTCGCGAAGCCGAGCTTGCGGTAGAAGAGTTCGTTCCAGGGAAGATCGCGGAACGTGGTCAGGGTCACCGCGGCGAGCGCAGTCACGCGCGCATGCGCGATCGCAGCCAGCATCAAGCTGCGCCCGAGCCCCTGCCCCTGGCACTCGGCGGTGACGGCAAGCTGCCAGATATGCATGGCATCTCCGGTAACGCCGGCGCATAGAAAGGCGATCGGCCGGTCATCGGCATCGACCGCCACGACCGAAAGCCCGGTGCGCAGGAATTCACGATGCGCCTCGGCCGATTGCACGTCGTCGTCGGCGATCCAGGCAAGATCGGGGATCGTCCGGAACACCTCACCGGAGGATCGCTCTATGTCGGGCAGCAGGGCCGCGTCTTCTTCACGTGTGGGTCGAATCAGGGTCATGATGCCGGCATGCTATAGCGCAGTCCGTCCTAAAAGACGCGCAAGGATCGCTGCGGCGCTCTCAAATTCCGCAAATCATTAGCCGGATAAGGTGATATCGCTGGTTGGCGTTGGCATTGATCGCTGCCTGAAGCGCGGCTGCCGGCTCGACAGCGGTCACGCTCCGCTGCGGATAGGATCGGCCGCGCCGGCCAGGGACGCCTGGGCCAACGCGGCGATCGTGGCACCACCCTCGCGGGCGGTTTCGGCCGCCCGCGCTGCCGAAAGGTAGCCGTCACGGTTGCTGAAATGCGAAACTTGCACAATCTCCACGCCCAGAGGCTCCGCCGGACACAATCTGCCGTAGAAGCCCCATGGGTTGCTTTTTGCGCCTCCGGCCCAGCAATGGACACAAATCGGGGTGATTTATACTTCTCGGCTTTTCTAATTTAAGTTACGCTCATCTTTCTTCTGACAAGATGCCGCGGGAGGGGCTGCCCTCTTGGAACGGAAGCTCGCCGTAATCCTTGCTGCCGATGTCGCTGGTTACAGTCGCCTTGTCGCGGCCGACGAGGAAGGCGCGCTAGCAACGCTTGCCACCTACAGCGCGACGATCTCGCGCCTCGTGAACGAGCATGGGGGTCGCATCTTCGGCGCGGCCGGCGACAGCCTGGTCGCCGAGTTCCAGAGCGCCGTGCAAGCGGTCCGAGCGGCAGTAGCGATCCAGCGCAATCTGGAGCGGCGAAACGCCGATCTCGCGCCTGAACGGCGCATGCAGTTCCGCATTGGCCTCAATCTTGGCGACGTTGTGGTTGACGGCGGCAACCTGCTCGGCGACGGCGTCAACGTGGCGGCGCGGCTGCAGCAGGTCGCGCAGCCGACCGACATCTGCATCTCCGGTGCGCTGCACGAGCAGATCGTCGGCAAACTGGAATTTCCCGTGCACCGGCTTGGCGATCGCGCGCTGAAGAACATACCGCGCCCGGTGCTCGTGCACCGCGTCGACTGGCACGAGGATCCCATGAAACCGGATCTGTCCGGCATGCCGCTTGCCCTGCCCGACAAGCCATCGATCGCCGTGCTGCCCTTCGTCAACATGTCCGGCGATCCCGAACAGGACTTCTTCGCCGACGGTCTGACCGAGGACATCATCACGGCGCTTTCGCTCTACCGCTGGTTCTTCGTCATCGCCCGCAATTCCTCCTTCGCCTACAAGGGTCGCGCCGTCGACGTCAAACAGATCGGCCGCGATCTCGGCGTGCGCTACATCGTCGAAGGCAGCGTGCGCCGTGCAGGCTCGCGCGTCCGCGTCACCGGACAGTTGATCGAGGCCGAAACCGGCATCCATCTCTGGGCACACCGTTACGAGCGCGAATTCGCCGACCTCTTCGCCATCCAGGACGAGATCACCCAACATGTCGTCGCGGCGATCGAACCGGAGATCCTGATTGGCGAAAACCGCCGCGCCCTCTTACGCGGCAGCGATAACCTCGACGCCTATGAATGCCACATGCGCGGCACGTTGCTGCACAATGCGCAGGACTCCGCTGCGCATTTCAACGAGGCCGTCGAGTGGCAGCGGCGCGCGATCGCCCTGGATCCCGATTTCGGCCGGGCCCATATGATGCTCGCCCGCTCGCTCTTCGCGCGTTGCTATTTCGGCTTCAGCGACGATATCGACCGCGACAGCGCCGAGATGCAGGCTGAAGCCGCGCGTGCAGTCGTGCTGGAAGATCACGATCCCTATTGCCACTATGTCATGTGCCTCGCCAACTTCGCCGCCCAGCGGCCGCATGCCGCGGTCGCGGAAGCGCAACAGGCGATCGATCTCAACCCCAATTTTGCCCTCGCCCATATGGCACTCGGCTGGGCACGCATCTATGTCGGCCGCTTCACAGAGGCGCTCGAGCCGTTGCATACGGCGCTCAGGCTCAGCCCCCACGACCCACTGACCTATCTCTTTTTCAGCCGCATCGCGATCGCCCACTACCATCTCGGCAACTATGACGAAGCGCTGCACCACGCCGAACGGGCGCTACTGCTGCGCCGCACCTATTTCAGCCTGGTCGTGGTGATCACCTGCCTCGGCCAACTGGGCCGCGTCGAGGAGGCTCGCAAACTCTTTCCGGAAGTGATTGCCAACGCGCCGAGCGACATACCGCGCTACTGGCGTTTCTTCACCGCTTATGCCAATCCCGCCGACCACGCACATTTCAACGATGGGCTCCTCAAGGCGGGCCTGCCGATCGTCCCGTAGGCCGCCATGACACGAGCCCAGCTGTTCGGCGTTCTCATCGGCCTTGCGGTGGTGGCAGTCTTCACGGTCCTGCGTGCCAACGATCCGCAGCTTCTTCGCCAGGCGCGCGACGTCACCTTCGACGAATACCAGCGCATCGCGCCGCGCAGCTTCGAGGCGATGCCCGTCAAGGTGATCGACATCGACGAGGCCTCGCTGCGCGAATTCGGCCAATGGCCGTGGCCGCGCGACCGGCTTGCCAAGCTGACGGACCGGCTGACCGGAATGGGTGCCGCGGCGATCGCCTTCGACGTGCTCTTCGCCGAGCCGGACCGGCTGTCGCCGCGCACCGTCGTGCGGGACGTCGGCGGCGTCGATCCATCCTTCGTCGCGACCCTGCCCGACAATGACGAGATCTTTGCCCAGGCGATTCTCGACAAGCCGATCGTGCTCGGCTTCGGCCTCACCAACGAGGGCAGCTACCTGCCGCCGGTCAAGGCCGGTTTCGCCTTCACCGGCGAAAGTGCCGCCGAGGCGCCGCCGCGCCTGCATGCCGCCACACCGCTGCGGCCCCAGCTCGAAGCCAACGCTGCCGGCCTCGGCCATATCAGCCTTAATCCCGGCTCCTCCTCCGCGGTGGTGCGCGCTGCGCCGCTGTTCCTGAGCGACGGGCAGCAATTCTATCCGAGCCTCGCCCTGGAAGCGCTGCGGGTGGCGCAGGGCGCCTCGACCTATGTGCTCGCAGGAGCGCCCAACGTCGCCAACACCCTTACCGCCGTCAAGATCGGCGATTTCGTCGTGCCGCTCACCTCGACCGGCGAACTCTGGCTCTACGTCACGCCGGATACGACGGAGCGCTACATCTCCGCCCGGCGCGTCCTCACGGACGACGCGTCGTCGCCGGACGTTCGCGCGGCGATCGAAGGCAGCATCGTCTTCATCGGCACCTCGGCTGCCGGGCTGCAGGACGTGCGTACCACGGCGCTGGGCCAGAACGTGCCCGGCGTCTCGATCCATGCCCAAATCGTCGAGCAGATCCTCTCCGGCCGCTATCTCTCGCGGCCCGATTGGGCCGACGGGCTCGAAATCCTCTCGATCGCGCTGGCCGGGACGTTGCTCGTGCTGCTCACCACCTTCGTCAGCCCCGTGGTGGCGCTCGTCTGCGGCCTTGCGGTCACGGCGCTGGCGCTCGCCGCTTCCTGGCTGGCCTTCTATTATGGCGGACTGCTCTTCGATCCGCTGGCGCCGATCCTCGCCGCCTCGATCACCCATTTTTCCGCCACCGCCTATCGCTTCCTGGTGACGGATCGCGAGCGGCGCGAGGTCCGCCAGGCCTTCGGGCGCTATCTGTCGCCCTCGCTGCTCTATCGCATCGAGCACACGCGCAACGCGCTGAGCCTCGGTGGCGACGACCGCGAGCTGACGGTGATGTTCGTCGACGTGCGCAGCTTCACCGAGATGAGCGAACGCATGACGCCGACCGAGGTCGTCACCTTCCTCAACACGCTGCTCGATGCGCTCAGCCGCCATGTGCTCGCCAATGAAGGCACGCTCGACAAGTTCATCGGCGATTCCATCATGGCCTTCTGGAATGCGCCGGTCGATGTCGTCGACCATCCGCAGAAGGCGCTGCGCGCCGCTCTCGGCATGCGCGAGACCCTGGCCCGGCTGAATGCCGAGGACGCCTTTGGCTTCGGCGCCGGCCACGAGGTCCGCATCGGCATCGGCATCCATACCGGGCTCGCCTGCGTCGGCAACATGGGCGCCGAAACCCGCTTCAACTATTCGGCGGTCGGCGACACCGTCAATATTGCCGCCCGCATCGAAGCGGCCTGCAAGGATGTCAATTTCGACGTGCTCGTGTCGGAAGCGACCGCCGAGGCATTGTCGGCCTGCGCGCTGCTGGATGCGGGGAGCCTGGGCCTCAAGGGAAAGACGACACGCACCCGGCTCTTCGCGGTGGCCGGAGACGAAAGCCTTGCCGCCTCGCCCGCCTTCGCGGAATTGCGGCGCCTGCACGAGCGGCTCGTCACGGTCCTGCGAACGCGCGCAACCTCGAGCCGCGGCATCATCAATGCGGCAAAGCTGAAGTCTGCCGCCCTGGCGCCGGGCCTGGTCGGTTTCTACGCCCGGATCTCGCGCCGATCGGAGCATTTCGCCGAAACACCGGCCGAAGACGCCAAGCGCCCGGCGGAGTGAACGACGGCGCGGCGCCGCGGATGGTTTCCATCCGACCCAGGCGACCTCGACTCAGACTCTCGGATATCTCGGCAAACCTTTGATTTATTGTCGGTTCGTTGTTGCCACACTCTCGACGCTGCCAATCCAGCCTGCGGCTCATGCGCTCGCCGATTACCTAATTCTGGCTTTGGCTTTGGCTCTGGCTTTGGCTCTGTTCCTGGTGCTGGGTTCCACCGCCCTGCTGCGACTGTTCCTGCCGCTGTTCCTGCTCCTGGCGCTGCGTGCCCTGGCCCTGTCCTTGCTCCTGCTCCTGCCGCTGCGATTGGGACTGCCGCTGGCTGCCCTGGCCTTGTTCCTGTTCCTGGCGCTGCTCCTGCCGCTGCCGTTGACGCTGTCCGTTCTGTTCCTGCCGCTGCCTCTGTTCCTGGCGCTGCGTCCCGGGTATCAGCGGCTTACGCGGCTTTTCTTGCTCGACGGCGGGGGGCTTCACAGTCAGCGGCTGGCGTTCGAGATCCTCCTGGATCGCCGCCGCCAGGCTGCAGCCGCCCCCCGCCCAGCCCAGCGCTCCGGACAGTCGTTGCCCACCGGAGAGGAAAGGCAAAGCTTGCGCGTTGCCCAGTGATTTCAATGTATTGCGGCTGACTCTTTTCGGATCGCTGATGCCGCCGCCGGGCTTGGCGACGACGCAGTCGCAGCGCTGCGTCAATTGCCGGCAGCCGCCGGGGCCACAGAAATTGGCAGCGCCGCTCAAAAGCACGACGGCGGTGGTGCCGTCGCGGCCGACATAAAAATCGAAGGCGGTGCCACGCACGCCGATCGTCCCGGCCGGCGTGACGATTTCATAGGCCGAATGGCCGGATTTGCCGCTGATCCAGCGGAAGGTGCCCTTGGCGGCCATGATCGTCAGCTTCTTCACCGACTTGGCATCGTCATAGACGAACTTGTCGATGACCACGGACGAGCCCCAGCCGACCGCAAGCTTGGTGCCATCCTGGAAGACGAATTGGCCGAGACCGGATTTCGACGTCGAAATCCGCTCGTCCTTGTAGACCGGGTCCTTGACCGCGATCGGACCACGCGCGCCGCTGACCGCCGTCCGGATCTGCACCGCCTGGCCGACGGGTTCGGCGGCGATGGTCGGACCGTAGGTCACGGCGCAAAACGCGATGAGTGCGGCACCACGCAGGCAGAACATGGCACCCTCCAAAGCGCCATTGTTATCATGTGACCGGGATTTATGTCTTGTCGCCCAATCGGATAACGGAGCGTCCCGTCACAACCGTAAGAGTTAGGCGGTCATCGCCGCTTGCCCGGTAGTGGCCATCGGAGGCAAGCGGCGGCGTGCAAAGGACCAGGCGCCAGGCGGCCGGACGGTTCGTCAGTCATTGTGATGACTGCGCCCGTTCTGATGCCCGTTGTTCTGGTGGCCGTTGGCATGTTCGAGCACATCCTTGTGGTTGGCGTCCTCGCCGCGGATATCCGGATGTTTCATCTCCCAGTGGCGATTGCGGTAGCCTTCTTCCTGCACGGGCTTCTGAGGTTTTTCCTCCGGCTCGTGCGGCTTCTCCTCGGGCTTCGGTTTTTCCTCGCGCGGCTTTTCTTGCTCGACGGCGGGGGGCTTCACAGTCAGCGGCTGGCGTTCGAGATCCTCTTGGATCGCCGCCGCCAGGCTGCAGCCGCCCCCCGCCCAGCCCAGCGCTCCGGACAGTCGTTGCCCACCGGAGAGGAAAGGCAGGGCTTGTGCATTGCCCAGTGATTTCAATGTATTGCGACTGACCCTTTTCGGATCGCTGATGCCGCCGCCGGGCTTGGCGACGACGCAGTCGCAGCGCTGCGTCAATTGCCGGCAGCCGCCGGGGCCGCAGAAATTGGCCGCACCGCTCAAAAGCACGACGGCGGTGGTGCCGTCGCGGCCGACATAGAAATCGAAGGCGGTGCCGCGCACGCCGATCGTCCCGGCCGGCGTGACGATTTCATAGGCCGAATGGCCGGATTTGCCGCTGATCCAGCGGAAGGTGCCCTTGGCGGCCATGATCGTCAGCTTCTTCACCGACTTGGCATCGTCATAGACGAACTTGTCGATGACCACGGACGAGCCCCAGCCGACCGCAAGCTTGGTGCCATCCTGGAAGACGAATTGGCCGAGACCGGATTTCGACGTCGAAATCCGCTCGTCCTTGTAGACCGGGTCCTTGACCGCGATCGGACCACGCGCGCCGCTGACCGCCGTCCGGATCTGCACCGCCTGGCCGACGGGTTCGGCGGCGATGGTCGGACCGTAGGTCACGGCGCAAAACGCGATGAGTGCGGCACCACGCAGGCAGAACATGGCACCCTCCAAAGTGTTATTGTTATCACGTGACCGGGATTTATGTCTTGTCGCCCAATCGGGGTAACGCAACGGCACGTCACAACCGTAAGAGTTATGCCGGCGCCGCGCGGTTGAACGGGTACAAGCCATGGGCGACCCCGCGCCAGCGCCGGTTCAATCGATGGCCGCCGCGAATTCGGCATCGACCTTGCCGCGAACTCGACGCTCCGCCTCCGCCGTCTCGCCTGCCATCGGGCGACCGAAGAGGCGCGAATGTTGCCGTTTTGTACTCCCTCGCCCCTTTCCTTTCGCCCGGACTCTCTCCATATTCCCCCGCATGACCAAATCTCCGAAGAATGCCCCGCCGAAGCCCTCCACTCCGTCCGGTTTCGAAGAAGCGCCGCAGGCGCCGCTCTCAGGCACGCCGCTCGGCGGCAACGTCTCCGATTGGGTGAAGCAGCTCGAGGCCGAGGCGGAGGCCTCCGCCTTCGAAAGCCAGCGCGAGATCGCCTCCAAGGCCGGCAAGCACCGCAAGACGGTGGAGATCGCCGCCTCCAAGGCGGCCCGGAGCGACGACAAGTCGGCCGAAGGCCGCAAGCCCGAACGGGCGTCCGAGCTGACGCGAGGCCCCCGCGGAGCGAAGGCGCAGAGCGCCGGCAGCGCGAGCGGAAGAACCTCGCGCGGCACCTCGATGGGCGGCTCGACCGATCCGAAGACGCGCGCCGCCGCCGGCCTCAATCCGGTCGCCGGCCTCGACGTGTCGCTGGAGGACGCCCACAAGCTGACCTCCACCTCCGGCGTCACCGCCACGGTGGAAGCGCTGGCGGCGCTGATCGAGAGCGGCAATCCGCTGTTCAAGGACGGCAAGCTCTGGACGCCGCACCGCCCGGCCCGGCCGGAAAAATCCGAAGGCGGCGTGCCGCTGACGATGGTGACCGACTACCAGCCCTCCGGCGACCAGCCGACGGCGATCGCCGATCTGGTCGAGGGCCTCTCCTCCGGCGAGCGCAACCAGGTGCTGCTCGGCGTCACCGGCTCGGGCAAGACCTTCACCATGGCCAAGGTGATCGAGGCGACGCAGCGCCCGGCGGTGATCCTCGCGCCGAACAAGACGCTGGCCGCGCAGCTCTATTCCGAGTTCAAGAACTTCTTCCCGGACAACGCGGTCGAGTATTTCGTCTCCTACTACGACTATTACCAGCCGGAAGCCTATGTGCCGCGCTCGGACACCTACATCGAGAAGGAATCCTCGATCAACGAGCAGATCGACCGCATGCGCCACTCGGCGACGCGGTCGCTGCTCGAGCGCGACGACGTGGTGATCGTCGCCTCGGTCTCCTGCATCTACGGTATCGGCTCGGTCGAGACCTATACCGCCATGACCTTCCAGATGAATGTCGGCGACCGGCTCGACCAGCGGCAACTGCTCGCCGACCTCGTGGCGCAGCAGTACAAGCGCCGCGACATGGATTTCCAGCGCGGTTCCTTCCGCGTCCGCGGCGATACGATCGAGATCTTCCCGGCCCACCTGGAGGATGCCGCCTGGCGCATCTCCATGTTCGGCGACGAGATCGACGCAATCACCGAGTTCGACCCGCTGACCGGCCAGAAGACCGGCGACCTGAAATCGGTGAAAATCTACGCCAACTCGCACTACGTGACGCCACGCCCGACGCTGAACGGCGCCATCAAGGCGATCAAGGAAGAACTGGCGCATCGCCTGGCCGAGCTGGAAAAGGCCGGCCGCCTGCTGGAGGCGCAACGGCTGGAGCAGCGCACCCGCTACGATGTCGAGATGCTGGAAGCGACCGGCTCCTGCCAGGGCATCGAGAACTATTCGCGCTACCTCACCGGCCGCCGCCCCGGCGAGCCGCCGCCGACGCTGTTCGAATATATCCCCGACAACGCGCTGATCTTCATCGACGAAAGCCACGTCACCATTCCGCAGATCGGCGGCATGTATCGCGGCGACTTCCGCCGCAAGGCGACGCTGGCCGAATACGGCTTCCGCCTGCCCTCCTGCATGGACAACCGCCCGCTGCGCTTCGAGGAATGGGACGCGATGCGCCCGGACACGATCGCCGTTTCGGCGACCCCCGGCGCCTGGGAGATGGAACAGGCCGGCGGCGTCTTCGCCGAACAGGTCATCCGCCCGACCGGCCTCATCGATCCGCCGGTGGAAGTGCGCTCGGCCAAGACCCAGGTCGACGACGTGCTCGGCGAGATCCGCGAGACGGCGGCTGCCGGCTACCGCACGCTCGTCACCGTGCTCACCAAGCGCATGGCCGAAGACCTCACCGAATACCTGCACGAACAGGGCATTCGCGTGCGCTACATGCACTCCGACATCGACACGCTGGAGCGCATCGAGATCATCCGCGACCTGCGCCTCGGCGCCTTCGACGTGCTCGTCGGCATCAACCTCCTGCGCGAAGGCCTCGACATTCCCGAATGCGGCTTCGTCGCCATCCTTGACGCCGACAAGGAAGGGTTCCTGCGCTCCGAGACCTCGCTAATCCAGACCATCGGCCGCGCCGCCCGTAACGTCGACGGCAAGGTCATCCTCTATGCCGACACCGTCACCGGCTCGATGCAGCGGGCGATGGAGGAAACCGGCCGCCGCCGCGAGAAGCAGATGGCCTACAACGAGGCCAACGGCATCACGCCGGAATCGGTGAAGGCGAAGATCTCCGACATCCTCGACTCGGTCTACGAGAAGGACCACGTGCGCGCCGACATCTCCGGCGTCACCGGCAAGGGTTTCGCCGACGGCGGCCACCTCGTCGGCAACAACCTGCAGGCCCATCTCAACGCGCTGGAAAAACAGATGCGCGACGCCGCCGCCGACCTCGACTTCGAAAAGGCCGCGCGCCTGCGCGACGAGATCAAGCGCCTCAAGGCCGCCGAACTGGCAGCGATGGACGACCCGCTGGCGCGGGAAGAGGCGCGAAGCGCCGAAGGCACGACAGGGAAAGGCAAGGACTCGGCAAAGTCGCAGGAGAGCCGGAGGGATACCTCCTCATCAGCGTCCCCGTCCTCTCCGTCATCCTCGGACTCGACCCCAGGATCCAAGCCCACCGACGAAAAATCCCTCTTCCAGAAACCCTCGCTTGACGACATGGGCCCGGGCACCGACACCGAGCGCCCGCTGTTCCGCAAGCCCGACCTCGACGAAATGGGCCGCGACGTCGCCACCCCGCCCGGCCGCAAGTCGGACCAGTCGCTGTTCAGGAAAAATACCCTGGACGAAATGACCGTCGGCCGCACCGAAAAGCCGGTCACCGGCCACGTGCCGGAAAAACCGATCCTCACCCGGGCCAAGCCGGGCATCGGGTCGTATGAGGATCCGGCGGCTGAGAAGCGGCAGAAGGGCCGGACGAAGGGAAAGACGGGGCGGCCGGGGCGGTGATCGTCGCCCTAACGCCGCTGCGCCTGCCGTCCCTTCGTTCCCGCCATGGGGTAGAGCAAACGCATCTGTTCTAAAAACTCCGCCTGGCCACCATAACTTGGATGCCGAACGTGGATGGTCTCGGATGATATTTTGCGAGCCCATTTAGCCGCGTCGTCGCCAATGGCCACGATCCGTCGCACCTCAAGCAAGACGCAGAGTTCCTGCAGGAACGTAAAGCCAACCTCGGCTTCTTCTCGCGTGTGATGACGGTTGCTAAGCGAATCCTCGCCGCAATGGGGATGCAGCGGGAAGACATTCCAGGTCATGATCGGCACATCGGCTCTGTCCAATAGGCGAAAGACGTTCGATGCCGTTCGTTCCCTCACGGCGGGCCCATTGGTGGCGCGACGGAGTGATTTCAGCCTCAGATGGGAAGCATAAGTATCGAGGCAATATTCGTCGGTTAAGGCAACGCCCGTACGGCGACCACCTTTGTAACCCAAGTCCCGGCCGACCCAGATGTCCACCGAAGGCGCCGCAGCGAGGGCGAGCAGGATCTGCGTAAGATTGTTCCTCCGTATGTCGGGCGCCGATTGCTGGTCATGAAGAGGACAAGTATCGGCATAGGGATTGAAGCAATTCTCAAACCTCACGTTTGAAACCCGCTCAACAAATCGCTCGATCGCGTTCATACCGGGGCCCAACCTGACGGCTCACCGCAAAGCGTACAGCGCTGTGCGTCTTATCGGACGCGCAAAGGTCGCGGTGGCGTTTTGAATGGCTGCATGTTTTGTCCTCTAATCGGCTGCAGTTAAAGGAAACATGCAGTCGCGGCTTTCATTTGGCAGCCAGCAATGATGTCCGAGTGCAAGCGACCCGGCAAGGGCGAGCCCAGCGCGATATCCCCCCCTTGTGGGGGAGATGTCCGGCAGGACAGAGGGGGGGCCCTCTCCTCTGGCAGGATACCCCTCTGCCCTATCGGGGCAGATCATCCGAGAGCTACTTCCAGAAACCCTCGCTCGACGACATGGACCCGGGCACCGACACCGAACGCCCACTGTTCCGCAAGCCCGACCTCGACGACATGGGCCGCGACGTCGCGACTCCGGCGGGCCGCAAGTCCGACCAGTCGCTGTCCAGGAAAAACACCCTCGACGAAATGACCGTCGGCCGCACCGAAAAGCCGGTCATCGGCCACGTCCCGGAGAAGCCCATCCTCACCCGCGCCAAGCCGGGTGTCGGCTCCTATAGGGATCTGGCGGACGAGAAGCGGCAGAAAGGCCGGACGAAGGGGAAAACGGGGCGGTCGGGGCGGTGACGGAGCCGATTGCATTGCGAACGCGCAGAAGCCGCATCAATCGGCGAAAACTGATCGATTGAGAAGGGTTGCCGCGATTGTCGGAATGGAGTTGATTGGCCCGGCCCTCGTGGACTCGGCCATCGAGTATTTCATGACCGGAGAACCGCCCGGCCGCCATCCAGGTATCGTCGCCGCAGACCCAACGCTGCTTTACTTGGTGATCGCGATTCAAAGCGATGCAGTATCGTGTCCTAGTTCGTCCTCGGTCGTTTTGAAAGCCATGGGCGCGATGATCGCGAGCCGCACCGCAAAGTCGAAGGCTGGCGCGGTGAGGACACCCCGCGACACGAGCTTAGATTACTGATTTCGCCGTCAGCCTCTCACGCAAGCCTTGAAGTCGCCGATTCCCGTGTCCGCTCTCTGGGCACCAGAATAGCTTAGGCAAGCGATCACATTCAATCTCCTCCCGCCGATTCCGGCCAACGGACCGGCTCAGTGCATCTGTAACTGCAGCGCCCGGTCCTGTTGGTGATTACATCATCTAAAATCTTCATCGTGGCTCCTTTTCATTATGTTCTGGAGAGGCTCCAACGACTCAATCGAAATCGGATACCTGCGCATGGTTGCCAACTATCGGAGCATAGAAATTCGCCACATGAACATAAATAGACCCGCCATTCACCTTGAATATTGCTGTTAAATATCAATTAGTTACGAATTAACATGCAGGAGTTAATCCAAGCGATCTACGCACCTTGCAGCGAGATCCAAGCACAATAACATAGTTTATGTTAGTGAAAACAATTTGTTATGCGAAAAATTAAAAAGGCGGAATATTTTGAATAATAAACTTGGTAGCCATATCGCCGATTGACGGAAAACACATTATTCGTATAAGTTAAAAATTCGCAAATACTGAGGTTGGTAAAATGAACGAAGTGCCAGATGCGGACGCGGAATTCAAAGCGATTCAAACTCTATACTCAGCGCTAACCCCGTTGGAACGCGAGGCTCAAGCCCGCGTAGTAAACTACGTCACTTCACTTCTTCAGATTAGTGTGCAGCCCACTGCAAGTGTAAAAAGCGCGTCGCCCCACGATGTGGAACAGGTCGATCAAAACTTTTCTGACGATACATCCGCGACCAACACAGGAATAGATAATTATTCAACCATCGCTGAACTATATGACGCTGCCCAACCAAAAAGTAATGCGGACAAGGCACTGATTGCAGGATATTGGCTACAATTTTGCCAAGGTGCAGAGAACTTTGACAGTCAGTCCGCAAATAAAGAGTTAAAGCACTTGGGGCACGGCCTTGCCAACATCACAGCAGCCATAGAAAGCTTGAAGAATCAAAAGCCAGCTTTGGCACTTCAACTCAAGAAAACAGGAAAGAGTCAACAAGCGAGGAAAGTTTACAAAATCACTGTCGCTGGGATCAAAGCGGTCCAAGGCATGATCGATGGATGAACGATCTCTTGCTCACGCGTTATCCGGGATAATCGGCGCCACATTATCCAATGAGTTGGCGTCTGATTTCGTTAAACTTAGACGAGATTGTTCGACTGCAACCCTTGAGCGAGCCTCCCCGGGGAAATTTGTAGAGACCTTTGTGCAGTGCCTGCAGTATATTTCGACAGGCACCTACGACGTGAAACCGGATGTTGACGGGTATCTCTCCAAGAAGGCCGAGCAGGATAATTCCATTCCGGAGGGCCTTCGGATTTGTGCTGCACGTCTTGCTAGATCGATCTACACACTTCGCAACAAGCGCAATATTGCGCATAAAAATCCCATTGACCCAAACACTGTAGACTTGGCTCTTGCCCATCAGGGAGCAGCATGGATTACGGCTGAACTCCTTCGCAACGCCTCGGGGCTATCGATGGGTGAGGCTGGGGCATTGATTGCGAAAATTCAAACTCCGGTAGGGACGTTGGTAGAGGAAATAGACGGGACGCGTTTAGTCCATGCCGAGACTTCAGTTCGCGGAGAAATATTGATTCTGCTCCATAGCCACTATCCAGACTATGTTCCCGTTGCGAGTATCCTTGGTAGCCTGCGAGCAAGGAGCAGCGGCTCAGTCAGAAACAGGCTAGGTGAACTAAGGACGGCAAAGCTAGCCCACGGGGACGGAAAAGCTGGCTATCGGCTGACGCAAGCTGGACATGCTGCTGCAGTAAGCGAAATTAATCGTGTGCAGGCATCCACCTAGCTCAGATTCCATTTCGCACCCGCGTTGTGAGGCTTGCCACAATCTGCCGGGGTCGGTTTGCGGCTAACAAACGGACGACTTGTTTAGCGTCCGTGATGACGCCACTCTCCACCGCCCCTTGCCGCCTCCCCCATTCCCCGCTACAACCGGCTCATGATCAACACCGCGCTCATCGCCGCTATCTATTATGCGACGTCTCCATAGGGAGCGGCGCGTTTCGATCATGCCTTGAAACAAGCCGCCGTCAGGCGGCTTTGTTTTGTTCAGTGCTCCCTGGCGGCCATGCCATGGAGAGCTCCAATGACACATTCCGACAGTCCCACCGATGTCTTCGCGCCGCGTTCGGCGATCACCCGGACGCTGGTCGAGCGCGGCTATGTCAACCAGATGACCGACCTTGAGGGTGTCGACCGCGCCTTCGCGACCGGCATCGTCCCCGTTTATGCCGGCTTCGACGCCACGGCGGACAGTCTGCATGTCGGTCATTTGTTGCCGATCATGGCGCTTCGGCGGCTGCAGCAGGCGGGGCACAAGCCGATCGGGCTGATCGGCGGCGGCACCACGCGCATCGGCGATCCGAGTTTCCGCTCGGCGGCGCGGCCAATGCTGTCGGAGGACGAGATCGCTGCCAATGTGGCCGGCATCAGGAAGGTGTTCGAGCGGCTGCTGACCTTCGGCGACGGGCCGACCGATGCTGTCATGGTCAACAATGCCGATTGGCTGGACCGGATGGCCTGGATCGACATGCTGCGCGACGTCGGCAAGCACTTCTCCGTCAACCGCATGCTTTCCTTCGACAGCGTCAGGACGCGGCTGGAGCAGCAGGAGAACCTGAGCTTTCTCGAGTTCAACTACATGATCCTGCAGGCGGTCGATTACCTCGAACTGTTTCGCCGCACCGGCTGCAGGCTGCAGCTCGGCGGTGGCGACCAATGGGGCAACATCGTTGGCGGCGTCGACCTGGTACGGCGCATCGAGGCCGCAGAGGTCTTCGGCATGACCACGCCGCTGCTCACCACCGCCTCCGGCGTCAAGATGGGCAAGACGGCGGCCGGCGCGGTCTGGGTCAACGCGGATCACCTGTCGCCCTACGACTACTGGCAGTTCTGGCGCAACGCCGAGGACGCCGATGTCGTGCGCTTCCTGAAACTCTTCACCGAACTGCCGCTGGACGAGATCGAACGGCTTGGCCGCGCCGAGGGTGCGGCGCTCAACACGGTAAAGGAGCAGCTTGCCAACGAGGCGACGGCGCTGGCGCATGGGTCGCACGCGGCCGAACGGGCGCAGCAGACGGCACGACAGGCTTTCGGGCAAGGCGAGGCCGCCGCGGGCTTGCCGACGGTCGAACTCAACGACGCCGAGCGCCTTGCGGGCGTGGCGCTGGTCGACCTGCTCGTTCGGGCCGGCCTGGCGTTATCGAAGAGCGAGGCGCGACGGGCGGTTTCCGGCCGCGGCGTCCGGATCGACGGCGAGGTCGTCGAGGATGCGGACGGGCTGGTGACCATCGGCGGACAGCCGCTCCGGCTCTCGCTCGGCAAGAAGCGCCATGTGGTGGTGACGTAGGCCAGCTTGCGCGGCGGTTACCAGGCCCAGGCAGCCGCCGCTTCGGTTCCTGTGCCCGTCGCAAGATTCCAGCCCCACCGCGTCTGCGACGCGAACGCGCGTCGTGGCCCACTGCAAGAGTGTAGCATTGCCGGCGCCGTTTTCAGCCTTGCGGACGCACGGCTGCTGGATCCCTGTGGCGAGCACAGGGATGAGGGGGTGTATCCGCCAAGAACCAGCTCCCAGAGGCACAGGGTTGGGACTTCACACGGAGCAGCGGCGAGATGGCAGCTCCGAGAACCTCGGACAAAGTCCGCTGGATCCCCGCGTCACAAGGGTCTCAGCAAACGACACAACGACACCACCGCCCTCATTCCTGTGCTCGTCACAGGAATCCAGCCGCGCCGCGTCTGCGGCGCGAGGGAGACCTGCTGCCAGGTGTAAGTGACGAGCGTGGTGGCGCCTCTATCCGCCGCGCCAACGCGCCGATGGAAGCAGGGATGTGAAGAGAATGGGCTGGAGCCGCCAAGATCGAGGCGCCAACGGCCCCGGCGACAGATCGAGGGGCTGCGGCGGCCGACATTGTCGCTCCAACGCCGCGCTCGAAGGCGAGCCGGTACGAGGCCACCCGAGATCGGCCGCTAGGCGGATGCAACCGCCCTCGTCTCGACCTGCCCTGCGTCGTCGCCGTACCTCAAGCCCCACTGACACAAGGCCTCCGCCGCCACGTTCAACGCAGCGCCGCGCTCGGTCAGCGAATAGACCACCTTGGGCGGCGTTTCCGGATAGGTCGTGCGGTTGACGAGGCCGTCGGCCTCCAGCTCGCGCAACTGCTGCGCCAGCATCTTTTCGCTGATGTCGGGGATCGCCTGGCGCAGGCGGCCGAAACGGCGGGCGGCGCTGCCGAGTTCGCAGAGGATATCGACCTTCCACTTGCCTTCGATCGCCCGCAGCGCGGTGGCAAAGCCGCAATTTTCAATCGGTCTCGTCACGTCCTTCTCCCTTACCTCAGCGTAACCACTAACCGCCGGGTGCGTATTGCGCCGCGGTGATCCCACCATACGTCTGACCCGCACCGGCAGCCGCCGGCTGCGTCACGGGTCAAGCGCGAGACGGGCGAGACAAACGCCCCCGCGCCATGGATATGGAGATTGGAAATGCAACCTGCAATCAGCGTTCTGGGAATGGGGCGCATGGGATCGGCGCTGGCGCGGGCGCTGCTGGCCGCCGGCTACCGCACGACGGTCTGGAACCGCACGGCCGAAAAGGCGGCGCCGCTCGCCGCAGCCGGGGCCGAGATCGCCGCAAGCGTTGGCGATGCCGTTGCGGCGAGCGACATCGTCATCATCAATGTCAGCGACTATGCGGCGACGGAGGGCCTGCTGCGCAACGGCGCTGTTGCCACCGCGCTTCACGGCAAGCTGATCGTCGAGTTGACTTCGGGCACACCGGATGGCGCCCGCGAGGTGCAGGGCTGGGCCGCGCGGCACGGTATCCGCCATCTCGACGGCGCGATCCTGGCGACACCGGATTTCATCGGCACCGAGGCGGGCACGTTGCTGGTCTCCGGGCCGGATGACGTCTACGAGGCGGCGCGCGACATGCTGCGGGCGCTCGGCGGCAATGTCCAATACATCGGCGCGGATCCGGGCCTTGCCAATGCGCTCGACAGCGCCCTGCTCGCGCTGATGTGGGGTGCCCTGTTCGGCGCGCTGCAGTCGATCGCCGTCTGCCGCGCCGAGGCGATCGATCTCGAAACGCTGAGCAAGCAGTGGTCTTCAACGGCGCCGGTGGTCGGGGGGCTGGTCGCCGATCTGATCAGGCGTAGCGCCGCCGGTCGCTATGCCGCCGACGCCGAAACGCTCTCCTCCGTCTCGCCGCACTTTGGCGCCTTCCGTCATCTCGTCGACCTGATGGAAGCCCGCGGCATCGACCGGACGATTACCGACGGCTACGAGGCGATCTTCCGCCGGGCGAAAGCGCCTGGCGTCATTTGCCTGCCTTCGCGCCGCTGTCTTCGATCGCCGGATCGAGCACGCCGACCAGGGTCATGCCGTCGGTAAAATAGGGGTCGCCGCCGCCGTTGCGGCCGGTTTTCGTCGCACCGACGCCGGGGATCTCATAGGTCGACGGCACCTGTCCGGCCTTTCCGAGATCGCCGATCACCAGATCGCGTTCGGCGTCGAGGTCGGGGCCGATGTGGTGCGTGATCTGTCCGGTGTCGTGGCTCAGGCCCACGCCGCGGTCGAAACTGGCCGAACCGAGCCAGAGCGGCCTGTCGCCCTCGGCCGTCGTCGTGGTCTGCCAGAAGCGCACATGGTTGCGCTGGTCGGCGCTGCGGCCGACCGGCTTCTCGAAGGCCAGGTCCTGCTTGCGCCCCTCGTAGAACAGCGGGCTGACGGGCGCATCCAGATCCGGGCGGTCGAGCACGACGCTGAGGCCGATATCGATCGAAGACCGCAGCGTGACCTTGTCGGCGGCATCCCAGCCGGCGGCCGTAAAGGCGCGAATGATCTGCTCCCTGGAGCCGACCAGCCCGACATTGATAGGGTCGCCCGGAATGCCCTGTTCCGTCGATGTGACCATGGCATTGAGCGGAGTTTTCCGACGGTCGTCGTGAAAGATCCAGAGTTCGGGCACAAGGAAATAGCAGATCGCGAGATAGGCGATCAGCACGACCGCCGTCACGAAAAGACCAAGGCGCATGCCCGAGCGACGCCGCATCTCACTCCCCCTCACCGCCGATCGCAGCCGCAGCCCAAGGCCAACCGCAACGGAACGAGAGATTATGACACCCAGGGCCGCATCCGCACAACGGGGCGTGGCAGAAGAAAATGAGCGGCTCCGTGGAGCGCGGACGACAACGGTACCGCCGGCGCCAAGTGGACCCTACACCTACGGTTGACGCGCAGCTCTACTCCGCCGCGTGCGCCTTCACCTCCAGCGCCTCCAACTCGTAGCTGTAGCCTTCCAGCATCTCGTAGGCCTGCTCGATCGTCTTGATCTGCTCGTCGGTGTTCTTGATCGCCTCGGCGATCGACCGCGAGCGGGCGCGCAGCATCGAGCCGAGCACGTCGGTTTCCGGCCGGCGGCCGAGGCGGTCGAGATGCTTGCGCACGCGGGCGCGGTGGCGCTCGAGCTCGAGGATATGGAAGCGGCTCTTGACGATATCGTCGGAGAGCTTGCGCCGCATGGCGGCGACCGGATCGAAAGTGCCTGGCTCGCGCTCGTCGAGGATGAACTCGTTGACCAGCGTTTCCAGCATCATCAGGCCCTTGAGGTCGCGCGGGTCGGCGAGCTGCGGATCGTAGCCGGTGTCGTCATAGACCTTGCGGCGGACCGGATCCTTCAGCAGTTCATAGGCCACCTGCAGCCGCGCAAACTGTTCGGGATCGCCGCCGGAATCCGGATGCGCCGACTTCGCCGCCTTGCGATAGGCGCTGCGGATCGCCTGATTGTCGGCGTCGCGTTCCAGTCCAAGCAATTCGTAAGGGTCGATCAACGCTTTCCCTCTCCGTATGTCACTCCCGCCGCCCGGCAGAACCGGCCGGCGCATTCTCCTGGCGATACTTCGCCCCAATCGAGCCGGCCATCGTCCGGCCAAGGCGAGATCGTCGTTCGGCCAAGGCGACATCGTCGTCCGGCCAAGGCGACATCGTCGTCCGGCCAAGGCGACATCGTCGTCCGGCCAAGGCGACAAGTCGTCCGGCCCTTTCGGCCGTTCGTCCGGCGTCGGCAAACTTTGCCCCGCCTTGTGACGATCAACCACCCCCTTGCAGACGACAATCGTCCAGGGCAGCCGCCCTTCGTCCGATTCCGCACGCGCCGTCATCGGCCACCCGAAACGGCGCGCCGCCCCGGCCCCTTGGCTACGCCATCGTGAGCGAAGACGAAACCAACCTTCGGTAAAGCCTGCGCGTTATCCCGGATATGCGCAAGCCTTATCCCAGGGGATGCGCAAGGCTTATCCCGAGGGATGCGCGCAGGCTTATCCCGGGGGATGCGCAAGGCTTATCCCGGGGATGCCACGCCTTCGCACGAAGCCAAGCGCGACGACATCCTCCACCGAGATCCACAAGCGGCCCGTCGGCGGCGCGCACGTTCGGTCGGGCTCGGGACGAAATTGTGTCGAGAAACGGACCGTCCCCGATTTTTCTGCCTGGCGGTGAACGAAGCGGCGAAAACGGGCCAAAGCCTTGCAAAGACAGACGCTCCGCGCCTTCGCGCGGCATACAAGGCGCTTGCCTTTTTCTGCAAATCCTGTCACTTCTTGCGCCGTTCGGGCGATTTCTATCCCGGAGACTGGACTTTCACCTGCGCCTGGCTCCGTGCCGGGACCGCCGGCATCGGCACCGTAGACGTCTTTTCCCCGATATCGTGACCACTCGACGCCTTTCCGCTTGCAAGCGGAAGACGACATGCCCACATCCCCTTGGGGGGCGCGGGCAACGCAATTTGACTGAAGGAAAAGGACTTCTTCCATGGCCACCAAGGGCACCGTAAAATTCTTCAACCAGGACAAGGGCTTCGGCTTCATCACGCCGGAAGGCGGCGCGAAGGACGTGTTCGTACACATCTCCGCCGTTCAGGCCGCTGGTCTCGCAACCCTCAAGGATGGCCAGCAGGTCACCTTCGACACCGAGCCGGACCGCATGGGCAAGGGCCCGAAGGCCGTCAACATCCAGGCTGCCTAAGCCGGATCGTCCAGTCGGACATTCATTTGGAAACGGCGCTCCGCAAGGGGCGCCGTTTTCGTTTGGGGGGCTGCAGATCCTCCGTGAGATAGTGGGAGGCAGTTGCCCGCCTCCGTCATGCTCGGGCTCGAACCGAGCATCCAGAGCCAGGCGCGCCGATCCTTCTATGCGGCAATGTCTGTGCCTCAACCGCGCAGCTCTATGGATCCTCGGGTCAAGCCCGAGGATGACGAGTGGAGAGGTTTTTGCCGCTCTACCTCGAACACTCTACAGCGCCGCAGACACCACAAAGGTCGCCATCGCACATTCAATCGCTGCGTTCCCTCAGCAACGATCGGGGAAACATACAGTAGCAATCGCCGCGATCTGCTCGCGTCGCCGCCCTACTCCGCCGCCTGCTTGGCCGCCGTCGCCTCGAACACGGCGTCGAAGGCAGCGTGGATCACCTCCGGCCCGGCGCCCTTGCGGGTGGCATCGGCCGAAAGAAGCTGGCGATAGCGCCGCGCCCCCGGCCAGCCCTGGAACAGGCCGACCATGTGGCGCGTCACATGAATCAGTCGACCGCCATTGGCGATATGTGCGCCAGCGTAGTCGGCCATTGCGTCGCGGACATCGGCCCAGAAATCGAGATCGAGGCGATGGCCGCGCTCGGAGAACGCACCGGCTTCCTGCGCCGCCGGTGCCGCCCCCGTCAGCGGATGCGGGAAATGCCCGTCGGCCGCCGTCAGCATGGCGCTGTCGTGATAGGCCGCACGGCCGAGCATGACGCCATCCAGGTGCCGCACCTGCTCAAGCGCCTGACTCAACGTCTGAATGCCGCCATTGATACCGATGAAAAGATTGGGATTTTCCTGTTTCAGCCGATGCACGAGATCATAGTCGAGCGGCGGGATCTCGCGGTTTTCCCTGGGGCTTAAGCCCTGCAGCCAGGCCTTGCGCGCATGCACCCAGACGGCATCCGTGCCGGCCGCGACAACCTGCGCGACGAGCGCCCTCAGCGCCACTTCCGGATCCTGGTCGTCGACGCCGATGCGGCATTTGACCGTGACCGGGATCTTGACCGCCGCCTTCATCGCCGCAACGCAGGCCGCCACCGTCTCCGGCTCCTGCATCAGGCAGGCGCCGAACGTGCCGGACTGCACCCGGTCCGACGGGCAGCCGACATTCATGTTGATCTCGTCATAGCCGAAGTCCTCGGCAATCTTGGCCGCCTCCGCCATCTTCCGCGGATCGTTGCCGCCAAGCTGCAGCGCAACCGGATGCTCCGAGCGATCGAAGCCGAGCAGCCTCTGCCGGTCGCCACGCAGGATCGCCTCGGCGACGATCATTTCCGTGTAGAGCAGCGCATGCTGCGACAGCCGCCGCGCGAAGAACCGATAGTGCCTATCGGTCCAATCGATCATGGGCGCTACGGCAAAGACCGGTGCGTTGAAATAGTGGCGATTGCCCGGGTTTCCGGGCTGTGCGCGGCCTTCTGCCATGCTCGGTCAACTCTCGTCATTCTGGCTGTGCGCGCCGGTGCCACACTGTAGCACTCGCGGCGGATCTGCTGCAGTGGCGCCGCGCGGCGCCAAAGCTCCCATCCGGGACGGCGCCTTATACAGCGTAAAACCTGAGAATGCGAGATGGCGTTCCCAAGCCGGAATCCGGCAAATGGGGCGGCACTGCCGACCGCGAAATCGTCTCCCGCGGTCGACAGTCAATTGATGTCACTTTCTGTGCAGCGAAATTGCACATGTTCCGGTATCCCCGCGGCCACCTCGACGGCCAGCGGCCATGGTTTCCCTTTTGTTAAGCAGAATCGCCGATTGTCCCGTTTCGACATGATCGTCGTCGGAGCGAAAACATGAGCTACGATTGGAGCGGCGCACGGCGCCGGCGAACACTAGCGACCGTCATAGGTGCAGCAATCGTCCTTGCAGCGCTGGCTGCCACGGTCGCTGCGGCGGTGGCCGGCAACTTCTTCTGAAGGCTGCCCCGCCCGCCCGTGTTCAGCGGGGTTGACAGGTGCCCCTGGAGGCGATTACAGCGCCGCGCGTTACTGCGTGTCTCCATAAATCGACCTCGATTTAGGGCCTAAGGCATGCGGCAAATCAAAATGCTGCAGCGACCTTTGCGCATCTGGTTCGACGCGCGGCGCTGTGGTTTGACGCGCGAGAGCCGCTGGCTCCTGCAACGTTACCGACAGAAACAAGGACGGACGGCATGAAACGCGCGATCGCGGCACTGCTCACGCTTCTACTGGCCGGATGCCAGTCGATGGAGTTGGAGGCGCCTGACGTCGCAACACCGAGACCTGCCGCCCCCTCGGTGCCGACGCTGTCCGGCGACGCGCTGCAGGCCTTTCTCGTCGGCAAGACGCTGCGTTACAATCTCAACGGCGTCAACTCCACCTTCTTCGCCGACGGCCGTTACGGCTATCGCGACTACGAAGTGCGTGACGGCGGAACCTACACGATCACCGGCGACGAGGTCTGCATCACCTTCGAGGACGGCGGTCGGCGTTGCGACCAGTACGCGCTGATCGGCTCCGACTATTACCGCATCGAAGAAGGCGGCCGCCGCACCAAGGTCGACCGTGTCGTACCGGCGGCCTGACCGACAAGCTCCGAGACCGGCAGACCCCTCATTCCCAAGGGGTTCAATTCGGCAGCGTTCTGCCATAGTGCGCGCCGGGGAACTCGGTGCTGCGGGAGGAACAGGTGGCCCCTTTGCGAGCGACACAATGCCTTGCCCTGTCGAAGGGCGACATGGAGCGGCTGCAGCGTGTCTTCGACGAACTCTGCCGTGAGCAGGGCTGGGCACGCGACGGCGAACGGGCACGCCGCCATGCCCGGATGCTGATCGACGACTATCTCGCCGGCAACACCGACGAGATGGGCCTGCTCGTTGCCGGCCGCGCCTTTGCCGAGCGCCTGCAGCGATACGCTTCCTACTAGGCCTGCCACGTCCGTCATCGGCATCAGAGCCTACGGCCTGCGCTTGCATCCGGCCGTACAAACACGGAAAAGCTGCTTACAAATCCGTCCTCCTGCGCTACATTAGCAAGATCGACTGCCGACGCCACTTGAGAGGAGCCAGGGGCCGACAGCCGCAATGCCGACGTTCATTGAGATGATCTCGAGGAGGAGACGCATGCAATTAGTCTGGAAACAGCCGATCGAGCTCGACTTTGTTGGCGGTGTTTGCCGCACCGTCAAAGGCCCCTCAGACGCGCTCGCCTGCCTTGCCGACCATTGGCCCCGCCGGGGGCCGTTCTATGTTGCCGCCCGCAGTGCTTGCCGCGCCGCGATCGATGGTCGCCGCACGGCCGAGGAAGCGCGAAAGCTGTTCATCTCGGCGGCCGAGGAAGCCGAACTGGGCACTCACTGACGCGCATCCGCGCCGGACTGGATCTCGCTGCCCCCGGGTGGCGAACGCTCGCCATCGGCGAGCGCAAGCTATCGTTTTTTCGTTGAAGCCGCGTACCCGATGACAAGAGAGGGATGGCTCAGATATTGAGCATTTGCTCAAGAACTGCATCGTTTCGGCGCATTAGCGCCCAATCACGCATGATTTTTCCGGAAACGGCCCGATTTCTGTCGTGAAGCCTTCATTTCTCTGGTCTATATTCTGAGGTGCCTCACAAAAACCAATTTCGGAGCGCTTAATCCCCACAAGGGAATTCAATAAAAACGATACACGGGAGAGAACATATGAGCGAGAGCAATCTCTATCGCATCGTTGAAGTCAGCGTGAAGCGTGAAGGTGGCCGCCGTGACGTCGGCATCATGACCGTGCGCCAGGCGCTTGAGCTTCCCCAGGTTCCCAGTCTCGAATACAGCCATCCCGAGCTCAATTCGCGCTCGGACGGTCGGTTCCTGACCCGAGATCAGCTTCAGGCCTACGCACAGTGCGCCTGAGTTTGCCGCTCACGGCACCCTATCGGCTGCCGTAATCCCGCGCGCCCGTCCGGGCGCGCCCATGCCGAAACCTCCACTCGATCCTTCGTCTTATTTTTCTTCGGATCGATTCCGATTCGCGGATTTATGCAGTAACGTCCGGATTCTTCTCCGCCTCGCTTGAAACCGCAATCGGTCGACGGCGAGCGTACATGAAATGCGCAGCGGCCTTCCTGTCGCTTGAGACAGATGGACGCCCAAGACCGGACGATCATGGAAACAATCATCCCTCCTCCGCTTCCCGTTTTGCTGCCGATATCAGGCAGCCTGGTCGGCTTTCCCGTTCGCCGGGTCTACTGCGTCGGCCGCAACTATGCCGCCCACGCCATCGAGATGGGGCACGACCCGGACCGCGAGCCGCCGTTCTTCTTCCAGAAGAATCCGGACAACCTGCTTGCTGCCGGCAGCGCCTTCCCCTACCCGCCGCTGACTGCCGATGTCCATCACGAGGTCGAACTCGTCGTGGCCCTGAAGCGCGGCGGCAGCGACATCGCCGTCGAGGACGCGCTGGATTGCGTCTACGGCTATGCCGTCGGCATCGACTTCACCCGCCGCGACCTGCAGGCCGAGGCCAAGAAGGCAGGAAAGCCCTGGGCGGCAGCCAAGGCCTTCGAACATTCCGCCCCGGTCTCGGCGATCACGCCGGCCGAAGCGATCGGACATCCGGTCAACGGCAACATCTGGCTGAAAGTGAATGGCGAAATGCGCCAGCAGGGCGATCTTGACCAGATGATCTGGAAGGTGCCGGAGATCATCGCCGGGCTCTCCAAGCTGTTCACGCTGGCCCCCGGCGATGTCATCATGACAGGCACGCCGTCGGGCGTCGGTGCCGTGGTGCGCGGCGACGAGGTCACCTGCGGCGTCGACGGCGTCGCGGCCCTTGCCGTGCACGTCCTTTAGCGGAACCGTGCCGGGAATGGCTGACGCACTGTTCCCGGCCTTGCATTATTCAGACGAGAGGAAGGATATCTGCCGATGCCGCTTTATGCCCTTGGATCGCTTCGCCCGCAGACTCCATCGGACGGCAGCTACTGGGTGGCGCCGGACGCGAATGTCATCGGCCAGGTCGAGATCGGCGACGAGGTCGGCATCTGGTTCGGCGTGACACTGCGCGGCGACAACGAGCCGATCCGGATCGGCGCCCGCACCAACCTCCAGGAAAACGTCGTCATCCACGTCGACCCCGGCTTTCCGGTGACGATCGGCGAAGGCTGCACCATCGGCCACGGCGCCATCATCCATGGCTGCACGATCGGCGAGAACTCGCTGATCGGCATGGGCGCGACCGTGCTCAACGGCGCCAAGATCGGCCGCAACTGCCTTGTTGGCGCCAATGCGCTGGTGACCGAAGGCAAGGAATTCCCCGACAATTCGCTGATCGTCGGCGCGCCGGCGAAAGCAATCCGCACGCTGGACGACGCGGCCGTCGAGGGCCTGAAGCGCTCGGCGGCGCACTATGTGAAGAACTGGCGGCGTTACGCCGCCGACCTCAGCCGGCTGGATTGAAAACAAGCGGGGGAGCGGCTCCGTCCCGGTCGAGGCAGCCGAACTTACGCGCAGCTCTGGCAATGGCCGCGAATCTCGATCGTGGTCTTCTCGGTCTTGAAGTTCTGCGCCCGCGTCAGCGTCGAAAGCCGCTGCTCGATCACCGCGTCCTGGAACTCCGTCACCTGGCCGCAGCCTTCGCAGATGGTGAAGGCGGTGACGCCATGATCGTGCTCGTGATCATGCGGGCAGGTACAGGCGACGAAGGCGTTCAGGCTCTCCAGCCGATGCACGAGACCGTATTCGAGCAGCTTGTCGAGCGCGCGATAGACCTGCAGCGGCGCGCGAAAGCCATGGTCGCGGAGCTTGTCGAGAATGGTATAGGCGCTCATTGGCCCTTCGGAATGGCTGAGCGCATCCATCACCAGCGTCTGGTTCTTGGTCAGTAGCGGGGTAGCCATCAGTGGTGTCCTCCGGGCGTGGAATGATGCGCTGCCTCGATCGGGCGGCGGCCGATCGGCAACAGACTCAGAGCGAAAAGCCCAACCGCGGCAACGACGATAGACGGTCCTGACGGCGTATCCCAGTGCAGCGAACCGAAAAGTCCGCCGGTAACGGCAAGCGCACCGATGACGGAGGCGAGCACCGCCATCACCTCCGGCGAGGTCGAGAAGCGCCGCGCCGTGGCGGCCGGAATGATCAGCAGCGAGGTGATCAACAGAATGCCGACGATCTTCATGGCGATCGCGATCACCAGCGCCATCAGCAGCATGAAGAAGAGCCGCGCGCGCTCAGGCTGCAGCCCCTCCGCCTCCGCCAGCTCCGGATTTACGGTGGAGGCCAAGAGCGGCCGCCAGAGATAGACGATGGCGAAGACGACGAGGATGCCGCCGCCCCAGATGATATCGATGTCGGATTCCGAGACGGCGAGGATGTCGCCGAAGAGGAAGCCGACGAGATCGATGCGCACCCAGGTCATGAAGGCGACGATGACCAGGCCGAAGGACAGCGCCGAATGCGAGAGGATGCCGAGCAGCGCATCAGTCGACAGCGCGCCGCGCCGCTGCAGGAAAAGCAGCAGCACCGAGACGACGGCGGCGACGATGAAGACGCTGAGCATCAGGTTGAGTTCGAGAAGCAGCGACAGCGCCACGCCGAGCAGCGCCGAATGCGCCATGGTGTCGCCGAAATAGGCCATGCGCCGCCAGATGACGAAGCAGCCGAGCGGCCCGGCCGTGACGGCGATGCCGATACCGGCAATCAGCGCGCGCACGAAGAAATCATCAAGCATCGCGCTTCTCCTTCTGCTCATAACCGTGCAGCCGCGTATGGTGGCCGCAGCCGCAATCCTCGCTGTGGTCGTGTACGTTTTGCTCTTCGTCGTGGTGATGACCATCGCCGGGGAAGCAATGTTCGGTGATCGACCCATCCGCATGCAGGACGCGGCCATCGGGCAGATGGGTGTGGTCATGGTGATGACTGTAGACCGCAAGCGTATTGGCGGCCCGACGTCCGAAAAGCTTCTGGTATTCCGGGCTCTGGCTGACGGCCTGAGGCGTGCCGCGGCAGCAGACGTGGCCATTCAGGCAGACGACGGTGTCGGTCTCCGCCATGACGATATGCAGATCATGTGAGATCAACAGGATGCCGCAGCCGGTGCGGTTGCGGATCTGCTTGATCAGTTCGTAGAGCGCGATCTCGCCGCTGAAATCCACCCCCTGCACCGGCTCGTCGAGCACCAGCAGATCCGGCTTGCGAGCAATGGCGCGCGCCAAAAGCGCCCGCTGGAACTCGCCGCCCGAAAGATGCTGCACCTCGGACTTGGCCAGATGCAGCACGCCCGTCGCCGAAAGCGCCTCCTCGATCTCCCGGCCCCTCAAGGGCCCGGTCAGTGTCATCAGCCGCTCCACCGTCAAGGGCAGCGTCCAGTCCACGGCGAGCTTCTGCGGCACATAGCCGACCTTGAGGCCCGGCTTGCGTTCGACATAGCCCTCGTCCGGCTTGAGCACGCCGATCGCCGTCTTCGCCGTCGTCGATTTGCCCGAGCCGTTCGGCCCGATCAGCGTGACGATCTCGCCCGGGCTGATCGAGAACTCGACGCCACGCACCAGCCAGCGGCCATTGCGGCGCACGCCGGCATTGCTGAGATTGACCAGCGGCAGCGTTTCTGAGGTGCGGAAGTTCAGCATGAAAAAATTCCGGGTTGATGGTTGCCACTGGCTATCGCACACGTTATAGCATAACGCAATTGATGTAATAACATTACATGCCGACTTCAAGGCCATCGATGGCCAGTCGGAGTGAAGCATTGCATGCCCGAAGCGTGCCTGGTCGCTGCGACCAGAGGCGCCAATCAAGCCCGGAGAACCCGATGAAATCGACATCCGCCCTGCTCTTTGCCTCCACCATGCTGCTTGCCGCACCCGCTGCGGCGGCCGGACCCAATGTGGTGGTTTCGATCAAGCCGATCCACTCCCTCGTCGCCTCGATCATGCAGGGCGTGGGCGAGCCGTCGCTGATCGTCGAGGGCGCCGCCTCTCCCCACACCTACAACATGAAGCCCTCCAACGCCTCGGCCCTGCAGGCGGCCAAGGTGGTCTTCTGGGTCGGACCGGGCCTCGAAGCCTTTCTCGACAAGCCGCTCGATGCACTCGGCGACGGCGCCAAGGTGGTGGAGCTCAGCGAAGCGCCCGGCATCGAGAAGTTGAAGTTCCGCGAAGGCGGTGCCTTCGAAGCCCATGACCATGGCGAAGAAGGTCATGGCGACGAGGGCCACGGAGAGGAAGGCCACAAGCATGCGGAAGGCGAAGCGGAGCACGATCACGCCGCAGCGCCGGAAGCGGCCCAAGCGCACGACCACGGGCACGACCACGACCACGGCCACGGCGATACCGACATGCACATGTGGCTCGACCCGATGAATGCCAAGGCGATGGCCGCCGAGATCGAAAAGACGCTCGCCGCAGCCGATCCGGACAATGCCGGCGCCTACAAGGCCAATCTCGAAGCACTCAACAAGCGACTGGACGCGCTCGACGCCAAGCTGACGGAGACCGTGGCGCCGGTGAAGGACAAGCCCTTCGTCGTCTTCCACGACGCCTACCAATATTTCGAGCATCGCTACAAGGTCCGCGTCGCCGGCTCGATCACCGTCAGCCCCGAGGTGTTGCCGGGTGCCGAGCGGCTCTCTGAGATCCATGCCAAGATCAAGGAGCTGGGCGCCACTTGCGTCTTTGCCGAGCCGCAGTTCGAGCCGAAGCTGATCAACGTGGTGATCGAAGGAACGCCGGCGAAGTCCGGCACGCTCGACCCGGAAGCCGGCACGCTCGACGCCGGCCCGGATCTCTACTTCCAGATGATGGAAGGTATCGGCACGTCGCTGAAGACCTGCCTCGCCTCGGCAAGCTGACCCGTCCTCCCAAGACGGGATCGGCGGGCGTCCGCGTCCGTCGTCCCCACCTCCGTCATGCTCGGGCTTGACCCGAGCATCCAGTCCCGCGGGCGCGACGGCCGCAAAACCGGCCATGGATTCGCACCCGACGACTGGGTCCTCGGGTCAAGCCCGAGGATGACGAGAGAAAAGGTCAACCACAGGCAACGGAGAGTTTGCGACAACGATCCGGTTGCCTGGCAAACGGGGTCAGGCCGGAAGATCGAACGCCAAACGCCGCACTCTCGTATCAGGCGGGCCATCGTGCCCGCCGTTTCTTTCACACATCGTTGTAACGATATAACATAAGGGAATATTCGATGGAAAAGCTCCCTGTCACCGTTCTCTCCGGCTTTCTCGGCGCCGGCAAGACGACGCTGCTCAACCACGTGCTTTCCAACCGTGACGGCCTGCGTGTCGCCGTCATCGTCAACGACATGAGCGAGGTCAACATCGACGCGGCGCTGGTACGCGATGGTGGCGCGGACCTCTCGCGCACGGAAGAGCAACTGGTGGAAATGACCAATGGCTGCATCTGTTGCACGCTGCGCGACGACCTCCTGAAGGAGGTGCGCAACCTCGCCGAACAGAACCGCTTCGACTATCTGCTGATCGAATCGAGCGGGATTTCCGAGCCCCTGCCCGTTGCCACCACCTTCGACTTTCGCGACGAGGACGGCGAGAGCCTTGCAGACGTCGCCCGCCTCGACACGATGGTGACGGTGGTCGATGCCGTGAACCTGATTGCGGACTATTCCTCGCTCGATTTCCTTGCCGATCGTGGCGAGACCGCAGGCGAAGGCGATACGCGCACGCTCGTCGACCTTCTGGTCGAGCAGATCGAGTTTGCCGATGTCGTGGTCTTGAACAAGATCGGCACCGCCACGCCCGAGCAGGTAGATGCCGCCCGCAAGATCATCGTCGGCCTAAACCCGGACGCGCGACTGATCGAAACCGATTTCGGCAAGGTGAGCTTGCGCGACGTGCTTGGAACCGGCCGCTTCGATCTTGTGAAGGCGGAGCAGCATCCGCTCTGGTACAAGGAACTCAACGGCTTCAAGGACCATATTCCCGAAACGGAGGAATACGGCATCCGCTCCTTCGTCTATCGCGCCCGCCGACCTTTCGACCCCATGCGCTTCCAGGCCTTCCTCAATCGCTCCTGGCCGGGCGTGCTGCGGGCCAAGGGCTTCTTCTGGCTCGCCACCCGCCCGCATTACGTCGGCGAGATCAGCCAGGCGGGGCCGCTGGTCAGAACCGGCAAGATGGGCATTTGGTGGTCGGCGGTGCCGAAGGAACAATGGCCGCGCGATCCCGGCTTCCTGAAGGCGGTCGGCCCCTATATCGATCCGGTCTGGGGCGACCGCCGGCAGGAGATCGTCTTCATCGGCGCCGACCCGATGAACGAGGCAGAGCTTCGCGCCGAACTCGACGCCTGCCTGCTGACGGACGAAAGCTTCCGCCCGGAACGCTGGCGCGATCTCGCCGATCCCTTCGCCAACTGGTCGCCACGGGCCGCCTGATGGCCAAGACTGCGCCCGCCCCGCGCCGGCCGCGCTTCACATGCATGGCGCTGAACGCCGCCGGCCGGCCGGTGCCGATGTTCGATCCGTTTTTCGGCGATGCGCCCGGGGACGAAGCGGCGCTGGAGCCAATGGGTGAGATCGAACATCTGCTGTTTGGGGAGCGGGAAAGGTTGCCTGCCCTCGAAATGGCTATGGTGCGCGCCACGTGAGGAAGCAAACAAGGCTCGCAGAGGGCCCAGCCGCGCCGCGTCGGCGGCGCGAGAAAGCTCCGAGAGTATCGGAATCTTTCGCCGTGCCGACGCACGGCGGCTGGATCTCTGTGACAGACACAGAGAAGAGGCAGATCCTGGTTGATGCCAGTGGTCCACTGGCATCCTCTGAACGACAGAGATGTCTTTCCCGGCGGCAGCAAGGGATGGCGAAACCACCGCCCCGTGGCCAGCAAATGATACTTACCGAGCCGTCGCCAGTCCGACGATGACGCCGGTCGCCAGGCTGATCAGCAGGAAGTCGTTGTCGACCCGCACCCACTGCTGGCCGCGCGGCGGCGGGCGCAGCTTGTAATAGCGATAGTCGCGCACCTGCGCCATGTGGCGGCGTTCGGCCGGTGTCAGGCGATGGCCGCGCGCCCAGCGCTCCTTCTTCTTGACGATCACGCGCTTCTCGATCGTGACGTGCTTGTCGACGTGGCGGTCGACGTGACGATCAACAGGGCGGCGGGAGCGGTCATAGTTCTGCGCCACCTCGAAGGATCCTGCCGGCTGGGCAAGTGCTGCGACCGGCGTGATCAGAACGGAACTGGCGACGAGCGCGATCAGGAGACGTTTCATTCGGGTGTCCTTTCGTTGTCTACACCCGGAAATTAGGCCCCGCTTCCTGAACCGAATATGAAGCTCTACATTACAAATGCGTAATGATATCCGACACTTATTCTATTTTTCTAATGCACAAACATCCGTCCGCTGCAAGGCTGACGTACCGGAAGCAACCGAAATCCGCCGCCCTGCCCGCGCCGGAAGTGTCGAAGGCAAACATGCCGGCGAAGGCGCCGGTGAAAGATCCATGTTCGCCGCGACCGCCCTCGTCCGAGACCACGCCCGCATCGAGAACCGGGCCAATTGCGTGCCAATCCTCGGCGCGCGTCTCCCGCCAGAAGAACTGCAGGTCGTTGTCGAGGATCTCCATGGCAAGCTCGATCCGCCCCTCTGGAATGGCGATACCGCTGCCGACAGGAAACTCCAGCCGCCCATGCGGGAAATCGCCGGGGCATGAAAGGATCGTCAGCACCCGCCCGAGCGTTTCGTGCCACGTTACGCCAAGCGCATGGAACTTGTGGCGGTTGTAGTAATGCGTCAGGCCCGCAACCTGCTGGTAGGTTTCCGGCACGAACTCGACCGCTGTTTCGGCGCGGAAGGAATGATGCTCTTGCCGACGCGCCACCAGCGCCTGTTCGAACCAGCTGCCGATGCTCTCCCGTCCGAAGAGCCTGAGATGTCCGGTCCGCGCGTCGAGCGAGAAGACCCGCTCCGGCTGAGGCGTGCGCAGCCACTGAAACTCGATCGGAAGGACGCCCTCGTCGAACTCCGTCTCCACGACGGTTTCTTCCGGTAGCTGCTCCACCGCAGCCGGAGCCGGCACGAGTACCTCCGGCACCGGGCCGCCGCTTTCGAGATAGAGCCAGCCGTCGTCGCGCCAGACGCATTTCTGCAGCGCCGTCTCGCGCCCGAGCGTGCAGCGCCGCTGCGGCGGCAACGGCCGGCCGGCAAGATGCGTGTGATAGGCCTGGCCGTCCGGCGTCTCGACATATTGCCCGTGACCGGCGCGCTGCAGGGGCGCTTCCGGATGATCCTTCGACGTGATCAGATAGGTGCTCGGATGCATCTCGTAGGGGCCGTCGATAGTGCGCGAACGCGCCATGGTGACGGCATGATCGTAGCCGGTGCCGCCCTCGGCGGTCGTCAGATAGTACCAGCCGTTCCGTTTGAAGAGATGCGGGCCCTCGACGAGGCCGAGCGGCGAGCCGGCAAAGATGTTCTTCACCGGACCGACGAGCTTGCGTGTGCGCTCGTCCCACTCCTGCAGCAAGATGCCGTCGAACGCCGGATGCTTCGGCGAACCGCCGAAACTCTCGGTGCGGTGGTTCCATTGCATGTTGAGGAACCACTTGCGGCCATCGTCGTCGTGGAAAAGCGAGGGGTCGAAGCCGGAGGAATTGACATAGACCGGGTCCGACCAGGTCGCCTCGATCGCCTCCGCGGTGACGATGTAGTTGTGCGCGTCCTTGAAGTTGCCGTCGAAGCGCTTGACGTCGGTATAGACCAGCCAGAACAGCCCGTCGTCATAGGAGAGGCACGGCGCCCAGACGCCGCAGCTATCGGGGTTGCCGCGCATGTCGAGCTGGCTGGCGCGCTCCAGCGGCCGGCGAACGAGCCGCCAGTTCACGAGGTCGCGCGAGTGATGGATCTGCACGCCCGGATACCATTCGAAGGTGGAGGTCGCGATATAGTAATCGTCGCCGACGCGGCAGATCGAAGGGTCGGGGTTGAATCCCCTGAGAATCGGGTTGCGGATCATGGCGGTCATGGTTTCGGCGTCCTCCGTTGGTGGGCGCATCCGATCTCAAAAATCATACAATTTCAAGGCTGCAACGTTGCAGTAAAACACGCGCCCCGCCCTCTGTGGCCGTCTTTCCACACCGATTCGGGCGGCCGACGCGCTGCCTTGAACCATCCGCCGATGCTCGGACCGACGAGGCGGAACGGGTTTGCACAAACAATGAGCAGAGCGCGGGGACGGCGCATTCTACTTTAGTCGGAGGCGGCCGAACTACACGGGAAAATCACGCCTTGGACTTGAACGCGCGCTTGAAATCGGCACTCTGGCTGTGCTTGGCACAACAACCATAAAAAGCCATCGCGGGGAGGAAATCGATGAGAGCTTTGCTCGGCTTCAGCCGATTAATAGACACGATTACGGAATTCATCGGAAAGAGCGTTTCATGGCTGATTCTGGCCGCGGTGCTCGTCAGCGCCGGCAATGCCGTGATCCGAAAAATCTTCAACATGTCGTCGAATGCCTGGCTCGAGGCGCAATGGTACCTGTTCGGCGCCGCCTTCATGTTCGCGGCCGCCTACACGCTGAGCCAGAACGAGCATATCCGCATCGACGTGGTCTACGGCCAGTTTTCGCGCCGCGTGCAGCACTGGATCGATTTGCTGGGACACCTGTTGTTCCTGATGCCCTTCGTGCTGCTCGTGCTCTACTACCTCTTCCCCTATGTGAAGATGTCCTACGTCTCGGGTGAAGTCTCCTCCTCGGCCGGCGGCCTGATCATCTGGCCGGCCAAGGCCATCCTGCTCGTCGGCTTTCTGCTGCTCGCCTTTCAGGGCGTATCCGAGATCATCAAGAAGATCGCGATCATGACCGGCAACATGGAAGACCCGACACCCTATGTGCCGACCCATGCGCCGCTTGACGATGCCGTGTCTCCGGAGACCCGTCCATGATCGAATTCATCGCTGAAAACCTGGCGCCGATCATGTTCGCGTCGCTGATCGTGTTCCTGCTTTTGGGATACCCGGTCGCGTTCTCGCTCGCCGCCAACGGCCTGCTGTTCTTCATCGTCGGCGTCGAACTCGCGCCGCTGTCCGACTCGATCAACCTTTCCTGGCCGCTGCTCAACGCGCTGCCGGACCGGTTCTGGGGGGTGATGTCCAACGACACGTTGCTCGCCATCCCCTTCTTTACCTTCATGGGGATCGTGCTCGAGAAATCGGGCATGGCCGAAGACCTGCTCGACACGATCGGCCAGCTCTTCGGCCCGATCCGCGGCGGTCTTGCCTATGCGGTGATCTTCGTCGGCGCGCTGCTGGCCGCCACGACAGGCGTCGTTGCCGCCTCGGTCATCGCCATGGGCCTGATCTCGCTGCCGATCATGCTGCGCTACGGCTATGACCGGAAGGTCGCCTCGGGCGTCATCGCCGCTTCGGGCACGCTCGCCCAGATCATCCCGCCGTCGCTCGTCCTGATCGTTCTTGCCGACCAGCTCGGCCGCTCGGTGGGCGACATGTATGCCGGCGCCCTGATCCCGGGTCTGGTGCTCACCGGCCTTTACATGATCTACATCCTGATCATGACCATCCTGAAGCGTGACTCCATGCCGGCGCTGCCGCTGGAAGCGCGCACGCTGGGTTCCGGCGTCACCTCGCTGGCGATCGCGCTTGCGGTCGCAGCCGGCATCGCCTATGCCGCCCACGTCTACCTCTCCCCGACCCAGGGCGAGAACGCCGACATCCTCGGTGCAACGGTTGGCGTCGCCTTCATCTATGTCGTTGCCCTTGCCGACAAGAACCTGAAGATCAATGCGATGTCGCGGCTCGCCCAGCAGGTCATCATCGTGCTGATTCCGCCGCTGGCGCTGATCTTCCTCGTTCTCGGCACCATCTTCCTCGGCATTGCGACGCCGACGGAAGGCGGCGCCATGGGCGCGGTCGGCGCGCTGATCATGGCTGCGGCCAAGGGCCGGCTGCACATGGACGTCGTGCGCGGCGCGCTCACGGCCACCACCCGGCTTTCGGCCTTCGTGCTGTTCATCCTGATCGGGGCGCGCGTCTTCTCGCTCACCTTCTACGGGGTCAACGGCCACATCTGGGTCGAACACCTGCTGACGGCGATGCCGGGCGGCGAAGTCGGCTTCCTCATTGCCGTCAACGCGCTCGTCTTCTTCCTGGCCTTCTTCCTGGATTTCTTTGAGCTTGCCTTCATCATCGTGCCGCTCTTGGCGCCCGCCGCCGACAAGCTCGGCATCGACCTCATCTGGTTCGGCGTGCTGCTCGGCATCAACATGCAGACGAGCTTCATGCACCCGCCCTTCGGCTTCGCGCTCTTCTACCTGCGCTCGGTTGCGGCAAAGGTACCCTATCTCGACAAGATCACCGGCAAGACGATCCAGCCGGTCACCACCGGGCAGATCTACTGGGGTGCGGTGCCCTTCGTCGGCATCCAGATCCTGATGGTGGCGCTGACGATCATGTTCCCGCAGATGGTCATGCACTACAAGGGAACCGGTGCTGGCGTCGATCCGAACACCATCAAGATCGAGGTGCCGGGCTTTGCCCCCGGCGGCGGCGGCCTCGGCCTGCCCGGCGGCCTGCAGCTTCCGGGCGGCAGCCCGCTCGACCAGAAGCCGGCCAACCAGGGTGGCGGCACCCAACCGCAGACGGCTCCGTCGAACGACCTCAGCCAGCCGCCTTCGTTTGGCGGCACAGGTGCCCAGCCGCAAACGGCACCTTCAAACGACCTCAGCCAGCCGCCATCGTTCAAGTAGAGCGGACAGGCACGCAAATAGAGGGCGGCCCCACGGGCCGCCCTCTCAGCTTGCGGTCCCCCCGGAGATGGCCCTTTGCGGCGCCGCCGTCAGGCTGCCGGGAAAGGCATATCTGATCATCGCAGCTTGCGGGGCAAGCCCGGGCGCTATCCAAGATTCCTGTGCCTGTCACGGGAATCTAGACAGCCCAAGTTCTTGGGCTGAAAAGAGTCTTTTGACCCGACGGACGTCGGGTTGCTGGATCCCCACCATAAGGGCGAGGATGAAGGAGAAGGGGATGCCCGCTTGCCAGAAAGCCGCCGTCTTCATTTGCTGACAGGTTCCTCCGGATGGATATTCCGCTCAGTCGAGCCGCTTGACCGGGTTTTCCCGATACCAATCGACGATCATGGGCATCATCTCCTCGAACGGGCCTCCGACGAAGACGTTGAGCAGGCCCATGCGCGAGGCGCTCTCGTTGCGAAAATCATGCATCGTCCCGCGCGGGATGACACAAAGCGAGCCCTTGGCCATCTGGTGCCAGGTCTCGCCGACGAGGATGCTGGCGGTTCCCTCGATCACATAGAAGATCTCGTCATTGTCGTCGTGCTTGTGGGCACCCGGCCCTTCATGCCGGGCATCGAGCCACCATTCCGAGATCGAAAAGCGTCCCTCGGTCTCCGGCCCATCGGCTTTGAAGACCGCCTGTATGGCGCCCATGTCGTACCGCCGGCCCGCGTCGGGTCCGAGCACCAGCGATTGGCCTTCACTTGGCATGGCTGCTCCTCCGCTCCGTTGAGGCCGCAACCCTACCACGAAATCGGCATGTTCGCCGGTTGATCGCGCCAAACGAAAAAGCCGCCCGCAACGGATGTTGCGAGCGGCTCCTGACCTATCTGCAATGGGCGGAAGCTTAGAGCTTGCCGCCGCGCTGCTGGATCATCATGAAGGTGTCGTAGTTGTATTCGGCGATCTGGGCGTTGAGGTAGTATTCGCCACGGAAGGCCTTGATCGAGTCCCAGATCTTCTTGAAGGTCGGGTTCGAGTCTTCCATTTCGGCATAGACTTCGTTCGCCTTATCGAAGCAGGCCGAAAGGATCTCGGCGCTGAATGGGCTGAGCTTGGCACCGGAAGCCACCAGGCGCTTGATTGCCGAGGGGTTCAGGTAATCGTACTTCTGCAGCATGTTCGCGTCGGTCGCCTGGCAGGCGGTGCGCAGCAGCGACTGGTAGTTCTTCGGCAGGCCCTCGAAGGCCGCCTTGTTGAACATGGCGTGGACCGTCGGGCCACCTTCCCACCAGCCGGGGTAGTAGTAATAGGGCGCGACCTTGTAGAAGCCGAGCTTCTCGTCGTCATAGGGGCCGACCCACTCGGCGGCATCGATGGTGCCCTTTTCGAGCGCCGGATAGATGTCGCCGCCGGCGATCTGCTGCGGCACGACGCCGAGCTTTTCGACGACCTTGCCGGCGAAACCCCCGATGCGCATCTTCAGGCCCTGCATGTCGGCGACCGTCTTGATCTCCTTGCGGAACCAGCCACCCATCTGCACGCCGGTGTTGCCGTTGGGGAAGCCGACGAGCCCCTGCGTGCCGAGGAATTCGTTGAAGAGGTCGATGCCGCCGCCATGGTAGTGCCAGGCGTTCATGCCGCGCGCATTGAGCGCGAAGGGAACGGCGGCACCCAGCGCCCAGGTCGGATCCTTGCCCCAGTAATAGTAGGCGACCGTGTGGCAGGCTTCGACGGTACCTGCAGCAGCCGCGTCAGCGGCCTGCAGACCGGGAACGATTTCGCCGGCAGCAAAGACCTGGATCTGGAAGGCGCCGTCGGTTGCTTCCGACACGTACTTCGACAGCACTTCGCCGCCACCGTAGATCGTGTCGAGCGACTTCGGGAACGACGATGCCAGGCGCCAGTTGATCTTCGGGTTTGATTGCGCGATGGCCGGCGATGCGAGTGCCGTGGCG
Source organism: Ensifer sp. B1-9 (assembly GCF_050474445.1). Classification (NCBI taxonomy): domain Bacteria; kingdom Pseudomonadati; phylum Pseudomonadota; class Alphaproteobacteria; order Hyphomicrobiales; family Rhizobiaceae; genus Ensifer; species Ensifer sp. B1-9. Next base: position 301,073 of record NZ_JBCHVG010000011.1, read on the forward strand.
GCGACCGCACCAAGCCCACCGAGACTCGCGTTTTTGATAAATGAACGGCGATCCATGGTTCCTCCCCTAGTTCTCGCCAAAAGGGCGGCCGCGATCAGCGCCACCACCCATCAATCCACCCTGCGCCTTCCCGGACGAAGGTGGCTCCTCCTCGTTAACCTGCCGAAACGACGCAAATCGGCGCCGCCATCGACGGGCATGCCCGCACCTTACAGAAACACCAAGGCATGTCCAGAAGCCGCTTTCCGGCACCTATTCGACTTTTGTCTAATGCGCCGGAAAGCCCGGGATTTTGCCTAAAATGCAGGCAAATCAATGTTTTCAGCAGAGCTTAGAGCTCCGCTGACTTGACCCAGAGGTTGATGTCCGCCTCACGCGCATAGAGATCGATCTCGGCCAGTTCGTCTGCCGTGAACGTATCGTTCTCCAGCGCCTTGACGCAATCGACGATCTGCTCGGAGCGGCTGGCGCCGATCAGCGCCGAGGTGATGCGGCCGCCGCGCAAGACCCAGGCGAGCGCCATCTGCGCCAACGTCTGGCCGCGCTTTTCGGCAATGCCGTTCAGCTTGCGGATGTTGTCGATGATCTCCGGCCGGATGAAGTCCTTCTTGAGGAAGTGGTTCTGCGCCGCACGGCTGTCGGCCGGAATGCCCTGGAGGTACTTGGTCGTCAGCATCCCTTGCGCGAGCGGCGAGAAGACGATCGAGCCGATGCCGAGATCTTCGAGCGTATGGATCAGGCCGTCATCCTCGATCCAGCGGTTGAGCATGGAATAGCTCGGCTGGTGGATGAGGCACGGCGTGCCGAGATCCCTAAGGATCGCCGCCGCTTCACGGGTGCGCTGCGAATTGTAGGAGGAGATGCCGACATAGAGCGCCCGGCCCGAGCGCACGATATGGTCGAGCGCGCCGCAGGTCTCTTCGAGCGGCGTATCCGGATCGAAGCGGTGCGAATAGAAGATGTCGACATAGTCGAGGCCCATGCGCTTCAGGCTCTGGTCGCAGGAAGCGATCATGTATTTGCGGCTGCCCCACTCGCCGTAAGGGCCGGGCCACATGTCGTAGCCGGCCTTGGAGGAGATGATCAGCTCGTCGCGCAGGCCAGCAAAGTCCGTGCGCATGATCTCGCCGAAGGCGGTCTCGGCCGAGCCCGGAGGCGGGCCGTAATTGTTGGCGAGATCGAAATGGGTGATGCCGAGATCGAAGGCGGTGCGGCACATGTCGACCTTGCGGTCATGCGGCGTGTCGCCGCCGAAATTGTGCCAGAGCCCCAGCGAGATCGCCGGCAGCTTCAGGCCGGAGCGCCCGACGCGGTTATATTTCATGGTGTCGTAGCGGTTTTCCGCCGGTAGCCAGGTCATCGCACAATCCTCCGCGATCGGGTGCAGGTGGCGGCCGTATCCGCCACTCTCGAAAATGAAACGGTTTCCGTAGCGGTTGGCCGCAACGGAAACCTCAGTTCACAAAGGTCTAAACCTGTCCGCCGTCGCTATGAAGCGGCAGCGACACGATTTCCCGATATTTCTTCCTCTGCCTCACGCAGCAACGCCCTCGCCTCCTCGATGCCGAGAGCGGCCGGCTGGGTGCAGGTGGTGGAAAGCTCGATGAAGCGGCCCTCCTCGCCCGACTTCAGGATCGACACCATCACATCGACGCCGTGCAGCGCGCGGTCGAGCGAGCAACGGGCATCGCGGCCTTCGAGGATCGCCAGCGCCATGTCGGCAAGGCCGGCGGTGCGGTAGTTCGCCATCGGTCCCTGCGGGTGCTCCTGGTTCTCGATGCCGAAAGGGTGATCCCAGGGTTCCAGCGGCTGGATATTCTTGTCGCGGCCGCTTGCTTCCACCTTGCCGCCGAAGAAGTTCGGATCGGGCACGTAGAGCGAGCCCTCGGTGCCGTAGAGCTCCATGTTGGCATGGCGGTGCGACCAGACATCCCAGCTTGCCGACAGCGTGATCGTCGCGCCGTTCTCAAATTCGAGCAGCGCATGGATGTTGGTCGGGGTCTTGACCGGGATCACCTCGCCCTTGCGCGGCTCGCTGGTGATCGTGCGGGTCGGATTGGCCATCGAGGAAAGGGCGGCGACGCGTTTCACCGGCCCGATCAGGTTGATCAGGTTGGCGATGTAATAGGGCCCGAGATCGAGGATCGGCCCGCCGCCCGGCAGGAAGAAGAAGTCCGGGTTCGGATGCCACATCTCCATGCCCGGACTCATGACGTGGCAGGTGCCGGACGTTACCCGGCCGATCTTGCCGGCGTCGATGGTGCTGCGGGCAAGCTGGTGCGCGCCGCCGAGGAAGGTATCCGGCGCGCAGCCGACCGTCAGGCCCTTCGCCTTGGCGATCGCCCGCAGTTCTTCGCCCTGTTCCAGCGAAAGCACCAGCGGCTTTTCGGAGTAGACGTGCTTGCCGGCTTCGAGGATCGCCTTCGATACCGGAAAATGCGCGTCGGGGATCGTCAGGTTGACGACGATATCGACATCCGGATTGGCCAGCAGCGCCTCGATGCTCTGTGCCTCGACGCCGTATTCGGCCGCCCGCGCCTCGGCCGCCGCCGGATTGATGTCGGCGCAGGCGATAACCTTGATGGCCTTAAAGAGCGGCGCGAGCCGGAAATAAGTGGTGGAGATGTTGCCGCATCCGATGATGCCGACGCCGAGTTCCTTGGTCATGGATGAACCTGCTTCTCAATAGGATTGGATGGAGGCGAGCGAGCGCTTGGCGAAGCGCTTGAAATCGCTCGGATTGTCGTGCTCCGCGATGAAGTAGCGGGCCTTGGTGGAGGCAAGCGCCTGGAACAGGCCCTTCCAGTCGACGGTGCCCTCGCCGACATCGGCCCAGCCATCCTCGTCCTTCTTCTCGCCCGCCGCCGCGATGTCCTTCACGTGCACAGCGGTGATGCGGTCGCCATGTTTCTTGATCCAGGCGATCGGATCGGCACCGCCGCGGATGATCCAGGCGATGTCGGCCTCCCAGGAAAGATCCGGTCCGCCTGCAAAGATCAGATCCTGCGGGATGCTGCCGTCCGGAAGCGCCGCGAATTCGAAGTCGTGGTTGTGCCAGCCGAAGATCAGCCCGGCGTCGCGATAGGGCTTGCCGGCTTTCTGCAGCCGCTCGCCGAAGGCGCGCCAGCCGGCGGCATCCGTCGGGCGCTGGTCGGGCATCAGGTAGGGGCAATAGATCGCCTTGATGCCGAGCGCTTTGGCGATCTCGAGCACGCGTGCCGGATCGCTCTCCAGCATGTCGAGACCAAAGTGGGCGGTCGGCATGGCAAGGCCGTTGCTGTCGAGCCCTTCCTTGAAACTCGCGATCTCCGCGTCACTGAGCGCCGCATAGAGCGCACCATAACCTTCGACCTGGCTGTAGCCGGCCTCACCGAGCGCCGTGAGCACGTTGGCGAAAGGCGGGAAATTGCGGGCGCTATAGAGCTGGAAACTGACGTCCTTCATGAAATCCTCCTCGTTTGGTCTTGGGATCATTTGAGCCAGGTGTCGTAATCCGACACCAGCAGGTGGGTGGGTGCCGTGTCCTCCTCGATTGCCGAGAAGCGGCCGACGGGTTCACGGAAATAATTGTCGGTGAGATCGTCGTTGACGGTCGAAACCTCGCCCATCAGCACGTCGGCGCCTTCGGCCCAGAAGGCGTGCCAGTTGCCGGGCAAAAGCGTGACGCTTTCGCCAGCCTTCAGCTTCAGCAAATCACCGGCTTTGAGGGTGCGCAGCCGCGCATCGGTGGCAACGACGACATCGCTTTCCTCGTCGACGGAGCCGTCGGGCCTGGAATTGTACATCTGCAGCACCAGCGCGCCGCCGCCGCGATTGATGATGTCCTCGGTCTTCACCGCATGGCGATGCAGCGGATTGACCTGGTTCTTGGCCGTGATCATCAGCTTCTCGGCATAGACCATGCCTTGCCCGGTCCTGAGGTTGGAGGCATCGCCGTTGCGGAGCGTGAAGAGCACGAGGCCAAATTCGTCGAAGCGTCCCTTGCCGTAGTCGGTGATATCCCAGCCGAGGCGGGCATCGAAGATCGTCGGGCTGTCGGAGGCGACACGCGCCTTCAATTCCTCCGGCGACCAATAGGCAAAGGGCGGCAGCGTGAAGCCGAAGCTCTTCATGAAGGCATCGCTTTTGGCGATGATATCGTTGACGTGGCTGCGTTTCATGGCGGTCAACCCTTTCCCTGGCAGGATTCGAGATCGAAGGCGGCAAAGCGTGGGAGGTCACCTGCGCCAAGCGGCACCTTCGGCGTGAAGCGGACGACCTTCGCCTCGCCGACGGAAAGGTCGAAGGCATTGTCGGAGTAGCGGCCGGCGACGTCGGCCTCGATCATCACATGCAGCGCCAGCCCACTCGCCTTGACGGTGACGTCGAAAGCGCCCTCGCCTGATGGTGCGACATCAAGCGTCAGGCCGGATGGCTGAAGATCGAGCGCCTTGTAGGTGCCGTTGACGTGATGCCCCTCGCCGCGCATCCCGTTCGACGCCTCGAAGGACCAGAACAGCAGGCTGTCGGCGGGAATATCGGAAGCAGCGATCGTCACCAGCGTTGCTGCGCGATCCGGGCTGCAGGTGCCGGCGGCTGCCGTCAGCGGCGTGCGCTTGCCGTCGAGCGAAACCAGGAAGGTCTGCAGCTCGATCGTCACCGGCCCCGCCGTGTCGTTGACCATCGAGAAGGCGACCTCCTTGCCGTCAGTTGACGGGATCGCCGCAACCGATACCGGCTGGAAGAAGCGCCGGACCATGTAGTGCATCGCCTTCCAGCTGCCGCCATAGTCCAGGCTCGACCAGGACGCGACCGGCCAGGTATCGTTGAGCTGCCAGTAGAGCGTGCCCATGCAATGGGGCTTCAGCGAGCGCCAGTAGTCGACGGCGGTGCGGATCGCCAGCCCCTGCTGGATCTGGCTGAGATAGACGAAGGCAGGGAAATCCTTGGGGAAGCGGAAGTAGCGGAACATCGTGCCGGCGATGCGTTCGTTGCCGCCGACATTCTTCTGGTGGCTCTCGATCACAGGCGATGCGATGTTGAGGTCCTTTTCCGCCGCAAACTGCCGGATGACCGGCATCGACGTATAGGACTGGAAACCGAACTCCGAGCAGAAGCGCGGGCGCACGCTGCGATAATTGTCGAAGGACTTGTTCTCATGCCAGACCGACCAGTAGTGCATGTCGCCGGAGCCATCGGCATGCCAGGCATCGCCGAAGTCGAAATAGCCGGACGCCGGGCTCGACGGCCACCAGATCGCTTCGGGAAGTGCGGTTCTCAGCGCCACCTCGATCGTGCGGTTCAGCCGATCATAGGAGACGAGATAGCGGTCGCGATCCTTGCGCGGCTCGTCGAACCAGGTGAGCGCGCCGACGAGTTCGTTATCGCCGCACCAGACCGCGATCGACGGATGGGTCGATAGGCGTTTGGCCTGATAGTCTACTTCGGCCGCGACGTTCTCCAGGAAATCCGGGGTCGACGGATAGAGGTTGCAGGCGAACATAAAGTCCTGCCAGACCATGAGACCGAGCCGGTCGCAGAGATCGTAGAACCAGGCCGGCTCGTAGAAGCCGCCGCCCCAAACGCGAATCATGTTCATGTTGGCGTCGACGGCCGAGGTCAAAAGGTCCTCGACGCCTTCGCGCGTCACCCGCGACGCCAGCGCATCGGCCGGGATCCAGTTGGCGCCTTTGCAGAAGATCTCGCGCCCGTTGACGCGGAAGGCAAAGCGGCTCCCGGCCTCGTCCTTGTCGGTCAGCAGTTCGATGGTGCGGAAGCCGATCTGGCGGGTCACCTGCTCCTGCGGCACTTCGACGGTCAGGACGGACAGGTGTTGCTCGCCGCTGCCCGCCGGCCACCAGCGCTTCGGCTTGGCGACGGTGAAGACATGGGTGATGCGCGTCTCCCCTTTGCCGACGGCGCAGTCCAGCCGCTCGCGATCATCGTCGAGCGAGAAATGTACGGGCACGATGCCGGGCGCATCGGCAAAGAGCGTCACCGTCACCACAAGGTCGACGGCACCATCCTCCAGCCAGACCTGCTTCGTCGTCACATGCTCGATGCGGGCGATCTCCAGCCGACAAAGGGCGATTTCCCCATAGACGCCGAGCGGCGCGATCGCGAGGTTCCAGTCCCAACCGAAATGGCATTGGGGCTTACGCAACATATTGCCATTGGCGATCGGCGAATTGCCGGGATGATAGGGCACATAAAAGGGCTGCGCTGCCTGACGCCGCGCGCCTTCTGATATCGAGGATCGTAGCGCGATGCGGATGCGGTTCTCACCGGCGACGAGCGCCTTCGAGACGTCCGGCCGATAACGGCGGAAGCAATTGTCCGCCTCGAGCACCAGCCGGTCGTTGACGAAGACCGAGGCAACTGTATCGAGGCATTCGAGGTCGAGATACCAGTAGCCCGAGAGGTCATCGGCTGCGACCATAACCGTGCGTTCGATCACCCAGTCCTTGTGCGCCACCCACTGCACGTCGTTCTCGTTGCGTCCGACATAGGGGTCGTCGATCGCGCCAGCCTTGAGCAAGGCCGAGTGCACGTCGCCCGGCAACGCCATCGTCAGCGTGTGGCTGTGGTCGACGGAAGAGAGCTGCCAATCGCCTGCGAGGTCGAGACGGATGGCGTTTCGGGTGTAGTCCTCAGAAAGCATTATCGTATTCCACGGGTCGACCGGCAACGCCGGCACAGTCATTGTCGGGATCGGCCGGGCAGCAGTTCCGCCCGGCGCCACCCTCTATTCTTTACGTCCGCGCATGTCGTTTCCGCAAAACCGCTTCAGTCTTTTGCGCGACATGCAGCTAGATGCGGTTCTCGCTCGTCGCATCGAAGATCGAGGCGACGCCCATGTCGAAGGAAAGCGTCACGGCCGTACCCGGCGCATAGCGCCGCTGACCGGCGATGCGCACCGACATCGACTGCCCGGCGAGCTTCAGCCACAACAGGTTGTCGGCACCCATCGGCTCCTCGATATCGACGACTGCACGATGCGAGGCCGCTGCGCCGCCCGCCACCTCGTCGACACGCACATGTTCTGGCCTGAGGCCGAGCACGACCTTCTGCCCATGCACGAACGGCGCGCGTGACGGATAGGCGGACACGTCGAAATCGACGCCGTTGACGTGGACGTAGGCGCGCTGGTCGCGAAGCTGCAGCTCGCCACGGAAGAAGTTCATCGACGGCGAGCCGATGAAACCGGCGACGAACAGGTTTTCCGGCGCGTTGTAGATCGTCATCGGATCGGCAAGCTGCTGGATCACACCGCTCTTCATGACCGCAATGCGGTCAGCCAGGGTCAGCGCCTCGATCTGGTCGTGGGTGACGTAGATCATCGTGTTCTTCAGCGACTGGTGCAGCCGCTTGATCTCGACGCGCAGCTCCGAGCGCAGCTTGGCATCAAGGTTGGAGAGCGGCTCGTCGAACAGGAACACGTCGACATCGCGCACCAGCGCCCGGCCGATCGCCACGCGCTGGCGCTGGCCGCCGGAGAGTTCCGAGGGCTTGCGCTTCAGGAGCGGCTGGATCTGCAGGATCTCGGCGGCGCGGCGCACGCGCTTGTCGATCTCCTCCTTCGGGACCTTGGCAACCTGCAGGCCGAAGGAGAGGTTCTTCTCCACCGACATCTGCGGATAGAGCGCGTAGGACTGGAACACCATGCCGATGCCGCGGTCCTTAGGCTCCTCCCAGGTAACGTTCTTGTTCTTGATGAAGACCTGCCCGTCGCTGACATCGAGCAGGCCGGCAATGCAGTTGAGCAGGGTGGACTTGCCGCAGCCGGACGAGCCGAGCAGCACCAGGAACTCGCCATCCTTGATGTCGAGGTTGAGCGTGTCGAGCACAGTGACGGCACCGAAGCTCAACGACAGGTCTTTGACCGATACGCTGACGTTTTGCATGTTGTTACCCTTTCACTGCGCCGGCGGCGATGCCGCGGACAAAAAGCCGCCCGGAGACGAAGTAGACGACGAGCGGCACGGCGCCTGTCAGGATCGTCGCCGCCATGTTGACGTTGTATTCCTTCACGCCCTGGACCGAGTTGACGATGTTGTTGAGTTGAACCGTCATCGGATAGTATTCCGGCCGGGTGAACACGACGCCGAACAGGAAGTCGTTCCAGATGCCGGTAACCTGCAGGATCATGGCCACCACAAAGATCGGCAGCGACATCGGCAGCATGATCTTGAAGTAGATCGTCCAGAAGCCGGCGCCATCGACACGCGCCGCCTTGAACAGTTCCTCCGGCAGGCCGGCGAAATAGTTGCGGAAGAGCAGCGTCAGGATCGGCATGCCGAAGATGGTGTGCACGATGATGAGGCCGGTGAGCGTGCCGTAAATGCCCATCTCGCGAAGCACGATGACGATCGGGTAGATCATCACCTGATAGGGAATGAAGGCGCCGACGATCAGGATCGTGAAGAACAGTTCCGCGCCCTTGAAGCGCCAGTTGGCGAGCGCATAACCGTTGACCGAGGCGATCGCGATCGAGACGATCGTCGAGGGAACGGTGATGCGCACCGAGTTCCAGAAGCCGCGCGAAAGGCCGTCGCAGTTAAGCCCGGTACAGGCGCTCGCCCAGGCTTTGACCCAGGGCTCGAAGGTGATCTCGACCGGCGGGGCGAAGATGTTGCCGAGGCGGATTTCCGGCATGCCCTTCAGCGAGGTCATCACCATCACGTAAAGCGGCAGCAGGTAATAGAGCGCCACGACGATCAGCGTGCCGTAGATCACGATATTGCGCGAGGACAGCGCCCGGCGGGGTTTCCGCCCGCGAGGGCCAGCCACGACGCGGTCCGTCTGCGCCTGGGCCACGGCCTCTTCGTCCACCGAATTGAAAGCAACGATATCAGACACGCTTGCGCCCTCCCCCGAATTCCAGATAGGCCCAAGGCACGATGATGATGGCGACGGTGATGAGCATCATGGTCGAGGCGGCGAAGCCCTGACCGAGGTTCTGCGCCTGGAACATGTAGTCGTAGACATACTTTGCCGGGACTTCCGAGGCGATGCCCGGGCCGCCGCTCGTCTGCGCCACGACCAGGTCGTAGACCTTGACGATGCCGCTGGCGATGATGACGAGCGTCGTGATGAAGACGCCGCGCATCATCGGGATGACGACGAAGAGATAGGTCTTCCACATGGGAATGCCGTCAACGCGCGCGGCCTTCCAGATATCCTCGTCGATGCCGCGCAGGCCCGCGAGCATCAGGCACATGACGAGCCCCGTGCCCTGCCAGAGTGCGGCGATCAGGATGCCGTAGATGACGATGTCGGAATTGTAGAGCGGGTCGAAGGTGAAGCTCTCCCAGCCGAGCGAGCGCACAACCGACTGGATTCCGAACTCCGGGTTCAGCAGCCACTGCCAGACGAGGCCCGTCACGATGAAGGACAGGGCGAAGGGGTAGAGCATGATGGTGCGGAAGGTGTTTTCGAAGCGGATCTTCTGATCCATCAGCGCCGCCAGCACGAAGCCGATGACCAGGCTGAAAATCAGAGAGAAGATGCCGTAGATCGCCAGATTCTCGACCGAGACGAGCCAGCGCGGCGCCGCCCAGAGGCGTTCGTACTGATCGAGGCCGACGAAAGAGAGCCGCGGCAAGAGCTTGGAATTGGTAAAGGAATAGACGACCGTCCAGATCGTGCCGCCGAGGAAAATGACCACGGCCGTCAGGATCATCGGGACGGAGGCAATCTTCGCATTCAGGTTCCGCAGCCACTGGTTCGGTCGGCCCGAACCCTCACTGTAGCCTGCCATGTTTGTTCCTCCGGAACTGCAATGGGTTTCGGACGATGGGCAGCGCTTTCAGGCGCCTTGCCTCATCAGGGCGACAACCACTCCCATGGGGCCGCGAACGCATCACGCGCGGACTCACGGCACGCTCACGCCATGCCGGATGGGAGGCTTTGACCGGCCTCTTCAACGAGGCCGGCCAAGGCAGTTGCGGTTACTCCGCCGCGGCGATGATCTCGGCGAAACGCTTCTGCGCGTCTTCCGGGGTGATCGACGGGTTGGCGAAGAATTCGGAGAACAGGTCCTCCTTCTGCTTCTGGCTGTCGGCCGAAAGCAGCTGGTCGGTGCCCTGGATCACATTGCCCTTGGCAAGGATGTCCAGGCCCTTCTTCATGCAGTCGTTGGCGGCGGCGAGATCGACGTCGCCGCGCACCGGCAGCGAGCCCTTCTTGAGGTTGAAGGCAACCTGCGTCTTCGGATCAAGCAGCGTCGATGCGAGCACTTCCTGCGCCTTGGATTTCTCCTCGTCCTTCAGGAGCGGGAAGTAGAAGGCGTCGCCGCCGGTCGAGATGATCTCGTTGACGCCGAGGCCCGGCAGGCAGGTGTAATCCGTTCCGGCCTTCTGGCCGGCCAGAGCAAACTCACCCTGCGCCCAGTCGCCCATGATCTGGCCGCCGGCCTTGCCGGTGATGACCATGTTGGTAGCCTGGTTCCAGTCCTGGACATTGGTGCCCTTCGACATGCGGCGGGCATCGTCGGCAGCCTTGAAGACCTTGGCGATTTCCGGGCCTGCCGCCACTTCCTCGTCCTTGTCGCCGAAGACCTTCTGGAAGGTGTCCTTGCCGGCGATCGCGACCATCAGCACGTCGAAAGCGCCGGCTGCCTGCCAGGGCTGACCGCCGACGGCAAGCGGCACGATGCCGGCCTTTTCCAGCGCCGGTGCTGCCGCCACGAACTCATCCCAGTTCTTCGGCACTTCGACGCCGGCTTTCTTGAAGGCGGCGTTCGACAGCCACAGCCACTGCCAGGAATGGATGTTGACCGGCGCGCAATAGATCTTGCCGTCGATCGTGCAGGAATCGAGCAGGCTCGCCGGCTTGATGATGTCCTTCCACTTCTCGCGGGTGGCGACATCGGTCAGGTCGCGCATCAGACCGGCCTGGACCAGCTCTTCCGCCTGGCGGCCATGGTTGAACTGCGTGGCGCCCATCGGGTCGCCGCCGGTGATGCGGCTGATCATGATCGGGCGGGCGGTGCCGCCGGATCCGGCGATCGCGCCATCGACCCAGTGATTGCCCGTCGCATCGAAGGCCTTGGCCAGTTCCGCAACCGCGGCAGCTTCGCCACCGGACGTCCACCAATGGGTCACTTCAAGATCGGCAGCCTTGGCCGCGCTGAGCGGCAGGGCCACGGCGGCCGAAAGCACGACGGCGAAAGAACGTAAATTCATGAGTCTCCTCCCTCACTGTAACGTTACCGTAAAAAACTTAATGCAATCGATTACAGGACGCAACACCCACCACAATCGATTTAAACAGAATCTTGGAAAACACCTATTGCGTGCATATGACATCGGGCGTCCAAAGCGCTTTGCACTCAGGCCTGAACTCCTCATTGCACGAGAAAGATCCATATAAATAACTGATATAACTAAATTTTAATGAGATGCCATAGGCCAAGTCGACAATCTTCACCCGTCATGGGCAAAACGCACGCGGACAAAAGCGAGATTCAACCAGACCGCTTCATCTTTCGCAGCGCAGCAACAAAAATGCTCGACATCGCAACTGTATCGTTACAGATTTGAAGCAATTCGCTCCGTCCGAAGCAGGATAGCCGCTCGCTGCTTTTCGTATATAAGGCGATGAAGTGACGCGGCGGGCAGCAGTGGACAGGGCTGAACCGACGCGGTTCGCTGCCGGACGGACAACGCCGGCAGCGGGCGGGCAGAGAATGGGCGGGTGACGGCAATGGACAGCAAGACGAAAAACAGGCCGCAGACGCCGCCGCCGGACGGTGGCCGGCCGACCCTGAAGACGATCGCCTTCATGACCGGACTTGGCATCACCACGGTGTCGCGGGCGCTGAAGGATGCGCCCGACATCGGCGCGGAAACCAAGGAGCGCGTGCGCCTCGTCGCCAAGCAGATCGGCTATCAGCCGAACCGCGCCGGCGTGCGCCTCCGGACCGGCAAGACCAATGTCATCAGCCTGGTGCTGACCCTGGAGGAAGAGATCATGGGCATCACCAGCCCGATGGTCGTCGGCATCACCGAGATCCTCGCCGGCACGCCCTATCATCTGGTGGTCACGCCCTATAGCGCCGTCAAGGACGCGCTGGCTCCGATCCGTTACATTCTCGACACGGGCGCCGCCGACGGCGTGATCATCTCGCGCACCGAGCCGCACGACCCGCGCGTGGCGCTTCTGACCGAGCGCGGCCTGCCCTTCGTCACCCACGGCCGCACCGAGATGGGGATCGTCCACCCCTATCACGACTTCGACAACGAGCGCTTCGCCTATGAGGCGGTGCGCAAGCTTGTCGCACGCGGCCGTCGGCGGCTCGTGCTTCTGGAACCGCCTCCCCACCTCACCTTCTATTCCCACATGCGCGCCGGCTTCGAGCGAGGGCTGCGCGATTTTCAGGCGGACGCGGTCGGCTTTCACCAGACCAACATCGATCATTCGCTCGTCGAGATCCGTGACGCCTTCGAAGTGCTGATGCGCTCCGAGGATGCGCCCGACGGCATCGTTTCCGGCAGCGGCTCCGGCGCGATCGCGCTGATCGCCGGCCTGGAGATGGCCAAGAAGAAGCTCACGGAGGACTGCGACATGGTCTCGAAGGTCCCGAGCGACTTCCTGCGCTGGCTGCGGCCGGAGGTCATGACCATGTACGAGGACATCCGCGTCGCCGGCCGGGAGCTCGCCAAGGCCGTGATCGGCCATATCGACGGCGCGCCGCCGGAGACGCTGCAGAGCCTCAGCCAGCCGGAGTTCCAGCCGCCGATCATCCGCGGTTTGCGAGCCTGAACCGACAGAGCGGGATGAGGAGAAGTGTATGCGGTTTTCCGCCCGCATCCCGCTTCAACTCGTCTCCGAAATTCCCTTGCTGTCTTGCTTGTGACGCAGAAACCTGCGACAGGCCGGGGCAACATTTCGGCGCAAGTGCGCCCCTCTCCTCCCTTCAGGCTACCGCAGACATGATCCGTATCGAAAACATCAGCAAGCAGCTCAGCCACCGCATCCTGTTCATCGAAGCTTCAGCCGCGCTCAATCGCGGCGAAAAGGTCGGCCTCGTCGGCCCGAACGGCGCCGGCAAGACCTCGCTCTTCCGCATGATCACCGGCGAGGAAGTGCCGGATGAAGGCCAGGTCGCCGTCGATAAGGGCGTGACCATCGGCTACTTCAACCAGGACGTCGGCGAAATGGCCGGCGGCAGCGCCGTTGCCGAGGTGATGAACGGTGCCGGTCCGGTGAGCGAAGTCGCCGCCGAGCTGCACGAGCTCGAGGCTGCCATGGTCGATCCGGATCGTCTCGACGAGATGGACGCGATCATCGAGCGCTACGGCGAGGTGCAGGCGCGCTACGAAGAGCTCGGCGGCTACGCGCTCGAGGGTCGCGCCCGCGAAGTGCTGGCGGGCCTGAGCTTCAGCCAGGAAATGATGGACGGCGACGTTTCGGCGCTTTCGGGCGGCTGGAAGATGCGCGTAGCGCTCGCCCGTATCCTGCTGATGCGGCCCGACGTGATGCTGCTCGACGAGCCGAGCAACCACCTGGATCTCGAAAGCCTGATCTGGCTCGAAGACTTCCTCAAGAACTACGACGGCGCGCTGATGATGACCTCGCACGACCGCGAGTTCATGAACCGCATCATTACTAAAGTTATCGAGATCGACGGCGGCTCGCTCAACGCCTATTCCGGCGACTACGGTTTTTACGAGCAGCAGCGCGCCCAGAACGAAAAGCAGCAGCAGGCGCAGTTCGAGCGCCAGCAGGCGATGCTTGCCAAGGAGATCAAGTTCATCGAGCGTTTCAAGGCGCGCGCCTCGCACGCAGCCCAGGTGCAGAGCCGGGTGAAGAAGCTCGACAAGATCGACCGGGTCGAGCCGCCGAAGCGCCGCCAGTCGGTCGCCTTCGAATTTCGCCCGGCGCCGCGCTCCGGGGAAGATGTCATCAACATCAAGGGCGTGCACAAGAAATACGGCAGCCGCAGCATCTATGAGGGGCTGGACTTCATGGTGCGCCGTCGCGAGCGCTGGTGCATCATGGGCGTCAACGGCGCCGGCAAGTCCACTCTGCTGAAGCTCGTTGCCGGCTCCACCGAGCCGGACGAAGGCAATGTCACCCTCGGCGCCAGCGTCAAGATGGGTTACTTCGCCCAGCACGCCATGGACCTGCTCGACGGCGACCGCACGGTACTGCAGCAACTGGAAGATACCTTCCCGCAGGCCGGCCAGGCGCCGCTTCGCGCGCTTGCCGGCTGCTTCGGCTTTTCCGGCGATGATGTCGAGAAGAAGTGCCGCGTGCTTTCCGGCGGCGAGAAGGCGCGCCTGGTGATGGCGATCATGCTCTTCGATCCGCCGAACCTGCTGGTGCTCGACGAGCCGACCAACCACCTGGACCTCGACACCAAGGAAATGCTGATCAGGGCGCTGGCAGAATACGAAGGCACCATGCTCTTCGTCTCGCACGACCGGCACTTCCTCGCCGCACTCTCCAACCGCGTGCTGGAGCTGACGCCCGAAGGCATCCACCAATATGGCGGCGGCTATACCGAATATGTCGCCCGCACCGGCCAGGAGGCCCCGGGGCTCAGGAGCTAAGTCTCCGCCGGCCCGCGCGCCGCTTTCGCCAAGCCCGGCGCGCTTTTCCGGAACCATCTCGGCTGTCGGCGGTTTATCCTATTGACGCAGGCAACGCATCGTCAGGGGGTTTCGCGCGTCTCATGGACCGTGATGCTGAGGTGCCGACGGTGCGTTGCCGCCATCGTTTGCTGGTGACGATGAAAGCGTGTGGGCATCATGAAGACCAAGCACTATGTGCTGCAAATTTTTCGGGCCGCCTTCACCGACAGGCTGCTGCTGATCATCGTTTCATTGATGATCGCCTCGCTCTTCGCCGTGTTGCCGATCAAGTCATGCTCCAATCCAGGACCCTCGAGCGGTCCCGGTTCGGCGGAGATATCGACGCCCGTTTCGACGATCGGTTAATGGCCGAATATTGCGGCGGAAAACCGTTTCAAGGCTTCTGGAGCTTCAGCTAGTCGCCCTGCGCGCCTTGTCACTTTTTTCCGCTTTGTCACTTCTTTCTCCGGAGACAGGCAAAAGCAGCTTCGCCGCGTGCACCAGGTCGGCCATCCTCGCAGGTTTGTCGATGAAGGAAACTCGCCCGTAATGTGCCGTCATCGATTCAGGCAACGGTTGCCCGCTGTAGAAAAGAAACGGAATCCCACGCTCTGTGAGCAAATCGCAAACGGGCTGCGTGGTTACGCGCGCGAGCCGAATGTCCAAGATCGCGAAGGACAGGGTCTCATTTCCGGCTGCGGCTACAGCATCTGATAACTCGGAAAATGGCCCGACAACGTCGGCGCCAGCCTCTTGCAGCGCCGCTTCGATGTCGAGAGCGATGAACAGCTCATCTTCGACAACAAGACCCCTCGTACCTCGAAGCACCCCTTCATTATCTGTCCCCGCCGTCGTCATCATGGGTCTCCGGAAGCTCGATTTCGAGCGTGCAGATCAAGCCGGAAGGACGAAACTCTCGGTTTACCGTGGCGCCCGGAAGGCTTTTCTCGATCACCACGCCGCCAAATCCTTGTTTGGCCGGCGCCTTGACCGGCGGTCCGCCGCTCTCTTCCCAAACAACAATCAACTCCCGGTCGTTGTTCCCGTTTTTCCAGCTCAGCTTGACACGCCCATTTTCGGTGCTGAGCGCTCCATACTTCAGAGCATTCGTGGCAAGCTCGTGCAGGACCAGGCCAAAAGGCGTGGCAAGCGAGGGTGGCAACTCAAATGGTGCGCCTTTGATCTGCAGCTTTTTCTTGTCGGCGCCGTAGGCATTGAGCTGGCTCATGGCCAGCGCACCAAGCTCCGCCCCGCTCCATTCCGATTTGAACAGCAACTGGTGGGCGTTGGCCAAGGCTGAGAGCCTCCCCTCAAAACGCTCGACGAACTCTTCGCTGGAGCTTGCCGCGCGCAGGGATTGACGGGCAAGCGACTGGACCACCGCAAGCGTGTTCTTGACACGATGGCTAAGCTCGTTGACGAGGAGCTGCCGGCGCTTTTCCCACCGCTTTCGATCCGTGACATCGCGAGTGCTTTCGAGTACGAGCCGCCGATCGCCGAGCGGAAGCAACTCGATCTGGCTCTCGATCGTCAGGACCTGGCCCGATTTCGTCGTGTGGCGCAGTTCGCCACTCCAGTGACCGGTCGCAAGAAGCGATTGGCGCAGTTGCTCGAACGACGAGTCAGGAACTTCGGTTTTCAGCAACTCTTCCTTTCTCCGACCGAGAGCTTCGTCACGCGAGTAGCCGTAGAGTTCCTCGCTGCCGCGATTCCACTGCATTATGCCGTTGTCGAAGTCCCAGACAAACATCGGCGAGCGCGAAAGCTCGAGAAGCCGCGAGGCTTGCTCCAGCCGCTGTTTGCTTTCCCTTGCGCTCTCTTCGGCGCGGCGCCGCTCCGTGACATCGACGAAGGTGGCAACGACGCCGTCAATCTTGTCGTCGATCGTCCGGTAAGGGCGTATCCGCACGAGATACCATCTGTCGTTCCGGCTTTTGACCTCGTGCTCCACTGGCGCGAGGTTCTCGAGGACGGAACGCGCATCGTCCGCCAGGCCTTCATAGTCAAGCTGATGTGTGAAGTCGGTGATCGGCCGTCCTTCATCGTTCTGTGTGACGTTGAAGATTTCGGTAAGCCGCGGCGTGAAGCGCTTGATGCGCAATGAGGGATTGAGAAAGAGCGTCGCGACATCAGTCGCGGCCATGAGGTTTTGCAGATCGCTGTGGGCGCGCGAAACGCTTTCGAGCTTGAGTTTCAGCTCGTTGTTGACGGTCTGAAGCTCTTCGTTGATCGACTGCAATTCCTCCTTGCTCGTTTCGAGCTCTTCAGCGGTTGAACGATATTCCTCGTTCATCGACTGGAGCTCTTCGTTTGCAGCGCGCAATTCCTCGTTTGCGGCCTCGGACTCCTCCCGCGTCACCCGTAGACGGTTCTGGGCAAGTTGCAGTTCCTCCTGCAGTTGGCGGATCGTCTGGTTCGTCGCCGGTCTGTCATCGAGGTTTTCGGAGAAAATCTCGTCCGTCTTCTCGACAGGCTCGCCTTCTATAAAGAGAACCAGAACGTGGCGCGTTGGATCGCTGCCCTGAATGACCGGCTTGACCTGAATGTAGACGCGATGCTGGTGTCCCTCCAATTGCGCGAGGATTGGCATGCTCAAGGTTGCTTCGTTGCGCTCGAATGCCCTGTGCAAAGCGGCCCGCAGGTCGAAGCGGAACTCTTCGCGCACGAGATCGGTCGCGTCGGTGCTGACTGGCCCACCGGACGGACGAAGAAACCGGCCGGCATTTTCAGATAGGTGGATGGCGCGATGACCTTCATCGACAAGCATGCTCGGTGGGGCGATCTTCTCAAGCATCTGCCGGTGGAGCGCGACATCGCTGATGCTGCCGCCCGCTGACGGAGCACGCGTGTAGATCGGCGCACGCTCGGCAGTGTGGTGTGGGCCAAGCAAGACCGGCAATGCCGGTCTGCGGTCGTTGCTGCTTGCAAGCGAGCGGTAGATCCGGGCTTCTCGGTCGACGGTGCGGAAGAGACCTGCGGGTTGGTCGGCGTTTTCAGACGACCCGAGAAAGAGGAAGCCGCCGGCATTGAGCGCGTAGTGGAAGGTGTTGCAAACCTGCTGTTGCAGCTGCCGGTCGAGGTAGATCAACAGGTTACGGCAGGAAATCATATCCAGATGCGAAAAGGGCGGATCTCGAAGAAGGCTGTGACTGGCAAACATGACAGTGTCACGCAGCTCGCGACGCACCCGGTAGTGCTCGCCTTCGCGCTGAAAGAACCGGCGCAATCTCTCTTCCGAAAGATCGCTCTCGATCGTCACGGGGTATCGGCCTTCCCTGGCGATTGCCAGTGCTCGGTCGTCCAGATCGGAGCCGAACACCTGAATCTCCGGTGAAAGGTCTCTCCGGGCGGCTTCCTCTAGCAAGAGGATGGCGATCGTGTATGTCTCTTCTCCCGTCGCGCAGCCCGGCACCCAGACTCGAATTCGTTCGCCCATTTCCTTGGCATCGAAAATCTGCGGAACTGCGTTCTGCGCCAGTGAATGGAATGCGGCCTGATCACGGAAGAACATGGTGACCGAGATCAGAAAGTCGGTAAAGAGCGCCTGAGACTCCTCGGGCGTATCGCGCAGATGCGCGTAATAGTCGGCAAGAGTCTCCTTGCGGGTGACCTGCGCGCGCCGCGCAATGCGACGCAGAATCGTCGCCCGCTTGTACTGCGAGAAGTCGTGGCCCGTGCGCACCCGCACATGTGCCAGGATTCTTCCAAGCCAATCCTCGTCTCCAGATCGAACATAGGTCGACGGAAGCTGGTCGCGCAGCGTCAGCAATTCTGCAAGTCGGTCGGCGATCTGTGGAAGCGGCAGCACGAAATCAGCGGCCTCGGTGTCGATAGCGCTGCGCGGCATGGAAGCGTATTCGGCATCGTTCGGATCTTGTACCAGCACGATCCCGCCGGCTTCCTTGATGGCGGTCACGCCTAGGGCACCGTCAGCACCCGCACCGGTGAGGATCACCGCAAACGCTGGCCCATGGTCTTCGGCAAGCGATCTCAAGAAGAGATCGATTGGGGCGCGGCGGTTGTAACCTTCATTATACGGCAGCGCGGTAATCATCCCGTCTTCGATTTTGAGGCGCCGGTTTGGTGAAATGACGTAAACATGGTTTGCCCTGAGGGGCGCTTCCTCGTCGACCTGCATCACTGGCATTGCCGTATGCACTGCGAGAATGCCCGCGAGTTCGCTCCTGTGCTCGGGGTCGAGATGAACGATCACGACGAATGCCGCGTCGGTATCGTCGGCCATCTGATCGAAGAAGGTCTGGAGCGCCTGAACGCCACCTGCCGAAGCTCCGATGGCGACGATTGGAAGGTCTAGTTCCTTGTCCATGCTTACCCCCTGACGCTCGCCGCTGCGTCGCTTGCGGCCGCAAATCGGCCGTGTATTGTCCGTGCCTTCCGGCGCGATTTTCCTGCTCCGGAATGGCCGAGCATTCTACACCTGAGTACGATTTGCCGGCACAACTCTTACAGCAGTGGCCAGACCGATACCAAGCAGATTTGGGAAAACTTCCCTATTCGAAGAATTCCGAGAACAAAATGGCGTGCCAGGGGTTCTGACGTGAAGGAGAAGCCACGATGGAAACCCGCAGTTTCATCGCGATGGGCGGGTCGGTGGGCTCGGTAGCTGCTATAAGGCAACTGCTTGCGGAATTGCCGGCTGGCTTCAATCCCACGATTTTCATCGCCGTTCATGTCGGCGCCCGGGGAAACAACCTGCTTTCCGACATCTTCGCGGAGCACGCACCGATCCCGGTGACAACAGCGATTGATGGTGAGCCGATCGAACGCGGGCATGCCTATGTCGCGCCGGCCGACCGTCACTTGATCATAAGTCGGGGTTCGATCCGTCTTGGCAACGGTCCGCGGGAGAACCTCGCCCGGCCGGCCATCGATCCTTTGTTTCGATCGGTGGGGGTCGCGTACGGTAGCAAAGCCATCGGTCTCGTCCTTTCCGGACTGTTAAACGACGGCGCTGCGGGTCTTGCCGATCTGAAGCGGTGCGGCGGCATCGCCGTCGTCCAGAACCCTGCCGACGCAGAAGCGCCGGACATGCCGTTCGGGGCCTTGGCGGCAACGGACGTCGACTATCGCGCGCCCCTTGCCGATCTCCCTGCCCTCCTGGTCAAACTCGCCGCCGAACCCGCTGGCCCCTCGCCGCCGGTTCCAGACGACATCAAGCTGGAAATCGACATTGCACTCGGTCGCCAATCAGGGACGAATGCCATCGCCGAGATCGCGGAAGCCGTGCCTTTGTCCTGTCCTTCGTGCGGGGGCGTTCTTTCGCAAATCAAATCCTCGCCTCCCCTGAGGTTTCGCTGTCAGGTCGGCCACGCCTTCACGTCAGACGTGCTTGCTTCGAGGGAGGACGAATCGATAACAGGGGCAATACGGATGGCGCTCCGCGTTATTGAGGAACGCATCACGCTTAGCGAGAAAATGGCTGAGGATGCCCGCCAGAGCGGGCGAACCGCTGCTGCGACCGCCAATGAGCGGCGGGCAGAAGAAAGCCGGGGCTATGCCGACATCCTGCGACGGGGGTTAGCCGAAGGATTTTCCGCTCCCGTCTCGCGCTGAGATTTTCCCGGTCGAGAAAGGCAGAACTGCGGGTGCGTTGAGTTGTCTTTCAATCTCGTCCGGCAAGGCCGTGAGTCCTTGCAGACGACCTATTGGCGAATTAGCCGTCCAGGACGATTGTTCGCCGGCCCAGGACTTGCCCCCATCCAGCCTCTTTGGCGGGCCTCCGCAAGCTGTTGTGCCACCTCGGGCGCATCGACCAAAGCTCGCAACTGCTCAGTCATCCTTCGGCGCGTGGTGAGGATCATCGGGCGGCTGCCCGTTCGGGTTGGCCGCTGGAGCCTCCCTTGTGTCGCGAGGCGGATGTTTGTCATCGTTGGGTTTCGGCGCCCCTTCCTGGTGAACGCGCCGTCGGGAGGGCCCGGTCTTGGGGCTGCCTGGCTTCGGTGGAGCGGTAGGGTTCTCGGTCACAGGTTCGTCCTCGCGCTTTCAATGGAAGAACCGTTCGGAGGGGTACAAGGTTCCGATCGGACGAAGCTCGTGCCGCAACCCTCGACGCTTTGAACATCGAAAGCGCCGCCGTTCTTTTCCCTGGGGACCGGCGCATCAAAGCGAGCCCATGCGTGCGGCCGGGCGGGGCTGGCCTGGGCCAAGCCGCCGCGCTTGTGCCTTCAAGCCCGACTGGCCATCTTCGCTCGTCGCGCCCCACAAACAAAAACAAAACCCGCCGAAAAAATCGACGGGTTTGTCGGCAGTCCAGGGGCAGCCAAGACCACCCCGTTACGAGCGGCTCGTCAGACTTAGCCGTTGAGGCCACTGCCCCACGGGCCGTGATGGCTGTCGGCGCCGTCAACGCGGTCGAAGCCGTGGGCGCCGAAGAAGTCGCGCTGCGCCTGGATGACGTTGGCCGTGCCGCGGCCGCGGCGGTAGCTATCGAAATAGCCGAGCGCCGAGGCGAGCGCCGGCACCGGCAGGCCGCCGAGCACCGCCGCCGAGACGACGCGCCGCAGCGCCCCGTCGGTCTCCTTGACCATGGCGGCAAAGGCCGGCGTGACGATCAGGTTGGCGGCATCCGGCGCCTTGGTGAAGGCGGTCGTGATCTCGTCGAGGAACTGCGAACGGATGATGCAGCCGGCGCGCCAGATCTTGGCGATCGTCGGCATCGGCAGGTTCCAGCCGAACTCCTTCGACGCCGCCGACATCACCGCAAAGCCTTGCGCATAGGCGCCGATCTTGGCGGCGAGCAGCGCGCTTTCGAGATCCTTGATGAAGGCGGCCCTGTCGGCGACCTGGAAGTCACCGACCTGAGGCAGGCCGAGGATCTTTTCGGCCGCCTCGCGCTCGTCCTTCATCGAGGAGATGCTGCGCGCGGCAACGGCGGCCTCGATGCCGGTTGCCGGCACGCCCATGTTCTGCGCCTCGATCACCGACCACTTGCCGGTGCCCTTCTGGCCGGCCTTGTCGAGGATCATGTCGACGATCGGCTTGCCGGTGAGCGGATCGGCAGCCTTCAGCACCTTCTCGGTGATCTCGATCAGGTAGGAGTTGAGACGGCCCTTGTTCCAGGCGCCGAAGACCTCGCCGATCTCGGTCGCCGACATCTTCAGGCCGTCGCGCAGGATGCCGTAGATTTCGGCGATCATCTGCATGTCGGCATATTCGATGCCGTTGTGGATCGTCTTGACGAAGTGGCCGGCGCCGTTTTCGCCGAGCCAGGCAACGCAGGGGTCGTTGTCGTATTTCGCGGCGATCGAGGTCAGCACGCTTTCGACCCGCTTCCAGGACTCTTCCGTGCCGC
>NZ_JBCHVG010000012.1:0-287913 GCF_050474445.1 Ensifer sp. B1-9
TCTTCGAAGGCGGCGATCGCCCGGCGCACGTCGTTGTCGCTGTGCGCCGCCGACATCTGCGTGCGGATGCGCGCCTGCCCCTTCGGCACCACCGGGAAGGAGAAGCCGATGACATAGACGCCCTTCTTGAGCATGCGCGCCGCCATCTCCTGGGCGAGCGCCGCATCGCCGAGCATGACCGGGATGATCGGATGCCCCTCGCCGGCAAGCGTGAAGCCGAGTTTCGACATCTCGGTGCGAAACAGCGCCGCATTGGCATAGAGCCGCGCGCGCAAGCCAGCGCCGTTCTCGATCAGGTCGAAGACCTTGAGCGAGGCCGCAGCGATCACCGGCGCCAGCGTGTTGGAGAACAGATAGGGGCGCGAACGCTGCCTGAGCCACTCGACCACCTCGGCCTTGGCCGCGGTATAGCCGCCGGAGGCGCCGCCGAGCGCCTTGCCGAGCGTGCCGGTGATGATGTCGATCCGGCCCTCGACGCCGCAGTGCTCGGCCGAGCCGCGGCCATTCCTGCCGACGAAACCGACCGCGTGGCTGTCATCGACCATGACCATGGCGCCGTATTTGTCGGCGAGGTCGCAGACCCCTTTGAGATTGGCGATGATGCCGTCCATCGAGAACACGCCGTCGGTGGCGATCAGCTTGAAACGGCTGCCCTCGGCCTTCTTCAGTTCCTCCTCCAGCGCCGCCATGTCGTTGTTGGCATAGCGGAAGCGCTTGGCCTTGGAGAGGCGCACGCCGTCGATGATCGAGGCATGGTTGAGCGCATCGGAGATGATCGCGTCCTCCTCGCCAAGCAGCGTCTCGAACAGGCCGCCATTGGCATCGAAGCAGGAGGAATAGAGGATCGTGTCTTCCATGCCGAGGAACGACGAGATGCGGGCTTCCAGCTGCTTGTGCTCCTCCTGCGTGCCGCAGATGAAGCGCACCGACGCCATGCCGTAGCCGTAGCGGTCGAGCGCCGTCTTGCCGGCCTCCGCCAGCGCCTCGTTGTCGGCAAGGCCGAGATAGTTGTTGGCGCAGAAGTTGAGCACCCGGTCGCCCGAGGCGACCGCGATCTCGCCCGCCTGCTTCGAGGTGATGACGCGCTCGGACTTGTAGAGCCCGGCCGTCTTCAGGCCCTCGAGTTCTAAACGAAGATGAGACAGAAAGGCTGAAGTCATGGCCGCTCTCGCTGTAAAAGAACATCGCGTGCCTGACGAGTACCATGACGGCTGGTGACTTGCAGCAAAATCCCACGCCCTTAGGGATCGAGCGCGAAAACGACAGAGCATTTCACGGCGGCATGGCGAGGCGGACATATTGTGTCGCAAGCATTGAAGCAAGCGACGCTTTCTTTCCGATGGCGACAGCCATGTCTGCCTCCCTCGCGCCGCCGACGCGGCGTTGCTGGATTCCTGTGACAAGCACAGGAATGAGGGCGGAGTTTGAGCCCTCCCTAGAGTTGCCAACTTTCGCTTGAACCGTTTGCGGAGATTGACAATCTTTGCGAGATGAAGGGTTACGTCTACATCCTTGCATCAAAGCGAAACGGCACGCTCTACATAGGCGTAACGCGGAATCTTCCGAGCCGGCTATACGAGCATCAAAACGAGCTTACGCCGGGGTTTACATCCAAATACGGTGTGAAAACCCTTGTCTGGTTTGAAGAGTTCGATCTGCTGACGACGGCAATCACGCGCGAAAAGACAATGAAAAAGTGGCCGCGCAAATGGAAAGTGAACCTGATCGAAGCGACCAATCCGGAATGGCTGGACATTTCGCACTATCTCCACGCGTTGTAAGTCTTCTCTCGATCTGCGGCGCAGACGGCGCGGCCCTCTTGTGAGTGGTCGCACGCGGTCGCTGATCCCCTCCTCCCTCATTCCTGTGCTTGTCACAGGAATCCAGCCGCGCCGCGTCGGCGGCGCGAGAGACCATCAAATACGAAACCGCAGTCGCTTCAACCGCTTGCGATCCGGAAGCCGCGCGACGGGACGATCGTGAACGCGACTGCCCTCACCCGTCGAGATAGCCGTCGATGACCGCGAGGAATGCCTCGCCGTAGCGTTCGCGTTTGCTTTCGCCGATGCCGGGGATGTCAAGCAGTTCGTCGAAATCCCGCGGGCGCTCCTTGGCGAGTGCGATGAGCGTCGCGTCGGGGAAGACGACATAAGGTGGGACGTTCAGGTCCTTGGCGATCGAGAAGCGCTCGGCGCGCAGCAGTTCGAACAGTTCGAGATCGGAGCCGGCGAGATCGGCGCGCTCGCGCTGCGAGCCCGACTTTGCGCCCCGCGCGGCCTTGCCGGAGGTCGGACGGTCCTTGCGGAAAAACACCTGACGCTCGCGCTTGAAGACGGCGCGCGCCTCCGGTTCCAGCTTCATCGCGCCGAAGGCCGTGTGATCGACGCTGATCAGCCCGGTCGCCAGCAACTGCCGGAAGACCGATTGCCAGGTGCGGGCGGGAAGATCCTTGCCGGCGCCGAAGACCGGCATATCGACATGGCCGAAGCGCTCGGTCTTCTCGTTGACCGTCCCCATCAGCACATCGATCACATGGCCGGTGCCGAAGCGCTCGCCGGTGCGATAGACCGCCGCCAGCGCCTTGATCGCGGCTTCCGTTCCGTCCCAGGTCTCGACCGGCTTCAGGCAGGTGTCGCAATGGCCGCAGCGCCCGGGATGAGCTTCGCCGAAATGCGCGAGGATCGCCTGGCGGCGGCAGCCGGCGGTCTCGCAGATCGCGAGCAGCGCATTGAGCTTGCCGCGCTCGATGCGCTTGATGTCGTCTGCCGCCCCGCCCTCGTCGATCATGCGGCAGCGTTGCAATACATCGGCCATGCCATAGGCCATCCAGACCTCCGACGGCTGGCCGTCGCGGCCGGCGCGCCCGGTCTCCTGGTAATAGGCCTCCACCGATCCCGGCAGATCGAGATGGGCGACATAGCGCACGTCGGGCTTGTCGATGCCCATGCCGAAGGCGACGGTCGCAACAAGGCAGAGGCTCTCCTCTTTCAGAAACGCGTCCTGATGCTTGTCCCTGAGCGTCCGATCCATACCGGCATGATAGGGCAGCGCCCGGATACCCTGCGCGTTCAGCCACTCGGCCGTATCCTCGACCTTCGCCCGCGACAGGCAATAGACGATGCCGGACGAACCTTTGAAGCGCGAAAGGAAGCGCAGCAATTGCTGGCGCGGCTGATCGCGCTCGACGATTTCATAGGCGATGTTCGGCCGGTCGAAACTGGTGGTGAAGACCTTGGCGTTGGTCAGCGCCAGCCGGTCGACAATGTCGTCCCGCGTGTGCGGATCGGCAGTCGCCGTCAGGGCAATACGCGGCACGCCGGGATAACGCTCCGCCAGCAACCCGAGCGCGCGGTATTCCGGACGAAAATCATGGCCCCATTGCGAAACGCAATGGGCCTCGTCGATGGCGAACAGCGCGATGCGGGCATCGCCGAGGAGATCGGTGAAGCCGTCGGTGACGATCCGCTCCGGCGTCACATAGAGAAGGTCGAGCGTGCCGTCATAGACCTGCCGCCGCACGGCGATCGCTTCCTCGCGGGTCAGCGACGAATTGAGGGCCGCGGCATTGACGCCGAGCTGCCTCAGCGCCTCCACCTGATCGCGCATCAGCGCAATCAAGGGCGAAACGACGATGCCGAGCCCGGGACGGCAGAGCGCCGGGATCTGGAAGCAGAGCGATTTTCCGGCTCCAGTCGGAAAGAGAACGACGGCATCGCCGCCGCCGGTCACATGCTCGACCACTTCCTGCTGTTTGCCGCGAAAGGCGGAATAACCATAGACGCGCTTCAGCACATCGAGCGGCGCCGGGCCGGCGTCGTCGAAGAGATGGCTGGCAGCGCTTGCGGCGCGCTTCGCCCTTTCGACAAACTCCATCACGTCTCCTTCACGGGAATCACTGTCTGCAATCATCGCAAGATGCGACCGCAATGCCATAGCCGTCAGGGCAAATGAAGAGAACGCCGTAATAATCCCGCGCGATCAGCAAGCTTCCCAAGGTCGGGGATTGAGCCTTTTGCCAGCTTGACCTTGACAACGCACCGGTACTTTAGTGGCTCGCAAAAATCAGGAAGTCATCATGGCGAACATTTTAGCGGCGAGCGGCGGCGTCAAGCAGATCATCTGCATCAACTGGGGTACGAAGTACGGCGCCCCGTTCATCAACCGGCTATATGCCATGGTGGCGCGCAACATCACCCCGCCCTTCACCTTCACCTGTTTCACCGACAGTTTCGAAGGGTTGCGCCCGGAAATTCTCTGCGAGGACCTGCCGCCGCTCAACATCGCGGACATGCCCACGAACACGCCGGGCATCTGGCAGAAGTCGCGGCTCTGGGGGCCGAAGCTCGGCAATCTCAAAGGCCCGGTT
The DNA here is from genome assembly GCF_050474445.1 of Ensifer sp. B1-9. NCBI lineage: Bacteria > Pseudomonadati > Pseudomonadota > Alphaproteobacteria > Hyphomicrobiales > Rhizobiaceae > Ensifer > Ensifer sp. B1-9. The sequence goes on from NZ_JBCHVG010000012.1 coordinate 4,367, forward strand.
CTCTTTCTCGACCTCGACCTCGTCATTGTCGGATCGCTCGATTCCTTCTTCGAACTCGGCGAACCCGATGATGTGATTCTTGCCAGAAACCAGACGACACCCTTCGAGCGGCTCGGGCAGACCTCGCTGTTCCGCTTCCCCGTGGGCAAACTCGTGCCCCTGCAGCAGAAATTTGGCGCCAATCCCCAGGCGATTGCCGACGAATACCGTTTCGAGCAGCGTTTCGTCACGCGCAATGCACCCGGTGGCGTAAAGCTTTTTCCAAGGCGCTGGGTCCTGCATTTTCGGCAGGACTGTCATTGGACCTTCCCGCTCAATTACTTCTTCGCACCCCGCCTCCCGTCCGATGCGCGCGTGGTGCTTTTCCCGCGCAGCCTGCTGCCGCAACATGCGATCGATGGGCAATATGGCTATCGCGGCCGCATCGACACGCCGCTTGGACATATCCGCCGCCTGTTCAACGGCGACCGCCGCGAGAAGAATCCGTTCCGCTACCTGCGCCACTATATCCGCCCTGCTCCCTGGGTAGCCGAACATTGGCGCGAATAGTCGGAATTCCGTTAAGATCGGATCGGGCTTTGGCGGGGCGGCGCAGCTTTTTGGGTTAGCGTGCCGCCGGCCCCTTCACGCGGCCGGAAAGCACTCCGAAACCCTCGATGATCGCTTCCTGGTTTTCAAGTCGCGTCACTTCGAGCTGCACTTCCTGAAGCGTGCGCAGCAGTTGCGGCACCGCCTCGAGGTCGCCCTCCTCGGTCGCATGCGCAAGCTCGCGCTCCAGTTCACGTCGCTGCCAGTGCAGCGCCTTGGACCGCTGGTGCAAGGCCAGGGCCTGCAGATAGCCTTCGCGGGCATCCTCGGGTGCGGCCGCCGTCGTCGCGGTCCAGAGCCGCGCATAGCGGATCTGCTGGTCGATCGCGCCGATCAGCGGACCAAAGCCTTCCGCCTCCAATTGCTCGATCAGGCCTTCGCGCGTCAGGCGCGGCCCGTGCGCGGCGGCAGCATTCAGCACCGCCGCCCAGCAGCGTTGCAGATCGCGATGGTCGAACTCGATCGTCGAGATCTCGTCATACTCGTCGAACAGCAATTGCGGGTGGTTGACGATGGTGAGCGCCAGCACGCTTTCGCGCAGCAACGGCGCAATCTGCTGCCCGCTGACGAGCGAAGACCGCGCCAGCCGATCGGAAATCGCCGTGGGTCCGGCCGCATTCGGTCCCCTCGCCCCGCCGGCGCCTCGTGGTCCGCCGCCTTGGCGGCCGCCACGCTCGAAGGGACGCCGCTCGCCCCGCCCCGCCCCTGACGATTGCAGGAAAGCGTTCAGACGGTCCCGCATGTCCTGGCCATAGTGGCGGCGCACGCTTTCGTCGGCGATGACGGCAGTCACCTGCTTCAACCGCGCTTCGAGCTCGGCGCGCTTTTCCGGCGTGTCGAAAGAGCCGCCCTGGATCTCGCGCTGCCAGACCATGTCGGCAAGGGATCGTGCATTGGCGAGCACCTTGTCGAAGGGCGCCCGGCCCTCGTGGCGCACCAGATCGTCGGGGTCCTTGCCATCGGGCAGCATGGCGAAACGCACCGAGCGGCCGGGCTTCAGATGCGGCAGCGCCAGGTCGACGCCGCGGTTGGCGGCGCGGATGCCGGCGCCATCGCCGTCGAAGCACAGCACCGGCTGCGACGTCATCTTCCAGAGCAGGTCGAGCTGGTTTTCGGTCAAGGCCGTGCCGAGCGGCGCGACCGCGTTCTCGACGCCCGCCTGATGCAGCGCGATCACGTCCATATAGCCTTCGACCGCGATGATCGTTCCGGCAGCATCGTCCGGCCCGGCATCACCCACGCGGGAAGCGCCTTGCGCCGCGCGGCGGGCGCGGGCGAAATTGTAGAGCACATTGCCCTTGTGGAAGAGCTCGGTCTCGTTCGAGTTCAAATATTTCGCCGGCGCATCCGGCGACATGGCGCGGCCGCCGAAGGCGATGACCTTCTCGCGGGACGACAGGATCGGAAACATGATGCGGTCGCGGAAACGATCGTAGGAAACGGGCACGTCAGGTCCGTGCACCACGAGGCCGCAAGCCTCGATCTGCTCCTTGCCGATGCCCTTGCCGGCGAGAAATTCCTTGAGCGCATTGCGGCTATCGGGCGCATAGCCCAGGCGAAAGGTCTCGATCGTGCGGCCGGTCAACCCGCGCTCGCGCAGATAGGCGCGCGCCTTGGCGCCGTTGGCGGTCTGGAGCTGGTCCTCGAAAAACTGCGTCGCCAGTTCCATGACGTCGAGAAGGCTGGTGCGCTCCTTCTCCCGTCGTTCGGCCTGCGGATCGGGTTGCGGCATCGCAACGCCCGCCATGTCGGCGATCTGCTGCACGGCTTCCGGGAAGCTCAAGCCTTCGAGGTCGGTGAGGAAGCGAAAATGGTCGCCAGAAACGCCGCAGCCGAAACAATGGTAGCGGCCCTTGCGGTCCTCGCAGTGAAAGCTCGGCGATTTCTCCCCGTGAAAAGGGCAGCAGGCCCAATAGTCGCCGCGCGAAACATTGGTCTTGCGCCGGTCCCAGGTGACGCGCTTGGCGATCACGTCCGAAATCGGCACGCGATCGCGTATCTCGTCAAGGAAGGACTGTGAAAAGCGCATCAATACCTCTGGATCGCAGCGAGCCTGGTGCGATCCAGGTTCATCGCGATGGATTGCGGAAGCGGACGGGTCGCAGACAAGGCATCCTACGCTCGCCCACGCGCGATCGCCCATATAAGCAGCATGACGCGAGGAAGCCATCGCTTCCACCCGCCTTTCACGCAATTCACAGATCAAGCGATCGCCGACGACGGCGAGAAAGCGTGCCCGCCTCTTTCGAGACGGGCCTGCTGCATGTTTCCTTTAATCGTAGCCGGTTAAAGGACAAAGACATGCAGCAATTCAAAGTGCTACAGCGACCTTTGCGCGTCTGATAAGACGCGCGGCGCTGTAGGATTACTTCAGCAGTTCCTTCACCAGACCGGAAGCCTTGGCGAAGTCCATCTGGCCGGGATAACGCTCCTTGAGCACGTTCATGCACTTGCCCATATCGCGCAGGCCCTGCGCACCGGTTTCCTGGATGACCGCGGTGCAAAGCTCGCGAACCTCCTCTTCCGACAATTGGGCCGGAAGGAACTGGTTGATGATGCCGATTTCCTGGCGCTCCTGCTCGGCAAGCTCCGGCCGGCCGCCCTCGTCGTAGATGCGGGCCGACTCCTCGCGCTGCTTGATCATCTTGGCGAGGATCTGCAGGATTTCGTCATCGCTGACCGGGTCCTTGCCCTGGCCGCGATTGGCGATGTCCCGGTCCTTGATCGCCGCCTGGATCAGCCGCACGGTCGAGGTACGCCGTGCGTCCTTGGCTTTCAGGGCTTCCTTCAGTGCGTCAGCGAACTGGTCGCGCATGTTCATACTCCATGTCGAAACCGGCCCGCGGTGCTCTGCCCGGAACCGGTTCGAAACCATCATTGTTATCGTCGTCTTAAACCAGTGTGACAGGCGCAATCAAACGGAATACGCAACCGATTGAATTATAAGGAATTTTATTTCCTGACAATTCACTGCGGCCGGTTGACCCGGATAAGCGCTTTGGGTATTTTCCCGCACCTGCACAACATCGGCATGAGAGCACTTTCCGCGGGGTTTCCGCGCGTCCATGCCTGAGCACATGAAATGGCGATCGACCGCCGGGCTTTCAAGTCCCGCGCTTCACGCCGCAACGGGATAGGAACGATGACCGCGACACCCGCATGGACCACTGAAAAACCAACCGCACTGCTCGTTCTGGCCGACGGCACCGTGATCGAAGGCAAGGGCATCGGCGCGACCGGCAAGGTGCAGGCGGAAGTCTGCTTCAACACCGCACTGACCGGCTACCAGGAAATCCTGACGGACCCTTCCTATCTCGGCCAGATCGTCACCTTCACCTTCCCGCATATCGGCAACATCGGCGCCAATGACGAGGATATCGAGGACCTGACGCCGGCAGCCCGTCATGGCGCGGTCGGCGTCATCTTCAAGGCCGATATCACCGAGCCGTCCAACTACCGCGCCGCCAAGCACCTCGACGCCTGGCTGAAGGCGCGCGGCATCATCGGCCTCTGCGGCATCGACACCCGCGCGCTCACCGCCTGGATCCGCGAGAACGGCATGCCGAACGCCGTCATCGCCCACGACCCCGCAGGTGTCTTCGACATCGAAACGCTGAAGGCCGAAGCCAAGGCCTGGAGCGGCCTCGAAGGCCTCGACCTCGCCAAGGTCGCAACCTCGGGCCAGTCCTCGCGCTGGGACGAGAAGCCCTGGGTCTGGAACGAAGGCTATTCGACGCTCGGCGAAACCGATGCGGCCTACCACATCGTCGCGCTCGACTACGGCGTGAAGCGCAACATCCTGCGCCTATTCGCCGGCCTCGACGCCCGCGTCACCGTCATGCCGGCCTCGACCAGCGCCAATGACGTGCTGGCGCAGAAGCCGGACGGCATCTTCCTTTCCAACGGCCCGGGCGACCCGGCAGCAACTGGCGAATACGCCGTGCCGGTCATCCAGGACCTGCTGAAGACCGATATCCCGGTCTTCGGCATCTGCCTCGGCCACCAGATGCTGGCGCTCGCCCTCGGCGGCAAGACCGAAAAGATGCACCAGGGCCACCACGGCGCCAATCACCCGGTCAAGGACCACACGACAGGCAAGGTCGAGATCGTCTCGATGAACCACGGCTTCGCGGTGGATTCGAAGTCGCTGCCGGAAGGCGTTGAAGAGACTCACATTTCGCTCTTCGACGGCACGAATTGCGGCCTGCGCGTCGCCGGCAAGCCGGTCTTCTCCGTCCAGCATCACCCGGAAGCCTCGCCCGGTCCGCAGGACAGCCACTATCTCTTCCGCCGCTTCATGAACCTGGTGCGCGAGAAGAAGGGCGAACCGGCACTTGCCGAGCGCTGACGGAACCCGACAAAAGCGGTAGGGCCGCGTCCCTGCCGCCCCAGAATCAAACCCCTCTTGGCACTTGCCGGGAGGGGTTTTTTATGTCCGACATACCAGCGCGTACCGCAGAACCATTGCTGGAAGGGAGCAGGTCATGGCCAATCCCGTTGTGTTCGGCGCCGACTACAGCGTCTATGTCAGAACCGTTCGCCTGACACTCGAGGAAAAGGGCGTCGGCTATCGGCTGGTGCCCGTCGACGTCTTTGCCGCGGGCGGTCCTCCACGCGACTATCTTGAACGGCAGCCGTTCGGTCGCATTCCCGCCTTCGAACATGACGGCTTCAGGCTCTATGAGACGAGCGCGATCATTCGCTACGTCGACGAAGCCTTCGAGGGGCCGGCGCTCCAGGCTACGGATTTGCGGCAAAGGGCCCGCGGCAACCAGATCATCAGCATGATGGACGCCTATGGCTACCCGGTCATGGTGTGGGGCATCTACGTCGAGCGGATATCGAAACCCGCTGAAGGCGGCCTGACCGACGAAGCGCGCGTCAGAGAAAACCTCACAAAGGCCGCCACCCTGCTCAAGGCATTGAGCGACCTCATGCAGGACGCGCCCTGGCTTACGGGTGATCGGCTGACCTTGACCGATCTGCACACGGCTTCCGTGTTCGCCTATTTCCTCCTGACCCCGGAGGGCCAGACGCTCATCAAGGACCATCCCAATCTGGTGGATTGGTGGTCCCGAATATCCGAACGGCAGAGCGTGCTGGCCACGCGCCCCACGGCCTGACGGTTCGGTCAGCCGTTTCCTGGACGGGGATCACTCGCCGAGGCGCTCGGCGATGAAATCGACGACCGTGCGGACCGAGGGAAGCTGGCCGCGCCGGTGCGGCATCAAGAGCGTCGTCGTCACCAGCCCCGCCTGCCAATCGGGCAGCACCCGCACGAGGCTGCCATTGTCGATTTCGGCGCGGCACAGTTTGCGCGGCAGGGCGGTGATGCCGAGGCCTGAGAGCGCCGCCTCGAGGAGAACGCGGGACTCGTCGGCGACAAAACGCGGCTTCGGGCGAACGGAGGCGGCAACGCCATCCTGATTGTGAAGCCTCCAGCCGTCGCTTGCGAGCGACGTCAGCAGGCCATCATGGTCGTCGAGATCGCCGGGCTGGAGTGACGTGCCGCGCCGGGCAAGATAATCGGGCGCGGCAACCAGCCAGATGACCTCCGTTGCCACCCGCCGCTGGACGAGACCGGAATCGGGCAAGGGCGCGAAATGATCGCGCACCGCGATATCGAAGCCTTCCTGGATGAGGTCGACGAAGCGGTCGGTCGCGTGCAGCACCACCCGCATCTTGGGATAGGCCAGTGCCAGTTGCGGCAGCAGCCCGGCCAATGTCATTTGCGCCGTCGGCACCGAGGCGGTGATACGCACCGTGCCGCTCGGTTCCGCAAGCCTGCCCTTGACGACCGCCTCCGCCGCTTCCGCTTCGATCAGCATCGCCGCAGCGTGCCGATAGAAGTCCTCGCCGATCTCGGTCACGGTAAAACGCCTGGACGTGCGGTTGATGAGGCGTACGCCGAGCCTCTTTTCAAGCTCCCCCACGCGCTTGCTGAGCGTCGACTTCGGCACGTTGAGGACACGCGCCGCCGGCGCAAAGCCCTTGTGGTCGACGACATGGGCGAAGATGATGAAGTCGTTGAGATTGCGCATCATGGCTCGCCTCCTGTCCATAGGCGTGGACGATATATCCACGACAGCGCGAGATTCGCAACGTCGTCCACGAAACTTACCGGACATCGGATCGGGGCGATCTTCGAAAGAAGATCCGGCGGAAGAAGTGATTCTGTTTTCAGCGGCTTGGCCGGCCGATTTGAATCGGCTTGCTCGCGCCTTCTATCAAAGCACGAATGAAAAAGGGCCCGCCGGAGACGGCAGGCCCACTGTTTGTCTCGGCGTCGACCGAGCTTACTTGCAGGCAGCGCAGAAACGCTGGATGCGGCGGCAGGCTTCCTCAAGCTGCGCTTCCGAGGTCGCGTAGGAGATGCGGAAGTTCGGGCCGAGACCGAAGGCCGAACCATGCACGACGGCCACGCCTTCGGCTTCCAGCAGTTCGGAGACGAAGTCTTCGTCCGTCTCGATGACCTTGCCCGACGGCGCGGTCTTGCCGATCAGGCCGGCGCAGGACGGGTAGACGTAGAAGGCGCCTTCCGGCGTCGGGCACGAGATGCCCTTGGCCTGGTTCAGCATCGACACCACGAGATCGCGGCGGCCTTCGAAGATCTTCTTGTTCGCGGGGATGAAGTCCTGCGTGCCGTTCAGCGCCTCGACGGCAGCCCACTGCGCGATCGAGGTGGCGCCCGAGGTCTGCTGGCCCTGGATCATGTCCATGGCCTTGATGAGCTGCAGCGGGCCGGCAGCGTAGCCGATGCGCCAGCCGGTCATGGCGTAGGCCTTGGAAACGCCGTTCATGGTGAGCGTGCGGTCGTAGAGGCCGGGCTCGACTTCGACCGGGGTCGCGAACTTGAAGTCGCCATAGGTCAGGTGCTCGTACATGTCGTCGGTGAGCACCCAGACATGCGGATGTTTCATCAGCACGTCGGTCAGCGCCTTGAGCTCGGCATGGCTGTAGGCAGCGCCCGACGGGTTGGACGGCGAGTTGAAGATGAACCACTTGGTCTTCGGCGTAATCGCCTTTTCGAGATCCTCGGCCTTGAGCTTGAAGTTGTTTTCCTGCTTGGTCGAGACGAAGACCGGCGTGCCGCCGCACAGCGCCACCATTTCCGGATAGGAAACCCAGTAGGGTGCCGGGATGACCACTTCATCGCCCGCGTTCAGCGTCGCCATGAAGGCGTTGAAAAGAATCTGCTTTCCGCCGGTGCCGACGATTGTCTGGGCCGCCGTGTAGTCGAGGTTGTTCTCGCGCTTGAACTTCTTGGCGATGGCTTCGCGCAGTTCCGGAATGCCGGAGACCGGCGTGTACTTCGTCTCGCCGCGGTTGATCGCGTCGATCGCAGCCTTCTTGATATTGTCGGGCGTATCGAAGTCCGGCTCCCCGGCGCCAAGGCCGATCACATCGCGGCCTTTCGCTTTCAGCTCACGGGCTTTCTGCGAAACGGCGATGGTGGCGGAAGGCTTTACACGGGAAAGGGCATCGGCAAGGAAGGCCATGGGTGAAGGTCCTGATCGTTTCGAGACGAGGTGATCGCTACGGAACGTAAAAAACCAGGCTCCATAGCGGTTAGGTCTATGTCGAAAGACGCCCGGTCTTGCAAGCGCCGGAACGGCAAAAACGCCGGAAACGCGGGCAAAAAGCGTCACCATGACAAAGTTTCATGAATGCCATCAGCACGGTCGATCGCGCGCAGGCCCCGAACGAAGCTCGGTCGTGGGTCGACGGCAGCGAAAAACGGAATTATGGCGACCGTTTGATCGACCACGAAACGTATCAGCCGGAAACGGTTGTTGATCGCGATTTATTCAAAAAAATCAGCGCAATCGCACAATTTCGCAAATGCCATAATTTGGCCACGACAACTGTCGCGGAACGCCGCAATTCCGTCCTGCAAGAGCCGGTTTCCGGGCCTCTTCTTCGATCATCCGAACACATTCGCATTACGGGGGTTATGCAATGTTTCTCGACGACGAAATCGCCTCATTAAAGACCGGACGGAATGAAGCGCGCTGGGGCATGTATCTGGCGATCGCGGCGCTCGCCGCCTGCATCCTGATGCTCATCGGCCTGATGACCCAGGCTGCCGCGCAAACGCCAGACGCCAAACCCCAGCAGATGGCAGGCTATGTTCGCCCCAACGATCTGGGCACCGGCGCCCTGCTCTTTCCGTCGAAGGAACCCGGCTATTTCGTCGAGGCGCCGCGGCTGGCGACGGACGTGACGATCGACGTCAACGGCCCGATCATGCGCACCCGCGTGACCCAGCGCTTCGAGAACCCCAGCAAGGGCTGGGTCGAAGGCACCTATGTCTTTCCGCTCCCCGAGGACTCGGCCGTCGATACGCTGAAGATGCAAATCGGTGACCGCTTCATCGAGGGCCAGATCAAACCACGTCAGGAAGCCAAGGAGATTTACGAGCAGGCGAAGGCCGAGGGCAAGAAGGCGGCACTGCTGGAACAGCAGCGCCCGAACATCTTCACCAACCAGGTCGCCAATATCGGCCCCGGCGAAACGGTCGTCGTGCAGATCGAGTATCAGAGCGCGGTCCGCCAATCGAACGGGCTTTATTCCCTCCGCTTCCCGATGGTCGTGGCACCCCGCTTCAACCCGCAGCCGATCGTTCAGACCGTCGATCTCGACAGCCGCACCGGTTATGCCGTCAACGATCCGGTTCCCGATCGCGAAAAGATCGAGGCTCCGGTTCTCGATCCCAAGGAGAACGCCAAGGTCAACCCCGTCACGCTGACGGTCAATCTCAAGGCAGGCTTCCCGCTCGGCGAGGTGAAATCCGCCTACCACGACGTCGATATCGCCAACCTCGACGATCTCAGCCGCCGTGTGACGTTGAAGGGCGACAGTGTTCCAGCCGACCGCGACTTCGAGCTCACCTGGAAGGCGATCGAGGGCAAGAGCCCCTATGCCGGCCTCTTTCGTGAGACGGTGGGCAAGAAGACCTATCTGCTCTCCTTCGTGACGCCGCCGGCCGCAGCAGCCGACGCCGGCGCCAAGCCGGTCAAGCGCGAGATCGTTTTCGTCATCGACAACTCCGGCTCCATGGCCGGCCCCTCGATGGAGCAGGCCAAGGAAAGCCTGGCGCTGGCGATCTCGAGGCTGAAGCCCGAGGACCGCTTCAACGTCATCCGCTTCGACGACACGATGACCGTGCATTTCCCTGATCTCGTCGAGGCGACGCCGGACAAGCGCGAGGATGCGATCGCCTATGTCCGCGGCCTGACCGCCGACGGCGGTACGGAAATGCTGCCGGCGCTTGAAGCGGCGCTGCGCAGCCAGGGTCCGGTTCAGGCCGGCGCCCTTCGCCAGGTCGTCTTCCTGACCGATGGCGCGATCGGCAACGAGACGCAGCTCTTTGACGAGATCCAGAAGAACCGCGGCGACGCCCGTGTCTTTACCGTCGGCATCGGCTCGGCCCCGAACAGCCATTTCATGACCAAGGCCGCCGAATACGGCCGCGGCAGCTTCACGCTGATCGGTTCGGAAAACCAGGTGGCCGAGCGCATGGGCGAGCTCTTCACCAAGCTCGAAAGCCCTGCGATGACCGATATCTCCGCGAGCTTCGAGGGCGCATCGGCAAGCGACATCACGCCGAACCCGATGCCCGATCTCTACCGCGGCGAACCGGTGGTGCTGACGGCCGAACTCGACGGCGCCGCACCCGCGGGCAAGCTGCAGATTCTCGGCAAGGCCGGCGACCAGCCCTGGCGGGTCGAAATGGACATCGCCAAGGCCTCGACCGGTCAGGGTATCGCCAAGCTCTGGGCGCGTCGCAAGATCGATGATCTCGAGGCAAGCGCCGCTTCGATTGCCGATCCCGCCACGCTCGACAAGCGGATCGAGACCGTCGCACTCGCCCACCACCTTGTTTCCCGCGTCACCAGCCTCGTCGCGGTCGATGCCACGCCGTCGCGCCCGGCGGGCGAGCCGCAGGCCGAAACGAAGCTGCCGCTCAACCTTCCGGCCGGCTGGGACTTCGGCAAGGTGTTCGGCGAAAAGCCCGCCGGGAGCACCCCCGGCAAGGTTGACGAACGCGACGCCGCGATCGAAAGCCGGACCAAGCTTGCCATGGCGACGGCAGACCGGATGCTGGCGGCACCGACGGCGCGTGCAGCGGGCCTGATCGCCGAGGCCAACAATCAGGTAAACCTGCCGCAGACGGCAACGGAAGCGGACAAGCAGATCCTGATCGGCCTGATGCTGCTGGCTTTCGCTCTCCTCGCCGGCACGGCGTTCGTCTTCTGGCGCGCGCCGATTGCCGCCGTCGTGCTCGCGGGAGTGCGCCGTCGTGGCCGCTGACAATCAAAGGCCCGAGCCTCGCCCGGGCTTTCTCGCCCGCCTCTCGGCGGTCGAAACGATCGTGCTCGCGGTGATCGCCCTCATTGCCCTTGCCGGCCTGATGCTGATCGGCAAGGGCTTCTACATGAAGGCCAAGGCCGAAGTCTCCCAGGTGCTTCTGAAGCGCACCTTCGAGGCGCAACTGCACGGCAACCCGGACGGCAAGCCCTGGCCTTGGGCCGACTTCCAGACGACGGCTGAAATCACCGCGCCACGGCTCAACCGTTCGGCGATCGTGCTCGAAGGCGCGAGCGGCGAGGCGCTGGCCTTCGGCCCCGCCTGGCTGACGACGACGCCGCTGCCCGGCGACGAAGGCACCTCCGTCATCGCCGCCCACCGCGACACGCATTTCCGCTGGCTGAAGGACGTCAACCCCGGCGATCTCCTGGTGCTGACACGCAAGGATGGCCGGCGCTTCCTGTTCCGGGCCGGCGAGAGCCGCGTCGCCCGCTGGGACGAAAGCGGCATCAACGCATCGGCCACCGGACACCATCTGGCGCTCGCCACCTGCTGGCCCTTCGATGCGGTCGAACGGGGGCCGATGCGCTACATCGTCAATGCCGATCTCATTGGCGAACAACGGCCTGTGCCGCTGACGACAGGCTCGATCTCGAAATAAACCGCTTTTGATCGGATGTGACTTGAACCGCTTCGTCTCCCGCTCCAGCTTGCCTGTTGAACGAATCGGCCCGGAGAAGCGGAATGCGGCGAGCGGATGCAGAAGCGTCGAGACACTTGGGCAAGCGGCGGCGCATCCCGGCGTTCGCGGTGCTCGCCGCTCTGGCCACGATCGTCGCGCCCTCCGGCGCCCGCTCCCAGGAGGCGCGTGAATTCCCGAGCCAGCACGGCACCCTGCGGGTCGAAACCCTGGCGACCGGCCTCGAACACCCGTGGTCCGTCGAAGCGCTTCCCGGCGGCGGCCTGATCGTCAGCGAACGTCCCGGCCGGTTGAGGATCCTGCGTGATGGCAAGCTGTCGAAACCCCTGAAGGGCGTGCCCGAGGTCGCCGAACACGGCCAGGGCGGCCTGCTCGACATCGCCCTCGACCCCGGCTTCGCCGAGAACAGGACGCTCTATCTGACCTTGGCCGCCAACGGCAAGGGCGGCTATGGCACCGCCGTCGTACGGGCAAAACTGGCCGATGACGAGAGCGGCCTTGCCGACGTCAAGGAACTCTTCCGGATGAAGAAATTCACCGGCAAGGGACAGCATTTCGGTTCCCGGATCGCAATCGCAGCCGACGGCAGCCTGTTCTTCGGCATCGGCGACCGCGGCGAAGGCGATCGGGCCCAGGACCCGCGCGATCATGCCGGCGCCATCCTGCACATCAACGCCGATGGCAGCATTCCCGGATCGAACCCCTATCGCGGCGGCACCGGGGGACTGGCGGAGATCTGGTCGAAGGGCCACCGCAATCCCCAGGGCATCGCCTTCGACCCGAAGGACGGCACGCTGCTGACCGTCGAGCACGGTGCCCGCGGTGGCGACGAGATCAACAATCCGCAGGCCGGCCACAACTACGGCTGGCCGATCATCACCTACGGCAAGGACTATTCCGGCGCCGAGATTGGCGAAGGCACCGCGAAGGAAGGCCTCGATCAGCCGCTCTTCTATTGGGATCCCTCGATCGCCCCCGGTGCGCTTGCCGTCTATCGCGGCAAGATGTTTCCTGAGTGGGATGGTGACCTGCTGGTCGCCGCGCTGAAGTACCAGCTTCTCGTCCGCCTGGAGCGTGACGACAGCGGCGCCATCGGCTCCGAAGAGCGGCTGTTCGACGGCGAGTTCGGCCGCATCCGCGACGTCGTCGTCGCGCCGGACGGTGCATTGCTGATGGTGACCGACGAGGAGGACGGCGCCGTTCTGCGCGTCTCCAAGGGCGCGACGCAGTAGGAATTCAGGCCTTCGCTCTCACCTCACGACAGCCGGTCGCGAAACTCCCTGCGGAACATGAACTTCAGCCCGGACCAGACCGCATCGACGGCGCAGACCTTCACGTCGACGAGGCCGAGTGGCAGGAAGACGTCGCGCAGCACATCCTCCGTCAAGGTCGTCGGCACCTTCGACGCCTTCTTCGGCCAGGAAATCCAGAGCATGCCGTCAGGCCTCAGCCGGGCCGCAACCTCCGGCGCCAGGCCATCCAATAGGGACCTCTGCGCCTCGAACACGTGGATATAGTCGTAGTCGCGCCCGGCGGCGCGACTGATCGAGCTTTCGCGGGTCGAGAAGCCGGAAAAGTCCGTGATTTCGCCGAGCCCGAGCGGAACGCCAAGGAGCAGCGCCGCCTGCCCCGTTTTCAAGCCGAGCTTGCGGGCAAGCGGGGTGCCGGAATATCCGCTGTCATTCATCGCCATCTCCGAGCGCCATGAACGCCGACGATGAGCCTTGCCCGCCCAGAACGCAACTGCTAGACGGCGGCCTGTCCGAGGAGAGAAACGACATGCCCCGCATTCAGGCCAATCTGCTGCTGTTGATATCAGGCGCGATCTGGGGCGCCGGCTTCGTCGCGCAGTCGACGGCCATGGATACGATCAGCCCGCTGTGGTTCATCACGCTTCGTTTTGCGATCGCGACATTGGTTGCGATGCCCTTCGCCGTCATCGAAACGAGGCGCGCGGCCGAGCCTCTGCGGCTGGCGACCGTGCGCAATTTCATCTTCATCGGCCTCGCACTTTTTGCCGGCGCAGCGACCCAGCAGTTCGGCCTTCTCGACACCAGCGTCACCAATTCCGGCTTCCTGACCGGGCTCTATGTCGTCTTCGTCCCCGTGCTGACGGTCGTCTTCCTGCGCCGCAAGCCGCATTGGGTCATCTGGCCAGGCGCGCTGATGGCTCTCTTCGGCATCTTCCTCTTGAGCGGCGGCACCCTGTCGGCATTGAGCGGCGGCGACTACCTGACGATCCTGTGCGCCCTCTGCTGGGCGGTGCAGTTGCTGCTCGTCGGCCTCTTCGCCCCCAGCAGCGGCCGGCCGATGTTGCTCTCCATGACGCAGTTCGCCGTCTGCGCGGTGCTCGGTTTCCTCCTCGCGGTGAAGACGGGGCCGTTGAGCCTTGCGGCCGTGGAGGGCGCCCTCTTCGAAATCCTCTATGCCGGCATCTTCTCCAGCGGCCTCGCCTTCATCCTGCAGGTGGTGGGCCAGCGCTACACCACGGCGCCGCAGGCCGCCATCTTCCTTTCAAGCGAGGCGCTTTTTGCCGCCCTCTTCGGCGTTCTCCTGCTTGGCGAAGTCATCACGCCGATCGGCTATGCTGGCTGCGCCATCATCTTCGCGGCAATGCTTGCGGTTGAGATCATACCCGAGCTGACCAGAAATCGCCGCGCGGAAGCCGCCACCTGAAACCGGACATTGCGGCCGCAGCCGACGCTGCGCCATGAACTATATCAGCAGCCGGTCCGGCGTCGGGCTGATGCTTTACTTACTATTGTACCGGGCCATCAAAGCCGTTGCTTCGGCGTAGCGCGCAAGGCGCGGCGCAATCGACCGGTCCAATCCATACCTGCAGACTTTCTGCAAGATTCTCGCATAAAAACCGCACGACGCGAGAAGCATCAAATATATCAGACAGTTGCGAATGCCGGGCTGAGCCGGCGTTCAATGAGCCTCCTTGCGGCTGCATCGAAAAACGGCAAAAACCCACTCAATTTTGCAGCACTCATTTTCAAAAAGCTGTGATTTCAACAGCTTGCGATATATCTTGAAGGAGGGACAACAACCGCGGAAATGACCGGTTTTTGAGCAATGACAAGACGCAATACCACGCCTGAAAAGTTTTGCTTGCCAATTCAAAATAAACCCATCACTCTTACTCTGTTCGGGCAATCTGCGAACACGGGAAGATCTTGAAATAAAAGCGGGCCGGAGACGCAAAACTCCGGGCGGCCAGACCGGGGAGACGCATGAAAATGCAACTTCTCCAATGGCTGGCTGCGGTAACAGGACCCTTTCCTCAGACGTCGAGAACTGCCTGCCAACGCCCATCCGGGCAAACTGCAATGCCGCCCGTCCGTCAAACGGGTGGAGAGAAAAGGACCTGACGCATGGCCGAAACTGGCACTGTAAAATTCTTCAACACCGACAAGGGCTTTGGTTTCATCAAGCCTGACAACGGTGGTGCAGATATCTTCGTACACATTTCCGCAGTCCAGGCTTCCGGCCTGAACGGTCTGACGGAAAACCAGAAGGTGAGCTTCGACACCGAACCGGATCGCCGCGGCAAGGGCCCGAAGGCGGTCAACCTGCAGATCGCCGGCTAACGCCGACATCTGCTGACAGATTCACAGTTGAAGCCCGGCAAACTTGCCGGGTTTTTTTTGTTCAGGCTCGGTTCATGGTGGCGGCATTAACCTCCCCTCATCATGAAATCCGGATTGATCCGGTCCATGCGATAGGATTTGAAGCCCATGAACAAGTTCATCAAAGCAGCCGTTCTTTCGGTCGCCGCCGCCGCCATGGTCATCCCGACCTTCGGCGTCGCCCAAGCAACCCACCGGCATCACGACAACAGCGATGCATGGGCGGCAGGCGCAGCGGGCCTCGTCGCCGGCACGCTGATCGGCGGCGCGATCGCCTCGCAGCCGCGCTCCTACGGCGGCTACGACGACCGTGTCTATGTCGATCCGGAACCCGAATATTACGAGCCGCGGCCGGTCTACCGTGCCCGCCCGGTCTATCGTGAGGTATATCGCCCGGTCGCCGTCGAGACCTATGGCGTCGAGCCTTGGACGCCGGCATGGTACCGCTATTGCTCGCAGCGCTACCGCTCATTCGATCCGGACAGCGGCACGTACATCGGCTATGACGGCCGCAGCCGTCTCTGCCGCTGAGTGAGATCTATAGCGCCGCGCGCCTCAGACGCGCAAAGGTCACTGTAGGACTTTGATTTGCTGCATGTCTTCGTCGTTAAATCGAGGTCGTTTAAGGCGACATGCAGTAGAACTTGAAAAGCACATGTCTCGCCCGAGGCATGTGCTTTTTTCTTGCGATGCAGGCATCGCAGGCGTGCTGTCAGAGCCCGCGCAGATAAGGATTGGTGCGGCGTTCCTCGCCGATCTGGCCGCCGGGGCCATGGCCGCAGATGAAGCCGACATTGTCGCCGAGCGGCAGGATCTTGTCACGGATGGAATCGAGCAGTTGCTGGTGATTGCCACCCGGCAGGTCGGTGCGTCCGATCGAGCCGTGGAAGAGAACGTCGCCGACATGGACGAAATTCTGTGCCCGGTTGAAGTAGACGACATGGCCGGGTGCGTGGCCGGGGCAATGCAGGACCTCGAAGACATGATCGCCGAAGGAAACGGTATCGCCCTCTTCGAGCCAGCGATCCGGAATGACGTTCTGGACCTTCATCGCCAGTCCGAAACGCTCCGCCTGGCTCTCCAGCCGTTCGAGCAAAGGCAGGTCGTCCTTGTGCGGGCCGATGATTTCGAGCCCGAGCGCATCCTTCAATTCCTTGGCACCGCCGGCGTGGTCGATATGGCCATGGGTGATCCAGATCGCCGTCAGCGTAATGCCGTTCTCGCGAACCGTCTGCAGGATGATATCGACATCGCCACCAGGATCGACGACAACGCCCTCCTTGGTTTCGCTGTCGAACAGCACCGTGCAATTCTGCTCGAAATGGGTAACTGGAATGATGCCCGCCTGTAACATGCGCGTCTGCCTCTATAGGATCTGTTGTTCTTCCTATAACGGCAATTGGCGCCGGTGACAGCGCCAATCAGCGCAGAATGGCGACTTGGCTCGTGGCGACTTGCGGCGCCGGCCATTGCACGGTCGTCATCAGCAGCGCCGAAATTGCCAGTTCGGCGGCAACGATGATGCGCACGACGGGCTTCAGGCTGCGGGCCGTGACGTTGTTTTGATCCTGTTGAATATCCTGCATTTTCGTCCCCTCTCCTGCTGCCAGTTCTTCAGGCGCTCGGGCCGCGGCAGCAGCGAGAGAATGTCACGGCGTCACATTTCGTGACGTTCCCGGGGGAACATCCGCGCGCACGCGGGCGTTTCGCCTTCATCAATAAGAGGAGAAAGATGATGGTGAAGCTTACCCGCCCCCTGTTGCGAGCCGCTGCGGCCGCGGGTTTGGTGTTGACGGTCGGCATACCGGCCGCCTTTGCAGCCATGACCGCCACCACAGTCACGGATCTCAACATTCGCACGGGTCCGGGCCCTCAATATCCGACAGTCGGCCTGGCGACCCGCGGTAGCACCGCGGTCATCGACGGCTGCATCGAAGGCAGCAAATGGTGCCGCATCGACATCAATGGCGTACGCGGCTGGGTCTATGCGCAATATCTGACGACTGACCTCGGCGGTTCGGCCGTCGTGGTACAGGAACGGCGCGCCGACCTCGCGATTCCCGCCGTCACTTATGAGGCGCAGCCAAGCGATCCGGTGATCGTCAGCAGCGGCGATGAGCTGATCGGCCCGGTCGAAGAGATCGACCCGATCGTGCCGCCGGAGACCGTACGCACCTACATCGCGTCGAACCCTGGCGAAACCGTCTACCTCGATGGTGAAGTCGTGGTTGGCGCCGAGTTGCCCCAGACGGTCGCGGTTCACCGCGTGCCTGACTATAACTACGACTATGTCAGCATCAACGGCCAGCCCGTGCTGGTCGAGCCGGCGACGCGGCGTATCGTCTACGTCTATCGATAACGGGGCCCCTTGCTACTCCGGCGATCAAGCGGTCGCCGGAGAATACCGTGCCTTCCGCCTCTTCTCCCATCATTCGACCTCCACACGAATCACGCGTTTCGTTTCAACGCAGACCGAGAACCGATCGTTCTCGATACCAGAGCGTGCTTTCCTCCCTGCCACCGCGAAACGCGGCTTCCGGCTGAAATCAAACCATTTCAATAGGTAAGGTACCGGCCATCGGGGCGGCGATTTCGTTCAAATTGACAATAATCCAGATTCGGCTTCAACCTATCGGTGCCGGATCATCGGCTTTTGGTGGCTCGTCCACGACGAGCCACGACACGGGAGGGATCAATGGAAGCATTAATGCCTATCATTACCCAATTGATCGCGGGGGCGGTTGGCGGCAACGCAGCCAGCGCAGTGTTGAAGCAGCAGGCATTCGGTATCGTCGCACGGACAATCGTCGGCGCGATCGGCGGCCTGGGCGGAGGGTTCCTCATTCAGATGCTCGGCGGCGAAGCCGCCGCGACCGGCCTTGCCGTGGAGGCCATCGGCGGCCTGGTCGGTGGCGGCGTGCTGAGCGGCATTGTCGGGCAGTTCCTCGGCAAGACCGCCTGACCCGATCATCCGTAGCAAGACAAAAGGCGGCCCGGGGCCGCCTTTTCTGCATCCGAGACAATTCCAGATGGCGTTACTCGGCGGCCGCCGCAACCGGGTAGACTTCCTTCATGTAGTCGTTCATCAACGTCTCGGAGATCGTCGCCGGGGTGAAGCGATAGGGGCCGATTTCGGAAACCGGCGTAACTTCGGCGGCGGAGCCGGTCAGGAAGCACTCGGTGAAACCGGACAGTTCCTCCGGCATGATCGCCCGCTCGACAACCTCATAGCCGCGGCGCTTGGCAAGCTCGATGACCGTGCGGCGGGTAATGCCGTCGAGGAAGCAATCCGGCACCGGCGTATGGATGACGCCGTCCTTGACGAAGAAGATGTTGGCACCCGTCGCTTCGGCCACCCGGCCGCGATAGTCGAGCATCATCGCATCCGCATAGCCCTTGGCTTCCGCCGCATGCTTGGAGATGGTGCAGATCATGTAGAGGCCGGCGGCCTTGGACTTCGAGGGCGCGGTCTGCGGATCCGGGCGGCGATACTCGGCGATGTCGAGCCGGATGCCCTTCAGTTTTTCCGCCGGGTTGAAGTAGCTGCCCCATTGCCAGATGGCGATGGCGACATTGATGCGGTTATTCTGTGCCGAAACGCCCATGCTCTCGCTGCCGCGCCAGGCAATCGGCCGCACATAGGCTTCGGAGAAGCCCTGGCGCTTCAGGAGCTCCACGCTCGCCTCATCCAGTTCTTCCACCGAATAGGGAATCTTGAAGCCGAGGATATCGGCCGACTTGTGAAGGCGCTGGTTGTGTTCCGTCAGCTTGAAGATGCGTCCGCCATAGGCGCGCTCACCCTCGAAAACGGCGCTGGCATAGTGCAGGCCATGGGTCAGCACGTGAATCTTGGCGTCCTTCCATGCGACGAACTCGCCGTTGAACCAGATCTCTCCGTCCAACTGATCAAATGGAACCGCTGCCATAGTGTCATCCTCCGGCGCATATGCGCCATTCTCTGTTGATTATCGTCCTGCTTTCAGTCTATCGGCAAACTGACTGAGGGAAAATTCAATTTCGTGATTTTGGATTTGCGATCGGAACGGCGGGGCTTATCCTTTCAAGGTGTTGCCAACGCCAAATGTCTCGCTTACCGAGCGAGGACGCTAATGACGCGGTAAAAATATGTCAATAAAGCTGACGTATTTTTCCGAATGTTTCGCAAGTTGCAATCTGGCTGAAAGGAAATGACCGCGTGGCCGGCCAATCCAAAGAGAACACCCGGTATCTCAGCGATGCCGCCGCCGATGATGACACGATCGATTTCGAGATCATCGAGTTGCTCTTCTTTGCCTATCGCGACTTCACCTCCGACCCGGATGCGATCCTTGAAAAGAGCGGCTTCGGGCGGGCACATCACCGGGTCGTGCACTTTGTCGACCGTGAGCCCGGCATGACCGTCGCCGACCTTCTCGACACGTTGAAGATCACCAAGCAGAGCCTTGCCCGCGTCCTCAAGCAATTGATCGACTCGGGTTACATCCGCCAGGAAACCGGCCCTGAAGACCGCCGCCAGCGCATGCTCTATACAACCGAGGAAGGCCAAGCGCTGGCGCGTGCGCTGGCCGAGCCACAGTCCCGCCGCATAGCCGATGCATTGGCAAGATCGGGTCCGGGCGCGCGGGAAACGGTCAAGCGCTTTCTCGCCGGGATGAAGAACGCCGCAGACTGACACGAGGCTCGCCGCCGGCAGACGGCGCGGGAGCCTGGAATTTGGGAAGCGTGGAATGACGACAAAAGCGACTGTCTCGGACGATGCGGCTCACCTTCTGGTCGTCGACGACGACCGGCGCATCCGCGACCTCCTCAACCGCTACCTGGTCGAACAAGGATTCCGGGTGACGACCGCGTCCGATGCGGACGAGGCGCGACGCAAGCTCGTCGGCCTCGACTTCGATCTTCTGATCGTCGACGTGATGATGCCGGGCGAGAGCGGCATCTCGCTGACCCACAGCCTCCGGCAGATCAAGACCGTGCCGATCCTGATGCTGACGGCCCTGGCGGAATCCAATTCCCGCATAGAAGGTCTCGAGGCCGGGGCCGACGACTATCTGTCGAAGCCCTTCGAACCCCGCGAACTGGTGCTGCGTATCAACAACATCCTGCGCCGCAACCAGCCGGCGCAAGCGCCCAAGGTCGACCAGGTCATCTTCGGTCCCTACACTTTTTCGGTGGTGCGCAAGGAACTCCGGCGCGGCGCCGATCATATCCGCCTCACCGACCGCGAACAGGAGATCATGACGCTCTTCTCGCAGCGCGCCGGAGAGACCATCCCGCGCCACGAACTGATCGGCGACGATGCCGAAGTCGGCGAGCGCACGATCGATGTGCAGATCAACCGCCTCCGGCGCAAGATCGAGGACGATCCGTCCAATCCGGTCTGGCTGCAGACGGTGCGCGGCATCGGCTACCGGCTGAGCGTGGACTGAGATGGCAGCCCTTCCGATGAGCGCAGCGTCCTATGGCAAGCTTTGACGGTATAGAGCGCGGGGCGGCGGGTTCCAACGACAATGCCTGGCGGCGCTTCACGCGCTGGCTGCGCCGCCGCCTGCCGATGGGCCTTTATGCCCGTTCGCTGCTCATCGTCATCATCCCCATGGTCCTCCTGCAGTCGGTCGTCGCCTTCATCTTCATGGAGCGCCACTGGCAACTGGTAACGCAGCGCCTGTCGGCCGCCGTGACCGGCGACATCGCCGCGATCGTCGATCTCATCGATACCTTTCCCGATGATCGCAACATTGCCGAGATCATCCGCATCGCCCGCGAGCAACTCGATCTCAGCATCTCCGTCGATCCGCCTGGCGAACTGCCGCCGCCGCGCCCAAGCCCCTTCTTCGAAATCCTCGATCAGATCCTCGGCGAGGAAATCTCCAACCAGGTCCGCCGCCCCTTCTGGATCGATACGGTCGGCAACTCCAAGCTCGTCGAGATCCGCATCAAGCTCGACGACGGCCGTATTCTGCGTGTCTACGCCCGGCGCAACCAGGCCTATGCCTCGAACACCCACATCTTCCTCGTGTGGATGGTGGCGGCATCGCTGGTGCTGCTGGCGATCGCGATCCTGTTCCTGCGCGGCCAGATCCGGCCCATCCTGGCGCTGACCAAGGCAGCCGAAAGCTTCGGCAAGGGCCAGAAGATCGACGACTTCGCGCCGCGCGGCGCCGATGAGATCCGCCGCGCCGGCCTTGCCTTCATCCTGATGCGCGAGCGCATCGAGCGCCAGATCGAGCAGCGCACCGCAATGCTGACCGGCGTCAGTCACGACCTCAGAACCATCCTCACCCGCTTCAAGCTGCAGTTGGCGTTGGCCGGCAACAATCCGGATCTCGAAAGCCTGAACCAGGATGTCGAGGACATGCAGAACATGCTTGAAGGCTACCTCGCTTTCGCCCGTGGCGAAGCGGAAGAGGACGTCGGCCAGTTGAAACTCAGCGACCTGATGACGCGTCTTGCTGCGGAAGCCGAACTGCTCGGCAAGACGCTGACCACCTCGATCGAGGGCGAGGACGAGGTTCGCGTCCGGCCGAACGCCTTCACCCGCCTCGTCGCCAATCTCGCCTCGAACGCATATCGCTACGCCAATACCGTCAACGTCGATGCCCGCCACAGCGCCAAATGGGTCACGATCACCGTCGACGACGACGGTCCAGGCATTCCCGAGCGATCGCGCGAAGACGTTTTCAAACCCTTCTTCCGCCTTGACGAGGCACGCAATCTCGACAGTTCCGGCACCGGCCTTGGCCTTGCGATCGCCCGCGACATCGCCCGCAGCCACGGCGGCAACGTTACTCTGGGCGACAGTCCGCTCGGCGGCCTCAGGGCAACGGTGCGCGTGCCGGCTTGACCTCGCTGCGCTGACGGGCCACTGCTCGCCCGGGAATTGGGGCAGAGGGACGGAACATGTCGGGCGCTATCGACTGGAATGACTGGGAACGACGGCTGGCTGAACTCTGGGCTGCCTTCGGCGCCACCGACGCCGAAACCTTCGTCGCACGCATCGAGGCGCTGGCGGCCGAACTGCCGGAAAACCACGCCATAGGCCTGTTCGAGCGAGCCTGTGCACAGGACTCGACCGGCCATGAGACGGAAGCCGAACCTCTCTATCGGCAGGCGCTTGAAACCGGTCTCACCGGCATCCGCCGCCGGCGCGCCACCATTCAGCTTGCCAGCACCTTGCGCAATCTCGGCCGGGCCGGCGAAGGCATCGCTTTGCTCAGCGCCGAGCGGACGGAACCATCGGACGAGTTCGACGATGCGGTCGTCGCGTTCCTGGCTCTTTGCCTGGTCGATGCCGGACGCGCCCAGGAGGCGGCTGCGCTTTCGCTCGGCGCCCTGTCGCGCCACCTCCCCCGCTACAACCGGTCGCTCAAGCGCTATGCCGACGCGCTGCTGTCTGACGCGTAAGCACTACCGCTTGTAGATCGACGTCAGGCCGCGGCGTTCGTTGAAGCGGTGCCAGGCGTCGATGCGGCGCGGGTGGCGGGCGCGCATGACATCGAGCGGCGCCAGAAGCCGGCCCTCGCGGCCGAGGGCTTCGTCGAGGATCTCGATGATCCGCCGGTTCGGCCAGGGCTTGCGGGTGATCGTCAGCAGCGCCCGGAAGGCTTCGTCCTCGCGGCCCGCGCCGAACTGATGGGCAATCAGCCCATAGGCGAAGGCGGTGGAACGGCTGACGCCGGCGTGGCAATGCACGAGAATGCGGCTCGACGCATCCTCGGCCGCGGGGCGCATCGCCTCGAACACGTCCAACACCAGATCCGGAAAATGCTGGGTGGCGGTCGGGTTTTCCTGGTCGCGCATGCGCACGACCCGGTGGCTCGCGTCAGTGATGACAGGCACGTTGGCATCCGGCAGCTCCGGATCGAGCAGCGAAAGCACGTGGCTCGCGCGCCAGTCGCGCGCAGCATCAGCAGCGCGCCAGAGACAGGAGACCTTGACGCGTTCGGAGACCACTTCGAATGAAATCGTCATAGGGATCACATCAGTTTTTTGCCGTTGGGGACCGACCGTTCGGTGGCAGCGAGTACGATCGCGCCGGCCTCGTCTTCAAAGCCCAGCGTCAGCACTTCGGAGCGGACAGGCCCGATCTGGCGTGGCGGAAAATTGACCACGCCCAGCACCTGCCGCCCGACGAGATCTTCCGGACGATAGTGCACGGTGATTTGCGCCGATGACTTTTTTATGCCGATCTCCGGGCCAAAATCGATCTTCAGCTTGAAGGCCGGCTTGCGCGCTTCCGGAAAGGGCTCGGCCTCCACAATCGTGCCCACGCGAATGTCGACGCGCTCGAAATCAGCAAATTCAATAGTTTCAGCCATAACAATGTCCTTAGTGAAACGGTCTTCGCCGCCGGGCTTAAAGCATCCGGCGAGATTCCGGAAGGTTCCGCGCCGCAGCGGCGCCATTGAAGCAGCAATCGTCGACGCCCACGAAATGGATCGGCCCCACGACGATGTCGCGGGGCCGCAATCTGCATTTGGTTGGCGTGCGCGCTCTAGTAGGCCGTGCGTTCATAAGAACGCACAAAGGATGCTCTAGCACTTTGATTCTAGGCCATCTTTCCGCTTTCAAGTGATTCCACTTGAAACTGGATGCTCTAGCCCGCCAGCTCTTCCGCCCGTTTGCGCGCAGCCGCGATCGCCTTGTCGAACAGCGGCTGCATGCCATCGTCGGCCATCAACACGGAGAGTGCGGCCGCCGTCGTGCCGCCGGGCGACGTCACGTTCTGGCGTAGCCTTGCCGCTTCGTCCGGGGATTGGTGCAACAATTCTCCCGCCCCCGCGACGGTTTCCCGTGCGAGCCGCATGGCGAGGTCCGCCTCGAGGCCGGCCTTGCGCCCGGCCTCCGCCATGCACTCGACGAGATAGAAGACATAGGCCGGACCGCTGCCCGAAACGGCCGTCACGGCATCGATCTCGGCTTCGGTCCTGACCCATTCGACCGGACCGCTCACCTTCAAGAGATCGTGAACCTGGGCGCGCTGCGCTTCGCTGACGCGCGCATTGGCAAAGGCGCCGGTGACGCCGCGGCCGATCATCGCCGGCGTGTTCGGCATGGCGCGAACCGTGGCCGCTGCGGCGAGATGCGTTTCGATGAAGGCGAGCGTCTTGCCGGCCGCGACCGATACGATGACCGTGTCCGGCCCGACGAGCGGCTTCAGCGGCGGCAGCACGGTTTCCATCACCTGCGGCTTGACCGCCAGGAAGATCACGCCCGCCTGGACACCGGATGGCGCCGAGGTCGCATGGGTCACGCCGTTATCGGCGATGAGCTTGGCCATGGCCGGCGGCGGGCCGGGATCGACGACGAGCACGTCGGCGCCCTTGACGCCGCTTTTCAGCCAGCCGGAAAGCATGGCGCCGCCCATATTGCCGGCGCCGACGAGGACGATGGGACCGGAAGCGGCATTCGTCATGATCAGGCCTCTCCAACCGTTTCAAACAGGACCGCATCGACGGCGCGCTGCGCGTCCATGCCGGACCAGACGACGAATTGAAACGCCTGATAATAGGATTCGCAAGCGTCGAGTGCGCTCGAAAGCAGAACTTCGACCTGCTGGTTGGTGGGCTCGGCGCCGCCGGCAAGCAGCAGCGACTGGCGGAAGATCACCACTTCCTCCTGGCGCCACAGGTCGAAGTGGCCCATCAGCACCTGTCCGTTGATATGGGAGAGCAGGCGGATGACTTCGTTGACCCGGCTTTCCGGAACCTTGATGTCGAAGGCGCAGGCGAGATGCAGAGCCTCGAATTCCTCCATCCAGGAGAAGGAAACGTGGTAGTCCGCCCACTTGCCTTCGACCGTCATGGCGATTTCGTCTTCGCCGGATCGTTCGAACGACCAGTCGTTGTTTGCGGCCACGAACTCGATCATATCGACCGGGTTGGATTGGCGCTCGACTTCCATTTCCAAAAGGCTCATGCATCACCCTGTATAGGTGTGGCGCAGACGTGCATCATCACGCTCACAAGACGCAACGCTGCAAACCCGACACCGATTACAAACACACTATGATTGCTGAACTCACATCCATCCTGGCTGACTTACCCTGCCCGGAGCTTGCGTGGTTCGTTTCGAATCATCATTTAAAATCAGTGTATAATGGCGGAGTCAGGCTGCCAGCCCCCGGGCCGAAAAATAGCCGGGATGAATCGCGTCCACGTTGTCATTTGGATGAAGCGCGAGAGCTTAACCGACTCTGCCATAAGGGTTTTTTGGCAGTGTCCACAGGTGGAAAACTTTTCAGGTTTTATTAACCAGCCTTAACGGCGTTTCAGACGATCCAGGACAAACGACAGCAAAACGCCCGCGAAACCAGTTCGCGGGCGAAGTAAAAACGCTGAAATACCGTTATTTCGGCGGAATCGCGTTACTTGCCGGCCTCGGCGAGACGCGCTTCCAAAGCCTCGATGCGGGCGAGCAGCGCATCGTTTTCCTCGCGCGCCTTGATCGCCATTTCCTTGACCATCTCGAACTCCTCGCGCTTGACCACGTCGAGCGAGTTCAGCGCCCGTTCGGCCTGCGCGCGGAAGGCGGTCTCGACCTCGCGGCGCACGCCTTGGGCGGCACCTGCGGCATCGGTCATCATCTTGGCAAAGTCATCCAGAATGCGGTTGGCGCCTGTGCTCATCGTCGCGATCTCCATTTCAGCCATCGCCTCGCATTGCGATGCGGTCATGAATTTCAGGTAGGGTCAGCGGCGAGCGGATGCAAGGAAAATCACATGCCAAATCACGCCGCCGTGTACCAGGCGCGCGCATAGGCGCCTTGACCCGGCGGAAATCGCTCGCCATGTTCCGCCAGACAATCGGCCCTTGCACAAGAAAATAGATACGAGAACATATCTTGGAAACTTTAGCGGCCCGCCTCGCCATACTTCCCTTCCCCGAAATCGACCCCGTCATCTTCCAGATCGGGCCGCTTGCCGTTCATTGGTACGGGCTCGCCTATGTCGCGGGCATCCTGATCGGCTGGTTCTATGCGCGCCGCCTCGCGATGAATACTGCGCTCTGGCGCAACGAGACCCCCGCCGTCACGCTGCAGCAACTCGACGACTTCCTGCTCTGGGCCGCCGGCGGCATCGTTCTCGGCGGTCGCATCGGCTACATCCTCTTCTACGATCTCGGCTCCGTGCTCGCCAATCCGATCCGCGCCATTGAGATCTGGAACGGCGGCATGTCGTTCCATGGCGGTTTCCTCGGCACCACGCTCGCCATGATCATCTTCGCGCGGCGCAACGGCATCGTGCTCTGGAGCCTGTTCGATATCGTCGCTGCCGTCGTCCCGATCGGCCTGTTCTTCGGCCGCATTGCCAATTTCATCAACGGCGAACTCTGGGGCCGGCTGTCGTCGATGCCCTGGGCAATCGTCTTCCCGACCGGCGGGCCCTTCGCCCGCCACCCGAGCCAGCTTTACGAAGCGGCGCTTGAAGGCCTGGTGCTGCTCTGCGTACTCGCCTGGTTCATTTACCGCCGCCAGGCGTTGAAATCGCCGGGCCTTGTCACCGGCATCTTCGTGCTTGGCTACGCCTTGAGCCGTATTTTCGTCGAATTCTTCCGCGAACCGGACGCCCAGATCGGCTATCTTGTCGGCGGCTGGCTGACGATGGGCATGCTGCTCTCGCTGCCGATGGCACTGGCCGGCATCTGGGCGATCGCCCGGGCGCGCCGCGCGGCCGCAGCCTAAGCGCGGAATGAGGAGGAACGGTGCGTGCGGCTCCTGCCGCACCCCGTCAACTGGGCGAACGCATGACGACACCACTCGCGGACAAGATCAAGGCGCTGATCAAGGCTCACGGGCCGATCAGCGTCACCGATTATTTCTCGCTTTGCCTTGCGGATCCGGAGCACGGTTATTACCGGGTGCACGAGCCTTTCGGCAGGGAGGGCGATTTCACCACGGCGCCGGAAATCAGCCAGCTCTTCGGCGAAATGATCGGCATCTTCCTCGTCCACGCCTGGCAGCAGCACGGCAAGCCCGAAGGTGCCGTCATCGCCGAGATCGGCCCCGGCCGCGGCACGATGATGGCCGACATGCTGCGCGTCGTGCGTCGCCTCGCACCGGAACTCTATGCGTCCGCTGGCGTGCATCTCGTCGAAACCAGTGAGCGCCTGCGCAAGATCCAGTCCGAAACCCTTGCCGCCCATGGCAACAAGGTCGAATGGCACGCAAGCTTCGAGACTTTGCCCGAAGGCTTCCTGCTGCTTGCCGCCAACGAGCTGTTCGATGCCATCCCGATCCGGCAATTCGTACGCACCGCACAAGGGTTCCGTGAGCGCATGGTCGGCCTCGACGCCAACGACGAACTGACCTTTGCTGCCGGCGTCGCCCGCATCGACCCGAGCCTGCTGCCGACGCCGGCACAGGGCGTCGCCGAAGGCACGATCTTCGAGATCGCCCCTGCCCGCGATGCCGTGATGTCCGCCCTTTGCGAGCGGCTGAAGGTCAGCGGCGGTACCGCCGTGATCATCGATTACGGCCATCTTGCCACCGGCTATGGCGATACGCTGCAGGCCGTTCGCAATCACGAGTATGATCCGCCACTCGCCAATCCAGGGCGGGCCGATCTCACCAGTCATGTCGATTTCGAGCAGCTCGCCCGCCGCGCCAAGACCGACGACGTGCAGATCAACGGCCTTGCCCACCAGGGCGATTTCCTCGTGGGGCTCGGTCTTCTCGACCGTGCCGCGGCACTTGGCCGCGACAAGGACGCCGCGACGCAAGAGAGCATCCGCCAGGACGTGGAAAGGCTCGCCGGCGCCGGTGCCGGAAAGATGGGCGAACTCTTCAAGGTCCTCGCCGTCAGCAGCCCGCCGGTACTCCTGTCACCCTTCCGAAGACCGAAGGCCTGACGCGGCAGCCCAACGCACGGTCATTCCTTAGCCGCCGTAGAGATAGTTCGGGAGCCAGAGGGTTATCCCGGGCCAGATATACATGATGACCATGCAGAGCACGACGATCAGCATATAGGGCATCATGCCGGCGAAGATCTGGTTGATCGTCACATGCGGCGGCGAGACCCCCTTGAGGTAGAAGGCGGACATCGCGACCGGGGGCGACAGGAAGGCCGCCTGCAGGTTGACGAAGACGAGAACGCCCCAGACCACCGGATCGATGTCGAAGTGCTTTAGCAGCGGCAGGAAAATCGGCACGAAGATGATGATGATCTCGGTCCATTCGAGCGGCCAGCCGAGCAGGAAGATGATCGCCTGCGACAGGAACATGAACTGCACGGACGTCAGATCGAGCGACAGCACCCATTGCTCGATCAGCGCTTGGCCGCCAAGTATGGCGAAGACGGCGGAGAACAAGGCCGAGCCCACGAAGAGCCAACACACCATGGCCGTGGTCTTCGCCGTCAGGAACACTGCTTCCTTGGTGCGCTGCCAGTTGAGCGTGCGGGCCTGAAATGCGAGCAGGAAAGCCCCCGCGGCGCCGACGGCCGCCGACTCGGTCGCAGTCGTGATCCCGAACAGGATCACGCCGAGCACGACGATGGTGAGGATGCCGAGCGGCATGACCGAGGAGACCAGAAGCTTCACCACCTGCAGCCGCTCCGCGTCCATGTTGCGGTAGTAGCGGACAAGCACCACCGCGGCGATTGCGGCAATCAGCCAGAATGACGCGTAGAAGCTCGTCGTCGGCCCGTTGATGGTGGCCGGTCCCGCATCCGCCGCCGGCATGCCAAGCTGTTCCAGCCCTTCCGGCGCCTCCGCTTCTGCCGATGCCTGCGGATGGATGACCACATACCACCACACGAGCGCCATGGAGGAAGCCGTCAGCGCGAGCGGAACCAAGGCAGCACCGAAATTCTTGACGATTGCCCAGTAGGTGAGAGGCCCCTCCTCCGTGTCGAGAGCCAGCGCCCTTGCCGGCGAGACCAATGCGCGAGAAAGCCCGGCCAGCATGTTGCGCGACGAGTACGACGCTTGCAGGGCACGCATCCACGCACTGACGGGCACCTTGGTCTGTTCCTCAGGCAGCGCCGGAGCGATCTTCGGACTGATGACCGCCCAGCCGAGAATATAGGCAAGGTAGAGGAGTGAGAGGAAAAAACCGGGGAACATCGCGGCGGCGTAGAGCTTCACCACGGATTGTCCCGCCACCGCCGCATAGACGATGATCATCACCGAGGGCGGGATCAGGATGCCGAGCGTGCCGCCTGCGGTGATCACACCGGAGGCAAGTTTCACGTCATAGCCGGCGCGCAACATCGGATTGAACGCAATCACCCCCATCAGCACGACCACCGCACCGACGAGGCCGCTGGCGATGCCCCAGAAGGTGCAGACGATGAGCGTGGCGACGGCGAGCGACGCAGGCACCCACTTGAACGCAAGCTGGATGCTGTAGAACATCTTGTCGACGAGCGCCCCCCGCTCCATCACATAGCCCATGAGCACGAACAACGGGATCGAGATCAGAACGTCATTGGTCATCGCCCCATAGGTGCGCTGCACCATCAGGTCGAAGACGCGATTGTCGATCCAGTGCTCGGCCGGATTGTAGAAGGCGTAGAAGCCGAAGAGCATGCCGAGCCCCATAAGCGTAAACGCCGTCGGAAATCCCATCATGATGACCACCACGATGAGCATCAGCATCGTCAATCCGAGGAGTGGATCGCTCACGTCTCGCCGTCTCCCCTCATTCCCCGTTGCCGCGCTGCCCGGTCGATCTCCTGCGCCCGCCCGATCGCTGCCTCGCGCGTTTGCGCGTCCACATGCTCGCTATGCTCGAGCTGCTCGGCGACGACGTCGAGCTCCTCGACATCCTTGAGCCGATCTGGCCATTCACCGGTCCGCAGGCAAACGATGCAACGGATGATCTCGGCCAATCCCTGCAGCAGGACGAGACCGCCGGCGACCGGAATGACGGTCTTGAAGTAGTAGATGGGCGGCCCCTCCGCCGTCACGGTGGAATGCTCGCCGATCCGCCAGGAAAGCGCTGCGTAATCGTAGCCGGCGTAAACGAGAGCGGTGACGCCGGGGAGGAAGAAGAGGATGTAGAGGACCAGATCAAGAGCAGCCTGCGTGCGCGGCCTCATGGAACTGTAGAGGAAGTCGCCGCGCACATGGGCATTCTGCGCCAGGGCGTATGCGCCTGCGAGCATGAACAGCGTCCCGTAGAACATGTTGCTGGCGTCGAATATCCAGGCCGTCGGCATGTTCAGGATGTAGCGCTTGACGACCTCGACGCAGACCATCGTCATCAGCCCGATGATCAGCCAGGCTGCGGCTTTGCCGATCCACACGCTGGTCGCATCGACCTTGAGCAGAAAATGCTGAACGTTCACGCGGGGCCCTCGGCTGCAAGAGGGGGCGCCACAGCAGCGTGCCTTCAAAGGCACGGAGATCGCTGCAACGCTTCGATTTATCGAGTATGTGACCCTTTCCGGCTGTTTGCGCTGTGCGGAGGCCGTCTTTCGCCGGCGTCGCGTCTGTTGCACGCCAGGCGAGCGGCATCAGAGATCCTTCGCCACGCCCTCCTGTCCGAAGTAATGGTCGAACACCAGCCGTCGGCCGACGACGGTATCCTGCTCCCAGCGCGTGGTCCGGGCGGCAAAGGCGATCTGAGATTCGAGGATCTCCTTGAACAGCGGGTTTTCCGCTGCCTTCTTCTTCACCACCTCGTCGTAGACCTCGAGCTGCTTCTTCAGAATGCTTTCCGGGGTCTTGTAGAACTTGACCTTGTCGACCGTCTGCATCTCCAAATAGTCCTTGGAATAGCGATCGATCGCCTTCCAGGCCATGTCCTGAGATGCCGCCTCGACGGCATTGGTGATAATCGCCTTCATCTGTTCAGGCAGGCTGTCGTATTTCGGCTTGTTGAACAGCACTTCGAACTGCTCGGCATTCTGGTGATAGCTCTGCAGCATGCAAACCTTCGACACATCCGGGAAGCCGAGCACCCGGTCGGACGAGGCATTGTTGAACTCGGCCGCGTCGAGCAGGCCGCGGTCGAGTGCCGCAACGATTTCGCCGCCCGGCAGCGCATTGACCGCCGCACCGAGCCCGGTGAAGACGTCGATCGAGATGCCCACGGTACGGAACTTCAGGCCTTGGAGATCCTCGGGCTTTGCGACCGGCTTCTTGAACCAGCCGAGTGGCTGCGTCGGCATCGGCCCATAGGGGAACGAAACCACGTTGGCGCCGATCGACTCATAGAGTTTTGCCAGCAGCTCCTTGCCGCCGCCGTATTTATGCCAGGCGAGCAGCATGTTGGCATCCATGGCGAAGCCCGGCCCGGAGCCCCAGAGCGCCAGCGCCGCCTGCTTGCCGTAATGGTAGACGAGGACGCCGTGGCCGCCGTCAAGTGTTCCTTGCGATACGGCATCAAGCAGCCCGAAGGCCGGCACCACGGCACCGGCGGGCAGCACCTCTATCTTCAAGTCGCCGCCGGTCATATCATTGACCTTCTTGGCGAAATCGAGCGCGAATTCGTGAAAGATGTCCTTGGAGGGCCAGGTGCTTTGCCAACGCATGCTGATCGGCCCCTGCGCCCTGACAACGTTCGGCGCGGCGACCATTGCAACCCCGGCCATTGCGGCTCCGCCCAGGAATTTGCGACGCGACGTTCGACCCTCGATCTGGGTTCTTCGTTTCATCTTCTCCTCCCGGAAGCTCAGCCATTTCATTATATTAGACAATACTCCTATAAAGGGTCCCACGCAAAGATTGCAGGCGCCATTGCTCGAAAACCTGAAGGCAGAAACCATACCTAGACTTCCCGGTTTTCCGCTTTGCCTCGTGCCGGTGGGCGTTGGAAAGGTGCTGTCGTCAACGCGTATCGCGCGGTGAACGAGCTTCAGCCGTCCTTGAAGATTGCAGGCTGTCGGCATCCCCCGTCGTTCGGGAATTGACAGCCCAGCCATCGCGGGTCAACATCGCGCCGGCAAATCAGCCGTCAGTCGCCGGGCCGGAGCGCGCCCCCAAACCCATTGAATTTATTCATAAAGCAAAGGCAAATATACTGATGCAGCATGACGCCGCGCTTTCTCCCGTGCAAAGCTCGCTTTTCAGCGAGAAGGTCGGGCCGGCAATCGCCCACGGCTATTTCACCCGCCAGGGCGGCGTTTCCGAAGGGCTCTACCGCGGCCTCAATGTCGGCCTTGGCTCGAAGGACGAAAGAGCCCATGTCAACGAGAATCGCACCCGCGTCGCCGGCTGGTTCGGAGCGCCGCTGGAGCGGCTGGCGACCGTGCACCAGGTCCATTCTCCAGACGCCGTCATCATTGACGGAAGCTATGACGGCGCGCGGCCCGAGGCCGACGCGCTGGTGACGGCGACACCGGGCATCGTGCTCGGCGTTCTGACGGCCGATTGCGGCCCCATTCTCTTTGCCGATCCTGGAGCCAATGTCATCGGCGCGGCCCATGCCGGCTGGAAGGGGGCGCTCGGCGGCGTGCTCGAAAGCACGATCGACGCGATGGTGACGCTCGGCGCCCGGCGCGATCGCATCGTCGCCTGCCTAGGCCCGTCGATCAGCCGCCGCAACTACGAGGTCGGCGCCGAATTCGTCCAGCGCTTCGTCTCGTCGAACGAGAGCTACGCATCCTATTTCAGGCCGTCCGACCGCGACGGCCACGCAATGTTCGATCTGCCGGGCCTCACGATCCGCAGGTTGACCGAAGCCGGCGTTACCGCCGAAAATCTCGATATCTGCACCTATGCCGACGAGGAGCGTTTCTTCTCCTACCGTCGGACGACCCACAGGCAGGAACCGGACTACGGCCGACAGATTTCCGCCATTTGCATACAGGGGACCTGACATGGCGCTTCATTTTGCCCAGGAAGAATATGCAAGCCGTCTTGAGCGGCTGACGGAGAAGATGCGCGAGGAGAAGCTCGATGCGATGCTGCTCTTCGCCCAGGAGAGCATGTACTGGCTGACGGGCTACGATACCTTCGGCTACTGCTTCTTCCAGACGCTGGTCGTGAAGAAGGACGGCTCGATGGTCCTGCTGACGCGCTCGGCCGACCTGCGCCAGGCACGCCACACCTCCAATATCGAGCGCATCGAGATCTGGGTGGACCGGGCCAATGCCGATCCGACCCTGGACCTCAAGAACCTCTTGAGCGAACTCGATCTGCTCGGCTGCCGCATCGGCGTCGAATATGACACGCACGGCATGACCGGCCGCGTCGCCCGTCTGCTCGACCGCCAGCTCCAGACCTTCGGCGAACTGATCGACGCCTCGCTCCTCGTCAGCCGTCTGCGCCTCATCAAGAGCGACGCCGAGATCGCCTATGTCGAGAAGGCGGCCAGCCTCGCCGACGATGCGCTCGAAGCCGCGCTGCCGCTGATCCGTCCCGGCGGCAACGAGGCCGACATCCTCGCGGCGATGCAGGGCAAGATCCTCGCCGGCGGCGGCGACTATCCGGCCAACGAGTTCATCATCGGCTCCGGCGCCGACGCGCTGCTCTGCCGCTACAAGTCCGGGCGCCGCGTGCTCGACAGCCAGGACCAGCTCACGCTCGAATGGGCCGGCGTCAGCGCCCACTATCATGCCGCGATGATGCGCACCGTCGTCATCGGCGAGCCGACCAACCGTCACCGCGAACTCTACAGCGCCTGCCGCGAAACCATCCAGGCGATCGAGATGGTGCTTCGTCCCGGCAACACCTTCGGCACCGTCTTCGACATGCATGCCAAGATCATCGACGAGCGCGGCCTCGCCCGCCACCGCCTGAATGCCTGTGGCTATTCGCTCGGCGCCCGCTTCTCGCCCTCCTGGATGGAGCACCAGATGTTCCATGCCGGCAACCCGCAGGAGATCGAGCCGAACATGTCGCTGTTCGTGCACATGATCATCATGGATTCCGACAGCGGCACCGCCATGACCCTCGGCCAGACCTATCTCACCACCACGGATACGCCACGCGCGCTGTCGCGTTACGGCCTGGACTTCATTTCTGCTTAGGGAAATCCGCCTAGAATTGCTTTGAACTGGCAGACGACAGGAGACCATTTCAGGAAACTGCCGCGAAGAAACGGACGGTTGACCATGCGAAAGCTCTCGACGCCCCTTTTCAGCCTTGGCCTGCTCATCGCCTTGGCCGGCTGCAACAGCACCGACATGCTGACGCCGCAGGTCGACGTCGGTGGCGGGACCTTCCGCTCGCCGCCGGTGACGCAATCCGACCTCGACTCGATGTCCAGCCAGACCGCCGTCGCTCCGGTGCAACGGGCGCCCGTCAGCCAGACCACGGCCTTCACCACGGAGCCGGCCCCGTCGAACACGCCGACGGCCTATGCCACGGGCGACGCGACCTATACCGATCCGGCCGGCACGCTCGAGGGCCAGGCAAACAGGCTCGCCGCCGGTTCCGCTCCGGTACAGAGCATGACTCAAGCCCAACCGACGCCGGTGCAGCAGACCGCGGCCGCAGCCGAGACCATCCAGAACCAACCGAGCGTCGCTTCGCTGCCGAAGGCAAGCGCGGCCGCCAGCGGATCGATCCGTTTCCTGCCGATCATCGGCGCGCCGGTTCAGGCGGTCACGCCGCTTTCCAAACAGCTCGGTACCGAGGCACGCGCACATGGCCTGACGATCAAGGGCTCGGCCGACGCCAGCAGCGAACATATCCTCAAGGGCTATTTCTCGACCCTGAAGGACGGCGACAAGACCACCGTCGTCTATGTCTGGGACGTGCTCGACGGCAGCGGCAACCGCCTGCACCGCATCCAGGGACAGGAATCGGTTCCCGGCGGCGGCGCCGACTTGTGGAGCGGAGTACCGGCGACAACCATGCAGGGAATCGCGACAAAAACCATCAACGCCTACCTCGAATGGCGGCAATCTCAGGCCGGTTGACACAAAGTTTTTAGGATATTGGCCTTCGCGGCGCAGCATTCCCCTTGCATTCAAGTTCAGTCTCGCTAAAAAGCGGCCGATCAGCTCTGAACGGCGGCCATCCGCAAAGAATGTCCGCGATTGGAATGGCTCTCGGAATCTGCGCGGAACACGCCGCTCCCGGAAAAGTGCCGGACGGTGACCGCGCCAGCTCAAGGCGGTCCGTCAATGAAGGTTTTCGCAGGCAATTCGAACCGGCTCCTGGCCGAAGCGATCTGCAACTATCTCAACCTGCCCCTCGGCAAAGCGACAGTACGCCGTTTCGCCGATCAGGAAATCTTCGTCGAAATCGGCGAAAACGTGCGCGGCGAGGATGTCTTCATCATCCAGTCGACCTCCTTCCCCACCAACGATCACCTGATGGAACTGCTCATCATGATCGACGCGGTGCGCCGCTCCTCCGCCCGCCGCATCACCGCCGTGCTTCCCTATTTCGGCTATGCTCGCCAGGACCGCAAACCCGGTCCGCGCACGCCGATCTCCGCCAAGCTCGTCGCCAACCTGATCACCGAAGCCGGCGCCGACCGCGTGCTGACCCTCGATCTTCATGCCGGACAGATCCAGGGCTTCTTCGATATCCCGACCGATAATCTCTATGCGATCCCGATCCTGGCGCGTGACGTCAAGGAAAACTACGACCTCAAGAACGTCATGGTCGTTTCGCCGGATGTCGGTGGCGTGGTTCGCGCCCGCGCACTCGCCAAGCGCCTCGACTGTCTGCTGGCGATCGTCGACAAGCGCCGCGACCGTCCGGGTGAATCGGAAGTCATGAACGTCATCGGCGACGTGAAGGGCAAGGACTGCCTGCTGATCGACGACATCGTCGATTCCGGCGGCACGCTCTGCAACGCGGCCGAAGCGCTGCTGAAGAACGGCGCAACCAGCGTCACCGCCTACATCACCCACGGCGTCCTCTCCGGCGGCGCGGTTGCCCGTGTCACCTCGTCGATGCTGAAGGAACTGGTCATCACCGACTCGATCCAGCCGACAACGGCCGTCCAGTCCGCCCACAATATCCGGGTGATCACGACGGCAGGCCTGCTCGGCGAAGCTATCAGCCGCACCAGCCAGGAAGAGTCGGTATCGAGCCTCTTCGACTGAGGTCGTTTCCAACTCGGCAATTCATGAACGCCGGCGCCAAGCGCCGGCGTTTTTTGTTGTGGAGATGCCGCTATTTCCCGAGAGCCTGCGCCACCGGCTGGTCGACGAGATTGTCGATGAACCAGTTCGGATAAACCGGCGCGGGCACGGTCTCGGCATCGAGCGCGGCGATTTCCGCTGGCGTCAACGCCAGATCGGCCGCGCCGAGATTGTCCTTGAGCTGGTGCGGCTTGGAGGCGCCGAGCAGCACGCTCGTCACCGCCTTCTTTGCCAGCAGCCAGGCGATCGCCACCTGCGCCACGCTCGCCCCATGGTGATCGGCGATCATCCGCATGCGCTCCACCAGTTTGAAGCCCTGCTCCTTGTCAAAGGGCAGGATGTCGAAGCCGGAATAGCGGTTGTCCGGATCGCCGAGATTTTCGCGCGTGTATTTGCCGGAGAGAAAGCCTGAAGCGAGCGGGCTCCAGACCGTCAGCCCGAGCCCGTACCGCTGCATCATCGGGATGACGTCACGCTCCACATCGCGACCAAGCAAGGAATAATGCATCTGGCCATGGGTGAAGGATGCCAGCCCGTTGGCCTTCTGGATCTCCATTGCCGCCGCCACCTTCCAGGCCGACCAGTTGGAAAAGCCGATGTAGCGCACCTTGCCGGACCGTACGACCGCGTCGAGCGCGGAAAGCGTTTCCTCGAGCGGCGTGTACGGATCCTCCTTGTGGACGATATAGGTATCGATCCAGTCCGTACCGAGGCGCTTGAGGCTCTGGTCGACCGACCAGAGAATATGGCGGCGCGAGAGGCCAGCCTGGGTGAACGGCGATCCGGTGCGAAAACCGACCTTGGTGGCGATCACCACCTCGTCGCGACGCGACTTGAGCGCTTCGCCGAGGATGCGTTCCGACTGCCCGGAGGCATAGGCGTCGGCCGTGTCGAAGAAATTGATGCCCGCATCCAGCGCCTGCCCGACAAGGGCGTCGGCCACTTCGGTATCAGTCTTGTAGACGGCACCAAGGCTGCGATCGCCGGCGGTAAAGGTCATGGCGCCGAAAGCAAGGCGCGAGACCACGAGACCGGTATTTCCAAGCGTCGTATATTGCATGTCGTTCTCCATCTTCCTCATAGACCGATTGGGTGCAGAGAACATGCCGAAGTTGATTATTGCGAAAAACAGGCTTTATCTTTAAACCTCTGGAAGAAAATATTCATAATCGGCAAATGGCGGACGATCCCTTCAACGGATTGCGGGAATTTCTGGCGGTCGCGGAGCACAACAGCTTCACGGCGGCGGCGGCGACGCTTGGCGTCACGCCCAATGCCGTCAGCCAGACGATCAGGGCGCTGGAAACCCGTCTCGGCCTGCAACTCTTCGTCCGCACCACGCGGCGCGTCGCGCTGACCGAAGCCGGCAGCGCTTTTCTCAAGCGCGTGCGCCCAGCCGCCACCGAGATCGTCGATGCCTATGAATTGCTCGGCGACTTTCGCGACCGACCCATGGGCAACCTGCGGCTGACCGTGCCGCGCATGGCGATCCCGCTGGTTCTGACCCCGCTGCTACCGCGCTTCCGGCAGGCTCATCCCGATGTGTCGGTGGAAGTGGCGATCGACGATGCGGCAGTCGACATCACCGAGCGCGGCTTCGATGCCGGCATCCGCATCGGCGAAGCGGTCGAACGGGACATGATCGCAGTGCGGCTGACACCCGACATCACCTGGGCCGTGGTCGGCTCACCCGCCTACTTCGTGAAGCGAGGCCGGCCGCAAACGCCCGAAGAGCTGACGCGCCACGAGGCGATCCGTTATCGCTACCCGGCGTCCGGCACGATCTACCGCTGGGAGTTCGAGCGGGAGGGACGTGACTTCTCGGTCGACGTACCCGGCGGGCTGACCGTCAACGACTTCCAGATGCTCGTGGAGATGGCGGAAGCCGGCACCGGGCTTGCCTATCTGCCGAATCTCTCCGTGCACGACGCAGTCACAGGCGGGCGCCTCGAACGGGTGCTCGAAGCCTACCTGCCGACGTCGCCCGGCCTCTTCATTTATTTCCCGGCCAAAGCCCAGACTCAGCCCAAGTTGCGGGCGTTCCTTGATCTGGCGGCAAAGATGGTGCGGGAGCGGAGGTAGGTCGCTCCATCCACCAATTTCGCAACCACGCCTGAAACGCAAGCACATTGACAATTCTAAGGTGCAGGCCTCATAAATTAGCTAATTTAGATAAGAGACATGTCCGGGTGTAAGCATGGAACTTGGCTCTCCGGGGCGACGCGATCGCCTTGCGATATTGGTGGATGCCGACAACATCAGCTCCGATTTTCTGCCGTTCATTGTCCAAGAGGCATCGGCCATCGGCACCGCTATCATCAAGCGCGTTTACGGACACTTTGGCAGTGCTGCCATGGCAGCCTGGCAGCCTCTGCTCCATGAATATGCGTTCTCGTCGGTTCACGTCGTACCCGCCGCGAAGAGCAAGAACGCCACCGACTTGAAGCTGGCGATCGAAGCGATGGATATCTTGCATCGCGGACAAGTCGACGGTTTTTGCATCGCTTCCAGCGACAGCGATTTCACCTCACTCGCAAGCCGAATCCGAGAAGACGGCTTGTCCGTCTATGGCTTTGGCGAAAAGAAGGCTCCCAAGCCCTACGCGAATTCATGCAACCAGTTCATTTATTGCGATCACCTTCTTGTGAAAGGTGCAAAAGGCGATTTTAGTTCGAATAAGCCGGCAAAGCTGCCTCTAAAAGAAATCTTGACAGTTATTGACGAAGTGTTGGGCGACGACGGGTGGGCTCATCTCGGCAAAGTCGGTAGCGTGCTCAACAAACGCATATCGAATTTCTCGCCCCGAAAACACGGATTTGAGAACCTCAAGGCGCTGATGAAGAGTATTTCGTGCCTGGAGCACCGGCAGACCAGTCGCACGTCGTTCCACGTAAGGCGGAAATGAGGTTGTGTCGGCGCGTATAGGAGCGCTATTCACGCACGACGACGCACCCCTCGCCGCCATCAAACAGCCGCGACCGCGTCAGGAACCGCTTCTCCCGTCCATTGTCGAGCGAGAACATGCCGCCCCTGCCCGGCACCACGTCGATGATCAGTTGCGTGTGCTTCCAGACCTCGAACTGGCTGGCGCTGATATAGACGGGTACGCCGCCGATCTCGCCGAGCTTCACGTCATTGTCGCCGACGATGTAATCATCGGCCGGATAACACATGGGTGACGAGCCGTCGCAGCAACCGCCGGACTGGTGAAACAGGATATCGGGGTGAGCGCGCCGGATCTCGGCGATGAGATCGAGTGCCGCATCCGTCGCCAGCACGCGCGGTTCGTTGACCTCTGTTGTTCCTGTCATTTCGATGGGCATCGCAAGCCTCCCTGATCGGGCGCATTCTGCATTGGCCGGCTGAGGCGCGGGTGGAGAGCACGCCTCAGCCGCCGCTCGAGCTCGAGGAAGGGTGGAGACGACCTCCCTCCCGCTCGTGTTGCCTTCCCCGGCGGCGGGGAAGGCAGGTTCCGATCAGAAGAAGCCGAGCGCCTTCGGGCTGTAGCTCACCAGCATGTTCTTGGTCTGCTGGTAGTGATCGAGCATCATCTTGTGCGTCTCGCGGCCGATGCCGGACTGCTTGTAGCCGCCGAAGGCCGCGTGGGCCGGATAGGCGTGATAGCAATTGGTCCAGACGCGGCCGGCCTGGATTTCACGGCCGAAGCGGTAGCAGCGGTTGGCATCGCGGCTCCAGACGCCGGCACCGAGGCCGTAGAGCGTGTCGTTGGCGATCTCCAGCGCCTCGGCTTCCGTCTTGAAGGTGGTGACCGAGACGACCGGCCCGAAGATTTCCTCCTGGAAGATCCGCATCCTGTTGTGCCCGCGGAAGACGGTCGGCTTGACGTAGAAGCCTTCCGCCAGTTCGCCTTCCAGCACATTGCGGCCGCCGCCGGTCAGCACTTCGGCGCCCTCCTGCTTGCCGATGTCGATATAGGAGAGGATCTTCTCGAGCTGCTCGCTCGACGCCTGCGCGCCGATCATCGTGGCGCTGTCGAGCGGATTGCCCTGGCGGATCGCCTCGACGCGCTTCACTGCCCGCTCCATGAAGCGGTCATAGATGCTCTCCTGCACCAGCGCGCGGCTCGGGCAGGTGCAGACTTCGCCCTGGTTCAGCGCGAACATGGCAAAGCCTTCGAGTGCCTTGTCGAAATAGTCGTCGTCCTCGGCGAGCACGTCGGCGAAGAAGATGTTCGGCGACTTGCCGCCGAGTTCCAGCGTCACCGGAATGAGGTTCTGGCTGGCATATTGCATGATCAGCCGGCCGGTCGTGGTCTCGCCGGTAAAGGCGATCTTGGCAATGCGCGGGCTGGTGGCGAGCGGCTTGCCGGCCTCAAGGCCGAAGCCGTTGACGATGTTGAGCACGCCCGCCGGCAGCAGATCGCCGATCAGTTCCGCCCAGACGAGGATCGAGGCCGGCGTCTGCTCGGCCGGCTTCAACACGACGCAGTTGCCGGCGGCAAGCGCCGGCGCCAGCTTCCACGCCGCCATCAGGATCGGGAAGTTCCAGGGAATGATCTGGCCGACGACGCCGAGCGGCTCGTGGAAGTGATAGGCGACCGTGTCGTGGTCGATCTCGCCGATCGAGCCTTCCTGGGCGCGGATGCAGGCGGCGAAGTAGCGGAAATGATCGATGGCGAGCGGAATGTCGGCGGCCATGGTCTCGCGGATCGGCTTGCCGTTGTCGAAGGTTTCGGCCCGCGCCAGGAGTTCGAGATTGTCCTCCATGCGGCCGGCGATCTTCATCAGGATGTTGGAGCGCTCGGCGGCCGAGGTCCGGCCCCATTTCTCGCGAACCGCATGGGCGGCATCAAGCGCCAGCTCGATATCGGCGGCGTCCGAGCGTGCCACCTGGCAAAGCACACCGCCCGTCACCGGCGTCGTGTTGTCAAAGTAGCGGCCGGCCACCGGCTCGCGCCATTCGCCGCCGATGAAGTTGCCGTATTTCTGCTTGAACGGGCTTTCGACGATCTTCTGATGCAACATGGTCATTCCTCCCTGAGAACCAGCAACCGAGCTGTGAGAGGAAGGTGAGGCGGATCCGTCATCTTCGATAGTGAGGCGCAATCGCCCGCAAGACGATCTGTTTCAGAATTGAGACAGCTTGGCTCCATCGAGCGTGCTGCAATGCAGCAAACAGGGAACGGCAACCGTCAGAAGCTGCCCGCCATCTTCGGGGACCTTCTCCCCGTCACAACGGGGAGAAGGTCGGGATGAGGGCATTCTCCACGATGAGGAGATCAATTCACCGAAAGCCGCTTCATCTTGCGGTAAAGCGTGGCGCGGCTGATGCCGAGCAGTTCTGCCGCCATGGAGACGTTGCCGTTGGCGCGCGAAAGCACACGTCGAAGCGCGGCACGTTCCGCATCGGGAAGCTCGGCGGCATCGCCGGACGTGTCTTCCCTCAGAAGATCGGAGGCCGGAACCCCGGCAGCAATGCGTTTGTCGTCGAGATCGAGCCATTGCCGCGCAGCACGTGTGGCGCCGAGCACGAGGTCATCGCGGTCGACGGCGAGAAGCGCTGGCCCGGCGCGATCCACCGGCACCAGCACGATGCGCGCACTGGCAAAGGCGCGGCGGAAGAGGCCGGCCTCGATGCGCGCGGCGGCATCGCGAACCGCCTGCGACAGGATCGACATGGTGATCTCGGAGGCATCGTCGCGGCAGGTGGAAATGTCGATGGCCGCCGCCAGCCGGCCGCGATGGTCGCGGATCGGCGCGGTCGCACAGCTCAGACCGATGTTGCGGCTGAGGAAATGCTGGTCGCGCTGGATGACGACGGCGCGCTCGTCGGCAATCGCCGTGCCGATGCCGTTGGTGCCGACGCTCGCCTCGCTCCACACCGTTCCCGACCAGAGCCCGACGCCCCGAAAATCCGCGTCGTCGCCGACCGCGCCGCGCCGTTCGAGCGCCACGCCATCATTATCCGTGAGGAGCAGGCAGCAGCCGGCCTTGCCGACGGTCGCAAACAACCGGTCGAGCTCGATGCCGGCCTCCGCCAGCAATTCACCCGAACGTTCGCGGACGGAGAGAAACTCGCTGTCCAAGAGCCGAAGCGGCGTACGCGCTTCCTCCGGAGCAAGCTTGTGCAGGGTCATGCAGCGGCGCCAGGACGCCGCCACCGGCGAACTCGCCGCGGCCGAAGACTGGTGCGCGACCCGATAGACAAGTTCCGAATGATCCCTGACGACAGGCATCGCCTTCCTCCCTGAAAGCGTCGACCGGCGAAGACCGATGCGGCCGATCTCCCAAACGGCGCACCTGCTTGGGCGGCACTATAGCCAACGATCTCCGCAAAGGTCCAGCCAGACGAAGGTTCGAGATCCCAAGTACCCGTCAGCGAGTTTGATCGGTGCATCACGCCGCCGATATCGACAGCCGGCCCGAATGTGGTAGGCGAAAGGATCAATCGCCGCGACTCAACCAACAACAGCCGGTTGCCGCCATGTTTCGTGACTTTTCGCTCCAGAGCCTTTTCATGGGCCTGCTGATCGCCTTCGTCGGCTTCGCCAGTTCCTTCGCCGTCGTTCTGCATGGGCTGACCGGCGTCGGCGCCAGCGAAGCACAGGCCGCCTCCGGGCTGA
Source organism: Ensifer sp. B1-9 (assembly GCF_050474445.1). Classification (NCBI taxonomy): domain Bacteria; kingdom Pseudomonadati; phylum Pseudomonadota; class Alphaproteobacteria; order Hyphomicrobiales; family Rhizobiaceae; genus Ensifer; species Ensifer sp. B1-9. The sequence goes on from NZ_JBCHVG010000012.1 coordinate 47,170, forward strand.
TGGCGCTGTCGATCTCCATGGGCGTCTGCGCGATCGTCATCAGCGCCGTCACGCGGCTGCCGGTCAGCATCGCCTGGTCGACGCCGGGTGCCGCGCTGCTCGCGAGCGCCGGGATCATCGAGGGCGGCTTCAATGCTGCCGTCGGCGCCTTTCTCGTCTGTGGATTGCTCGTCGTCATCGCCGGCCTCTGGAAACCGCTCGGCCGTCTGGTTTCGACCATCCCTGCCCCGCTCGCCAATGCCATGCTCGCCGGCGTGCTGCTCAGCCTCTGCTTCGCGCCGGTCAAGGCGATTGCCTTCAATCCTCTCTTGGGATTGCCGATCCTGATTGCCTGGGCAGTCGTCGGCAGCGTCAACAAGCTCTATGCGGTGCCTGCCGCGCTCGTCGCCTTCGTGCTCGTCATCGCCTTCGGTGTCGAGATCCCCGAAGGAGCCCTTTCCTCCCTGTCATCCGCGCTGGTGCCGACCGTCGAGTTCGTGACCCCGCAGTTCAATGTCGCCGCCATGGTCAGCATTGCCCTGCCGCTCTTCATCGTCACCATGGCCTCGCAGAACATCCCCGGCATCGCGGTCCTGAAGGTCAACGACTATCACCCCGCCCCCGGCCCGCTGTTCGCGACGACCGGTGTCTTCTCCATGCTGAGCGCTCCCTTTGGCGGCCATGCCGTCAACCTTGCGGCGATCACGGCGGCCATGTGCGCCGGCAGCGATTCCCATCCCGATCGCGGCAGGCGCTACTGGTCCGCGATCAATGCCGGCGCCTTCTATATTCTCTTCGGCCTGCTTGCCGGCGTCGTCACCACCTTCGTCAGCCTTGCGCCCTCCATCCTGATCGAGGCGGTCGCCGGTCTCGCCCTCGTCGGCGCCTTCGCCAGTTCCGCCATGGCCGCCTTCACCGAGGCGAAGACCCGCGAGGCCGCGGCCATCACCTTCCTGGTCACGGCCTCCGGCGTCAGTTTCGGCGGCGTTTCCGGCGCCTTCTGGGGTCTGATCGCCGGCGGGTTGATGCTGGCGCTGGCGCGCCTCACCCGCAAAAAGGCCTGAACCCGCGGCAAAGCTTGCATTTGCGGGCGATCTCGTCTATGCACCGCGCGTCCGCGTAGACACCCTTGGAGGCAACGCGGATGAAGCCCATGCGGCTTCGGTTCATCCGGCGTGTCGGATGAGCTCTCCAGAATTAGACATAGAAAGGTCTACCCATGAGCCACGCAACTTACGAGCTCAAGGCCGAGACGCGCGAACGGGTTGGTAAGGGGTCCTCCCGTGAACTTCGCCGCAACGGTCTTATCCCGGCTGTCATCTACGGTGACAAGCAGGCCCCCCTTTCCATCGCACTCTCCACCAAGGAAGTGACGATGAAGATCCACGCCGGCGGTTTCATGACCACCGTCGCAACCATCGACGTCAACGGCGAAAAGATCCGCGTCCTGCCGAAGGACTACCAGCTGGATCCGGTCCGCGACTTCACCATGCATGTCGACTTCCTGCGCGTCTCCAAGGACAGCCAGGTCACCGTTGAAGTTCCGGTTCACTTCGTGAACGAAGAAAAGTCCCCGGGCCTCAAGGCCGGCGGCGTTCTCAACATCGTTCGCCACGAAGTCGAGCTCAACGTTTCGGCTGACGACATTCCGGAATTCCTGACCGTCGATCTCTCCGGCCTCAAGGTCGGCGACGCCGTTCACATTTCCAACATCAAGCTGCCGAAGGGTGCGACCCCGGTCATCACCGACCGCGATTTCACCGTTGCAACGCTTGTTGCTCCGGCCGGTGGCGTGAAGGAAGAAGCCGAAGGCGAAGCAGAAGCCTGATTGGCTTTCGGGTGACTGGCGAAAAGCCAGTCCCGCCGCACTTCATCGAGAGCCCGTCCCATTCGTTTGGGGCGGGCTTTTTGCATTGATCCACAGGCCCGTCGTCACCTGGCGCCGGCATCGCGTCTCATCATTTATCACGAAGCGATTTCAGCAACATTTAAGGTTTTGATGATGTTCTTCTGGCGGGGAAACTGGGGCTCAGACTGAAGAGAATCCGAATATGAGATGCGTGGCAGCACCTTCAAAGGCGTGCATCCGATGATGCACTCCGTGGAGAACCGATTTATTGCGATTGTCTGTGGCGCAATGCTCGTTTTCATTGCCCCGCTGCTCGTCCTCTTCCTGAGCATTTCCAGCGAACGCATCGCACGCGAGCGGATTCACAATATCGAACTGCTGATGGCCGCAAGCGCCGAGGCGCTGGGCAAGCCGATCTGGGATTTCGACAGCGACGGCATCAAGCACATCGCCCGCTCGCTGATAAACGGCACCGATATCCTCTCCGTCACCGTCCGCGACCAAACCGGCTCGATCCTCGCACAGATGCCGCTTGGCGGCGCCGTGCCCGGCGCCAAGGACCGGATCCTCGGCCTGCCCATTTCCTATCAGTCCATGGATGGGATGAAGGAGGTCGGCCGCATCGAAGTGAGAGTACCGACGCCCGGCCTTCTGTCGCAATTCAGCAAGGACGAGCTGGCGATCCTCGCCATCCTGCTCTTCGCCGTCGCCATCGTCTTCGCCGCAGCACTCGTCGGCAATCGCTTCACCGTGATGCGCCCGCTGATGCGCCTGACGGCGGCGATCGAGGCGACCCGGCGGCTCGGCTCGCGTCACCGCGTCGACTGGACCTCCGACGACGAAATGGGCGCGCTTGCCGCCAACTTCAACGAGATGCAGGACCGGCTCGAGCGCGAGGAGACGGAACTGAAAAATGCGCACGAACGTGTCACCGACATCTACAACCTGACGCCGGCCATGCTGTTTTCGCTCGACGTCGACGGGCGCCTGCTCGCCGTCAGCGACTATTGGCTGCTGGCGACCGGCTATGATCGCGACGACGTCATCGGCCGCGACTTCGTCGACTTCATCGACCAGCACTGGCACGAGATCTATCGCAGTTACGCCAAGACGATCGCCGTCGGCGATCACGAGATCCGCGAGGTCACGGTGCCGTTCCGCAAGGCGGACGACGAACTGATGACGGTCCTGATCCAGGAAACGAAGGCGATCGGCGAAGGCAGCCTGTCGCTCTCGGTCATGACCGATGTCACGGCGCTGAAGCAGGCGGAGAGCCGCAACCACACCCAGGCGATCACCGACCACCTCACCGGGCTGCTCAACCGCCAGGGGTTCGAGGCAGCCCTCGACGACGCAATCCGCCAGGCCGACGAATGCGGCATGCAGCTCGGCTGCCTGTTCATCGATCTCGACCGCTTCAAGTGGATCAACGACAATTTCGGCCACGCAGCCGGCGACGACGTGCTGCGCCACACGGTCGAGCTCATCCATGACGCGCTGCGCCCCGGCGACATCATGGCCCGTCTCGGCGGCGACGAATTCGCCATCCTGATTTCCGACACGGACGCCGCGGCGCTCGCGAGCGAGATCGGCGAGCGCATCGTTTCGGCGCTTCGCGAGCCGATGCCGATTGCCGGCAACGAACTCCTCGTCAGCGCCAGCGTCGGCATCTCGGTCTACCCAGCCCATGCGGAAAACGCTTCCGACTTGCTGCTCAAGGCGGATATGGCGATGTATGCGCGCAAGCATGATGGCAAGAACGGCCTGAAGCTGTTCGACGCCAGCATGCTCGACGCTTCCCGCGAACGCCATGAGATCGAACAGTGCATCGAAGCCGGGCTGAAGGACGACCACTTCGAGGCCTGGCTGCAGCCGATCGTCAGCCTTGCCGACGGGCAGATTGCCGGCTTCGAGGCACTGATGCGCCTCAACCACCCGGAAAAGGGCCTGATGCCGCCGGGCAAGATCATCGGCATCGCCGAGGAGACCGGCACGATCGCGCGCATCGGCGACCGCATCCTCGAGAAGGCGATCCGCCATCTGGCGGCGGTCTCCGAGCTGGACGGCACGCAGGATACCTATCTGGCCGTCAACTTCTCGCCGCTGCAATTCGAGCTGACGCTGCCGCACAAGCTCGCCGCCCTGCTGCTGAAGCACCATATTTCGCCCAGCCGGATCGTTGTCGAGATCACCGAGGCCGTGCTCATGCTCGACAATCCGGAAGTACATGCGGTGCTGAAACAGCTCAACGAATTCGGCTGTCGCATCGCGCTCGACGACTTCGGCACCGGCTATTCGTCGCTGAGCTACCTCAACCGTTTCCCGGTCGATATCGTCAAGGTCGACCAGTCCTTCACCCGTTCTCTAAGCTCAGGCACCGCCGACATCCGGCGCAAGAGCCGCATGCTGATCAAGGGTATCCGCACCATCTCGCACCAGATGGGCTGCACCGTCGTCGCCGAGGGCATCGAGACGAAGGAGCAATGGCAGCTCCTGCGCAAGCTGGGCGTCGATTGCGGCCAGGGCTATCTCTTCAGCCGACCGATGCCGATCGAAAGCATGCTGAAGATGCTGGAAAGCGACTCGGAAGCAAAGGCGGCGACGGCCGCAGGCAAGCGGGCATGATGTTCGGCGCCAGCGGCCACGACCCCGATGGAGGTTCGGGACGCGGGCGTGTCGCGCGGACACCACAACAAGCGGCAAAAGGAGGAAGGCACGTGAAGGCGCTGATCCCATTGTTTTTCCTCGGTCTCTTCACGACCGCGCAGGCGCAGACGATCAAGTTCGTCACCGAGGAGTACCCGCCTTACAATTTTTCGACCGAGAACGGTCCGAGCGGCGCCGCCGTCGACCAGGTCAAGCTGATCATGGAGCGGCTGAAACAGCCTTACACGATCGAGGTCCTGCCCTGGGCGCGAGCCTTCATGCTGGCCGAAACCGATCCCGCCTATTGCGTCTTCACCACTGGCCACGACGCCGAACGCGACAGGAAGTTCCAATGGGTCGAGCCGCTGCTCGTCGATCACATGGTGATGGTTCGCCACACCGGCTCCGACATAGCGCCGGCTTCGCTGGAAGCGGCGCGTCAGTATACCGTGGGCACGCAGCGCGAGGACTTCTCCGCAACCTATCTCAGGGACCACGGCTTTCCGAAGATCGACTATGCCGCCAACCTCGATTCCAGCCTGAAGAAGCTGATCGCCGGACGCGTCGACCTGCTGATGACATCGGAAAAGACCTTCCAGATCATGCGCGCCGAGGGCAAACCGGTCGAAGCGGCGCTCGTGCTCGAGGGCAAGCTCTATGGCATCGCCTGCCACCGCGACGTATCGCGGGCAACCATCGCCGCGATGCAGCGTGAACTTGACCGGCTGGTCGGCGACGGTACCCAGGACGAGATCTTCAAGCACTATGGCCTGACGCCGAATGCCAGCCTGCATGCCGAGAAATAAGCGTTGACTTCCCCCGGGCACGATGATTTGGGATGGCTCCACCCCGAAATCATCGACGCGTGACGACATGCTGATCATCGCAGGGCTTGGCAATCCAGGTTCGAAATACGCCGCCAACCGGCACAACATCGGCTTCATGGCGGTCGACGTCATTCACCGCCGGCACGGCTTTTCCTCCTGGTCGAAGAAGTTCAAGGCCGAGATCGCCGAAGGCGAGATCGCCGGCGAGCGCGTGCTCTTGATGAAACCGCAGACGTTCATGAACCTCTCCGGCGAGGCGGTCGGCGAGGCCATGCGTTTCTACAAGCTGCAGCCGAAGGACATCACCGTCATCTATGACGAGCTCGACCTGCCCGCCGCCAAGGCGCGGATCAAGGTCGGCGGCGGCCATGGCGGCCACAACGGCATCAAGTCGATCGACGCTCATTGCGGCAAGGACTATCGTCGTCTGCGCCTCGGCATCGGCCATCCCGGCGTCAAGGATCTGGTGCACGCCCATGTGCTCGGCGATTTCGCCAAGGCCGACCAGACCTGGCTGGTGCCGCTGCTCGACGCGATCGCCGACAATGCCGACATGCTGGTGCGCGGCGAGGATTCCCAGCTCCTGAACAAGATCGCGCTCGCGACCGGCGGCAAGCCGGAAGCGGACAAGCCCGAATCCTCGAAGAAGCAGGGCGCGCAATCGCACATCCATCAGGCGCGCAATTCAGCCCAGCCGAAGAAGCTGCCGGCGACCGGCCCGATGGCCGATATGCTGAAGAAGATGTTCGGGTCGAAGGGAGACTGAGGCGTGTCGAGCCCGGCCCTGACCATCCGCACCGCATCGGCTGGCGACCTGTCCGATCTTCTTGCCCTCTACCGCGAGCTGAACCCAGACGACCCGGCGCTCGATGCGGCGCTGGCCGCCGAGCGCTTTGCAGCGATCGATGCCCAACCCGGCATGACGGTTTTCATCGGTCTTGCCGGCGATATCGCCGCCACCTCGGTCACGCTTGTCGTCGTGCCGAATCTGACGCGGGCCGGCGCGCCCTACGCATTGGTCGAAAACGTCGTCACCGCAGCCGCCTTTCGGCGGCAGGGCTTTGCCGGGGCGCTTATCCGGCACGCCATCGCCAAGGCCTGGGACACTGGTTGTTACAAGGTGATGCTGCTGACGGGATCAAAAGATCCCGCGACGTTACGATTTTATGAGAACTGTGGCTTCAAGCAGGACAAGACCGGTTATCAGATCCGGCGTCCCTGACCGTCACTCATCCGGCTCGGTCATGATGTTCGGATCGAATGGCCGTGCGGGGCATGCCTCAACCGAGACGGCCACGGCCGCGTCGTCCACTCGATGCGCAGCAAGGAAGATCCGCACCGCTTCCTCCGCATGCGATTTCAAAGCCTCCGGCGCTGGAATGGCGCTATCGCCGAGCAGCATGGCGTCGTTCACCGGTCCACCCATGACGAGCCAGTTGAAGAACCCGCCGGCCACCTCAGTATCCTTCACCCGGATGTCGCCCTTCTCGCTATAGCGCTTGAAGGCGGCCGCAAGCCGCCTGATCGAACGCATCGGCCCGCGCTCGTGCAATGCTTCGCCGAGCTGTGGAAAGCGCTCGACCTCGGCGATCACCAGGCGCCGCACCTGCATCAGCCGCGGCGTCATCACGATCGTCAGCAACTGGGTGGCATAGTCGAGCAGGAATTCCTCGATCGGCTCATCGCCTTCAGGGTCGGCGACCTGCTCCTGAAACTCGTCGCCGGCGCCACCGGTCATGCTGCGCACGACTTCCAGAAACAGCGCCTCCTTGCTCTGGAAATGGGAATACACCGTCTGTTTCGATACCTCCGCGGTCGCCGCGATCTCATCCATGTTGGTGCCGAGAAAGCCGTGCTTCAGGAAGAGATCGCTCGCCGCCGCCACGATCGCCCTGCGGGTGCGCTCCATGCGCGTCTTTGCGCCGTTGCTCAAACCTGCCCTTCCCCCTGCCTTACGTCAGCAAATCACTTGCCACCTAGGATAGGCCAGTCGGATTGACAAATCAAACTGGACGGTCCAGTCTAGTTGATGAAACGGGATCGGGGAGAGCCATGGTCAAGCCGCAAGCAAGAAATCGCATCGCCGCCTGCCGCTGCGGGCTGGTTGCCTTTGAAGCCGTCGGCGAGCCGATCGTCGGCGCCGCCTGCTACTGCACCAGTTGCCGCACCGCCGGCGAGCGCTTCGAGGCTCTGCCCGAAGCGTCGCCGGTGCTGGAAGCCGATGGCTCGACGCGCTTCGCGCTCTACCGGAAGGACAGGATCCGCTGTATCCGGGGCGGCGACCTGCTGCGCGAGCATCGGTTGACGCCAACGGCGCCGACGCGCAGGGTCATTGCGAGCTGCTGCAACGCCGCCATGTTCCTAGAATTCAAGGGCGGCCACTGGCTGAGCGTCTACAACCAGCGCTTCGCCCCGGATGACCAGCCGCCGCTCGAAATGCGGACCATGACAAAAGATCGCAAGGCGGGCGTCGAATTCACCGACACGTTGCCGAGCTACAAGACGCATTCGGGCCGGTTCATGTGGCGGCTGCTGAAGGCCTGGGCCGCCATGGGCTTCAAGGCGCCGGAGATCGACTATGTGAAAGGCGAGGCCAATGGCATCCGGGGCTGAGAAGATCGAGATCGAAAATATCGTATCGCCCGGCCACAAATACCGCGTCGACCGGGTGAAATACGAGGCGATGCGAAAAGCCTTGCTGGCGGTGCTGCCAGCGGCCGCACCGGGCCTCACAGTTGCCGAAGCGAAGGAAAAGCTGCTGCCGCTCCTGCCGCAGGACCTCTTTCCCGAGGGGGCAAAGGCCGGCTGGTGGCTGAAGGCGGCTCAGCTCGACCTCGAGGCCAAGGGCACGATCGAGCGAGAAGCGACCAAGCCGCTTCGTCTGCACAGGAACGCATAAAGCAGGCCGGCAGCAGCCGGGCATGGTCGGCGCCGGCCGCTATTCCTCGGGCTCGGTGGTGAAGAGCAATGGAAAACCCGCTTCCTTGGCGAGATCGGTCGCCGCCTTGGCCTTGGTTTCGGCAATGTCGCGCACGCAGACGACGACCACCGAAGTGCCCATCTTGTGCGCCGTCATCATCACGCGATAACCCGCCTCCTCACTCATATGGAACACGGCCTTGAGCACGCCAACGACGAATTCCCGCGGCGTGTAATCGTCATTGAGCAGCATGACCTTGTAAAGCTTCGGCCGTTCGAGCTTCGGCTTGACCTTCACTTTGACTTTTCTGGCAACTTCGTTGTCACTCATCGGAACCACCCCGTTGATGACAGAAAGGACGGCACGGCCGCCACCGCATGGCTTCTTAAATCGAAATGGATTCAAGGACAGATCCGGGCAGCAGATCTCAGTGTCGCAGCGGACTCTCGCTAAGATCGCGCGCCGCACGATGCGCACTATCCTACGGGCAGGCGCACCGATCAAGCAAAAGCCGGATTCCAGTTACAGCTATCAGCGGCCGCGCCAGTGGCCGACGAACATCACCGCCGCCTCGTCGCAAGAGCGGGCCCGCTCCAGCGCCGCCTCGGGCGTCTGCTTGCGCGCGAGAAGCGCATGATAGAAGCAATGGACGAAGAGCGGCGCATCGGCCCCTTCGGGCGAACCGTCGGGAGCGACATAGAGTGCTGCCCCTCCCTTCCCGACGATGGCATCGGCGAACGCCTTGCCGCCGGTTTCGCAGCAGGTGCTGAGAACGATCTTGCCGTCGAGCCGGGCGTGCTCTGCGACCACCGAGGGCGGCAGACTTCCTTCGACCAGCATCGAGGTGTCGATATCCTCGATATATTCGCCGAAGACGAAACCGTTTTCGTCGCCGTGGCCGCAGATGATCAGATGCTGATGCACGCGTTCACCGCCAGCGATCAGGGTCAGGAAATCCTCAGGCGTTCCCGGCAGATGCAGCGTGACGACGGCGCCAAGGCTCTCCAGCATGGAACGGATCAACAGGGCCTCCAGCGTGTCGCCGATATCGACGACAGCCACCGGCACGCGCGGGAACATGAACTTCTGGTCGATCAATGCAGGCTCCCCGGATTTTTCGCCGCCTCCACAGGGCCGGCGGAATTCTGAGGCGCATATGCGGCCCAAGGGTCGTGCGTTCAACGGCGCAAGCCCCTTATTTACCGTGAACAGGGCGTGCGCCCTTGACCAGGAAGCGCCCTTCCCGCATAGCCACGCCAACGGAATTTTAAGATACGGACGAGACCCCATGGGCTTCAAATGCGGTATTGTCGGACTGCCGAACGTCGGCAAGTCCACTCTCTTCAACGCGCTCACCAAGACGGCGGCCGCGCAAGCCGCCAACTATCCCTTCTGCACCATCGAGCCGAACACCGGCGAAGTGGCAGTGCCGGATCCGCGCATGCGCAAGCTTGCCGAAACTGCCAAGTCGAAGGAAATCATCCCGACGCGCATCTCCTTCGTCGACATCGCCGGCCTGGTGCGCGGCGCGTCGAAGGGCGAAGGCCTCGGCAACCAGTTCCTCGCCAACATCCGCGAAGTGGACGCCGTCGTTCACGTGCTCCGCTGCTTCGAGGATGACGACATCACCCACGTCGAAGGCCGCATCCATCCGGTCGCCGACGCCGAGACGATCGAGACCGAGCTGATGCTCGCCGACCTCGATAGCCTGGAGCGCCGCACCGAGCAGACTCGCAAGCGCGCCGTCGGCAAGGACAAGGAGTCCATGGCCCAGCTTCCGATCATGGAGGCCTCACTGAACCTGCTGCGCGAAGGCAAGCCGGTCCGCACCCTGCTTTCGAAGCTCGATGCCGAAGAACTGCGCATCCTGCAGGGGCTCAACCTCCTGACCGCGCATCCGGTTCTCTATGTTTGCAACGTCGCCGAAAGTGACGCTGCCGACGGCAACGAACACACCCGTGCCGTCGCCGAAATGGCCAAGGCCCAGGGCGCCGAGTCCGTCGTGATTTCGGCTGCCATCGAGTCGGAAGTGGCGCAGCTGCCGGATGAAGAGGCCAAGGAATTCCTCAGCGCGCTCGGCCTGGAAGAAGCCGGTCTCGACCGCCTGATCCGTGCCGGCTACAAGCTGCTCGACCTCATCACCTATTTCACCGTCGGCCCCAAGGAAACCCGCGCCTGGACGATCCAGCGCGGCACCAAGGCGCCGCAGGCTGCCGGCGTCATCCACTCGGATTTCGAACGCGGTTTCATTCGCGCCAACACCATCGCCTATGACGACTACATCGCGCTCGGCGGCGAAACCGGCGCCAAGGAAGCTGGCAAGGCGCGCGACGAAGGCAAGGAATACGTTGTCCAGGACGGCGACGTCATCCACTTCCGCTTCAACACGTAAGTGTTGCGGCGGTCTTGCGCGACACGCGCAAGATCAAGGACCAGGCGCGATGCAAGGAGTGCAGCGCGCGACGAACTCGGCATTTCGGCGCGGCATGCAACCGCGCCGTAATCGTTTCCGGCAACAGGTCCATGATCATGCGGCGCAGTCGCTGCCGGAGGGTGCCGATGACGTCGAGGCCGGCATCCGGCCATCCCGCTCAAATCGATTCCGCTCCGCGAAATTATGCAGTAGGTAAGGCGGCAACAAATCAGACGGGACAACTCAAGCATGCTGTATTTCGAGGATTTTTCCGAAGGGCGGCGTTTCGACTACAAGCCGGTCGAGATGAAGCCGGCGGAGATGATCGCCTTCGCCAGCGAGTTCGACCAGCAGCCGATGCATCTCGACGAGGAAGCGGGAAAACGCAGCATCCTAGGTGGTCTTGCAGCGTCCGGCTGGCACACCAGCGCCGTCGGCATGCGCATGATGCTCGACGCCTTCATGGGCGACTCGACGTCCCAGGGTTCGCCCGGCATCGACTTCATGGACTGGAGGAAACCGGTTATCGCTGGAGACGTCCTCACCGGCTTCAGCCTCGTGCTCGAGGCGCGGCGCTCGCGGTCGAAGCCTGAGCTCGGCATCGTCAAGTTCCGCAACGAAATCACCAACCAGACGGGTGAACCCGTGGCGATCTCCGAATGTACGGTTCTCTTTCGCGCCCGCGAGAAGGGCCAGGCCTGATGATGACGATGGAAGAATTTTACGCCGCCCGGGCCAAGACTGCCATCGGCAGCCTGACTTTCACGGCCGAGGACATCATCCGCTTCGCTCGCGACTTCGACCCGCAGCCTTTCCATCTCGATGAAGAAGCGGCGCGGCATTCGCTGTTCGGCGGGCTCTGCGCATCGGGCTGGCATACCTCAGCCGGTTGGATGCAATGCTTCGTCCGCTTCTGGAAGAACGAGCAGCGCCGGCTTGCCGCCGAGGGGCTGCGTGCGCCGAACCTCGGCCCCTCGCCCGGCTTCCGCGACCTCAAATGGCTGAAGCCGGTCTATGCCGGAGACACCGTCACCTATTTCGTGACCTTCCTCGAAAGCCGCTCGCTCAACTCGAAACCCGGCTGGCGGATCAACACGATCCTGTGCGAAGGCGACAACCAGCATGGCGAGGCGGTGATCCGCTTCGAGAGCAAGGTGATCGAGTTCGTCTGACGCGGCGATGGCCGCCCCGCCTACAGTGCCACGCTGCTTTTAAGAGGCGCCAAGATCGCTGTAACACCTTGAACCGCCGCACCTCCATAAATTCGCCGCTGACCAGAGATAGACTGTCTATTCGCAAGCAAGGTCGCGCGCCGTCGGCCGCGTCTCCGGCGGCTTGAGGGCGACGAACCGCTCGTAGCGGAGGAGTAGCCATGGAAAAAACCCATGTCCGCGAACTGGCGGACGAATATATACGTCTCGGCGGTCACCGTCGTGTCGTCATAGACGACAACCAAACATCGGTCAGAAGCTGGGAAGAAGAGCCGCCGGAAGCCGAAAGCTTCTGGCAGAAGGAAGTGGAAACACTGCCACCGGCAACACAGCGTGAAGTGCAGCTGATGTTGCGGACGATCAATCGGCTCTAGCGCAGAGACGAGAAAGGGCGCAGCATTCGCCCCGCTCTATGGCGTCGCGCGTCTTATCACGCGCGACGGTGGCCGATTTGCTGCATATCTGCGTCCCGACGACATGCAGGAATCGCCGGATTGATCAATGGCCTTCGAATTCGATCAGCGTCCGGACGTTGACGCCGAGCGCTTCGAGCTTCTTACGTCCGCCGAGTTCGGGCAGATCGATGACGAAACAGGCCGCTACGATTTCGGCGCCCATCTGCTTCAGAAGCTTGGTAGCGGCTTCCGCCGTGCCGCCGGTTGCGATCAGGTCGTCGACGAGGATCACCTTTTCACCCGGTCGGATCGCATCCTTGTGCATCTCCATCTCGTCGACGCCGTATTCCAGGCTGTAGGCGATGCGCACGGTGTCGTGCGGCAGCTTGCCTTTCTTGCGGATCGGCACGAAGCCCGACGAAAGCTGGTGTGCGATCGCGCCACCGAGAATGAAACCGCGCGCCTCGATGCCGGCGATCTTATCGATCTTGGTACCGGCGTAGGGATGTACCAGCTCGTCAATCGCGCGGCGAAAGGCGCGTGGATTACCGAGCAGCGTGGTGATATCGCGAAACATCACGCCCGGCTTCGGATAATCAGGAATGTTCCGGATGGCGGAGATCAGTTCCGATTGAACGGTGGTCATGGGCAAAAGGGCCTTTGCGTCTCTTGTTACCGCAAACCCATAACACCATCGGCACGCTTGTCGATAATGCTTTCTGCTCGCGCGCCCGGCTGGAACAATTTGGCCGCCTCGGGGGTTGATGCTACTCTATTTGCGCGGTCGCCCGGCTGGCGCACCGCGCTCTCGCATCAAACTTACACAGGGAAGGAAGCACCATGCGCCTGTTTGAATGCGGTTCACTCGTCCCGGGTTGCGAATGGCACACGCGCGCCGACAACGATGCCGAAATCGTGCGCCGCGTCGTGGAGCACATGCGCGAAACGCACGGCGAGACGATCATCCGCGAAAACATGATCGAAAACATCAAGGCCCGGATCACCGACGAATCCAAGGCGGCGTAGCCGTCCTCTAGGCGGCGTAAGCCGTCCGATCAGTCCGGCCGCACCATGGCTTCGAGCCGGGCGACGAGGTTTGCCCGGTCGAGAGTGAAGTTGCGCTCGATCCAAAGATTTTCGAGTTCGCCGAGGATTTCCCCCACTCTTGGGCCGGCCGGCACGCCGGCCTTCAGCACGTCACCGCCACTCAGCGGAAAGCTTGGCCGTTTCCAGGCTTCCGCACGCGCCAATAGCCGGCGCAGCGCCGCGGTTTCCGACAACAATGCCGGATCGCCTTCCGACTTGCGCCGCGCCGTTGCCAGCGCCAGCCGCAGCCGGACGACAATCCCCTCCGCGCCATGACGATAAAGCAGCCGGTCGAAGGCCGTATCGGCGGTCGCCGCCGGGACCGCCGGCGCCTTGGCCCAGCGACCGAAATAGGCAGCCTCGACCTTCGACAGACGCAGACGCTCCGCCATCGCCTCCAGCCGCTCCTCGTCCGGCGGCACGATTGCGGCCAGGCGCAGAAGCGGGCTCGGCGTCCAGCCAAAGGCCCGCTCGGCGGCAACGATATCCGGGATCGCGTCGATGCCCCATTTCTCCGTTTCCGGCAGAATCTCGGTCAGCACGCCGGCCTGGCGCATCCAAAGGAGCGCACGGCCGGGATCCTCGGCGGAGAGCAATTTCTTCGTTTCGGCCCAGACCCGTTCGGCCGAGAGCGTTGCAAGTTTCGAACGCGCCCTCGCGCAGGCGCGCAAGCCGTCGGCATCCGGTCGGCCGCTGCCGTAATGAGCGAAGAACCGGAAGAAACGCAGGATGCGCAGATAATCCTCGGCGACCCGCTCGGAAGCATCGCCGATGAAGCGTACCGTGCGGGTCTCGATATCCGCCAGCCCACCGACGTCATCGAACACTTCGCCGCGATCGTTGGCATAGAGTGCGTTGATCGTGAAATCCCGCCGCTCCGCATCCGCCTTCCAGTCGGTGCCGAACGCGACTTCCGCGCGCCGCCCATCGGTCTCAACGTCGCGGCGGAGCGTCGTGACTTCATAGGGTGTTGCGTCGATGACGAGCGTCACCGTGCCATGATCGATGCCGGTCGGCACCACCTTGATGCCCGCCGCCTTCGCCCGCTCGGACACGTCCTGCGGGCGCCAGGTGGTCGCCATGTCGATGTCGCCGGCAGGCAGGCCCATCAAGCTGTTGCGCACCGCGCCGCCGACGACCCTGACCTCGCCGCCCTCGACGTTCAGGACCTCGAAGACGCGGCGGAGAGAAGGCGATGAAAACCAGCCTTCGCCGGCAACGGAAATCATGCATAAAGCCTTTCATAGAGCATGCGGAGAATGCCGGCGGTGATACCCCAGATGTTGTAGTCGCCATAGGGCATTCGGTAGAAATGCCGTTCCTCGCCCTGCCAATGTCCGCGCCCGCGGGCGTGATTGCTCGGGTTCATCAGGAAGGACAGCGGCACCTCGAAGACGCTTTCGACCTCATCCGGATTGGCTGTCAGTTCGAAGCCGGGTTTCACCACCGCCAGCACCGGAGTGATGCGAAAACCGGACATGGCCATGTAATGCGGCAGCCGGCCGATGGTTTCGACAAAGCGCGGATCGAGACCGATCTCCTCCTGCGCCTCGCGGAGCGCTGCCACTTCGACGGACCGGTCCTCGGGATCGACAGCGCCCCCGGGGAAAGCCACCTGGCCGGAATGCTTGCGCAGGCTGGTGGTGCGCTGGGTCAGGATGACGCTCGCATCGTCGCCATCGTCGACAACCGGCACGAGAACGGCAGCGTCCTTCAGGTGCAGCGTCTCGAGATAAGGCACCATGCCGGGATTGAGCAGGAAGTCGCCATGATCGCGCCAGGCGGTTTCCACCGGCCCGCCCATCTGGGTCAGCGCGCGTCGACGGAACTCGTCAGCAGAGAAGAGATGCCGGTTCATCGGGAAAGCGCTTCCAACTCGACCGCCGGCATGATCGGGAAGACGGCGCCGGCGGAGCGCACGCAGAACATTTCCGTGCCGTCGACTTCAAGCGTCTCGCCGAGTTCGACGATGTCATACATCACCGGCCGGGAGACCAGTGCCTCCAGGCGTCCGCGCACATGTAGATATGGCTTCAGCTCCCGGTTCTCGCCATGGATGACGAAGCGCAGCGGGTGCTCCGGCCCCGCTTCGACCACGTCGCCGACATTGGTGCGGAAGGTCAGGACCTGGCCCTCTCCTCCATGCGTGACGCTCATCTCGACGGCGACGAAGGGGGCATCGACGATGCGGATGCCGACCTTTTCCACAGGAGTCACAAGATAGGTGCGCCCGTCCTCGTCCTTGCGCAGAACGGTGGAGAACAGTCTGACCAGGGGCTGCCGGCCGATCGGAGTGCCCAGATAGAACCAGGTGCCGTCGGCGCGAATCTCCATGTCGATGTCACCGCAGAACGGCGGATTCCAACGGTCCACCGGCGGCAGGCCGCGCGCCTTTTCGCCGGTCTGCCCGGCGGCACGCGCAATCAGCGCCGCCAGTCCGGCGGCATCGCCGGTTTGCTGAATTTCGGCTTCTGCCATTGTTCCGTCCCGTTTGACCCCGATTTTTGCATCGAGACCTTTGATATCTCACGAGATAGTGCGTCGGCGCCGACTTGTCAGCCGTCCGGCAGGGTCTAAATTGGAATTTGGCAACTGAAATCCCGGCTACCGTATAATTCCGTAAATCGGAATCGATTTAAGGACAAAATTATGCAGCAGCTCAAAATGTTACAGCGACCTTTGCACGTCTTATAAAGACGCGCGGCGCTGTAAGGCGATTCGGTTTAACAACGGGCGACCGGGGAGTACGACCATGACTGTAATGAAAGGCGCGGCCGACGCGATCGACGAGAAGGCGATTGTCGCCGCAGCCGAAAGCGCTCTCGGAGAAATCGCCCGGGTGCGTGCGGAAGTCGGCAAGGTCATCTTCGGCCAGGAAAGCGTCGTCGAGCAGACCCTGCTCGCCGTTCTCTCCGGCGGCCATGCCCTGCTCGTCGGCGTTCCCGGTCTTGCCAAGACGAAGCTCGTCGCCACGCTCGGCACGGTGCTCGGCCTTGATTCCAGCCGCGTGCAATTCACGCCCGACCTGATGCCCTCCGACATCCTCGGCTCCGAAGTCATGGACCAGGATGCGGCCGGCCACCGCTCGTTCCGCTTCATCCCCGGCCCGATCTTCACGCAATTGCTGATGGCCGACGAGATCAACCGCGCCTCGCCGCGGACGCAATCGGCGCTGCTGCAGGCAATGCAGGAGTATCACATCACCGTTGCGGGCGCGCGCAAGGATCTGCCCCAGCCTTTCCACGTGCTCGCCACCCAGAACCCCCTGGAGCAGGAAGGCACCTATCCCCTGCCTGAGGCGCAGCTCGACCGCTTCCTGATGCAGGTGGACGTCGGCTATCCGGACCTTTCCGCCGAGCGGCAGATCCTGCTCGAAACCACCGGCGTCGGCGAAGCGACCGCCCACCCGGTCATTGATGCCGCGCGGCTTCAGCAGATCCAGGCCCTCATCCGCCAGATGCCGGTCGGCGAAAAGGTGGTCGATGCGATCCTGTCGCTGGTGCGCTCTGCCCGTCCGGGCAACGGCAACGCCGCGACCGACAAGAACGTCGCCTGGGGTCCCGGCCCCCGCGCCGGCCAGGCGCTGATGCTCTGCGCTCGCGCTCGCGCGCTCTACGATGGCCGCCTGGCGCCGTCGATCGACGACATCCTGGCGCTCGCCGAGCCCGTGCTTCAGCACCGCATGGCGCTCACCTTCGCTGCCCGTGCCGAAGGCATGACCGTGCGCGACGTCATCGCCGGCCTGGTGAAGCAGGCCAGAGGCTAGGGCATGGCCACCGTCGGGCACATAGTCTCGCGTACTCCCGCTGGTGAAGTGCTTTCGCGCGCCCAGCAGCGCGCCATGCTCGTTCCCGATTGCCTGGTCGAGGCACGGCGGATCGCCAACACGGTGATCTCCGGCTGGCATGGCCGGCGCAAGCGTGGGATCGGCGAGAATTTCTGGCAGTTCCGGCCCTATAGCGACGGCGAAAGCATGTCGCGCATCGACTGGCGCCGCTCGGCCCGCGACGACCACACCTATGTCCGCGACCGCGAATGGGAGGCCGCGCATACGATCTGGCTGTGGGCGGATCTTTCCCCTTCGATGATGTACAAGTCGAAGCTCGGCGCCGTCTCCAAGGAAAGCCGCGCGCTGGTCCTGATGCTGGCGCTCGCGGAGATCCTCGCGCGCTCCGGCGAACGCATCGGTTGCCCCGGCATCATGGAGCCGATCTCGGCTCGCAACGCCGCCGAAAGGCTGGCGACCGCGATCATGCTGAGCCCGCTCGCGGAAGGCATCCCCAATACCGGGATGATCCGCAACGCCAGCGATCTCGTGCTGATCGGCGATTTTCTCGATCCGGCGGAAAAGATCATGGACCGCCTCGGCCCGCTGGCACGGCGGGGGCTGCGCGGCCATGTGGTCGAGATCGCCGACCCGGCCGAAGAGGTGTTTCCCTATAGCGGCCGCACCGAGTTCACCGACCCGGAGACCGGCGAGACGCTGACGGCCGGCCGCGCCGAAGTGCTGCGCGAGGACTATCAGCGTGCCTATGTCAGCCGGCGCGACGGCCTGGGCGTGACGCTCCGTCATCTCGGCTGGACCTTCATCCCGCACAGAACCGACCGGCCCGCCTCGGAGGCGCTCGTCGCCGTGCACACCTACCTCTCCGGCATGCCGGGACGCGCAACGCACGGGGGGCTGCTATGAGCGGCTTGCCCTTCCTCTTCACCAATCCCGCCATCCTCGCCGCCCTGGTCGCCCTGCCTGTCATCTGGTGGCTGCTGCGCATGACGCCGCCAAGGCCCGCGGCCGAAGTCTTCCCGCCGCTGCGCATCCTGGCCTCCGTGATAAAGCGCGAGGAAACCCCGGCGCAAAGCCCGTGGTGGCTGACGCTGCTGCGCATGCTGATGGCGGCCGCGGTGATCCTGGCGATCGCCGATCCGGTGTTCAACCCGCGACAGAACACGCTTTCCTCCTCTGGTCCGCTCGCACTCGTCATCGACAATAGCTGGGCGACGGTCTCCGATTGGGATCGGCGGGTCGAGGCCGCTAACGCCCTCATCGACGATGCGGAAGCCAAGGACCTGCCGGTTTCGATCGCCTTCACGACCGACCGGCAGCACGACGCGACACCGGCCTCGGCCACCACTGCGCGCGATCGTCTCGCCGCGGCGCAGCCGCAACCGCTGCCAGCCGTGCGCGACCAGGCGCTTGCCGCCATGAAGGCTGCCCTTTCGAGTTCGCCGCCCGGCACGCTTGCCTTCCTCAGTGACGGGATCGAGACCGGGGACGGCCATACGATGCGGCAAGTGGCGGAGATCGGCGCCGCCAACGTTCGTCGGATCGAAGGCAATGCGGAAAGCGCCATCGCGCTGACGTCCGCGACCAACGAAAACGATGGTATGCGCGTCACGGCATCGCGGCTGCCGCTTGGCGAGCCACGGGCCTATTACGTTTTTGCCCGCGACGCGCGCGGCACCGCCATTGCCGAAGGCGAACTCCGCTTCGGTGCAGGCGCCACGACTGCGAACGCACTTCTGAAAGCTCCCTTCGAGCTGCGCAACGACTTCGCACGCCTGACGATCGAGGGCCAGGCGACGGCCGGCGCCATCCACCTGCTCGACGACGGCAACCGCCGCCGTCGCGTGGCGTTGCTGAGCGGCGAGGTCCACCAGTCGCAGCCGCTGCTCTCGCCGCTCTACTACATCAAGCGGGCGCTCGAACCGCATGCCGATCTGATCGAGCCGCGAGAGGAAGCGATCGGCAAGGCGATTGCCGAACTTCTCGCTCAAAATCCCTCGATCCTTGTCATGGCCGACGTCGGCCGGTTGCCGGACGAAAGCTATCCGCTGGTGACGCGCTGGCTGGAGAACGGCGGCATGCTCGTTCGCTTTGCCGGCCCGAGACTGGCCGGTGCGCCTGCCGATGACCCGCTGGTCCCCGTCGTGCTCAGGCAGGGCGAACGTTCCCTCGATGGCGCGCTCTCCTGGTCAGAGCCGCAGCCGCTTGCCGACTACCCGTCTTCCAGCCCCTTTGCCGGTCTCGAGCATCCGCGCGATGTGCTTGTCAAACGCCAGGTGCTGGCACAGCCGACACCAGACCTCGCCGAACGGACCTGGGCCAACCTCGCCGATGGCACGCCGCTGGTCACGACAGCCGAACGCGGACGCGGACGCATCGTGCTCTTCCACGTGAGCGCAGACCCGGGCTGGTCGAACCTGCCGATTTCAGGCTCCTTCGTCGATATGCTGCGCCGATCCATCCAGCTTTCGCGTGCCGGCGGCATCGCCGGCGACCAGGCGAGCAAGGCTGAGACCCTGCCGCCCTATCGCCTGGTAAGCGCCCGGGGCGAACTGACCACCGAGACCGGCAGCGCCCGGCCGCTCGAGATCGCCCCTGGCGTCGCCCCGACCGTTTCCGCAGACACACCACCCGGCCTCTACGGCTCGGAAGAGGGCTTCGTTGCCAACAATCTTCTTCCCGACGGCGGCAGCCTCGCTCCGATCAGGGGCAACCTCGTCAGCGAACGCGCGGAAGGGCTGGAAGGCGCGCGCCCCTTCTCTATCCGGCCGTATCTCTTCGGGCTGGCGCTGATGCTCTTCCTCATCGACACCCTGATCGTGCTTTACATGGCCGGCGGCCTTGCGGGATTGCGCGGCCGCGGAAGCCGTGGCGCCGCCACCGCAGCGGTGCTCGCCACGCTCGGCCTCGCAACGCTTGGCTTTACGGCGTTGGCGCCCACGAGCGCGCATGCGCAGGATAGCCAGCCGAGCGACGAGCAGACGCTGCAACGCCTCGACACGACCCACCTCGCCTATGTCATCACCGGCGAGGCCGATGTTGACCGGCTGTCGGAACAGGGCCTCGTCGGCCTGAGCAACTACCTGACCTATCGCACGGCTCTCGAACCGGGCGCGCCTGTCGGCGTCGACCTCGAACAGGACGAGCTGGCCTTCTACCCGATCATCTACTGGCCGGTATCCGCGACGGCGCCGATGCCGAGCAGCAGAGTGATGAGCCGGATCGACGCCTATATGCGCAACGGCGGCACCGTTCTCTTCGACACGCGCGACCAGTTCTCCTCGCTCACGCCTTCGGCGGCAGGCGACAGTCCCAATGTGCAGCGCCTGCAGGAGATGCTGAACGGTCTCGACATTCCGCCGCTGGAACCGGTGCCCGCCGACCACGTCCTGACAAAGGCCTTCTACCTGCTTTCGAATTTTCCCGGCCGCTACACCGAGAGCCAGTTGTGGGTGGAAGCCGCCCCCAACGGCGCCGAGGAACAGAGCAACCGGCCGGTGCGCGGCGGCGACGGTGTCACGCCGATCATGATCACCGGCAACGATTTCGCCGGCGCCTGGGCCGTGGACGCCAACGGCGCGCCGCTCCTGCCGACGGTTCCGCCGGACGAAATGCAGCGCGAATATGCCTATCGGGCAGGCGTCAACATCATGATGTATATGCTGACCGGCAACTATAAGTCCGATCAGGTTCATGTGCCGGACCTCCTCCAGAGGCTTGGGCAGTGAGGGCCGATCGATGACCTATGGTTTTGCTCCGTTGCTTCCGCTGATGTTCTTCGCGCCGCTTCTGGTCGTCGCGGCACTGTTCATCGGCTATGGCCTGTGGCGAAAGATACGCGGCGCCTGGCTGCGCGCCCTCGCCTTGGCTGCACTCGCCCTGGCGATCGCCAACCCTTCCATCTTCGTCGAACTGCGTGATCCGCTTTCGACGATCGTCGCGATCGTCGTCGACCGCAGCCAGAGCCAGCAAAATGGCGACCGTACCGCGCAGACCGATCGTGCGGTCGAAGGCCTGAAGGCGCGGCTGGCCGGGATACCGCTGATCGAGCCCCGCATCGTCGAGGCCAAGTCCGATCCGGCGAGCGTCTCGCCGGCGACCAATCTGTTCTCCGCTCTCGCAACAGCGCTCGCCGACGTTCCGCCGGCGCGCATCGGCGGCGCGATCTTCGTGACCGACGGCCAGATCCACGACGTGCCCGACGTCAGCCGCAAGCTGGGATTCGACGCCCCGATTCATGGCCTCATCACCGGCAAGCCTGATGAATTCGACCGGCGTGTCGAGCTCATCAACCCGCCGCGCTTCGGCATCGTCGGCGAAGAGCAGAAGCTTTCGTTCCGGGTCGTCGACGACGGCGCCGCACCCGGCGGGACCGCGGAAGTCAGCATCCGCCTCAACGGCAATGAAATCGCCCGGGAAAGGGCCGAGCCGGGCACCGACGTTCCCTTCAGCTTCAAGGTTCCGCGCGGCGGCAACAACGTGCTTGAATTTGCGGTGGATGCGGTTCCCGGCGAAGTGACCACGGCCAACAACCGCGCGGTGCACGTGCTCGACGGCATTCGCGAAAACCTCCGCGTCCTGCTCGTCTCCGGCGAACCCCACGCCGGCGAGCGCGCCTGGCGCAACCTTTTGAAATCCGACGCTGCGGTCGATCTGGTGCACTTCACCATTCTGCGTCCGCAGGAAAAGCAGGACGGCACGCCGATCAATGAGCTGTCGCTGATTGCCTTCCCGACGCGTGAGCTGTTCGTCGACAAGATCAACGAGTTCGACCTGATCATCCTCGACCGCTATCAGCATCGCGGCCTGCTGCCGATCCTCTACTACGACAACATCGCGCAATATGTGGAGAACGGCGGCGCGCTTCTGATTGCCGCCGGACCGGAACATGCCGGCGACGATTCGATCGCCGCAACGCCGCTCTCGGCCGTGCTTCCGGCCGCGCCCACGGGCGTCATGAACGAGAAGGCCTTCTTCCCCCGCCTGTCGGAGGAAGGGAAGAAACATCCGGTGACCCGCGGCCTTGAAGGCTCCGATAGCGAGCCGCCGCACTGGGGCCGCTGGTTCCGCACGGTCGATGTCAACAGGCCGCAGGGCAATACGGTGATGGAAGCTGCCGACGGCAAGCCGCTGCTCGTGCTCAACCGCGTCGGCAAGGGCCGCGTCGCCATGCTGCTCTCCGACCAGGGCTGGCTCTGGGCACGCGGCTTCGAAGGCGGCGGCCCGCATGTCTCGCTCTATCGTCGCACCGCCCATTGGCTGATGCAGGAGCCGTCGCTCGAGGAAGAAGCCTTGACGGCACGCGCCCGGGGCCGGACGCTGGAAATCACCCGCCAGACGATCGATGGCGATCCTGGTCCCGTTTCTCTCGTTTCGCCGTCGGGCCAAAAGCAGGATGTGAAGCTGACCGAGCGCCAGCCGGGCCTCTACTCGGCAGAACTCGCCACGACCGAGACCGGCCTGTTCGAGATGACCAATGGCGAACTCACGGCCCTTGCCCATGTCGGCGATCCCAATGCGCCGGAGTTCAAGGCGGCGATTTCGACCGAGGACAAGCTGCGCCCCTGGGCGGAGAAGACCAAGGGGCTGGTGCGGCGTCTCGCAAGCGCCGACGGCCCGCTTGACCTGCCGACGGTGCTGCCGGTCAGAGGCTCGATTAGGTCGGCCGACGATCAGCGCCTCTCCATCCGCATGACCGACGAAACCGTATTGAAGGGCATCAACTCGCTGCCGTTGTTCACCGGGCTTCTCGGGCTTGCGGCACTGCTCTTCCTGATCTCCGCCACCTGGTATCGCGAGGGACGATGATCGGTCAGACCGTTGTCGTCAGCGACCTTCGCGACGCACCGCATTTCTTCGATACTGTGGCCGACCGTATCTGGCGCGCCTGGTGGGAGCCACAGGGCTTCCCGCTGAGCCATATCACCGGCCTGCTCGAAGAGAGTCTTGCCGATAGCGCAGAACCCCTTTGCCTGGTGGCCCACGCCGGAGATCGCTTCGTCGGCACCGCCTCGGTGATTGCCTCGGACCTTGAGGAGCGGCCGAACCTCACCCCTTGGGTGGCAGCCGTCTGGGTCGACTCGCCGTTCCGCGGCCTCGGCATCGGCGGCGATATCGTGCTGAAAGCCGCTTCTGCGGCGCTCGATACCGGGGCCGACACCGTGCATCTCTGCGCCCTTCCCGGCAAGCGGGCCTTCTACGAGCGCCTCGGCTGGCGGCTCGATGAAAAGGACGTGGGCGAGGATCGCCTCGACGTCTTCAGCATGCGCCGCACGTGAGAGGTCTTCGATGTTCGAGGTAACGGACGCGCCCTCACCCGAGGCGCTGGAAACGATCGGCAATGGCCTGACGGCCTTCAATGCCGCCGATGTCGGGCCGTCGGAGCGGCGACCGCTCGCCGTTCTGGTCGGCGGTCCCGATGCGAAAGGGAAACGCGGTGGCCTGAACGGTTACACCGGCTGGGGTTGGCTCTTCGTGCAGTGGCTGTGGCTGCCGGAGGATCTTCGTGGCCAAGGCCTCGCCGGCAAGCTGCTTCAGGCAGCAGAGGATGAGGCTCGAAGCCGCGGCTGCCACAGTGCCTGGATCGATACCTTCAATCCGCAAGCCCGGCGCGCTTACGAACGCCAGGGTTACCAGGCCTTCGGTGAGCTGCCTGACTTCCCCATCGGCCGCACCCGGGTTTTCCTGAAGAAATCGCTCGCCGCCCGATAGCATCCGCGTCAGACCGCAAGCGGCAGATCGAGCACCACGACCGGCACGACCGCATCGTCCCGCCAGCCGATGACACCAGCAAGGCCAGCATGCACGTCGTCTGCCATCGGCACGACGAGCACACGCGCGGGATCGACCGGCCCGGGAAACTCGAGCGCGCCGTAGCGGACCTTCTCGAAGCCGAGCGGCTGGTAGTAAGGCGGATCACCGACGAGGATCACCGCCTGCGACCCCTTCCGCCGTGCCGCTTCGACGGCGATGCGCACCAGTTCCCGGCCAATGCCCTGGTTCTTGTGCGACGGCCGCACCGCGAGCGGCCCGAGCAGATGACCTTTGACCGAACCGGCCATGACCGGCGTCATCCTGACCGAGGCGATCGTCTCGCCGTTGTCGGCGCAGATGAAGGACAGCGACCGATCATGCGGCCCCTGCTCGCGAATACGCGCGGCCGCCCGGGCGAACCGACCGGGGCCGAAGGCTTCTTCGTTGATGATTTCGATGGCTGCGTCATGGGACGCGTCTTCGGTCAGGTAGACGAGATCGTGCTTTTTCATGGGAACGGGAACCAAGCATGCGGACAGACATAAGGATGGCTTCGCCCGAATTAGGGCGTTGGCAGCATCAGCGTCGTCGCAGGTTTCCCGAGAACATCATCGGTGTGGTTTCTTCCAACACGAAAAAAATTGTGAGATCGCCGATATCAGAAAAATGCCCTCTGTCAAAGCCTAAAACGCACTGTTCCCAATTCGCTACCTATCGGACGCCGCTGGAAGCGCTATCTATGAGGGCAAGGATCACGAAGGAGATTTCAGGATGGGCAGGTTGGTGGACGGCGTCTGGCAGGACGTTTGGTACGATACCGTGGCAACGAACGGCCATTTCAAGCGCAGCGCTTCGCAGTTCCGCAACTGGGTGACGGCAGATGGATCGGCCGGCCCGAGCGGTGACGCCGGCTTCAAGGCGGAGCCCGGTCGCTATCATCTCTATGTTTCGCTCGCCTGTCCCTGGGCGCACCGCACGCTGATCTTCCGCAAGCTGAAGAAGCTCGAGGACCTCATCTCCGTTTCGGTCGTCGATCCGCTGATGCTCGCCCAGGGCTGGGAATTCAAGGAAGGCGGTATCGGCACGAGCGACCACCTCTTCGGATCGAAGGCGCTGTGGCAGATCTATACCCGCGCCGATGCCCACTACTCCGGCCGCGTGACCGTGCCGGTTCTCTGGGACAAGCAGCAAAACACCATCGTCTCGAATGAATCCTCCGAGATCATCCGGATGTTCAATTCCGCCTTCGATGGCCTGACCGGCTCGAGGCTCGACTTCTACCCGGAAGAACTGCGCGACGAGATCGATGCGATGAACACGGACGTCTACAACGACGTCAACAACGGCGTCTATAAGGCGGGCTTCGCCACCACGCAGACCGCCTATGAAGAGAGCGTCACCGCGCTCTTCGCCCGGCTCGACAAGCTGGAAGAACGCCTTGCATCGCATCGCTACCTGATCGGCAACCACCTCACCGAGGCCGACTGGCGCCTGTTCACGACGCTGGTGCGCTTCGACCCGGTCTATGTCGGCCATTTCAAGTGCAATATTCGCCGGATCGCCGACTATCCGAACCTTCAGGGTTACCTCCGGGAGCTCTACCAGGTGCCGGGCGTGGCCGAGACGGTCGACATGCGCCACATCAAGGAGCACTACTACCGCAGCCACACGACCATCAACCCGACCGGCGTCGTGCCGGTGGGTCCGGTGCTTAACCTTTCCTCCCCGCACGGACGTGAGCGGCTGTAGACTGATCGTTCGAGGGGACCGATCGCCTCTACCAGTAAAGGTCGAAAGCAGCGCTGCCGGCGAGTTCCGCAAGCCGGCGGCGCGTCGCCGGCGTGGTCTCCTCCGGCAGCGCATCGAGCGCGAAGAAGCCGCTCGCGGCAATCTCCAGGTCCGGCGCCTTCGGCGCAATCTGCCTGACGCCGGTGCAGCGATAGAAGACGACATGGTCACGGCGGCTCGTGCGCCTGTTGTAATAGACCTGGATCAGCACCGGCGGCGTCGTCACCTCCAGGTTCCCCTCTTCGCGCAGCTCCCGCAGCAGCCCGTCGATCGAGGCTTCGTCGCGATCGAGCCCGCCCCCCGGCAGGTGCCAGCCCGGCAGATAGGAATGACGCACCAGAAAGACCCGGCCCTCGTCATCGAAACAGGCAGCGCGCACGCCGATCGTCATGCCGCGCGCAAGTGCGAAATAGCCATGCGCGAGCCGCATCAGGAGCCGGAGATACCAGCGCCGCATCTCCGGTGGCCGTTCGTCGCTCAGTCGTCTCGTCCTTCTCAGTGTTCGGCCACACGCGATTCATCGGGCGACCTGATTCCCCTCGACCGGAATATGCGCTAGACGGGGGCGATGTTCAAACTTGCCCATATCTCCGATGTCCATCTCGGCCCCCTGCCCGAATTGTCCCTGCGGGAGCTCGCGTCGAAGCGCATCACCGGTTTCGTCAATTGGCACCGCAACCGCAGCCGGAATCTCTTTACCGGCATGCTCGACACCCTGCTGGCCGATATCGAGAAGAAGGACCCCGACCATCTGGCGATCACCGGCGACCTCGTGAACCTGGCGTCTTCGCTGGAGATCAAGGCCGTGACCGAATGGCTGGAGGATGCCGGCAAGCCGGAGAACATTTCCGTCGTGCCCGGCAACCACGACGCCTATGTGCCGGGCGCTTACGAGAAAACCACCCGTGCCTGGTACCCCTATATGCGGGGCGACGATGCGCCCGCCCATTGGCACGACCGGTACCATTGCTTTCCCTATATGCGGGTGCGAGGGCCCGTCGCACTGATCGGCTGTTCGACCGCCGTCGCGACGCCCCCTTTTGCGGCAAGCGGCTATTTCGGCCAGCGGCAGGCGCGCGCGACCGTCAACATGCTCAGGGCCGCCGGCGAGGCCGGCCTCTTTCGCATCGTCATGATCCATCACCCGCCGATCCGCGGCGCGACCTCGATGCACAAGCGCATGATCGGTATTCGCCGCTTTGCCGCGACGATTTCATCGGGCGGCGCGGAACTGGTCATTCACGGCCACACCCATCTCAACACCGTCTATTGGCTCAAAGGACCAGAGGCTCCCGTCCCGGTCGTCGGCATCGCCTCCGCTTCGCAGGCACCCGACGGCCACAAGCCGCCAGCCGCCTACAACCTGTTCACCGTCGTCGGCGAGCCTGGAAACTGGCACCTCACGCGCGAGCGCTACGCGCTGAACAGCGACGCGACCACGCTGACGCTCGCCGAAACGACGCGCTTCTGAAGCCGTCAGGCGGATCCGCTTCGCAGAATATTCATCGCCCCGCGAATAAATTCCCATATTCATGCGTCATACGCCGGTCGCGCACCGCTCGCCGGTGGCGTCCCCGTGTTCTGGCATCTTCGTGGGTGAATTGGCCGACGGCGGTTCACCTCCTTTCGGGGGCGTCAAGGACATGCGATCAATTTGAAACGATGCGCTGACTTTCGAGGGCATGCGCGAGGAACAGGAGATGGCATGATGTACCGGAAGAGCCTGCTTGGTGCCATGATTGTGGCCGGCGCAACCAGCTTCATGGCGCAAGCCGTGATAGCCGCCGGAGAAGACACCAGCGAACCGCCCAAGAAAACCAAGACGACCAGCGAATGCACGGATGGCAAGGTGTGGGACGCAAAGAAGAATGCTTGCGTCAACGCCAAGAAAAGCGACCTCAGCGACGATATCCTGTTCCAGGCCGCCCGCGAACTCGCCTATGCCGGCCAGTATGAAAATTCCATCAAGGTGCTCGGCGCGGTCAAGGACCAGAAGAGCGCCCGCGTGCTCAACTATCTCGGCTATGCCAACCGCAAGGCCGGCCGCATGGAACTCGGCATGCAATACTACAAACGTGCACTCCAGGCTGACGAGAACTACATTCTCGCCCGCTCCTACATGGGCCAGGCGCTGATCGAACAGGGACGCGTCGAGGAAGCCCGCGTGCAGCTCGTCGAGATCCGCGATCGCGGCGGCGAAAACACCTGGGCCTACCGCGCCCTGTTGCAGTCGCTAGGCGGCATTCGCCAATACTGACCAACAGCAATCGAGGTGGCGCTGGGCGCCACCTCGATTGCCAAGCGACGGATCGCCGTGCGTTCAGCCAAGCGTACAAGCGGCGCTACCGCATTGGTTTCTAGCTCTTCTTTGCGCCTCCGCCGGCACCGCTCGCAATCGGCGCGCTCTCGTTCTTCTTCTCCGACCATTCCGGCGGCAGGCCGAGTGCGCCACTGGCGATGCCGCCGAGGCCGGATCCTTTTCCGAAAACGGCGCAATCCGGATCGGAGGGCTTGCCCGTCACCGCATAGGCGACGCTGTTCTTGACGTTCTTCATCGAAGGCAGTTTGAAATCGGATTTCATCGGGTCACCCGATTTTTCCAGCAACGCGCTGAAATCGCCTGAAAAATCTCCCGCGAGTTCAAAGGCGTCGGCTGCCGTCGAGGCGCGGGAGCCATTGGTGAGGATATTGGCGCCACGTGCCCAGGTCAGCCCGGCGATCTGCTTGCCAGTCGCATCGAAAGCCTCCGCCTCGACCGCAAGACTTCCGAGACCGATCGGAATGCGCGGAACCGGAACGGGAGAAACCGCCGAGGTGACGGTCGACACGCCCGCAACGACGGCATTTGTCGATTTGACCTTGCTGATCACCGACCGCACGGCCATATCCGCCGGCTTCGATATCGGCACGACATCGAATTGCGCACTTAATGCTTCGCAGAGCGAGCGGTCAATCGCTGTCGCCACCAGCTTCTTCTGCGGATCTCCAAGCTTGTCGAGATCGGCATTGGCCGCGAAGGTGGTCGGGATCACGTGCACCGTCTTTACGTTCTTGGTGGCGGCGGCATCGACCCGATATTTCGTCTTGGTCACCATCCCGTTGCTGGCGACGAAATCCTTGTAGGATGATAGCGATCCGGTTTCGATGACCTCAGCGCTCTGGCAGGCAGCGAGTCCCGCAAGCAAAGGAGCCAGAGCAACCGTGCGGATGGCCGCGGCGCCTCCCCGGACGCAGCCTCCGCCACGATGTCTCCCGACAAACCAGGCAAAATTCATCCTATTCCGATGCTGTGCGTTCATTGGCGTGTCCCCGACATCGACTTGCAGTTGTGCGATGAGGTCTGGCCAGATTCGGGCCGAACTTTGACGCGATCTCCGGGCGCCACTGCAGTTTACGGTAACGAGGACCTTGGTTAACGGCCGCCGGCAAGCAAAAGCTTTTTGGGAAAAGACGCCAAGAAGCAGCAGAATTTGCTTTCCGTTCCGGCACTTCCCTTGCAGACTAAGGGGCAAATGTTTCATACAATCCGGCTCGTGCCCCGTACCGCGAATAAACGCACGATCCGGCACGTTTCATTTGGAAGAGCAATGCGTCCAGCGGCAGAAACGAAGGACTTCAGACGCGACTTGGTCAGCCTCCTGCCCAAATTGCGCCGGTTCGCGATGACGCTGACGCGCAATGCCAATGACGCCGACGATCTCGTTCAGGAAGCCTGCGAGCGCGCGATTACGCGCAGCCACCTCTGGAACGGAGAAGGCCGTCTGGAGAGCTGGATCTATGCGATGACGCGCAACCTCTGGGTCGACGAGATTCGCAAGCGCAAGGTCCGCGCCGGCAGCGGCACGGTCGATGCGCTTGGCCAGGACGAGCTCAGCATCGAGCCTTCGGCCGAAAAAGCCGTCTACGCCAACCAGTTGCAGAAAATGATCCTGTCGATGCCCGAAGGGCTTGCGAGTGTGTTCCTGCTGGTCAACGTCGAAGGCCATAGCTATCGCGAGACGGCCGACATCCTCGGCATTCCGATCGGCACCGTCATGAGCAGGCTGTCGACCGCGCGCCTCAGGCTTGCGGCCTTGATCTCCGAAAATACCGAAAGGAGGGCCTGACCGTTGCAACAGACAAAGGGTCACGCACTCGAAGTTCGCCTTTCCGCCTATATCGACGGCGAGGTCGGCGAAGCGGAACGAGCTGAACTCGAAGCGCTTCTCGCCCGCGACGACGACGCCAAGGCCTTGTTCGATAAGCTGAAGGCCGGCAGCAGCTTCGGCGATACGGCTTTTGAGGATTTCCTGCACGATCCGGTGCCGCTGGCCCTGGTGCGGCAGATCAAGCAGGGTCCCGGTGTCAGCCCCAAGACCGAACGCGTGACGGCAACGGCCGCCAGCGTCCGAAATGTGCGTATCTGGCCGCGCGTGGTTGCTGCGTCGGTGGCGCTGATACTGCTCGGCGGTTCGGCCGGCTTCATCATCGGCGCGGCAAACAATGTGGGCGAACCGACCCAAGTGGCCGCCGCGCGCGGCTGGCTGGACGATATCGCCGACTATCACCGGGTCTATTCGCGCCAGAAGGAACATCTCGTCGAGGTTCCCGCCTCCGAGGCCCCCAAGATCGAGACCTGGCTTGCGTCCAGCGTCGGCGTTCCCTTCAAGATTCCGCAGCTCGGCGGCAAGGGCCTGACCTTCGAAGGCGCCCGCCTGCTGGTGGCCAACGGCAAACCCGTGGCACAGCTTGTCTACCGCAGCGCCGAAGGCGAGATCTTCGCGATCTGCTTCCTCAAGAACACGACCGGGCCGCAGTCGGACAATTTTGACGAAAGCATCCGCGACGATCTCGGCATGGTCTCCTGGCAGAGAGGCGGCGCCTCCTTCGTGCTCGTCGGCCCTTCCGCCCATGTGGGATTGCAGGATATCGCCGAGGCAGCCGCCGCAACGATCTGAAGCCGTTTCTGGAAAAAACGGCGTCCCTTCAAGGCGCAAGCCACAATCGAATTCATGGCATGAAAAAGGCCGCACCGGCTTGCCGGTACGGCCTGTTGTTTGCTCGCCTGACGCGGCGGTCAGCCGCGCTTCATGTCCAGGACGCGGTTCGCCGCCGAGACGATCGCTTCGAGCGAGGCCGCGACGATGTTGGTGTTGATGCCGGCGCCGAACAGCTTTCCGCCCGGATGCTCCATCTCGACATAGGCGATGGCCGCCGCGTTGGAGCCGTGCTGCAGCGAGTGCTCGGAGTAATCCGCTACCGAGAGGTCGATGCCGAGATAGATCGACAGCGCATTGATGAAGCCGTCGATCGGGCCGGTGCCCTTGCCTTCGATCCGCTTGACCTCGCCATTGTCGGTGATCTCGGCCGCAACCACGCGCACGCCCTTGTGTTCGCCCACCGGATAGGTGTGGTGGTCGACGAACTTGATGCGCGCGCCCGGCTGCTCGACATAACGCTCGATGAAGCGTTCGTAGATGCGCTTCGAGGGCAGCTCCTTGCCTTCCTCGTCGGTGATGCGCTGAATGTCCTCGCGGAACTCGACCTGGAGGTTGCGCGGCAGGTTGATGCCGTAATCCTCCTGCAGGATGTAGGCAATGCCGCCCTTGCCCGATTGCGAGTTGATGCGGATGATCGCCTCGTAGGAGCGGCCGACGTCGCGCGGGTCGATCGGCAGATACGGCACTTCCCAGAGCGGCTTGTTGGCGGTCTTGATCGCCTTCATGCCCTTGTTGATCGCGTCCTGGTGCGAGCCGGAGAAGGCCGTATAGACCAGTTCGCCGACATAAGGATGGCGCTCCGGAATGACCATCTGGTTGGAGTATTCGTAGACTTCCTTGATGCGCTCGATATCGGAGCAGTCGAGCAGCGGGTCGACGCCTTGCGTGAACATGTTCAGCGCCAGCGTGACGACGTCGACGTTGCCGGTCCGCTCGCCATTGCCGAACAGCGTGCCCTCGACGCGATCTGCGCCGGCCATCAGACCCAGTTCGGTGGCCGCGATGCCGGTGCCGCGGTCGTTATGCGGGTGCAACGAGATGATCAGGCTTTCGCGGTTGTCGAGGTTGCGGCACATCCACTCGATCTGGTCGGCATAGATGTTCGGCGTCGCCATCTCGACGGTCGACGGCAGGTTCAGGATCAGCTTGTTGTCGGGCGTCGGCTTGACGATTTCGGTGACCGCGTTGCAGATCTCCAGCGCCACTTCGAGCTCGGTGCCGGTGAAGCTCTCCGGCGAATATTCGAAGCGGTAGCCGCCGCCAGCCTTGGCCGCCATGTCGGTGATCATCTTGGCGGCATCGGTGGCGATCTTCTTGATGCCGGCGACGTCCTTGGCAAAGACCACACGGCGCTGCAATTCGCTGGTCGAATTGTAGAAGTGCACGATCGGCTTGTGGGCGCCTTCCAATGCTTCGAATGTGCGGGTGATCAGCTCGGGCCGGCACTGCACCAGCACCTGCAGCGACACGTCGTCGGCAACATTGCCCTCTTCGATGCACCAGCGGGCGAAGTCGAAGTCGGTCTGCGATGCCGAGGGGAAGCCGATCTCGATTTCCTTGAAGCCCATGTCGAGCAGCAACTGGAACATGCGGGCCTTGCGATCGTGGCCCATCGGGTCGATCAGCGACTGGTTGCCGTCGCGCAGGTCGACCGAGCACCAGATCGGCGCCTTGGTGATCGTCTTTGACGGCCAGGTACGGTCGGCAAGCGCAATCTGCGGATAGGGTTGATACTTCACCGCCGCGTCCGGCATGCCAATCTTAACGGGGTGCGATTTCTGGATCATTGCAGCTTCTCTTCATCACTGAGCGTCCTGGCCGCCTTGCCATAGCCGATCGGAGATCGGATTGCGATGGCTACTGCGCGATTCCTTAAATCGGAAGGCGATTTAAGGACAAATTATGCAGCAGACCTAAAGCGTTACAGCATCGCGTCGAACGCGTCTTTTCCTAAAACTCTTATGGATTCGAGGAGCATCTGCCGGCGTGGCTTTTCGGCCGCCGGGCGCTCCTCAGCGAACCCGGCAACCGCGAGTAAGGCCGAGAAGAAGAAGCGATGCGAAGGCGCGCAACGGCGCACGATTGTCATCGTGTCCGGCGGGGATCGAGGCGATCCGATATGCGTCTGCCTTGGTCATGGTCAAAGCCTATACACGGCTTGCCGGACCGGAGCAAGCGTCGCAATGCGCGAAGGTCGCTGCAAAAGAAAAAGGCACCGAGCGATGTCGGTGCCCTCGATATCTATTCGACTGAAGCGGACTCAGACGTCCGCAGCCGAAGTGATGATGCGCGACACGAGACCATAGGCCTTGGCTTCTTCAGCCGAGAGCCAGTAGTCGCGGTCGGTGTCCTTGGCGATCTTCTCGACCGGCTGGCCGGTCGCATCGGAGAAGATCTTGTTCAGGCGCTCGTTCATCTTGATGATTTCGCGTGCCTGGATCTCGATGTCCGAAGCCATGCCACGAGTGCCGCCGGACGGTTGATGCAGCAGGAAGCGCGTGTTCGGCATGCAGATGCGGCGCTCCTTCGCGGCGCCGACATAGATCAGGGCGCCGGCGGAAGCGACCCAGCCGGTGCCGATGGTCCAGACCTTCGGCTTCACGAACTTGATCATGTCGTGGATGCTGTCACCCGACTCGACATGGCCGCCCGGCGAATTGACGAAGATGCGGATGTCTTCGTCGCTGGCCGCGGCAAGCGCCACGAGCTGCGAGCAGACCTTCTGCGCCAGTTCCTGGTTGATCGTGCCGTAGATGAAAATCGAACGCGACTTGAAAAGGTTCGCCTCCGTTTCCTTGCCGAGCGGCAATTCAATCTTCTTGTCGTCCTCGTCGTCGTTGTCGTTCATCCGTATTTCTCCGGCGTCTCATGAATTCACAGTCAAAATCAGATAATGCGACTCGGCCCCGAAAACAATGCAACAAACGGAAGGGGCAACATAGCGGCAGGGCGGACTATGCTTATGGTAAAAACTGCTTGCGCCAAATGCCGTATAGACAGGTCCGGAAAGGCCAATAAGATCAATCGCGTCGAACAATCGCAGGACGGGGCCATCCTCCCAGGCCCCGCCGATCCACGGGGACACGCATGAACAGACGCATCCTGATCGCTGCGGCGGCACTGGCGGCTTCGGCCGCGCCCGCCTTCGCCCATCTCAATCCGGCCGAACATGGCTCGCTTGCCGCCGGCTTCTCCCATCCGCTCTTCGGCGTCGACCATATCCTGGTCATGGTCGCCGTTGGCCTCTGGGCCGCCCAGATCGGCGGCCGCGCCTTGTGGGTCGTGCCCACCGCCTTCGTCGCCATGATGACGGCAGGCTTCGCGCTGGCGGTGGCCGGCGTCACGCTCCCCTTCGTCGAACCGGCAATTCTTGCTTCCGTGGTGGCGCTCGGCCTGCTCGTCGCCATGGCCGCGCGTCTCGACACGGCTGCGTCGGCAGCAATCGTCGGCGTTTTCGCCCTCTTCCATGGGCATGCGCATGGCGGCGAACTCGGCAGCGCCGGGGCGCTCGCCTTCTCGGCCGGTTTCATCGCCGCCACTGCGGCTCTTCACGGGGCGGGCATCGGCCTCGGTATCGCCCTGCAGCGCCTCTCCGGCGGCGGCCTGCTGGCCCGCATCCTCGGCGGCCTCACCGCCCTTGCCGGCGCCGCCCTGATCTTCGGCTGATCTAAATCACCCGGAGAAAAGCAAATGGCGGGCCGAGCCCGCCATTTTCGTTTAACCGCGACCGCGATAGGTCGGCACGCCCTGGTCGGGCAGCCACAAACCCTCCGGCGGCTTGCCGGTCTGCCAGAAGACGTCGATCGGGATGCCGCCGCGCGGATACCAATAGGCGCCAATGCGAAGCCAGCGCGGCGAAAGCAGCGAAACCAGCCGGCTGGCGATCTCGATCGTGCAATCCTCGTGGAAAGCGCCGTGGTTACGGAAGGAATGCAGGAACAGCTTCAGCGACTTCGATTCCACCAGCCACTCGTCCGGCACATAGTCGATGACGATATGGGCGAAATCCGGCTGGCCGGTCATCGGGCAGAGCGAGGTGAATTCCGGCGCGGTGAAGCGCACCAGATAATCCTTGCCCCGGTTGCCGCTCGGCACCCGCTCCAGCACAGCCTCTTCCGGGCTTTGCGGTAGATCGACCTTCGCGCCCAGTTGCGAAAGGCCGGATACGTCGGTCTTGCTCATTTGCCTGTTGCTCCGTGAGAACATTTGCGCATCAGCGCGATCGGCTCTGGCTCGCACCACACCGACCCGCCTCGCTTGCGGCCCTTAAATCAGAACTGCCTTAAGAAGGAAACCTTCTTGCGGTTCAAGAGAAATATGGCCGTTTGTGCTTTCAGTGGCGCGCCGACGTCGTCTTGACGCGCACGCCGTGCGCCTTTTCACCTTCCGGCTCCACATGGATCGCGATCCTGGCGCCCGGATGCACGGCGCGGATCGCATCCTCGATCCGGTCGCAGATATCATGCGCCTCGCCGACCGGCATAGCCTCCGGCACGACCATGTGGAAATCCACGAAGATCGCAGGGCCGGCCTGGCGGGTCTTGAGGTCATGCACGCCGAGCGATCCCTTGGCATTGGCCGCGATCGCCTGCTTGATCGCCTCTTCCTCTTCACCCGAAACCGCCCGGTCCATCAAGCCGTCGATCGAACGGGAGATGACCTTCCAGCCCTGAAACAGGATATTGCAGGCAACGACAACTGCCAGCAGCGGGTCGAGGATCGCGTAGCCGGTGGCGATGGCGAGAACAAGGCCGACGAGCACGCCGGCCGAAGTCACCACATCGGACAGGATATGGTGACCGTCGGCGCTGAGCGCGGGAGAGCGATGGCGCGCGCCGGCGCGGATCAGCACATAGGCCCAGACGGCGTTGATGACGCCGGCGACGAAGTTGATCGCAAGCCCGAACACAGGAGCCTCGAGCAGGACCGGCGACAGGATCGCCGGCACCGCCTCCCAGACGATGAGCAGCGCCGCGACGACGATCAGCACGCCTTCGATGACGGCCGAAAAATACTCCGCCTTGTGGTGGCCGAAGGGATGCCCCGCATCGGCCGGCTTTGCCGCATAGCCGATCATCGCATAGGCGATCACCGCCGCGATCACGTTGACCGTCGACTCCAGCCCATCGGACAGAAGCGCGATCGAACCGGTCAACCACCAGGCGAGCAGCTTCAGGCCGAGCACGGCGAGCGAGAGTGGTATGCCCCAGAAGGCCAGTCGGAGCACGGTACGGTTTTCGGTTCCAGTCGTCATTGTCATTCCTCGTGCAGATGCAAACGAGTTGCAAACGCAAGCCCATTCAAACGCAAAACCGCCCGCGCGAATTTTCGCGCAGGCGGTCGATGGACAAGCATATGGTGGATTAAACGCCGCTTGTCAAAGATTGGTTCGGCTGGATCCGGTTTCTCCGCAGGGAATGGCCTCGAAAGCCAGCAGCTCGGCGTTGGTTTCACCGTCGTCGGCAGCCTTGCCGCCCCGGCCAATGAAGAAAAACACGACCGCTGCGGTCGCCACCGTAATGCCGGTCAGTAGCCAAAGCAGGGCACTGAACGCGTCGGCGTAGGCTTGCAGGAGAACGGCATGCGATGTCTGGGGAGCAAGCAATGCTGCGTCCGCGAGGTTGCCGGTCACGACGCGCTGTGCCGTCGCAGCCGCGTTCGCGCTCGCTTCCGCACCCAGGTTCGAAGCCGTGAGCGCGGAGAGAAGCGCGGTCACGATCGCGAGCGCCACCCCCTCGCCTGCCACGCGCGTGGTACTGAATATTCCCGTTGCCATGCCCGCGCGCTCCTTCGGCACCACACTCACCGCAAGCCCGTCCATCAGCCCCCAGGGCAAGCTGATACCAAGACCGATCAACAGCAGAGGGGCCAGCAGCATGGCCGGCTCGGAGCCCACCGGAATCCGACCGAGCCAGAAGAGCCCCGCCGCCGAGAGCAGCAAGCCCACGCCGCAGATTGCCGCCGGCGTGAACCAGCGCGTCAAAAGGCCCGCGGCAACCGGCAGGACTAGAAGCGGCGCCGACATGGCGATCATCATTTGCCCCCCGGCAACCGCGCTCATCCCCTCTATGCCGATGAAACGCACGGGAAGCAGGATGAGCAGCACCACGAACCCATAGGCAGGCGCGGCCGCAAGCAGTTGCACGCCGACGAAGCGCGGATAGCGAAAGAGCGTCAGATCCAGCATCGGCCGCGCGGCTGACCGTTCGATCCGCCAGAAGGCCAGAAAGAGGAACGCGGAGGCCGCGAGCATGGCGATCACGAGCGGATCACTCCAGCCCCTTTCCGGGGCCTGCAGGATGCCGAAGGTGAGCGCGGTCAACGCCGCGGTGAAGCTCGCGGCTCCCTTCCAGTCAAGGCCTGTTGCATCCGGATCGCGCGTCTCTCGCATGAAGACCGCTCCGAGCGCCAGCGCCAGGCCCGCGAGAACAACGACGAGCAGGAAGATCGCGGGCCATCCGAATGCCTCGATCATGAGGCCTGAGGCGATTGGCCCGAAGGCCAGGCCGACGCCGAAGCTGGCACCGACGAGACTGAAGGCTCTCAGCCGCTCGTTTTCTTCGAATTCCTGGGCAAGCGAGGCCATGCCGCCGGAGAATGCGGCGGCCGCCCCGACCCCTTGGAGCGCGCGCAACACATCGAACCAGACGATATTGCCGGCGAATGCCAGAGCAGCCGAGAACAAGAGGAAGGCGGCAAGACCGCCGAGAAAGACACGCTTGCGACCGAAACTGTCGGCAACTGCCCCTGCCGCCATCAGCGAACTGCCGAAGGCCAGCATGAAGGCATTGGTGACCCAATTGAGTGCGATGGGATCGGCGCCGAGGCTGCGGCTGATCGCCGGCAGCGCCACCGCCGGTCCCGTGAAAGTGAGCGGCATCGCCGCGGCGGCGCAACAAACCGCTGGGAGCACGAACCAGCGTCTGCGTGTATTTCGAATATCTTCTCTCATGCCTCATTCCATCCGTTCGAGCAAAGGAGATGCCCCCGCGCAGGCTCCGTGGACCCTCCGCCCAGAGGTCGCAACTCCCGGGTATCCGTTGACGAATGCAGGATAGTTTCGACATAATTGTATGAATACAGTGCCACTTGGCCGTTCATACTGGAATATGACGCTCGAATGGAGAAGCAATGGATCGCTTGAGCGGATTGACGGCCTTCGTGCGCACCGCCGATCTCGGCAGCTTCGTTGCCGCCGGACGCGTGCTCGGCTTGTCCGCCTCCGCGGTCGGCAAGGCCGTGACCAATCTCGAAAGAGAGCTCGGGGTGCGCCTGCTGCAGCGCTCGACGCGCAGTATCCGGCTGACCGAGGAAGGACGCCTCTTTCACGAGCGCTGCCGCCGCATCCTCGACGATCTCGACGACGCCGAGGCTTCATTGGCCGAGGCGGTGGCCGTTCCACGCGGACGGCTGCGCGTCAGCGTGCCGATCGTCAGCTACCATCTGCTGCTGCCGGTCCTGCCGGAATTCGTGCGGCGTTATCCCGAGGTCGAGCTCGACCTCGACTTCAACGACCGCATCGTCGACCTCATCGATGAGGAAGTGGATGTTGCCATCCGTAGCGGCGTGCTGCCGGATTCCCGGCTGATGACCCGGGCGCTCAGGCCATTCCAGCTTCTGCTCTGCGCCGCCCCCGCCTATCTCGATCGGCACGGCACGCCTGAACGCCCGCGCGACCTCGATGGGCACCACGCGATCCGGTTCCGTTTCCCCAACAGCCGCAAGCTGCAGGAATGGCCGATCGTCATGCCCCCGGGCGGGCCCGACCCACAGATCAGGACCGTGCTCACCTGCAACAACATGGAGGCGCTGAGCGGTTCTGTCCTCAGCGGCCTTGGCATCGGCTGCCTGCCGGATTTCCTCGCCCGTCGGCCGCTCACCGATGGCCGCCTCCGCACAGTGCTCGATGCCTATCTCGACGCTCCCGGACAGTTCCACCTTCTCTGGCCGTCAAGCCGGCATCTGTCGCCAAAGGTGCGCGTTTTCGTCGACTTCCTGAGCGAGCGGCTTTTTTCCGATCGCTGCGAGCGCGTGCCGGCAATGCCTGCGACACGGTGAAGACAAAAAGGTGCCGCCTCCCGCGCGGAAGCGGCACCTTGGGTTTCCTCTTCAGCATCGCCCGACTTCGGGAATGCTCCAGCGATCAGGCGGCCTTGATCTTTGCGCGCTTGGCAAGATGCGCCACCACGTTCTCGATCATCCGCATGCCGGCATCGCCACCGAGCGTCATGATCGATTCCGGGTGGAACTGCACTGCCGCCACCGGTTCCTTCGTGTGCTCGATCCCCATGATCGTGCCGTCTTCGCTTTCGGCGGTGATCATGAAATCGTTGGGCAGGCTCGACGGATCGGCGAAGATCGAGTGGTAACGACCGACCGTCACTTCCTTGCCGAGGCCGGAGAAGACGATGCCGGGTTCCAGCACGCGGATGCGCGACGGCTTGCCGTGCATCGGGATCGCGAGCTGGCGCAGGTCCCCACCATAGGCTTCGGCCAGCGCCTGCAGGCCGAGGCAGACGCCGAAAATCGGCAGGTCGCGCGCCCGCGCCTTCTTGATCGTCGCCTTGCAATCGAAGTCTTTCGGATTGCCCGGTCCAGGCGAAAGCACGACGAGGTCCGGCTTGACGCGTTCGAAGATCTCTTCGGCCACCGGCGTGCGCACCGTCGTCACGGTGGCCCCCGTCTGGCGGAAATAGTTCGCCAGCGTATGAACGAAGCTGTCCTCGTGATCGACGAGCAGGATGTTGACGCCGGCGCCAACCGCGGCAACGTCGCGGCTTGCCTTGGCGCTGTTGGCGGATTTCGCGTCACGAATGGCTGCGATCATGGCGGAGGCCTTCAGTTCGGTTTCGGCTTCTTCTTCTTCCGGGCTTGAATCGTAGAGCAGCGTCGCCCCCGCCCTCACCTCGGCGATGCCGTCCTTGATGCGGATCGTGCGCAGCGTCAGGCCCGTGTTCATGTCGCCGTTGAAGCCGACCATGCCGATGGCGCCACCATACCACGCGCGCGGGCTCTTCTCATGGCTTTCGATGAAGCGCATCGCCCAGAGCTTCGGCGCACCGGTGACCGTCACCGCCCAGGCATGGCTCAAGAAGCCGTCGAAGGCGTCCATGTCGTCGCGCAGGCGTCCTTCGATATGGTCGACCGTGTGGATCAGGCGCGAATACATCTCGATCTGGCGGCGGCCGATGACCTTGACGGAGCCCGGCACGCATACACGGCTCTTGTCGTTGCGGTCGACGTCCGAACACATGGTGAGTTCGGATTCGTCCTTCTTGGAGTTCAGCAGCTTCAGGATCTGTTCGCTGTCGGCGATCGGGTCGTCGCCACGCTTGATCGTGCCGGAGATCGGGCAGGTTTCGATGCGACGACCGGAAACGCGCACGAACATTTCCGGCGATGCGCCGACGAGATATTCCTGGTTTCCGAGATTGATGAAGAAGGAATAGGGCGACGGATTGATCGCCTTCAGCCGGTTGGAGATCTCCGAAGGCTTGCTCTCGCAGCGCTCATAGAACTTCTGGCCGGGCACCACTTCAAAGAGGTCGCCGCGGCGGAAGCTCTCCTTCGCCTTGACCACGAGTTCGGCATATTCGCCCGGACGATGGTCGCCATGCGGCGGGATAGTGTCGACCGTCTGGAACGGTTCCGGCGCAATCTCGTCCGCCTTGCCTTCGGTGGTGCGGCCATCCTTGGCGAAATCATAGCGATCGATCCAGGCCTTGGCGGCATAGTGGTCGACGACCAGGATCTCGTCCGGCAGGAACAGCACCATGTCGCGCTGGTCGTCCGGGCGCTTGAGCTTCAGCTCGATCGCATCGAACTGGAAGGCGAGATCGTAGCCGAAGGCGCCATAGAGGCCGAGGCTCGCATCCTCGGCCGAATGGAAAAGATTGGTGACGGCGCGAAGCACGCTGAACACCGTCGGTATCTTCGAGCGCTCTTCCTCGGTGAAGACGCGATCCGGTTCGTTGATCGTGAGATCCAGACGACGGTTGGTCGAAGCGCCGAGCGTGATGTCGGAAACGGTCTTCAGATGCTCGGTGATGATCGACAGCAGCACCTCGCCGCGGCCGTTATAGGCTTCGATCCAGAGCGAACGGCCGAAAGAGGAGATGCCGAGCGGAGGGTCGACGACCGCCGTATCCCAGCGGGTGTAGCGGCCGGGA
The DNA here is from genome assembly GCF_050474445.1 of Ensifer sp. B1-9. NCBI lineage: Bacteria > Pseudomonadati > Pseudomonadota > Alphaproteobacteria > Hyphomicrobiales > Rhizobiaceae > Ensifer > Ensifer sp. B1-9. Next base: position 87,969 of record NZ_JBCHVG010000012.1, read on the forward strand.
TATTCATAGTTGGAAGAAAACACCGCGCCGCGGCGTTCATCGAGCTTGTCCACATAGCTCGCGATCGCCTGGCCATAGGAAGCTTCGCGCCGCCTGCGCGTCACCACGATGCCGCCCTTGGTGGTGTAGCTCTCCGCTCCGTCTTCGAGAATTACCGTTGCCATTCGCCTCGCTCCGTAAAAGCCCGGTCCTTGAGCGGCCCAAACATGAAAAAAGCCGCCTCGAAATCTCCGGGCGGCTTCATCTCTCAATCACGCATGACTGGTCAAGGCCGCCTCAGCGAACCCACCACCAGATCGAAATGTTGCGTGCGTTTTCCATGGGCGAAAGTGTTAGCGTGGCTTTATGCCACGCGCAAGCGGGAAAGCGACGGCAACTGCGGTGGCTGCGGCAAAAAAAGAGGCGACCCTTGCGAGCCGCCCCGACTGGAGTTGATCCGATACTATCAGAACTTCGCCTTCGCCGTCACCAGGAAGGTGCGGCCGCGGCCCGTATCGATCGTGCTGCCGGCAATCGTGCTCGACGACGGCGTATAGGTCTTGTCGAACAGGTTCGTCACCGTCGCCGTCACCTCGAAGCCATTCTCGAACTTGTAGTTCGCGAAGAGGTCGACGAGGCCATAGCCCGGAACGTTCGGTGGCGTGCGGTTGATCTCGCCGACGAAGGCGTTCGATACGGCATAGAGCCGCGTGCCGACCGTCAGGCGCTGGTCTTCGAGGAAGCGCGCACCGAGCGTTGCGCTGATGATGTTGTCAGGCAGGTAGCTCTGGACGCCGAAACCGTTGACCTGGGAAGGCAGATCGCTCTCGGTGTAGGTGTAGGCGAGATCGCCGAAGACAAAGCCGGCATCGTAAGCCGCCTGGAGTTCGAAGCCCTGCACCGTCGAAGTGCCCGGATTGTTGACGAAGAAGATCTGGCGACCGCCACCGAGGAGCGCTGCAGTGATGTAGTTGTCGATGCGGTTGTGGAAGTAGTTGGCCTTCAGGCGCAGGCTGTCGCTGGGATCGAGCAGTCCGTCGAAGGTGAAGTTCGCGCCGATTTCCCAGCCTTTCGAGATTTCAGGCTCGAGGAACGGGTTGGGGAAGAACATCTGGAAGCCGCCCGGGTGGGAGCCGCCGGCAAAGGTCTCGTTGACCGTCGGCGAACGCGAGGTCTCGGCATAGGTCACATAGGGCTGGAACCAGTCGGTGGGGTTCAGCGCGACCGTGACGCTTGGGTTGAGACGTCCGTCGGACTTGTCGACCGTGTACGGACCCGCCGGCAGGCCGATCGGGTTGCCGGCCGAGACGGCACCGGAGCCATCGAGGCTGAAGTGATCCCAACGCAGGCCGGCCGTCAGGTCGACGATGCCGTAGGTGAAGGTGGTGTTGCTGAAGACACCGGTCGTCGCATTGGTGCCGCTGCCGTTGACGCCGCCGGACGGACGCGCCGCACTGTTGATGACGTCGTAGTCGTCGCGGAAATACTCGACGCCGTAGTTCGCCCTGACCGAAACATCGCCAAGATCGAACAGCGAGGTGTTCGAGATATCGAAGCCCTTGCCGGTGTCGGTGATGCGGCGGCCGGCCGCCGAGCCGCCACCGCGAACGTCGGTGTCGTACTTCATCCTCAGCCGGTTCCAATAGGCATTGGCCTTGAAGTCGATGAGTTCGTTGTCCGGCGTGTAGGAATAGCTGGCCGAAATCGTCTCATTCTTCACGTTCTGGAAGTAGGAGTTCGCGAAGAAGTCGTTGTCATAGGTGATGCCGGTGAGCTTGAAGGTGTGATCCTTGTCCGGCGTCACCTCGAACTTCAACAGGCCCGACAGCAGGTCTTCCTCGGTAAAGGGCACCTTTACGCCATTGCCGTTGTCGTAGTTGCCGGGGTCGGCCTTGCTGATACCGCCGAGCACCGAGAAGACGTCGTTGAAGCGGTAGGCGCCGATCAGTGATTCCGACCAGCCGGCCTCGTTGCTGCCGTAGGTGGCCGAAGCGATGCCGCCGTAGTTCTTGCCGTCCTGGATCAGGTCTTCGACGTCATAGGTCTTGAAATTGACCGCACCGGCGAGTGCGCCACCGCCAATACCGGTGACGGCGCCACGGGTCACGTCGATCTCGGACAGGAATGCCGGATCGAAATAGGCAAAGCCCTGGGCTTCATGGCCGGTGAAACGGAAATTCTGGCGCACACCATCGATCATCATGTTGACGCGGCCGGAGCCCTCGAAGCCGCGGATGTTCACGGCGACGCCCGGGTTTTGCGGGTTGTTCGCGGTCGAAGTACCGGGAACGCCGCGCAGCAGGTCGTCGGTATCCAGGCCGGATTGCAGGTCGATCTGGTCGGACGTGACAACGCTGACCGGGCCGGCCTTGGCATAGGGGTCGGCGGTGCGCGAGCCCTTGGCAACGATCGGCGACAGGTAGGTTTCGCCCTTCTTGGTCTCCTCGGCCTTTTTCTCTTCCGGCTTTACCTGGGTTGTCGCGCTCTGGGCGAAGGCGACGGTGGCGACTGAAATTGCAAGAGTTGTCGTGCAAGCCAAGAGGGCCTGGCGACGATGCCGGGTGAGCATGGACCAATCCTTTGAGGTTCGAGGCCGGGCTTGCTGTTGAGCGGCAAACTCAAGGGGCTGGCTGGGCGTTCTGGGCGTTACGACATGTCGTCGCCTCATTCATGCCGCATAAAAAACATGAGTATCTTTGTCAACATACAAAGATCCTCCCCACAATTTGTGGGGTTGCGGCAATTCGAGGCGTTGCCGAACTGCAACGCTTTTGCCCGAAGAGCTGGAGCGGATGAGGAAAAGTGCCTGAGCCGTCCCGCTCGCATCCCGCTCTAATTCATTGGAATCGGTGATGTTTATGATTTCGGTCGACCCACCCAAATCATCGTGATCTCATGAAACCAGATCCGGTTCCGCGCGTTCCCTCCGCTCAAAGCCCGCTGCGCGGGCAGCAAGAAAGGAACTGGATGCGTCGCTCTTTCCCCCTGATCCTGCTGTCATTCCTGATCCTGACGGGCGCCAGCCTGCCGAAATACGGCCCCATCCCCGCAAAAAGGCCGGCGACAGATGCGGGGACGGAGGAGGCCGTTCCAACGCCCGACAAGAAGCCGACGGACGATGCCAAGGGCGCAACGACGCAACAGCCGCCGGCGGGCAACGGCGAGCGACCCGTCCCGCAGCCGAAGCAGACGGCTGGAGACGAGCAACCGCCAAAGGACGAGAAGCCGGTGGCGGACGAAAAGGACCAGCGCGCGGACGAGAAGAAGGATATCGAGCCCGCGCCGGCGCCAATCGTCTATCCACCGGTCGAAACGGAGAATGCAGCCGAATATGCGAAATGCCTGGCCGACTTGAGGGCGGTCGGGGCGACGTTCGTCGAAGCCAAGCGCATCGACGACGGCAAGGGCTGCGGCATCGACAAGCCGTTGGAGGTCACAAGCATTCTGCCGGACGTCAAGCTCTCACCCAAGGGATTGATGCGGTGCGAAACGGCGCTGGCGCTGGCACGCTGGACGAAGGAGACCGCCCAGCCGGCTGCCGAAGTCGCCTTCGCCAAGACCATCAAGATCAAGGCGCTGAACCAGGCATCGACCTATGTTTGTCGCCTGCGCAACAATGCGACGACAGGCAAGATCTCCGAACATGCCCACGGCAATGCCATCGACATCGCGTCCTTCAGCTTGAGCGACGGGACGACGATCGCCATCCAGCCGCGCGATGAGGACGGTACGATGGAAGGTGCGTTCCAGCGCGCGGTCACCGCCTCCGCCTGCCTGTATTTCAAGACCGTGCTCGATCCCGGCAGCGATGCCGCCCACGAAACTCACCTGCATCTCGACGTCATCAATCGCCGCAACGGCTATCGCTACTGCCGTTAGGCGAGGACCATTGGCGAGGGGCGTCGCGGCTCAGCCCTTGCCATATCCGAGGGCGACGAATTCACCCTCGAAGCGTCCGGCCAAAGCGTCGCCGTCGAGGAGGTCTGCAGCGACCACGGCGCGCGCCCTGCCCCGCCGTTCGAGCATCCGCAGAAAGCTCGGCCATTGCGCGGCGTCCGCCAGCGACGAGCGGGCGGAAAAGGCGCCGGCGACGGGTTTCAGATAGTCCATCCGGTTGCTCTGGATCACCAGGCGGGCCGCCACGCCGTTGTTGCGCAACCGCACATGCAGGAGCGACCAGGCCGAAAGGATCGTGAGCGCCGAGGCGCTGCCGCCAAACACCGTTTCGCGGTGGTTGATGTTTGGCGCCAAAGGAGCAGAGAGCCGAACATGGTCGTCGGTTATGTCGTCCACGTGCACCTGCATCGCCGCCGAAAGCGGGATATGGGCGTGAAGATAGGCCTGCAAATCCTGAGGTGTCATCGCGGTGTCCATGGTCTTGCTGCAGCGCTGCACGCCTTATGGGACGCGCGGTGTTCGCTTTCGATCAATGCGAGACCCCATGTCCTGGCCAGAACAGCGGCAGGCCTGCATCCTATCGCCTCTTGCCAGCGCTCCATGGCCCGCAAAGATACCGGTTCGCCCGCCTTGCAGGAACGGGCCTCGGCCCCCAAAATACAAGCGCGAGGAAATCCACCCGTTTTACGCCCAGTCTCAAGGATAATTGTCATGGCATTGACGATGTACCAGCTCTCCATTCCCGCTCTCATTCGCGGGCTCGGTGTCCTCACCAAACTGCTCGACAAGGCCGAGGCTTTCGCGCGCGACAACGGCATCTCCTCCGGCGACCTCGTCAATGCCCGGCTTGCGCCGGACATGTTGACGCTGGCCGGCCAGGTGCAGCGCGTCAGCGATACGAGCAAGGGCCTGGTCGGCCGCCTGACCTCGATCGAGGTGCCCCGTTTCCCGGATGAGGAAAAGACCCTGGACGAACTGCGGCAGCGCATCGCCAACACCGTTGCCTTCCTCGAAACGGTCCGTCCGGTCGATCTGGAGGACAGCGCCAGCCGCCAGGTCGTCCTCAACTTCCCGACGCTGAAAGTGACGCTCACGGGTGAAGAGTATCTGTTGAGGTTCGTGTTGCCGAACTTCTATTTCCACCTGACGACGGCCTACGACATTCTGCGCCACAACGGCGTTCCGATCGGCAAGGGTGACTTCCTCAGCCTCACGGCCTAGTTTCCGCCGCGGAAGCGAACAGAAATGCAGACATGACAACGCCGCGCATCTGCCGGATGCGCGGCGTTGTTTTCGTCAGGCTGCCGGTAAGCAAGCGCGCCCTAGAACAGGCCTTCAATATAACCCTGCTCGTTCAGGAAGATCTTCTCCGACGACGGCACCTTGGGAAGGCCGGGCATGGTCATGATCTCGCCGGTGATGACGACGATGAAGCCGGCGCCGGCCGCAAGCCGCACCTCGCGGATCGGCACCGCATGGCCGGTTGGCGCGCCGCGCAGGTTCGGATCGGTCGAGAAGGAATATTGCGTCTTCGCCATGCAGATCGGCAGGTGGCCATAGCCCTGCTCCTCCCAAGTGCGCAACTGGTCGCGCACTGTCTTGTCGGCGATCACCTCGCTCGCGTGGTAGATGTCCTTGGCGATCGTCTCGATCTTGTGGAAGAGCGACATGTCGTCGGGATAAAGCGGCGAGAACTGCGAGTGACCGGCTTCGGCCAGTTCCGCAACCCTGCGCGCCAATTCCTCGATGCCAGCCGACCCTTGGGCCCAATGCCGGCAGAGCACCGCTTCGGCACCAAGCGTCGCGACGTAGTCCTTGATCGCCTGGATCTCGGCTTCGGTATCGGACGTGAAGTGATTGATCGCGACGACGACGGGCACGCCGAATTTCTTGACGTTCTGCACGTGCCGCCCGAGATTGGCGCAGCCCCTGCGCAGCGCCTCCAGGTTTTCCTTGCCGAGATCGTCCTTCTTGACGCCGCCGTTCATCTTGATCGCCCGGACCGTCGCGACGATCACTGCGGCGTCTGGCTTCAACCCCGCCTTGCGGCACTTGATGTCGAAGAATTTCTCCGCGCCGAGATCGGCACCGAAACCGGCTTCGGTCACCACGTAGTCGGCGAGCTTCAGCGCCGTCGTCGTCGCGATCACCGAATTGCAGCCATGGGCAATGTTGGCGAAGGGACCGCCGTGCACGAAGGCGGGATTGTTTTCGAGCGTCTGCACCAGGTTCGGCTGCATCGCGTCCTTGAGCAGCACCGTCATCGCGCCATCGGCCTTGATGTCACGGGCAAAGACCGGGCTCTTGTCGCGGCGATAGCCGATGATGATATTGCCGAGCCGTTGTTCGAGATCCTTAAGATCGGTCGCCAGGCAAAGGATCGCCATCACCTCGGAGGCGACGGTAATGTCGAAGCCGGTCTCGCGCGGATAGCCGTTGGCGACGCCGCCGAGCGAGCCGACGATGTGACGCAGCGCCCGGTCGTTCATGTCCATGACCCGCCGCCAGGCGATGCGGCGGACGTCGATATTCTGCTCATTGCTCCAATAGATGTGGTTGTCGATCAACGCGGCGAGCAGATTGTGCGCCGACGTGATCGCATGGAAATCGCCGGTGAAGTGCAGGTTTATGTCTTCCATCGGCACGACCTGGGAATACCCGCCGCCGGCGGCGCCGCCCTTGATGCCGAAACAGGGGCCGAGCGAGGCCTCGCGGATACAGACGATCGCCTTCTTGCCGATGCGGTTGAGGCCGTCGCCGAGACCCACCGTGGTCGTCGTCTTGCCTTCGCCGGCCGGCGTCGGGTTGATCGCGGTTACCAGGATCAGGCGGCCGTTCTTCTTGTCCTGTTGGCGCGCGATGAAATCGGCGCCGATCTTCGCCTTGTCGTGGCCATAGGGCAGCAGGTCTTCGGGTGGTATTCCGAGCGCCGCGCCGATCTCCAGGATCGGCTTCTTCCTGGCCGCGCGCGCGATTTCGATATCCGACTTCACCTCCGTCATGCCATGCTCCTCCCTGGCTCTTTTCTTGTTCGCTCCATTTCGGGCGCGTTATGAACGCATGCAAGGGCGGCCGTCGCCGACTGCCCTCTTTCGCGTTAGCGGGCGAGAATATCGCGCATTTCGACGATGTTCGAGCGCACCCTCAGAATGTAGAAGCCCATGGTCGCCAGATGCGTCGGCATGATCCAACCGGCCTCCTCACCATTGGAGATGATGAACGGCTGGATGCGCAAGGCGGCACGCAACTGCTTGATCGTCTCGGCCCAGATCGGCGTCAGCCCGCGCTGGGCAACCACGTTTTCGAAATCGGCACCGGCCGCCGACAGGATGCCGTAGTAGCCATAGAGCTGACCATAGGAGAACCAGAAGCGGTCGTCGGCGCGCGTGTCGAACCAGCCGCCATTGTGGTTTTCCGAACGCTCGCGAAGGATCGCCGAGGTGTTGCCGAGGTCGTTGGCGACACGATCGAGAAACTCGACGAGGTTGTCGGAACGGCCGTCGAAGATCGCTTCGCACTTGCTGAGCGAGGTATTGAATGAGCGCAGGTCCTTCATTGCCGCACGGTAGAAGCTCGGCGTCGGCGTCTTCGGACCAAACGGGTTCAGGCCGAAATACCAGGTCTCCTCGTCGAACTGGACGTTGCCGCGCGCGCGCTGCAGGTCGTTGTTGATGCCGGACGTACCGCGCACGCGGCCGAGCGAGTCGACCAGCTCGACCGAAGTACGGCGGATCGCCTGGTTGATGCCGCGCTGGAACGACGCCTTGTTGTCGAGCCACGGCGTGTCATCCCAATCGAGCCCGAAGAAGCCGAGCTTGTAGAGCAGCATCGACGAGATCCAGGCATTCTCGTTGACATTGAAATCGATGAGGTCGGCGGTGACATCGACGATTGCCGAGGTCTGGCAGACGGTGCCGGCCGGCAACTGCACGGCCGACAGCGCTTCCGGCGTCGATTCCTGCGGCTGCCCCGCAACACCCGCGAGATTGTTGGCGCCACCCGTCGCCAACTGTCCTGTCGTCGCGCCGGGCCCGCTCATCGGCGAGCCGGCAGGAACCTTGCGTTCCGCCAGCTTGTAGCGGTCGACATAGTCCTCGTTGAAATTCGTCCAGGCCTGGGTCTGCCAGATGAAATAGCCATAGAACAGGATCAGGCCGAGCAGAATGATGCCGATCGGTCCCTTGATGATCCAGCTGCGCTGCCGATACCAGTCGCCGACCGCGATGAAGGGCCAGAGCAACCAGGCGACGGCGAGCCCGATGCCGCGGCCGATCGCGGTAAAGACACGCTGGAAAAACGCAACGATCGGGTCGAACATGTCCTATTCCTCTCTGAGGCCGTAAAGCTTGTGGCGGAAGGCCGCCTTGTCCTTGAGATATGAGCCCGTCAGCGTCGCCACAACATAGGCCTTGAAGCTCTCGCTATAGCGCTCATAGGCGTCATAGAAGCCCTGCTTGTCGAAGACGAAGCGGGAGATGAAATCGCGAGGGACGAGCTGGGAAATCAGGCGGTTGACGAGCCATTGATCAGGATGGGTCGGGGCCGCGCGCACCAGCATGAAGCGGTTCGCCGGCGCGACATCCTGCATCTTGATCGTGCCGGTGGCAGCCACGGTGCGGATCATCTCCTGCAGGAACGGATAGGCTCCGTCCCTGGCGACGGCGGCCGCATTGCGGTGCATCCAGGTCTGCAGCCAGATCCGGTCGGCGTTGGCGAGATCGGCCGTCGGGTCGCTTTCGTTGATCAGGCCGCGCACGACCATGTCGGCGCGATGCTGGTAGAGGCCGGAGTCCTCTACCCAGGAGGCCTGCGGCAACTGCAGCCGTTTGGTCGAGGCGAGAAAATCGTAGATCCGGGCGTGGTCGTTGATGGCGATGTAGCTCACCTGCCAGGGCCGCGACCGACGGAAGCCGGGAACCGAGGGGTCGCAGATGACGGTGGTCGTCTTGTCGTCGAGGAAGACGTAGACGCCGCCGAAATGATTGGCCCAGAAGGCTTCGTGGCGGAAGACGAGCTGATCCGGCACCAGCGCGTTCTGGCGGATATCGCCGGTCAGCTTGGCGAGCTCGACCATGCGGTTCAGCATCTCGTCGTCGGCCCAGGCCGTCGGTACTTTCTTCAGCCGGTCGACCAGCCCGCGCAACTCGGCCGCCTTGCCGAGCATGTCCTCGGCCGACAGAACCCGGAAGCGCACCTCGTTGATCGAGAGCAGATCATCGATGTCGTCGACGATCGAAACCGAATCCTCGATCTCGCCGTAGAGCGCATCCTTGATCGTCACCGCGTTGATCGCGCGGCTATTGGCGTTGAAGAATTCGTGCATCAGCGCCGCGGTGTTGGAAAAGCTGGTGTGAACGACCGGCAGTTCCGCCTGTTCCGGCGTCATGATGATGAAGCGGCGGTTGACGCGGTTCGGGTCGAGATAATCGCGATCGCCCAGTTCCTCGGCGATCTCGGGCGAAAACCCGGTCATGTCGATGCTGAAGGCCGTGACCGCCGTCGGCCGCAGGCCGAATCCCTCAAGCGCCTTGTTGTAGCGCGCGATCAGATGCGGCTCGGAAATATCGAGCAACCGCCCATAGATGAGTTCCGCTTCAAGCAGGCGTTTCATGCGACATCCCCTTCAGCGTAGGTGCCGCGTAGGCCGCATCGCGCACCGCGAACGCCGCGTGGGCCACGTCCCCTCTCCCCGCCTGCGGGGAGAGGGCTAGGGTGAGGGGCAACTCGCCGTAGCTTAATCATGCCTTCCGCCTGCTGGAATGAACGTCAAATCCGATGCCCTCACTTCGTCCGTTAGCCGCTTTTCCAGGATCGCCACGATCGTCTCGAGAACCGCACCACACTCCTTCAGAACCTGTGTGTTCCAGAAGCGAACGACACTCCATCCATTGGCCACCATGTACATATCGCGAATTGAATCGCCACTCCTGTTCGCGTGCTGACTGCCATCGACTTCGACGACGAGATGGTGATCCCGACAAGCAAAATCAGCAAAATAGCGACCTATCGGGAACTGCCGCACGAATTTGTAGCCGTTAAGCCGTCGCCCCCTCAGCTCCGACCACATGACCGCCTCGGCCTCGTTGTCTGAACGCCTGAGGAGCCGGGCGCGTTCGGTCCCTTTCGTATTCGCGCCTCTCAAGGTCTGCCCCTCACCCTAGCCCTCTCCCCGCAGGCGGGGAGAGGGGACGGCGTCGTGGCTCGCAGCCACCCTCTCAGTCTTGGGCACGGCCTAGACATCTTCATCCCTGCCACCGGCCGTCGCGTTTCATCGCCTCGATCTCGCGGATCGCCTTTTCGCGCTGGCGCTCGCGGCGGATGATGTCGGTGACGGCGGCATCGTCGGATTTGTCGGTGTAGCGGAATTCGCTGTCAGCGTAGCGGTTGATCTCCTGCAGCACCATCTCGATGGTGATCGGACCGCGCAGCGCCTCGATCATCGCCTTCTTCTCATCGTAGCCCTTGTGCATGAACGAGCCGGCGTCTTTGAACCAATCGTCAGGAAGCTCGACATCCATGGCCCTGAGCTTGATCGCATCGGTGATGTTCTTGATCGCCCGGCCGGTAAAGCGGGGCTCCGCCTCCTTGATCATGTGCAGGTAGGCGCCGACATCGGCGAGCGAGGCGATCTTGCCCCTCTCCTTCTCGTAGCGCTCCCAGACAGCTACGAGACCATCCTCTTTCGGCCGTGCGTGCTCGGCGTAGGATTGCGACACGGCGCGCTTGATCTCCTGGCCTTCGAACAACTCGTGCTCGCCGAGCGGGATCTTGTGGTTCTTGCCGACGAGAAGCGCGAAGATGTCGATATAGTCGTCCTCCGTCTGCGGCCCGTCCACCAGCCAGCGGGCACCGGCGCGCTGGCGCAGCGCATCGTCGACATTTTCCGGGTAGTTGGAGAACATGCCGAAGGTGCAATTGCCGCGCACCACCGTCGAGGCGCCGGCAAAGCTCTCCATCAGCACCGCCGTCACCTCGTGCTGGCCGGCCGAGGCGCGATCGTCGGAGCGCTTCGCCGCCACCTGGTCGACATCGTCGATCGTGCCGAATCCGATCGCCCGCGGGTTCATGACGTTGTTGACGAACTCCTTGCAGTTCTGGCCGGATTTGCCCTGATAGGAGGAGATCTGGTCGACACCGAAATTCTCGTAGTGGAAGGCGTAGCCGGCAATCGCGCAATAATCGTTGAGCATGCCGGCGAGCATCTGGATCAGGATCGTCTTGCCGGTACCCGGCATGCCGTCGCCGATGAAAGTGAAGAGAAAGCCGCCGAGCTCGACGAAGGGGTTCATCTGCCGGTCGAAGTCATAGGCCATCAGCATCTTGGCAAGCTTCAGCGCCTGGTACTTGGCGATGTGGTTGCCGATGATCTCCTCCGGCTTCTTGAAGGTCATGACCAGGGGCTTGCGCTTCTGGCCGGGCGCGACGTCGAAACCGTTCAGCGTGAAATCGTCCTGGTCGAGCCGGATATGCACGGTCTCGAAGCTTTGCAGGCCGGTGAAGCGCGCCTTGCGCGCGATCAGCCCTTCGATCGCCACGCGCGCGAACGCCCGCGTCCGGGCCGTCAGCGCCAGCTCGTCAGGAGCGCCGGCAATGCTGCGGTCAAGCGCCGCGACGAGACTCTTCAGCGCGTCCTGCGGCGTGTCGAACAAAAAGTCGGGCTCGGCCGCATCGTCGACCGGCTCGCCCTCGCCGGCAAGCGTCGAGCCGAGATAGGCGGCCAACGTGAAGGCGGCGACGTAAGCCGAGGCCGAAAGCAGCGCCTTGAACTGGTTCGCCTCGTCTCCGGCGAGCGGCGAGGTGGCGTTCCTCGCCTGCAACTGTTCCAGGCTCGTCTGGCGCGCGAAGACGTCGGCGACGGCCAGCGCCACCTGGATGCCGCGGCGCGTGCGGTAAAGCACGGCGTGCTGGGCCGGCGAGAACATCGGGTCGCCCTGGCGCACCGCCTGGATGGTCTTCGTCAGCTCGACCTCGCGCGTGCGGCGCTGGCCGCCGGTCGAAACCGTCGACACGAAACGGCGACCGGTACCGGCAAGCGACGTGCCGGCGGCCCCATCCTCTCGCTCCAGGATGATGAGCTTGGTGACCAGCCCCTGCGCCACCGCCTGGTGCTTGGCGATATCGTCCTCGTGCAGCGTCGTCAGCCCCGTATTGAGTGTCATCGTCAAACCTCGCTCACGACCTGATTGCCGGAAATGACGTGGACCTTGTAGTCGCCGAACACCTGTTCGGCCTCGCCGGCGGCATAGAGCGCCTGATAGGCATCATGCGGCACCAGCGCGTGCTTCTCGTAGGACGATACACCCATGCGCGTCGCTTCGAGGTTGGCGGTATCGATGTGGAATTCCTCCTGCGCCGGCGTCGTCGACCAGAAGCCACGCTTGGCAGGCCGCTCCGCCTTCGAGAAGACTTCCTGCACCGTCCAGGTCAAAAGCCAGGCATTCTCCGTCTTGCGGACCTTGGAGAGAATGTCGTTGATGCGGGCGTTGTTCTCGGTGATACCGGCCGAATAGAAGGGGCCGAGCACGATGCGGCGCAACTGCTTCGGGTGCAGTTCGTCGAAATCCTTGTCGAGATTGGTGACGATTGTCACCGGCGTCAGCGAATAGCTGCTGTTCTTGGAGGCAAAGTCGTCGAAGCGGCTGGCGAGATCCGGATTGAGCAGGCCGCCCACCGGCAGCGGAATCTCGACCTGCGGGTTGAGCTTGCCGTCCTCGGTCACGAGCATCTCGACGATCTTCTCGGACGAATCCTCGATCGTCGCCATGTAGACCATCGGCAAGGTGTTGGCGCCGTCGAAGGCACCCCAGCTCACCACGTAATAGGGCCGCATCGTCTTGGAATTGACGGCAACGCGGATGGTTTCCGGCAGGATGAAGGGCGAGAAGATCTCTCCCTTGCCGATCTGCTCGAGATAGAGCCGCTCGGCCATGCGCGTCTGCAGCGCCTCCGGAAAGGCCTTCTGCCTCAGGATGAAATCGACCATCTCGTCACGCAGCGCATCGGCCGAGGGAATGTCGGCCAGGCGCTTGGCCGCCGTCTGGCGGTCGTTCTCCAGTTCCAGCACGTTCTGGAAGACGGGAAAACCGCTTTCGGCGCGGGAAATCCGGAACTGGTCGACGAAACCGATCCGGTTTTCCCAGCAGTCGATCGAGGCTTTCAAGCGCGCGAGATAGGGAATGATGACCTCGCCGACGACAGTGTTGCGGTAGAGCGGCGAGTTGCGGTCGCCGAGAAAAAGCTCGAGCCCGGCGAGCGCCGCGTGGATCGACGCGAAATATTGTGAGACAGCGGATGAAGCCGCGACCTTCATGCAAATCCCCGTGGCGCGTGCCAGGCAAACGCGGTTGCGATCATGCGCCTGCCGATCACTGCTTCACGTAGTTGGCAGTGTTGTGTTTGTCCATCACCGCCTGGAAGCGGCGGGCAAAGGCATCGTCGGCGAGCTTCTTGCGGCGCTGGATATCCTGCGTCGAAAGCATGTTCTTTTCGTGCATTTCGAGGAGATCGCCGATATGGCGCTGCGCCGCGGCACCGATGCCGGCCATCGTTTCTTCGGCGGCCGTGTCGACCTGGCTGCCGAGCGTGTTGATCTTATGCGCGACGTCCTGCTGCGCAGCCGTCTTCAACGAGTCTTCCAGTGCCTTGTAGAGCACGATGCGCTGCTCGGTATCGATCGTCAGCTTGTTGATCAGCGTGTTCTGCGCGGCGATCTGGTTGTTGAGCGAATCGACGAAGGTCTGGAACATCGAGGTGTAGCGCTCGAGCGTCTGGCTCTCGGCCAGCAGTTCCTGCTCCTTGGCCTGCTTCTCGTTGTATTCGGTGGCAAGCGCGGAGCGTTCGCCTTCGAGCTCGGTGCGGACCTTCTGCTCCGTCGAGGCGGCAATGCGGTTCTCGATGTCGAGCAGCAGCGGATTCAGTTCTTCGATCCGCTTCTGCACGGTTTCGAGGTTCGCCATCGTGCCTTTGCGGCGCTCGATCACCTGGATGAGGCTCTGCTCCGAGGTTTTGTAGCGCTGGTCGAGGATCGACTTCTGCTCCTTGAGGATGCCGACGATCATGTCGGACTTCGACAGCAGCTCCTGCAGGTTGCCGGCGAGCGACATGTTGCGTACGCGGTCGGTGCGCATGCGCTGCATCTTCTGCTTGGAGAAGATGCCGATGAACTTCTCATAGCCGGTATAGTTCTTCATGCTCTCGAATTCGGAGCCGAAGACGTTGGTCGCATCCTCAAGGCCGATGATCAGGTCGGCGATGTTGGCTTCCATCACCTTCTGCTGGTTGATCACGTCCTGGATGCGGGCGTTCTCGATGTCGAAGTTGACGTCGCCGAGCTTGGTCTCTGCCTTGGCGAACTGCTCCAGCACCACACCGGATTGCTCGAGCTTGCCGCGCATCTGTTCGACGACGCCTTTCGTCTTCTCGATCTCCGCATCAAAATTCTGAAGACTCGCCATGTCCTGCCCCCTCGATCTACCCCGGCGAAACGCGCCAGCCCGGCCGAATTATTCAGCCTTCGATTGCAGTTATATAAAGGGTGTTTGCGGGAAGAGAACAAGCCTTTCCCGGCGGCTTTTTTCGATCAGGCGTTGCAGCGAAGTGCTTGAGATATCGAAGGCATTGCCTATTTGGCGGCCGGCTGCGCCTTGAGATAGGCAATCACGTCGGCAATGTCCTGAGGCTTCTTGAGACCGGGAAAACTCATCTTGGTGCCGCCGACCATCGCCTTGGGGCTCAGGAGATATTCGCTCAGCGTCGCCTCGTCCCAGACATGTCCCTCGGCGCCGAAAGCCTTCATCGCCTCTGAATAGCTGTAGCCGGAAACCGATGCCGCCGGCCGGCCGACGACCCCCATGAGGCTCGGCCCCACCCGATTGACCGGCTCGCTCGCCGTGTGACAGGTCGCGCATTTGCGAAACACCGCCGCGCCCGCGGTCGCATCGCCACCGGCCTCAGCGGCCGGCACTTCAAGACAGAGACAGAGCAGAAGGCCGGCAACCAGACGCGACATGGAAGACCTCATGGAGAGAAGACCGGGGCACAATGGCACCGTGAATGCGGCGATTCAACGTGCGACGGCGACCGCGTCTTAAAGGACGCGCAGTGCCGTCAGCCGCCGCACTCATTCGCAACGCATCAGGTCGTCCCAGTGACGCCGGCAATAGGAGACATATTTCTCGTTGCCGCCGACGTCGACCTGGGCGCCCTCGCGGACGACCTTGCCTTGGCCATCAAGACGCACGACCATGGTCGCCTTCCGGCCGCAATGGCAGATGGTGCGCACTTCACGCAGCTCGTCGGCGATCGCCAGCAGCGCCATCGAGCCCGGAAACAGCTTGCCCTGAAAATCCGTGCGCAGGCCGTAGGCCATGACGGGAATGCCGATGCGGTCAGCGACGCGCGCGAGCTGCCAGACCTGCCCCTCGTTGAGGAACTGTGCCTCGTCGACGAACACGCAGGCGATCTCGCCGCCACCATCGGAATGGAGCGTTTCTATCAGCGTGTAGAGGTCGTCGTCGCCATGGAACGGAATGGCGTCGGAGGCAAGACCGATGCGCGACGAGATGCGACCCACCCCTGCCCGGTCGTCATGCGCGGCGATCAGCATCACCACGCGCATGCCGCGCTCCTGGTAGTTGTAGGAGGCCTGCAAGAGCATCGTGCTCTTGCCAGCGTTCATCGTCGCATAGCTGAAATAGAGTTTGGCCATCTTCACCGCGTCCGGTTTCCGTCTCCCGGGTAATGACGAGGCTTGTCCCGGAAGGCCAGAGCGTCTTTGCAGCACCCACAGTTTTTCGCTGGACCAGACCATTTCGTGGACATTGCGACATTCAGCGTCGCACCGTGCACCCCGTCAGCATATTGACGCAATACACTTCCTTCGACATCAAAGCGCTTGAATTCGCTATCCAATGGTGTTTGGCTAAAACAATAATCGAGGCAGGGGAACGACAATGAAAAAAGGACTCTCTCTCAAATTGATGCTGGCGGGCGCCGTTTCGGTCTTCGCCCTTACCGCTGGGCAGGCTGCAGCTGCCGAGCCGGAAAGCTGTGCAACCGTCCGTTTCTCCGACGTCGGATGGACGGACATCACTGCAACCACAGCGACGATCTCGACCGTCCTCAAGGGCCTCGGCTACCAGACCGACATCAAGGTTCTCTCGGTTCCGGTCACCTACACGTCGCTCAAGAACAAGGACATCGACGTCTTCCTCGGCAACTGGATGCCGACCCAGGAAAACGACGTGCGCCCCTATCTCGACGACAAGTCGGTCGAATCCTTCGGGCCGAACCTGGTCGGCGCCAAGTACACGCTGGCGACCAATGCCAAGGGTGCCGAACTCGGCATCAAGGATTTCAAGGATATCGCCACCAAGAAGGACGCCCTTGATGGCAAGATCTATGGCATCGAGCCCGGCAATGACGGCAACCGCCTGATCATCGACATGGTCGACAAGGATACCTTCGGCCTGAAGGGCTTCGAGGTGGTCGAATCCTCCGAGCAGGGCATGCTCGCCCAGGTCGCCCGCGCCGAAAAGGACGGCTCGCCGATCGTCTTCCTCGGATGGGAACCGCATCCGATGAACGCCAACTTCAAGCTGACCTATCTCTCGGGCGGCGACGACATCTTCGGCGCGAACTACGGCGGCGCGGAAGTCTTCACCAACGTGCGCGCCGGTTACACCACCGAGTGCCCGAACGTCGGCAAGCTGCTCACCAATCTGAAGTTCTCGCTCCAGATGGAAAACGAGATCATGGGCAAGATCCTGAACGACGGGCAGGAGCCGGACAAGGCTGCGGAAGAATGGCTGAAGGCCAACCCGACCACGATCGATCCGTGGCTTGCGGGTGTGACCGCCAAGGATGGCGGCGATGGGCTCGCCGCGGTCAAGGCCGCGCTCGGCCTCTGATCGGCATCAAGGCGGGGAAAGACCCCGCCTTTTTTTCACCGCGTCATGCGCACTTTTTGACCTGATGAAACGGATCTACCTTCGTGGAATATCTGACCGATAATCGCATCCCCATCGGCGGCTGGGCCAAGGCGTTCGTCGACTGGCTGACGACCAATTTCGAACTGTTCTTCGACCAGCTCGCCCGCTTCCTCTCCGGCGTCGTTGCCGTGCTGCTCTGGGTGCTGCAGACCCCGCACCCGCTGATCGTCGTCGCCGTCATCACGGCGGCTGCCTGGTGGTTCCGCCGGTCGCTCGGCGTCACGCTGTTCACCGGCCTCGGCCTGCTGTTGATCATCAACCAGGGCTATTGGAAGGAAACGACGGAAACCTTGGCACTGGTGCTCGCCGCCAGCTTCGTCAGCATGGCCGTCGGCGTGCCGCTCGGCATCGCCGCCGCCCGCCGCGCCTGGGTCTATGCCATCATGCGGCCGATCCTCGACCTGATGCAGACGATCCCGACCTTCGTCTATCTGATCCCGGCGCTGATCCTCTTCGGCCTCGGCATGGTCCCGGGCCTCATCGCCACCGTGATCTTCGCGATCCCCGCGCCGATCCGCCTCACCCGCCTCGGCATCATCTCGACGCCGCCGTCGCTCGTCGAGGCCGCCCAGGCCTTCGGCGCGACGCCCGGCCAGGTGCTGCGCAAGGTGGAGCTGCCCTTCGCCATGCCGCAGATCATGGCCGGCCTCACCCAGACGATCATGTTGTCGCTGTCGATGGTGGTTATCGCGGCACTGGTCGGCGCCAACGGTCTCGGCGTTCCGGTTCTGCGCGCGCTGAACTCCGTCAACGTCGCCAAGGGCTTTGAAGCCGGCCTCTGCATCGTTATCCTGGCGATCATTCTCGACCGCCTTTTCCGCTCGTCCGACGAAGGAGAAGGCGCATGACCAACGCCGTCGTTTTCAAGAATGTCGATATCATCTTTGGCAACAACCCGCAGACAGCGCTGCAAATGGTCGATCAGGGCAAGACCCGCGACGAGATCGGCGCCGAAACCGGGCTGGTGCTGGGTGTCGCCGGCGCATCGCTCGAAATCACCGAGGGCGAAATCCTTGTGCTGATGGGGCTTTCGGGTTCCGGCAAGTCGACGCTTCTGCGCGCCGTCAACGGCCTCGCCCCTGTGGTGCGTGGCGACGTCGAGGTGAAGACCTCGAACGGACCGCTCAACCCCTACCGGACCAATGCGAAATCGTTGCGCGACTTCCGCATGCACACGGTCTCGATGGTGTTCCAGCAGTTCGCACTGCTGCCCTGGCGCACCGTTGCCGACAATGTGGGCTTCGGCCTGGAGCTTGCCGGCATGCCGGACGCCGAGCGCAAGGCGCGTGTCGGCGAACAGCTCGATCTCGTCAATCTGACGAAATGGGCGGGGCGTAAGGTCAACGAACTTTCGGGCGGTATGCAACAGCGCGTCGGGCTTGCCCGCGCCTTTGCCACCGGCGCACCGATCCTTCTGATGGATGAACCGTTCTCGGCGCTCGACCCCCTGATCCGCACCCGCCTGCAGGACGAACTGCTCGAGTTCCAGCGGCGGCTGAAGAAGACGATCATCTTCGTCAGCCACGACCTCGACGAGGCCTTCCGCATCGGTAACCGCATTGCCATCATGGAAGGCGGGCGCATCATCCAGTGCGGCACGCCGCAGGATATCGTCAAGAATCCGGCCAACCAGTATGTCGCGGATTTCGTTCAGCACATGAACCCGATCACCATGCTGACCGCCAAGGACGTAATGCAGACCGGCGTACAGCGCGGCGCAACGGTTGCCGGCGTTACCGCTACCGCCAAGCCGACGACACCACTCGTCGATATTCTCGACGCCATGTCACGCCAGCCGGGCAGCATCGGCGTCGTCGAAAACGGTTCGGTGGTCGGCACCATCGATGCCCAGGACATCGTCCATGGATTGACGCGCCACCGCAACAAAAGTTGACGAAACCGCTCAGCAAGCCAATAAAGGCCCGGGGTCCCGCTCCGGGCTTTTTTGTTACTGCATGTTTCCCCAAGTCATAACCGACCGAAGGACGAAAAGATGCAGTCCTTCAAAGTGCCGTTGCGGCCTCTGTGCGTCTGATAAAACGCGCGGCACCGTGATAGCATGAAGGAAGGGTTGAGGACATGAGCGACAAGCCGAACGTATTGCGCGATACCGATGACGAGGCCCGCACCCTCGCCCGCACCCTTCTGCGGGGCGCCCGCAGCGGTTCGCTCGCCGCGATCGAACCGGAAAGCGGTGGCTTCCCCTTCGTCAGCCGCGTCCTCGTCGGCATGGATGTCGACGGCGTGCCGGTGATCCTGATCTCCCGGCTCTCGACGCACACCCAGGCGCTGCTTGCCGACAACCGCGCCTCGTTGCTGACGGGCGAGCCCGGCAAAGGTGATCCTCTGGCGCACCCGCGCCTCACCGTGCAGTGCGCGGCCGAGCAGGTCGCCCGCGACAGCGACATCCACGCCCGCATCCGTGAGCGATTCGTTCGCCGTCACCCGAAGTCGAAGCTCTATGTGGATTTTCCCGATTTCGGCTTCTTCCGGCTGAGACCGTTACGCGCCAGCCTCAACGGCGGTTTCGGTCGCGCCTATGTCCTGACGGCGGAAGATCTCCTGATCGACACGCCCGCCATAGCCTCGCTTGCCGCCAAGGAAGCAAGCGCGATCGAGCATATGAATGCGGATCATTCGGACGCCGTGCAGCACTATGCCGTCAAGCTCTGCAACGCGCCGGAAGGCAACTGGAAGATCGTCGGGATCGACGCTGCCGGCATCGATCTTGCCGATGGCGATCGGCTGAAGCGCCTTGAATTTTCCGTGCCAATCGAAGACAGTTCCAATTTACGGGCAATTTTGCGTGAACTTTACGGTTAATCGCAAAAGAACTACCCCCATTTCTTGCAGTGGGTGGTTGCCCTTTTATGCGTCACGACTAATTATCGTGCTTCGTCAACCATAACTACGTGTGATGTAATTTTCGCATGGAGCACGCAATGCAGCCACTTTCGCCTGAAAAACACGATGAAGCCGAGGTAGCAGCCGGTTTCCTCTCGGCCATGGCAAACCCTAAGCGCCTTCTCATCCTCGATTCCCTCGTCAAGGAAGAGATGGCGGTCGGCGCATTGGCCAACAAGGTTGGGCTGAGCCAGTCGGCTCTCTCCCAGCATCTTTCGAAGCTCCGTGCCCAGAATCTCGTCAGCACCCGCCGCGATGCGCAGACGATCTATTATTCGAGCTCATCCGACGCAGTGATGCGGATTCTAGGCACGCTCAACCAAATCTACGGCGACGAGCAGAACGTCACCGCAGAAAAGACTGTGGTCCGCAAGTCGGCCTGATATTTCGGTTCGCTCTGCGGACCCGTTCGAACAGCCCCACACGAGAAATCGCGCGGGGCTTATTCTTTTCCTGTGGGATCGCAACGAGCCCGCGAAGCGTGCCGGCCTCGCCTCCGCCGTTTACCGAGCCTTGAGACTTCCGCGGCACCATGCGCCCGACAAGATCAGCCCGAACGGCGGACATTAGGGAATGCGTGACAGGGTCCGTTGGGGCATCGCCGGTACCGGCACAATCGCGAACAGCTTCGCATCGGATTTGCGGTTCGCCGGCAACGCGACGCTTGCTGCCGTTTCCTCCCGCAGTGCTGAGAAAGCCCATGCTTTCGCCGCGCATTATGGCGGCATCCGCAGCTACCACGATATCCAGGCGCTAGCCGAAGCGCCGGATATCGATGCCATCTATATCGCCTCACCCAATGCGGTGCACTGCGACCATGCCGCCTTGGCCCTTGCTGCCGGCAAGGCCGTGCTGGTCGAGAAGCCGCTGACCACATGCGTCATTGATGCGCGCGTCCTCGCGGAAGCCGCCGCTGCCAGCGGCGCCTTCGCAATGGAAGCGCTATGGACCTGCTTCCTGCCGGCGATCGCCGCGCTTTGCATGCTCCTCCGCGACGAGAGGATCGGCACCATCGTGCGCGTCCGGACGGAACTCGCCTATGAAAAGCCGTTCGATGCGGGCAGCCGCTTTTTCGATCCGAAACTGGGCGGTGGTTCGCTGCTCGATCTCGGCATCTATCCGATCGCGCTTTGCCTGAACCTCTTCGGCCATCCGAAGTCGATTGCCGGCACCTGGAGAAGCGCGCCGACCGGCGTCGACGTCTCGGCAGACATCAGGCTGGGCTACGACGGCTTCGATGCCGAACTCCGCTGTGGTTTTGATCGAAACGGCGACAATCGCTTCGTCATCGAAGGCGACCGCGGCACACTTGCCATTGACGCGCCGTTTCTGAAGGCAAGCCGCCTGTTCGTCGGCACCACCGCCCCGGCGCGCAGGCTGCTGGCATCGACAGGGCAGTCCCTTTTCAAGGTCGCTCGGCGGATCCCCTTGCCCGGTCTCGAACGCTTCGACCATGCGTTTCCGGGCAACGGCCTTCAGTTCGAGATCGAGGCCGCCAGCGCGGCCATTCTGCACGGCCGGCGCGAGCATCCGCTGATGCCGCTTTCGCGCAGCATCGCAGCTCTGGAAATCATCGAGACGATCCGCGCCAAGGCACCCCTGGCCTGACCATCCTGCCCGACACGCCGGCGGCCGCCCTTCGGAAGAGTTTCCGGAGCATCCTTTGTGCATTTACCTGAACGCACGGCGTCCTAGAGATCGAGCGGACGATAGTCCCGCCAGCCGCTGTTGAGTGCGAGCACGACCTCGGTCAGGTGCCGTGCCGTCGCGCCAGAGAAAAACGGCGTTTCGCCGCGCCTGATCGCGTCGGCCTGGATTGCGATCCCCCGCACGAAATCGATCTGCGACGGAAAGGCCGGAAGGGCCGGCCCGGACGACGCCTTGGCGTAACGCACCCTCGTTCCGGGATAGAGCCGAACAGGCAATTTTCGCCCCATTTTCCATTCCAGCCAGTCGAGCCCGCGATGCACAAGCGAGCGCCTGGCACCGAACGCCTCCACATGAACGGGCGAGCGGTTGTCCCAGAGGTCGCGAACGACGATGGTTCCCTTATCGCCGATGATCGTCAGCGACCGGTCGCGTGGCGCCGCCAGGCCGCAGGTGACGCGCGCCGTCACGCCGGAGCGGAACGTGAGACACCCCACCGAAAAATCAGGACCGAGCGCCAGCGTCTCGGTTCCCGGGCCCTTGTCCGGAAAGGTCAGGGCGGAAACGGCGCTGACCTCGGCGACCGGCCCGAAGAGCGAGACGAGCCAGCTTGCGGCATAGCCTGCATGCTCGAGAGTGCAGCCCACCTCGAACTCATGTACGCCGGGCCAGCGGGCACCTGAGTGGCTGCGCCAGGCGCGCCAGTTCGCCTTGAAGACCGGGCCATCCTCCATCTCGGCATAGACCAGCCGCGGCGTGCCGATGGTCCCGGCCGCAAGCAGGCTCGCACAGAGCGCCTGCGCATCGCTAAGGCCATTGGCAGGCGCGCCGGCAAGCACGCGTGCACGCCCACGGGCGAGCTCCACCAGTTCGCTCGCCTCCTCGACCGTCATTGCCAGCGGCTTCTCGCAATAGACATGCTTGCCGGCGGAGAGAGCGGCGCGGTTGATGCTGTAATGGCTTTCCGGCGTCGTCAGATTGACGACGATCGAGACGGCGGGATCGGCAAGCACCGCATTCAGCGAAGCGTAGGCCGCAACGTTCCAGTAGCGCGCAAAGGCGTCGAGACGCTCCGCATCGCGATCCCAGACGCCGACGAGCCGGAGTTGCGGATGGTTGGCGAGCGTCGTCATGTAATAGTCGGCGACGAAGCCGGTTCCGACGAAGGCTATTCCGGTCACGCTTTCACTCTCCTAGCGCGCATCGGCAAGGAACGAAGCGACATAGACGAGCGGCGCGTTCCAGTTGATGGCGATTTCATTGGATCCATAGGCTTCGATATCATCGGCATAGCAGGTCTGCGGCGCGCAGCCCTTCAAGTGCTGCCGTGCGACGTCATCGACAAGGGTGGAGTTCGGGCCGCCGGCGAGAGAGCCGACCGGCGGGTTCGGCAGTTGCGGATCGCGCTGCTGCGCGTACCAGCGACTGTGCTGGTTCTTGGCGGCGCGCGTGCCGTAGCCGGTGATATAGGATAGCGCCAACGCATTGCGGCCGAGAATGTAATCCATGCCCTCGCGCGCACCGTCGAGAAAGGTCTTCTCGCCGGAGAGATCGAAAGCGGCCGAGAGCACGATGATGTTCTGCAGCATCAGCTGGTTCGATCCCCAGTCGTAACGCCGGTCCTCGGGTCGGTAGACGACACCGAAGGGTTCTGTCTTTTGCAGCGACAGGAAGTGCCGCGCTGCCGAAAGCACCGAGTTCCGGATCGCGTCACGGTCGCCGTCCGGCAACCCGGTGCCATAAAGGGCCAATTGCAGCCGTGCAAAGCCTGCGACGTTGCGCCAATCGAAGGCACCGCCGGGAGACAGCGTATCCGCCGCCCAAAGCAGCGACGCCCTCACCACGTCGAGATAGGCCTCGTCACCGGTCGTCAGATAGAGCTCGGTCGCCGCCCAGAAGAGTTCGTCCGAAATACTGTCGTCGTCGTAGTCGCCGCCGCCGGCAAGTCCGTCCGATGTTGGCGCGAAGAGCGCGGGATTGGCATTGGCCGCCACCCATGCCTTGCGTGCGGCCGCAAGCAGCCGTTCCGAGAACGTCGGATCCTGATCGGCGAAAAGCCGGGCGCCCTGAGCCGCGACGGCTGCGACGTCGAGCGTTGCGGCAGTCGAAGGGCGGTAAAGCGCCCGCGGCTGCGGGTCGTCGCTCGGCAGCATCGGCACCGCGGTCCAGGCGATGTCATGGACCTTGTGATGCACCATGCCCGCGAGCGGCTCGCCATCCGGCACCATCATGCGCAACAGGAATTCGAGCTCCCAGCGGGCCTCGTCGAGGATGTCGGGCATGCCGTTGCCGTCTTCGGGAATGTGCGAGAGACCGTCGCGCGTCACCGGCGACCCCGTGGCATAAACACGCCCGCGCTCGTAGGTGGCGAGCAGTTGCGCTGCGGACAGCGCGCCGGTCATCGCGTATTTGCCGTGGTCGCCTGCATCGTACCACCCGCCGGAAACGTCCAGCCGATAGGAACAGGACCAGCCGCTGTAGAGCGCCTCGGCTTGCTTGCCATCGAGGCACGCGACCGCCTTGTCGCCCTGGTTCGGGGCCACACCGATATGGCCGGCGGAACGGGCGTAGGCCTTGCCGGCGATCGCCGCCTTGATCTCGATGCCGCTTCGCTGCGGATAGAACCAGGACAGCGCATCGACGCGCAGGCGGTCATAGAGATCATCGCCGATCGAAAAGCGATCACTCGCCCAGTCGCCGGCCACGAGACGATAGCCGTTTCCAGCCGTTGCGAAGGATGAGAAATCCGCGACCTGGGTTTCGACACCCGCCATCGGATCGAAGCCGCTTGGTTGCGTGCGACCCTTGCCGACGACCGTGTCCTTGGCATCGTGCAACTGGAAATCTATCGGGCGTTTCGCAGCGGCAACGAAGGTCGCACGCTTCGGGCCGCCGGTGAAGTAACCGAGCTGATTGACGCGGATGGCAGGCTCCTCGATCGCTCGCTTTGCCATCGACGAGACGGCGCCGGTCGCGACCAGCGATATGTCGTCAAGACAGAGGCGGCCGGCCTCCCCACCCCCGAGCGGCAGCACAAACTGCGCCTCATTCGCTTCGCTTGCCTCAAATTCAATCGAGAACGGGGTGCCGCCGGGTGACCCCGCCATCGCAAATTCGGCAACGGCAGTCCAGGGATCTGCAGCCCGCTGCACCCTTGCCGGGATCGCGCGCGCCGGCTGGGCGGTGACTTTCGCCGAGAGGCGGTAGAGATGCCCCGGCATCAGCTTCAACCCATTGACGCCGATGATCTGGCTCCAGACCTCTCCCCCGCCCCGGGTCTCCACGCAGAGCCGCCCGCTCTCTCGCTCGAGCGTCAACCCGTCGCTCGCCCAGAACGCGTCCCGCCCCTTTTCGAAGCGACCGTCGGCGATCAGTTCGGCAGCAGCCGGGGCAGGCAGGAAGAGCGCGGCAACTGCCGCGTGTACTATCCCGAACCTCGACACGTCTAAGCTCCCAAGTGGCTCAGCCGGGCCGCAGGCGCGAAGACCCATTCACAGGCGGCCATGGACCCGGCAAGGCATGGCAACGCAGCGTTGACGCAAACAAGTTAAGCTAGAGAAAATATCCAGCCCCGAGACAAAAATTCGCCACCCCGAAGGCTCTCTGTGCGGGACTTCCAAGGCTTGACGCGTCCCGGGGCGCTGATAGTTTGACCAAAGGGTAAAAAATGCGGGCGGCGAGCGCCTGACGAAAAACGGACCGAGGAGAACTGGAATGTCGAACCGTCTCAACACCCCGAACGATCTGCGCGCCTTCTGGATGCCGTTCACCGCGAACCGGCAGTTCAAGAAGGAACCGCGCCTGTTCGTCGGCGCCAAGGATATGTACTACACGACCCATGACGGTCGTACGGTTCTGGACGGGACGGCGGGTCTGTGGTGCGTGAACGCCGGCCATTGTCGCCCGAAGATCACCGAGGCGATCCGCGAACAGGCGGGCGAACTCGATTATGCGCCGGCCTTCCAGCTCGGCCACCCCAAGGCCTTTGAGCTTGCAAACCGCCTGGTCGACATCGCGCCCGAAGGCATGAACCACGTTCTCTACACCAACTCCGGTTCGGAATCGGTCGACACCGCACTCAAAGTGGCGCTCGCCTATCACCGCGCCAAGGGCGACGGCTCGCGCTTCCGGCTGATCGGCCGCGAGCGCGGCTATCACGGCGTCAATTTCGGCGGCGTCTCGGTCGGCGGCATCGTCTCCAACCGCAAGATGTTCGGCACGCTTCTGACCGGTGTCGACCACATGCCGCACACCCACCTGCCGGCGCAGAATTCCTTTACCCGCGGCGAGCCGGAACATGGCGGCGACATCGCCACCGAACTCGAGCGCATCGTGACGCTGCATGACGCTTCCACCATCGCCGCCGTGATCGTCGAGCCGGTGGCCGGCTCCACCGGCGTGCTGATCCCGCCGAAGGGCTACCTGCAGAAGCTTCGCGACATCTGCACCAAGCATGGCATCCTGTTGATCTTCGATGAAGTCATCACCGGTTTCGGCCGCCTTGGCACGCCCTTTGCCGCACAGTATTTCGACGTGAAGCCGGACATCATCACCACCGCCAAGGGCCTGACCAACGGCGTCATCCCGATGGGCGCGGTCTTCGTCACCTCCGAGATCCATGATGCCTTCATGAACGGCCCGGAGCACATGATCGAGTTCTTCCACGGCTACACCTATTCCGGCAATCCGATCGCCTCGGCCGCAGCCCTCGGCACGCTCGACACCTACAAGGAAGAAGGCTTGCTGACGCGCGCCGCCGAGCTCGCCCCCTACTGGGAAGACGGGCTGCACTCGCTGAAAGATTGCCCGAATGTCATCGACATCCGCAATCTCGGCCTGATCGGTGCGATCGAGCTCCAGCCGATCGCCGGCGAGCCGACCAAGCGCGCCTTCTCCGCCTTCCTGAAGGCCTATGAGAGCGGCCTGCTGATCCGCACCACCGGCGATATCATCGCGCTGTCGCCACCGCTGATCATCAGCAAGACCCAGATCGACGAGCTGTTCGGCAAGCTGCGCGCCGTTCTCAACAACAACATCTGATCCGGCCTCGCGCCGACCATCAATGACCCTTTCCCCGGCGACGGGGAGAGGGTTACTCTTATCTGCCACGCGGAACCGAAGCACGGTCGCTGCCAGACCGGTGGCTCGATGCACACAAGAACTGGAGTTGTCCCCATGTCCGAAGCGCTGGAACGCTACATCGATCAGGGCGTCGGACGCGAACCGGCCGATATCGTTTTGAAGGGCGGGCGCTTCTTCGATCTCGTGACCGGCGAGCTGGTCGCCTCCGACATTGCGATCTGCGGCGACCGCATCGTCGGCACCTTCGGCAGCTACGAGGGGCGCGAGGAGATCGACATCACCGGCCGCATCGTCGTGCCCGGCTTCATCGACACGCATCTGCACATCGAATCCTCGCTCGTCACGCCGCATGAATTCGACCGCTGCGTCCTGCCGCTCGGCATCACCACCGTTGTCTGCGACCCGCATGAAATTGCCAACGTGCTCGGCACCGAGGGTATCCAGTTCTTCCTGGATTCGGCCCAGGAAACGATCATGGACATCCGTGTCCAGCTCTCCTCCTGCGTACCGGCAACTCACCTGGAAACGTCGGGCGCCGACCTACCGATCGAAAGGCTCCTGCCCTTCCGCCATCACCCCAAGGTCATCGGCCTCGCCGAGTTCATGAATTTCCCCGGCGTCGTCCACAAGGATCCCGTCTGCCTTACCAAGCTCGACGCCTTCCAGGGCGGCCATATCGATGGCCATGCGCCGTTGCTCTCCGGCAAGGATCTGAACGGCTATCTCGCCGCCGGCATCCGCACCGACCACGAATGCACCAGTGCCGAAGAAGCGATGGAGAAGATCCGCAAGGGCATGCACATCCTCGTGCGCGAGGGTTCGGTCTCGAAGGACCTCAATGCGCTGATGCCGATCATCACCGTACGCCTGTCACCGCATCTGGCCCTCTGCACCGACGATCGAAATCCGCTCGACATCGCCGAACAGGGCCATCTCGACCACATGATCCGTACGGCTATCGCCGCCGGCGTCGAGCCGCTGGCGATCTATCGCGCCGCTTCGATCTCAGCCGCCCGCGCCTTCGGGCTCTCCGACCGCGGCCTCGTCGCGCCCGGCTGGCGCGCCGATCTCGTCGTCGTCGACAGCCTGGAAAACTGCAAGGCCGAGACAGTCTTTTCCGGTGGCCGACGTGTGACGGACGCTCTGTTTGCCACCCGCAAGCCGGTGGCGCCCGTCGGGCTCGACAGCGTCAAGGCCGGCCAGGTTCATGCCAGCGCCTTCGGCATCCCCGTCACCGATGGCGACAGTTCGGTCATCGGCGTGCTCCCCGGCAAGATCATCACCGAACACCGCCGCTACCGCCTGCCGGCCGTCGGCAACCAGACCGGCGTCGATCTCGGCCGCGACATCATCAAGGTGGCAGTCATCGAGCGGCACGGCGTCAACGGCAACCAAGCCAACGGCTTCGTTCAGGGTTTCGGATTGAAAAAGGGCGCGATCGCTTCGACCGTCGGTCATGACAGCCACAATATCTGCGTCGTCGGCGTCAACGACGAGGACATGGCGATCGCCGCCAACCGGCTCGGCGAAATCAAGGGCGGTTTCGTCGTCGTCGAGGACGGCAAAGTGACCGGCGAGATCGCGCTTCCGGTCGCGGGCCTGATGAGCCTGGAGCCCTACGAGTCCGTGCGCGATACCCTGCATCACCTGAGACACGCCGCCTTCGCGCTCGGCGCCACGCTGGAAGAGCCCTTCCTGCAGCTCGCCTTCCTGCCTCTACCGGTCATCCCGCACCTGAAGATCTCCGACCGCGGGCTGGTCGACGTCGACAAGTTCATGCTGATCGGCTGAGGCCCGCCTCTGGCCGCTGGAGCGCTCAATTGTCCGCTGCAGCCGGCGCGAGCTCCTTGCGGAAATAGACGACCCGCTCCGTCTCTTCGAAGCCGAGCGCCATGTGCAGGCTCTGGCTCCTGAGATTGTCGGTCGCCGTGTCGGAGGCAAGTTCCTGGCATCCCTGGCTCGTCGCCCAGCGTTCGACGGCAGTGACCAGTGCCCGCGCGACCCCGCGCCGGCGATAGGCCGGCAACACATAAATCCCTTCGAGAAAGGCCACGGGCGAGGTTTCGCAGCCG
The DNA here is from genome assembly GCF_050474445.1 of Ensifer sp. B1-9. Classification (NCBI taxonomy): domain Bacteria; kingdom Pseudomonadati; phylum Pseudomonadota; class Alphaproteobacteria; order Hyphomicrobiales; family Rhizobiaceae; genus Ensifer; species Ensifer sp. B1-9. The sequence goes on from NZ_JBCHVG010000012.1 coordinate 116,539, forward strand.
TTGACATAGTCCCGGCGGATCGACGCCTCGGCAAAGCCTGCGGCGACCCCCGCCTCGTCCTCGCACAGGAACGACGCATAGCGATCACTTTCGGCAAGAGAGGATTCGACCTCGGCGCGATGCTCCGCTTCCGGCGTATCCGGCCACAGCGCCAGGCGCATTTCGACCCAGCGGCCGATGGTTTCACCATCCATCAACAAGACGCGCATCAGAATTTTCCTGAGAAGGCCGACAATCCGGCGAGCTTGATGCTACCGGCTTCGAGGCGCGCCGGATATCCGGGCAAATCCAGGGGTTGCACCGTGTCGGCCGGAGCCAGAAACTCGAGCGGTTCACGCGTGAGGTTGAAGACGAAGAGCAGCCGCTCGCCGTCCTTCTCGCGAACGAAGGCGAGCAGCTCGCTGTTGCTGTCGAGGAAGCGCATCGCACCATCGCGCAATACCGGTTGCGAATTGCGGAAAGCGAGCGTCGCCCGGTAATGGTCGAGGGTCGTATCCACGCCCGCAACCATGGCATCCACAGCCAGGCGGCGGTGTTCAGCCGGCACCGGCAGCCAAGGCTTGCCAGCGGAGAAGCCGGCATTGGCCGCCGCCTCTTCCCAGACCATCGGCGTGCGGCACCCGTCGCGGCCCTTGTAGGACGGCCAGAAGCGGATGCCGTAGGGATCGCGCAGGTCCTCGAAGGCGAGCTCCGCCTCCGGAAGCCCCAGTTCTTCGCCCTGATAGAGACAGATCGAGCCGCGCAGGCTGGAAAGCAGCGTGATCGCCAGCCGCGCTATCCTCTCCCGCTCTGCCTCGCTCCGGGCGAAGCGGCTGACATGGCGCGTCACGTCGTGGTTGGAGAAGGCCCAGCAAACCCAGCCATCGGTGACCACCTTCTGGAAATTCTCGACGCAGCGGCGGATATGCCGCGCCGTAAAGTCCGGACCGAGCAGATCGAAGGTGTAGCACATGTTGAGCTTGTCGCCGCCGCCGGTATAGGCGGCCACCGTCTTCAGCGAGCGGGCGCCATCGCCGACTTCGCCGACGGTCATGCGCCCCTTGTAACGGTCGAGCAGCGCCCGGAACCGCTGGAGAAACGCGATGTTTTCCGGCTGGCTCTTGTCGTGGAGATGGTCCTGCATGCCGTAGGGGTTCACGTCAGGCGCATCGTTGCTGGTGGCATCGGGATCGGGAACAAGCGGCGGGTTGTCTCTGAGATGCCGGTCGTGAAAATAGAAATTCACGGTATCGAGGCGGAAGCCGTCGACGCCGCGGTCGAGCCAGAAGCGGGCGGCATCGAGCACCGCGTCCTGGACTGCGGGATTGTGGAAGTTGAGGTCTGGCTGTGAGCCGAGGAAGTTGTGCATGTAATATTGCTTGCGCACCCCGTCCCATTCCCAGGCCGGCCCACCAAAGATCGACAGCCAGTTGTTGGGCGCCGTGCCATCCGGCTTCGGATCCGCCCAGACATACCAATCGGCCTTCGGATTCGTCCGGTCCGAGCGGCTTTCGATGAACCAGGGATGGCGGTCGGACGTATGCGAGATCACCTGATCGATGATCACCTTGAGGCCGAGACGGTGGGCCTCGCCGAGCATCTCGTCGAAATCGGCGAGCGTTCCGAACATCGGGTCGACGCCGCAATAGTCGGAGACGTCGTAGCCCATGTCGGCCTGCGGTGAAGTGAAGAAAGGCGACAGCCAGATCGCGTCCACGCCCAGCGAGGCGATATGCGCCAGCCGACGGGTGACGCCCTTCAGATCGCCGATGCCGTCGTCGTCGGTATCCTGGAAGGAGCGCGGATAGACCTGGTAGATCACCGCGCCGCGCCACCAATCGTCACCCGTTACCTGCCGAGACGTCATGAGTGCCCCCTTGAAGACGGTTCGCCCGCAAAGGTGTAGCGTTGCTCGCCGGATCAGTAAACGCCGTCTTCTATCGACACCAACGCCACCGGAAACAATCTCTTGCCGAGAACGGCAGAGCCCCTTATCCCGTCTCAGGCGAAATCTTGCGAGGAGGAATGTCGTTGGCCGGGAAGATGCTTGCGATCGGGGAGTGCATGGTCGAGCTCATGCAGGCGGAAGGCGGACTGCTGCGCAAGGGTTATGCCGGCGACACCTTCAACGCCGCCTACTACGCGCGGCTGTTCATGCCTGCCGACTGGACCGTCGCCTATTGCTCCGCCGTCGGCACCGATACGGTCTCGGACGAGATGCTGGCCTTCATGGCGGAAAAAGGGATCGACACCTCGGCCGTGCGCCGGATCGAGAACCGTTCCGCCGGGCTCTACATGATCCACCTGAAGGACGGCGAGCGCAGCTTCTCCTACTGGCGCTCGCACTCGGCCGCCAAGCTTCTGGCCGACGATGCCGAGCACCTTCGGCGCGCGATCGAGGCTTCCGACCTCATTCTCTATTCCGGCATCACCCTGGCGATCCTTGCACCCGATGCGGTGGAAACGCTGCTTTCGGAGCTCCGCCGCGCGAAAGCCGCCGGCAAGCTGGTGGTCTTCGACCCCAATATTCGCCCGCGGCTTTGGGACGACGCCGAACGCATGCGCCGGACGCTGACCGATGGCGCCCGTGCGGCAAGCCTCGTCATGCCGAGTTTCGACGACGAGGTCACCCATTTCGGCGACGCATCAATCGAAGCGACGATCGCGCGCTACAAGGGCCTCGGCGCCGCCAATGTCGTTGTGAAAGATGGCGAAAAGGGCGTGACGCTTGCCTTCGGCGATGCAGCCCTCCAGCACGTGCCGGCAACGCCGGTCGCGCGCGTCGTCGACACGACGAGCGCCGGCGACAGCTTCAACGGCGCCTTCGTTGCCCGCCTGGTCGCCGGTGCTCAACCGGCCGAGGCCGCCGCCTTTGCAGCAAGCGTTGCCGCGGGCGTTATCGGCCATCATGGGGCGCTCGTCCCCAAGGAAAAGCTGCCTGCGGCCTGAGCGGAAGGATCCCTTTCAGCTTTGCTTTGGTCACGCAATTCCGGACGGAAAACCGCTTCGCACTTTTCCTGGAACTGCTTTAACGCCGCTTCTTCGCCTTCGATTCGTAGGGGTTGTCGCCCGAACGGAAATGCATGCGGATCGGCACGCCCGGCAGGTCGAAATCGTTGCGCAGACCGTTGATCAGGTAGCGCACGTAAGATTCCGGCAGCGCGTCGGGGCGCGTGCAGGAGATCATGAAGCCCGGCGGGCGGGCCTTCACCTGGGTCATGTATTTGAGTTTCAGGCGGCGGCCGGATACCGCCGGTGGCGGATGCTGCACCTGCTGCGACTCCAGCCAACGGTTGAGCCGCGCGGTGGAGATGCGGCGGTTCCAGGTCCTGTCCGTCTCGATGATCGCCTGCATCAGCCGGTCGAGGCCATAACCGGTGTGGCCGGAAATCGGCACGGCACGGATGCCGCGCGCCTGCGGCAAGAGCCGCTCGGTCTTTTCACGAAGGTCGGCAAGCACCGCCTGCCAGTCCTCGACAAGGTCCCACTTGTTGAAGGCGAGCACGGCCGCCCGGCCCTCGCGCAGGACGAGGTCGACGATCTGCAGATCCTGCTTCTCGAAGGGGATGGTCGCGTCGAAGACGATGACGACCGTTTCGGCAAAGCGGATGGCGCGCAGCGCATCGGCGACCGAGAGCTTTTCCAGCTTCTCCTGCACCTTCGCCTTGCGACGCATGCCGGCCGTGTCGAACATCTTGATGGTGCGGCCGCGCCATTCCCATTCAACGGAAATGGAATCGCGCGTGATGCCGGCTTCCGGGCCGGTCAGCAGGCGGTCTTCACCGAGGAAGCGGTTGATCAGCGTCGACTTGCCGGCATTCGGACGACCGACGATCGCCACGCGCAACGGCTTGGTCTCGTCATAGGCAGCCTCGATTTCTTCCTCTTCGCCCTCGCCGTCTCTCGCCGTCGGGCGCAGATCGATATCGGTCTCCGCCACGTCGTCTTCCGGTGGGAAGGCGCGGTCTTCGCCGATCGCGGCGACGATCGCATCGCGCAGGTCGAGCATGCCCTGGCCGTGTTCGGCCGAGATTGGACAAGGTTCGCCAAGACCGAGCGTGAAGGCATCATAGAAGCCGCCGTCGGAACCGCGCGCCTCGGACTTGTTGGCGACCAGCACCACCGGCTTGCCGCGCCGGCGCAGCATTTCGGCAAGCGTCTCGTCGGCCGGCGTCAGGCCGCCCTTGGCATCGACCAGAAACAGCGAAAGATCCGCCTCGTCGATCGCAGCCTCGGTCTGCGCCCACATCCGTCCCTGAAGCGTGTCTGGCGCCGATTGCTCGAGGCCGGCCGTATCGATGATGCGGAAGCGCAGGTCGATGAGCTTTGCCTCGCCCGGCCGCCGGTCACGGGTAACGCCCGGCGTATCGTCGACGAGCGCCAGCTTCTTGCCGACCAGACGGTTGAACAAGGTGGACTTGCCGACATTGGGACGCCCGACGATGGCGACGGTGAAGCTCATGGATCTATCCGTTTCCGCTTGGAGCGCGGCAGCCGATCGGGCGGCCGCGCTCGTAATTTCGTTCTCTGCCGCATTGAGGCGGCCTGGGAGCGTTTCCTCTGGAGAACCGCTCCGTCTGATTGCTGGCGCAATTCCAGGCGCAAAATTACCGCGCACTTTTGCTGGAACTGCTTGTCTACCTCTTGCAGTTCCGGACGCAAAACCGCTACGCACTTTTGCTGGAACTGCTTGTCTGTCTTTCGCAGTTCCGGACGCAAAACCGCTACGCACTTTTGCTGGAACTGCTTGCCTGTCTTTCGCAGTTCCGGACGCAAAACCGCTGCGCACTTTTGCTGGAACTGCTTGTCTGTCTTTCGCAGTTCCGGACGCAAAACCGCTACGCACTTTTGCTGGAACTGCTTTAAATGCTTTAGCGCACAACCCCAAGATCGAGATCGATTTTGGGATCATGCGCTGATTCGAAAGGGTCGTGCACCCTGTGCCCATCCACATGGCGGATGGGCGAAACGTCAGGCCTTGCCGCTGGCGGTGATCACATCGAGCAGCATCTGGGCGCGACCGGTGATGTTGCGCGGGCTCTGCGGATCGTCGACGATCTGCTGAAACCAGGTCTTTGCCTTGGCGTAGTCGCCGGCCTTGTAGGCTGCGAGGCCAAGCGCTTCGCGCGCCGAGTGGCGCATGTTGTTCTGCGGCGTCGCGAGCTGTTCGACCTCGGCCGAAACCTGATCGTAGCTGCCGGCGTCAACCAGCAGATAGGCGGCACGCAGCCGCGCCGCGTCCTGAATGGCCGCCGGTACGCTGCCGTCCTTGCCGATGGCCGAGAATGCCTTCACGGCCGCATCGATGTCGCCCTTCTGGGCCTGAAGCGTCGCCGCGCGCAAGCGCGCGAGTACCGGATAGGCGCCGTAGCCGTCCTTTTCCAGCGCGTTCAAGGCAGCAAGCGCCTCGTCCGTCTTGTTTTCCTTGGCAAGGTTGAGCGCCTGGAGGAAGGCATCGCCCGACTTCGAGGAAGCTCCCTCCTGCCAGTAGTCGAACCCGACCTTGCCGATGGTTCCGAGGACGATAAGTAGGGCGATCGCGACGATGACACCGCCGAAACGAGCCCAGATGTTCTTCATCTGGTCGGAACGCAGTTCCTCATTGACCTCGCGGATAAAGCTGTCGTCTTGGTTCGCCATCTACTGCCCCGGCCTTGCCTGCCACTGGTGCGCCATTCCGACCGTCATCAACGGGAACAGCGCATGATCTCAAACTGTTCGAGCGCGCGCGACGCGTTCTTGCCCACGCACCGCGCTCTCATGGATTTTGCGCCTTCTACCCGATTTTGCGGCGCTTGTAAGGGGGCCGACGTGATTTAGAGCGCCTACGGTCGACACGAGGCCACCTCCGCCGCTCTAGATTTCTCGTTCCAGGCAATCCCGAAGCAAGACCCGCTGCGCACTTTCTCCGGAATTGCCTTAGCCCATCGCCACGGGGGCAACCCCGATCAGCCATTCGTGCAGCTTCCAGACGAAGAGCACATAGCCGACGAGACCGATGACGATCGCCAACACGTCGTTCGTCGATGATTTGAACACCGGCAGCACGCGCTCCCCTGCCCGCTCGCGGCGCTTCAACGAGATGCGCAGGATCACGCCCCAGGCGAGAAACGAACCGAACAGCAGGACGGAGGATGTCTCGCCGTTGGCGAGCAGATGCGCGAAGGCCCAGATTTTGATCGACAGGATCTGCGGATGCTTGACCGCCACGGCAATACGACCTGCCGGCAGGAAGCCGGCTGCCAGGAAGACGAATGCGAAGAGCATCAGCAGAAGCGCAATGTGGCGCAGGAACACCGGCGGATTGTAGAGCATGCCCGTTTCGCTGCGGGCCTGGCCGAAGCCGTAGATGATCAGACAGAGGCCGATGAGGCTGAGGATCGCATAGATCCCCATCCAGGTTCCCTTGCCGCGGCTCTCGATGACGCTGGCGCGGAAACCGGGCGCAACCACGCGGATGAGATGCAAGCCGAGAAAGATGATGATGCCGAGAACGAGTATCGCCATGGGGCCACCGCTTTGTTCGAGAGATCGGACCAACACAGCGTCCGCGTGCCGGGCAGGCGCGCTTGAGTCGCTGTAGCTCTTTGATTTTTTATGCCATTCGCCCTTGGACCGATTCTGGCCCGGGTTGCTATGGAGTAGCCTTGATGGCGTCCTTTTTCCAGCCCGATCAAAGGATTGCCGCAATTTCGAACCATCTGCGACGAAAATTCCTCGCTGCAGTTGATCATGATTCGTATATCTCTCGCCTTTTCCCTTGCCATGGTACCTGCGCTTGCGCGCTCCGAACCGGCGACGCCGGCCACCGTTCCCACCGCTGACCAGCAGCTTGTCATCGTCTCTTTCGACGGTGCCCATGACAATGCGCTTTGGGAAAAGAGCCTGGCGATGGCGAAGCGCACCGGCGCACACTTCACCTATTTCCTCTCCTGCACCTTCCTGATGACCAGGGCCGACGGCAAGGAGATCTATAGGCCGCCGGGCCAGAAACCCGGCCGCTCGAATGTCGGCTTCGCCCAGAGCCGCGAGGAGATCGCGGTTCGCGCCGGTCATATCTGGCAGGCCCACCTCGATGGCCACGACATCGCCAGCCACGCCTGCGGACATTTCGACGGCAAGGGCTGGAGCAAGGCCGATTGGCAGAGCGAATTCACAACGTTCAACACCGCGCTCCGCGACGCCTGGAAGAAGGCGGATCGACCGGAGGCAGAGCCCGGGGGCTGGGCCGAGTTCGCCAAAGCCGGCGTCAAGGGTTTCCGTGCTCCCTATCTTTCACTGAGCGACGGCTTGCTGCCGGCCCTGACGGAATCGGGCTTCACCTATGACGCCAGCCTGGTGACCAAGGGACCGGGCTGGCCGACGACCAAGGACGGGTTGCCGCGCTTCGGCTTGCCGATGATTCCCGAGGGACCGTCGCAGCGCCCCATCATCGGCATGGACTACAATCTCTTCGTCCGCCACTCCATGGGTGTCGAGAACAAGAAAGACAGCGCGCGCTTCGAGGAGCGCACCTACGAGGCCTACCGGAAAGCCTTCGACCGCGAATATGGCGGCGACCGGATTCCCCTGCAGCTCGGCTTCCACTTCGTCGAGATGAACGGCGGCGCCTATTGGCGCGCCCTCGATCGTTTACTGACGGAAGTCTGCGGAAAACCGGACGTTGCCTGCGTCAGTTATGCCCAGGCGTTGCCTGTCATCGAGCAGGCAAAAAAGAAGGCGGATCGCTCCGCCTTCTGATCGTCGTCGATGGTTTGCGCACCCGCCTCAGGCGGGCTGCGCATCTTCCGCAGCGCCGCGCTCCAGATAGCGCTGGTCGATATCCGGCAGCGGTTCGTCGGAGATGGCCGCCTCGAAGGCCTTCAGGCGCTTGTGGATCGACAGCAGCTCGATGATCGTCGACCAGTAATTCACCAGGTACTGGAACGAGTTGCTGACCTCGCCGAAGGCCGTGGCTATCTGCTGCCAGATACCCATCGTGATCTTCCCGGCGACGAATGTCGGGATCAGGATGAAGTTCAGGAAAATCGCATCGAGCTGGCCATAGGAAAAGCGCGCGATGTTGAAATAGAGATAGTGCCAGTACATGCGGAAGTAGTTTCGGCGAACATTGCCGAAAAGCTCCCGCACCGTAACCGGCTGCGCGCGATCCTCATGGTCCTCGCCATAGACCAGTTCCTTGCGATAGGCCGCCTCGACGCGCTGGTTTTTGAAGTTCAGCCCAGGCAGCTTGATACCGGCAAGCGCCAGAAGCACCGTGCCGAACAGCGACCACGCGATCGCCAGCCAGAACAGCGCGTGCGGGACCGCGCCGATGATCGGAAGGTCGGAGACGTGCTGCGACATGTTGAACAGCAAAGGCAGGAACACCACCAGCGTCATCACCGAGTTGATCAGGGTAACGCCGAGCCCTTCGAGGATATTGGCAAAGCGCATGGTGTCTTCCTGCACACGTTGCGACGCTCCCTCGATGTGGCGCAACTTGTCCCACTTCGACATATAGAAGTCGTTCATGGCGGTGCGCCAGCGGAACACATAGTGATTGGTGAAAAACGCGGTGACGACGTTCAACGTGACGCCGACGAAGCCGATTTCGAGGAAGCGCAGTTGCAGCGTGTAGAACTGGCTGGTGGTAATGCCGGGCTTTCCGGCAAGCGCATCCTGCAGGAGATCGAAGAACGGACCGCGCCAGTTGTTGAGCGCCACGGACGCCTGCACAGCGAAATAGGCGATAAAGATGATGAAGGCCGAGCCCCAGATCGACCAGTTGGCCCAGGGGTGATCCCTGGCGATGATCTTCCAGACACCGCCGTATATCGCCACGAAGATGGTGAAGTAGAGATAGAACCAGAGATTGTCCGGCGTGAAGAAATAGGCAAGGCCTATCGGTGGCTTTTCGCCCGGAGCCAGTGGCGGCAGGCCGATAGCCGCGCCCATTTGCGGACCGACCGTGTACCAGACGAGAATGCAGATAAGCGACCAGAGGGCGCCGGAGGTGAAGAACAGTTTCGGCTTCGGGAAGAAGGAATGGAACAAAGGGTCTACTCACGTTTCGGTAAGGCGATATGTCACCGCTCGAAGCGCCGAAACTAGGGCAAAGCGCCGTCGTCAACAATCGGATAATATAAACGTTACTGTTATTTCATCCGGGCAAACCGCGACGAACACGGCCTTTTTTGCCGCAGCGCATGGCGCCCGTCAGGCCCTTAGTGCTGCGGAAATCCGCTTCAATTCGGCCAGGATGACGCCACCACAGAGGAAGAGCACGATCGCCGCGATCAAGGTCGGTGCGGCGAAGCTGCCGGTGCGTTCCGCCAGCCAACCGGCGACCAGCGGGCCGATGATCTGGCCGATGCCGAAGGCGGCGGTCATCAGGGCGAGCGCCTTGCGCGGGCTTTCCGGCGCGAGCTTGCGGCCGATCTGGAGGCCATAGGCCGTTATCATCATGAAGGTAGCCCCAAGCATCAGCCCGCCGGCAAGGGGCGCATAGGGCAAGGGCAGTCCGACCGTCAGCACCAGGCCGACCGCCTCGACCAAAAGGCCGACCGCGTAGACACCGGCAAGACCGAGGCGCGGGACGGCAAAGCGCCAGAGATGGACGGAGAGCGCCGCGGCAAGGCCGGTCAGCAGCCAGGCGAGAAACTCGATGCTGTGGCCGCCGCTCGGGTCACGCGCCATGGCGACAAGGAAGGTGGCGGTGATGACATAGCCGAAGCCGAACAGCGCATAGGTAAATGTCACCACCGTGAACGGTCGCGTCCAGGCAAGCGGCTTCTCGCGCACCGTGCCGCCACCGGACGAAGGAACGCCGGGCAGGAGCGCTGCGACCAAAATGGTCCCGACCAGCCCAACGAGGGCACCGGTAAACCAATCGCTCATCGAAGTCGTCAAGCTGGCATGCCCCGCAAGCGGGTTTGCCCAGACGCAGAGCGAAGAAAATGCGATGCCGAGGCCGACGCCGCCAAAGTGGACGGCCGGCACATGCTCCGACCGCGCAAGCAGGCCATGGCCAAGCACGATGCCGGAGATGAAGATCATGGCAAAGGCGCTGGCAAGGCCGGCCAGGAAGCGGATGAGCGCCAGCACGGCGACGGAGGACGAGAGCCCCATGGCCGCCAGCAGTGCCGTCGTGGCGACGAGCGACGCCAGCCCGATCCGGCGCTCGTGCCCATGCGCCCAACCATAGGCGGCGAGAATGGCACCGGCGAGATAGCCGACGAAGTTGGCCGAGGCGATGAGGCCGGCATCGCCCGGCGAAAGGCCGAGATCGGCCATCATCGCCGGCAGGATCGGCGTATAGGAAAAACGGCCGAAGCCCATGGCGACGGCCATGGCGATAGCGCCTGCAGTGGCCGTGGCGGAGATGTTGGTCTGGAGCGGTCTGTCGAGCGTGGTCATGCTCTTTTATTGCACCGCAACAAGGGCCCCACAAATGACAATAATTGAAGGACCTATTGAAGAAATCGAACGATCGAACGACTTCAATGGGTTACGGGGGGCGCGACCCCGAACCCGCGCGCAACGCCGGACGGAAAACCGCCGCGCACTTTTCCTGGCGTTGCCCCTGTAGACGCAACGCCGGACGGAAAACCGCTGCGCACCTTTCCTGGCGTTACCCCTGTAGACGCAACACCGGACGGAAAACCGCTTCGCACTTTTCCTGGCGTTGCCCCTGTAAGACGCAACACCGGACGGAAAACCGCTTCGCACTTTTCCTGGCGTTGCTTTAGCCAGGCAGCGTCACCACCAGCGGCCCACCGCGGGTGACCACGACGGTGTGCTCGTATTGCACCGTCGGCGCCCGCGGATCGCTGTAGAGCGTCCAGTCGTCATTGCCGCCCTCGGCCCATTGCGCGCCCATGGAGAGGAAAGGCTCGACGGTGAAGACCATGCCGTCGGTCATCCGGCGGCGCTCGCGCGGATCCGGCCAAGTGGCAATCTCGGTCGGCTCTTCATGCAGCGAGCGGCCGATGCCGTGGCTGGCGAGATTGGTGACGAGCGAATAGCGGTTCTTGCGGGCGAAGTCGCCGATCGCGTTGCCGATGGCCGCCAGCGGTTGGTCGGGGCGCACCTGCTTGAGGCCCACCCACATCGCCCGCTTGCCATCGCGGCAGAGCCTGTCGATCGCGACGCTGACCGGCGGCACCGGGAAGGAGGCGCCCGTGTCGGCGAAGATGCCGTCCTTTTCGGCCGAGACGTCGATGTTGACAAGATCACCCGCCTGGATCACCCGGCTGCCGGGAATGCCGTGGGCGATTTCCTCGTTGACGCTGATGCAGGTGGCACCGGGGAAATTGTAGCAGAGCTCGGGCGCCGAGCGTGCGCCGGCCTCTTCCAGCACCTTGCGGCCGATCGCATCCAGTTCCGCCGTGGTGATGCCGGGCTCGAGCGCCTCGCCCATGGCCTGCAATGCATTGGCGCAGATGCGGCCGATTTCCTTCAGCCGCAGCAGATCTTCTTCGTTGTTCAGGGTCATCCGTGTCTCGCTTTCGCGCTCACATGTAGCGTGTCGCCATATGTTATGCCAGCGCCGAACGGGACGGCCGGCAATCGGGCCCTGAAACCCCGCGTTGCAGGTCAGACGGCGGCCGGTGCCGCCGCCTTCTCTTCCGCCACCGCCTTGCGCACGAGCGGTGCCACCTTGGTGCCGTATAGTTCGATGCCGCGCATGATCTGGTCGTGCGGCATCGGCCCGATCGCCATCTGCAGCAGGAAGCGATCGTTGCGGAAGACCTTCCAGTTTTCGACGATCTTCTGCGCCACCGTTTCCGGATCGCCGAGGAAGAGGTTGCCGCTAGGCCCACGCGCCTGATCGAAATGCGCCCGATTCGTCGGTCCCCAGCCGCGCTCGCGACCGATGCGGTTCATCACTTCCGCCTGCGGCCCATAGAACTGGTCGGCGGCCAGATCGGTCGTGTCGGCGATGAAGCCGTGCACGTTGATGCTGGTTTTCAGCTTGGCAGGATCCTGACCGGCGCGACGCGCGGCCTCGCGGTAGAGATCAAAGAGCGGCGCGAAACGGCGCGGCTCGCCGCCGATGATCGCAAGCGCCACCGGCAGGCCGAGCGCGCCGGCGCGCGCCACCGATTGCGGCGTGCCGCCAACGGCGATCCAGAGCGGTAACGAATCCTGCAGCGGCCGCGGGTAGACGCCGCGATCGTGGATCGCCGGCCGCATCTCGCCCGACCACGTGACCTTCTCGCTGTCACGCAACGCCATCAAGAGATCGAGCTTCTCGGCAAATAGCTGGTCGTAGTCATCGAGCGACTGGCCGAAGAGCGGGAAGGACTCGATGAAGGACCCGCGCCCCGCCATGATCTCGGCGCGGCCATTGGAGATCAGGTCCAGGGTCGAGAACTGCTGGAAGACGCGCACGGGATCGTCCGAACTCAGCACCGTGACGGCGCTGCTCAATCGGATATTCTTCGTCTTGGCGGCGGCCGCAGCCAGAATGACGGATGGTACAGAAGCCGCATAATCGGGGCGATGATGCTCGCCGAGCCCGAAAACGTCGAGGCCTACCTGATCGGCGAGCTCGATTTCTTCGAGAAGGTTCTTGAGGCGGCGCTGCCCCTCTTTGCCCTTTTCTTCAGCATTCGGATCGACATCCGCGAAAGTGTAAAGCCCGAGTTCCATGATGCCCGTCCTGTTTCTGTTGCGACAACAGATAGTTGCCGCGCGCAGGAGCAGCAAATGCTCATCCGGGAAACGCAGTGTTTCCCAGATGAACATGAATGGAGCCTGTGTCGGATGATTGGCGGGAACCGGATATTACGGCTGAAAATCGCGTCTCGCCCGCGCTGTTAGTTCAGCGTGCGCCTCACGGCGTTATGCCATCCCCTGAGCTTGGCCTTGCGCGTCTTCTCGTCCATGGCCGGCTCAAAGCGGCGGTCGCGCGCCCAGGACTGGGCGAACGCTTCCTGTTTCGGCCAGACGCCGGCGCGGCCGCCGGCGAGCCAGGCGACGCCGAGCGCGGTCGTTTCGAGGATGATGGGCCGATCGACCGGTGCGTCGAGCAGATCAGACAACCGCTGCATCGTCCAGTCGGAGGCAACCATGCCGCCATCGACGCGCAGCACCGTTTCGTTACCGTTGTTGCGCCAGTCCTTGTGCATCGCCTCCAGCAGGTCGCGCGTCTGGTAGCAGACGGCTTCGAGCGCGGCGCGGGCAAACTCGGCCGGGCCGGTGTTTCGGGTCATGCCGAAGATTGCGCCGCGCGCATCCGGATCCCAGTGCGGCGCGCCGAGACCGGTGAAGGCCGGGACCAGATAGACCTCCTGCGTCGGATCGGCGCCTTCAGCGAGCGTACCGGTATCGGGTGCGGCCTTGATGACCTTGAGCCCATCGCGCAGCCACTGCACGGCTGCACCGGCGACGAAGATCGAACCTTCCAGCGCATAGGTCGTTTCGCCGTCGAGCCGGTAGGCAATGGTGGTGAGCAGCCGGTTCTTGGAGCGCACCATGTCCTTACCGGTGTTGAGCAGCGCGAAGCAGCCGGTGCCATAGGTGGATTTCAGCATGCCCGGCTTGAAGCAGGCCTGGCCGATCGTCGCCGCCTGCTGGTCGCCGGCAACGCCGAGAATCGGGATTGCCGCGCCGAAGATCGCCGGGTAGGTCATGCCGAAATCGGCGGCGCAGTCCTTGACCTCCGGCAGCATGGCGCGCGGCACCTTGAGAATCTTCAGCAGCTCGTCGTCCCAAGCGTTCTCGGCGATATTGTAGAGAAGCGTGCGCGACGCATTGGTGGCGTCGGTCGCGAAGGACTTGCCGCCGGTCAGCCGCCAGATGAGGAAGGTATCGATCGTGCCGAAGCAGAGCTCGCCCCTGGCCGCGCGCGCCTGCGCGCCCTCGATGTTGGTCAGTAGCCAGTTGAGTTTGGTGCCGGAAAAATAGGGATCGAGCAACAGGCCGGTCTTCTTGGTGAAGGTCTTTTCAAGCCCCTGCTTCTTGAGCTTGTCGCAATAGGCGGCGGTGCGGCGATCCTGCCAGACGATCGCGTTGTGGATCGGGTTGCCGGTTTCGCGATCCCAGACGACGACGGTTTCGCGCTGGTTGGTGATGCCGATGCCCGAGATGTCGCCGGCGGTGATGCCTGCCTTGGCGATCGCTTCCTGGACCGTCGAAAGCACCGTCTGCCAGATTTCCTCGGGATCGTGCTCGACCCAGCCGGATTTCGGGAAGTGCTGCTTGAATTCCTTCTGGCCGGCACCGACGACCTGCTGCCGACCGTCGAAGACGATCGCACGGCTCGAGGTCGTACCCTGATCGATCGCGAGAATATATCCGCCCATATGCCCCTCCCCGGCCGCATCAAAAGTCAGAGCGGGAGGCGGGCGGACAACCGCACACACATTTCCTCATCCCGCTCAATGTTCTCCGCCCTTCCTCAAGGGCGGGACGTCATTTCGGAAACTTCAATACGATGGCAAAACGAATGTCAAACGAAAACAAAACGCAACCACCCGCCTTCGCTGATCCCTGCGGCAACTCTGCGGTCCCTACAGCGCCGCGCGTCTCATCAGACGCGCAAAGGTCGCTGTAGCACTCTGAACTGCTGCATGCTTGCTTAACTCGGATCCAATTTAAGCAAGCATGCAGGGCTCAAAAACACAATTGTCAGCGCTGCGGTTTTACGCGTAGGCTGGCGCTGTTGCGCCGCAACAAGGGCAGTCCGCGGCGCCGCAAAGGGAGAGAGCAGCAATGACGAAAACAGCGGTCATCACCGGTTCGACGAGCGGCATCGGGCTTGCGATCGCCAAGGCCTTCGCCAAGGGCGGCGCCAACATCGTGTTGAACGGCTTCGGCAGCCCCGATGAAATCAGACAAGCGACGGACGACGTCGGCGCACTGACGAGCGGGACGGTCGTATATCATGGCGCCGACATGACGAAGCCGACCGAGATCGCCGATCTGATCGCCACGGCGACGACCCGCTTCGGCGGCGTCGATATCCTCGTCAATAATGCGGGCATTCAATATGTCGAGAAAGTCGAGGATTTCCCGATCGAGCAATGGGACCGCATCATTGCGATCAACCTCTCCTCTTCCTTCCATACGATCCGCGCCGCCGTTCCCGGCATGAAGGCGAAGGGCTGGGGTCGCATCGTCAACATCGCCTCCGCCCACGGCCTCGTCGCCTCGCCATTCAAGGCGGCCTATGTCGCTGCCAAGCACGGCGTCCTCGGCCTGACGAAGACCGTGGCTCTCGAAGTCGCGGAAAGCGGCATCACCGTAAATTCGATCTGCCCCGGCTACGTGCTGACGCCACTCGTCGAAAAGCAGATCCCGGACCAGGCGCGCACCCGCGGCATCACCGAGCAGCAGGTAATCAATGACGTGATGCTGAAGGGCCAGCCGACCAAGAAATTCATCACCGTCGAACAGGTCGCTTCCCTCGCCGTCTATCTCGCCGGCGACGACGCGGCCCAGATCACCGGCACCCATGTTTCCATGGACGGCGGCTGGACGGCGCAATAGGCACGCCCCTGGAGCAGGCAAAAGTTTCTTCGGCCCTTTGCTTTTCTGCATAACCACCTAAAATCAAAGTGATTTCAGGTAATGCAGCCGCAGGGAATGAATGGCATGCCCCAGTCGAACGGAACGATCAGCTTCATCCTCAACGACCGCGAGGTCTCGCTTTCGGACATCGCGCCGACCACGACCCTGCTCGACTATCTGCGGCTCGGGCGCCGGCTGACCGGCACCAAGGAAGGCTGCGCCGAGGGCGACTGCGGCGCCTGCACCGTGCTGGTCGGGCGGCTCGCAGGCGACGCACTCGTCTACGAAAGCGTCAACGCCTGCATCCGCTTCCTCGGCTCGCTGCAGGCAACGCATGTGGTCACCGTCGAGCATCTGGCCGGCAAGGACGGCACGTTGCATCCGGTACAGCAGGCAATGGTCGATTTCCACGGCTCGCAATGCGGCTTCTGCACGCCCGGATTCGTCATGTCGCTCTATGGCCTCTGGCTTACGAACGACGACCCGAGCCGGGCTGCTATCGAGAAGGCGCTGCAAGGCAATCTCTGTCGCTGCACCGGCTACGAGCCGATCGTGCGCGCCGCGGAAGCGGCCGCGAAAGAGCGGCCCTCCGCCATTTTCGATCCGATCACCAGGGAGCGTGAAGCGATCACCGCAAGGCTCAAGGCGCTGATACCGGCCGAAACGATCACCATTCGCCAGGGCGAAAACTGTCTGATCGTGCCGGCGGACGGCGACGGCCTGGCCGCGGCACTTGCGGAACATCCGGGAGCGACGGTCGTTGCGGGTTCCACCGATGTCGGTCTCTGGGTGACCAAGCAGATGCGGCCGATCAACCCGGTCATCTTCATCAACGGCATCGCCGAGTTGCAGCGCATCGAAGAGACCGAGGCAGGCCTGACGATCGGCGCCGGCGTCACCTATACCGCCGCATTTTCGGCCCTCGCCAAGATCCATCCCGGCTTCGGTCCGTTGATCGACCGGATCGGCGGCGAGCAGGTGCGCAACATGGGCACGATCGGCGGCAACATCGCCAACGGCTCGCCGATCGGCGACAGCCCGCCGCCCTTGATCGTGCTCGAGGCCACCGTGACGCTCAGCTCGACCAACGGCCGGCGCACGTTGCCGCTCGAATCCTTCTTCATCGCCTATGGCAAGCAGGATCGCCAACCCGGCGAATTCGTCGAGAGCATTTTCGTGCCGCGCCTGCCGGCCGGGGATCTCTTTGCCGCCTACAAGGTCTCCAAACGCCGCGACGAGGATATCTCCGCCCTGCTCGGCGCCTTCCGCCTGTCGGTGGAAAATGGCGTTGTCCATTCCGCCCGCGTCGCCTTCGGCGGCATGGCCGCCACGCCGAAGCGCGCCACGACCGTGGAATCAGCGCTGATCGGCAAGCCATGGACCGAAGAAACGATCCACGCGGCACAGCCAGCCTTCGAGACCGATTATCAGCCGCTCACCGACTGGCGTGCCACCGGCGAATATCGCATGCTAGCGGCGAAGAACCTGTTGATGCGCTTCTTCCTGGAAAGCAGCGGCGAGACGGCTCAACTGCGGCGTTTCGAGGAGGCGGTATGAGCATCGATCGCCAGTTTAATGGGCGGGATTTGCCCCTCACCCCAGCCCCTTCCCCGCAAGCGGGGAGAGCAAACGAGGACGTCGCAGGTTTCGCCAACCAGGCGGTGGTGTCAGGCCAAGCAGCGGCCAGGAGCGTTCAACCCGCCATGGGCGGTTACCACGAGTCTTCTCCCCGCATGGCGGGGAGAAGGTGGCCGGCAGGCCGGATGACGGGCATTTTCTTCGGAAGGAACCAGTAAGATGGACAAATCGACTTTCGAGGAACGCAAGGCGATCCGAGGCGAGATGCATGCGCCGCTGCGTCATGACAGCGCCCACAAGCATGTGGCCGGCACCGCCGATTATATCGACGATATGCCCGAACCGGCAGGCACCCTGCATGGCGCGCTCGGCATGACCGACCGGGCGCATGCGGAAATCATCGCCATGGACCTCGCGGCGGTCGCCGCCGTGCCCGGCGTCGTCTTGGTGCTGACCGCCAAGGACATGCCGCATTCCAACGACATCAGCCCCAGCCACCTGCACGACGAGCCGGTGCTCGCCGATGGGCTGGTGCAGTTCCATGGTCAGCCGGCCTTTGCCGTGATTGCGGAGACCCGCGACATTGCCCGCCGGGCCGCGCGGCTGGCGAAGATCACCTACCGCGACCTGCCGCATTTCACCGACATTCTCGATGCTGTCGCCCACGGCGGCGAACTCGTCACCCAACCCTTGACCCTGCAGCGCGGCGACGCCGAGGCGGAGCTGGAAAAGGCGCCGCGCCGGCTCAAGGGCAGCATCCGGATCGGCGGCCAGGAGCATTTCTACCTTGAAGGCCATATCGCGCTCGCCATTCCCGGCGAGGACGACGAGGTCACCGTCTGGTCCTCGACCCAGCATCCGAGCGAAATCCAGCATATGGTATCGCACGTGCTCGGCGTTCCCTCGAACGCGGTGACGGTGAACGTGCGCCGCATGGGCGGCGGCTTCGGCGGCAAGGAAACGCAAGGCAACCAGTTCGCAGCGCTTGCGGCCGTTGCGGCGAAGAAGCTCAACCGCGCGGTCAAGTTCCGCCCGGATCGCGACGAGGACATGACGGCGACCGGCAAGCGCCACGACTTCCTGGTCGACTATGACGTCGGCTACGACGACGAGGGCCGCATCCATGCCGTCCACGCCAATTATGCGGCGCGCTGCGGCTATTCGTCCGACCTCTCCGGACCGGTCACCGACCGGGCCCTGTTCCACGCGGACAGCTCCTATTTCTACCCGCATGTAAAGCTCACGTCGCAACCGCTGAAGACCAACACGGTATCGAACACCGCCTATCGCGGCTTCGGCGGCCCGCAGGGCATGCTCGGCGGCGAGCGCATCATCGAAGAGATCGCCTATCAGCTTGGCAAGGACCCGCTCGATATCCGCAAGCTGAACTTTTATGGCGAAAAGAGCTCCGGCCGCGACATCACTCCCTATCATCAGCAGGTCGAAGACAACATCATCGCGCAGATCGTCGCCGAACTCGAAGAGGGTGCGGATTATCAGGCGCGCCGCCGGGCGGTTCTCGACTTCAACCGGACCAGCCGCGTCATCCGCAAGGGCATTGCGTTGACGCCGGTGAAGTTCGGCATCTCCTTCACCATGACCGCCTTCAACCAGGCGGGAGCCCTGGTGCATATCTATCAGGACGGATCGATCCACCTGAACCATGGCGGCACCGAGATGGGCCAGGGCCTCTATATCAAGGTGGCGCAGGTGATCGCCGACAGTTTCCAGGTCGATCTCGACCGCGTCCGCATCACCGCGACGACGACGGGCAAGGTGCCGAATACGTCGGCGACCGCCGCCTCCTCCGGCTCCGACCTCAACGGCATGGCCGCCTTCGACGCCGCCCGCCAGATCAAGGAACGGCTGGTGAGCTTCGCCTGCGAGCGCTGGCAGACAACGCCGGACAGTGTCAGCTTCGTGGCCAACCATGTGAAAATCGGCGAAGAGCTGGTGCCCTTCCCCGAATTCATCAAGCAGGCCTATATGGGTCGCATCCAGCTTTCGGCCGCCGGCTACTACAAGACGCCGAAGATCCATTGGGATCGCGCCACCGGTCGCGGCACGCCCTTCTATTATTTCGCCTATGGCGCCGCGGTTTCGGAGGTCTCAATCGACACGCTGACCGGCGAGTACATGGTCGATCGTGTCGACGTGCTGCACGATGTCGGCCGCTCGCTCAACCCGGCGATCGATATCGGCCAGATCGAGGGCGGTTTCGTGCAGGGCATGGGCTGGCTGACGACGGAAGAACTCTGGTGGGACGACAAGGGCCGGCTGCGCACCCACGCCCCCTCCACCTACAAGATCCCGCTCGCTTCCGACCGGCCGAAGATCTTCAACGTCAGGCTTGCCGAATGGTCGAGCAACGTCGAGAAAACCATTGGTCGCTCCAAGGCGGTGGGAGAGCCGCCCTTCATGCTACCGATCTCAGTACTGGAAGCCCTGTCGATGGCAGTCGCGAGCGTCGCGGATTACCGCGAATGCCCGCGGCTCGACGCGCCGGCAACACCGGAGCGCGTGCTGATGGCCGTCGAACGCCTTCGGCGCGCCTGACCGGCCATCGATCCCGCGTCCAGAGCATCCCGCTTTCAAGTCGAATCACCGGAAGCGGGAAGATGCTCTAGAAACGGAACGTACGGCCTCTACAGCCGCGGCAGTTCATTGATGCTGAGCAGACGGCGAGCGTTGGCCATTGCCTCCTCGTCGTCGCTGTGGGGGCTGTGGACATCCATGAAACCCATATCTCTCTTCATGTGATCGGAGAGCGCGTTGACATCCAGCATCGGCTTGGGGGCAACGAGGCCTCCGAGCAGGGCGGCCGTGAGCCGGACCACCGGCTCAAACGAAAGAAATGGTTTTCTTTCAGTACGTTCGAAAGTATCGCAAGTCATCTCGGCACCTGTTCGTCTTGGGAAGTTGACTTGGAGGATGCCGTGGAGGAGGATCGAAATCCAATCGAACATCCGTCTGCATGCATCAAGAGAACTTATCCATGAAGATGTCGAAGCAGTTTCCGCTGAATGCGCTCCGGGTCTTCGAAGCGGTCGCGAGACTCGGCAGTTTCACCAAGGCCGGCGAAGAGCTGGGCATGACCCAGACGGCCGTCAGCTACCAGGTCAAGTTGATCGAGGAGAATGTCGGCGAGCCGCTGTTCCTGCGCCGCCCGCGCCAGATCTCGCTGACGGAAGTCGGCCAGCGCATGGCCCCACGCGTGACCGAAGCCTTCGAAATGCTGCAGGAAGCGGTATCCAACGCCCGCGGCGATATCGACAGCGCGCTCCTGATCAGCTCGACGCCGACCTTCGCCTCGCAATGGCTCGCGCGCAACATCGGCAGCTTCCAGCTCGCCCATCCCAACATTGCCGTCCGGCTGACGACGAGCGACTCGCTCACCGATTTCACCCGGGAGCCGGCCGATCTCGCGATCCGTTCAGGCGCCGGCGTCTGGCCCGGCCTCGACACACACCCGCTGATGCGCGTGGAATTCAGCCCGATGCTGAGCCCGGCACTTGCCGAAACCATCGGCGGCGTGCACGAGCCGCGCGACCTGCTGAAGCTCAGGATCATCGACGCCGGCGATCCCTGGTGGCGGATGTGGTTCAAGGCGGCAGGGGTCGACGATCCCGATCTCGAAGGGCGGCCGCACAGCCGGCTCGGCGCGCAATCCTTCGAGGCGCGCGCTGCCGTCGCGGGCCAAGGGGTCGCGATCCTGACGCCGGAATTCTATCCGGACGATGTGGCACTCGGCCGCCTCTACCAGCCGTTCGATCTGCGCTGCAGCGACGGTTGCGACTACTGGCTCGCCTATCCGCACGCCCGCCGCAACACACCGAAGATCCGGATCTTCCGCGAGTGGATCCTCGGTGAGCTCTGCCCGCCAGAATTCCTTAAAGCAAATAGCTCTTGAGAAGATAATGTAGTGCCGTAAAAAGCAAGACAGGATTACTAGAGAAGCCAGATAATTTGAGTATATATGCAGCAGCCATCTCGAAAGAGAGATGGTTTTGTTCCAGTCTGCTCGAATTTTCCTGTTAAGGCTAACCATCGCTCAAGGATGGCAAGCACGTGAAGAAGGCAACCACCCTCCGCACTTTGTTTTATGCCGCGGCTACTGCTGTAGCGACCCCTTTTTTAGGCGCCATTGTATATTACGATGTAAAGCCCGGCGAGGAACAAGGCACGACTCTATTCACAATAATCTTCATAGCTTCGATTTTAATCGTAATAAGTCTCGGATTTATGACGTTTATCTCTCTTTTAACTGAGGTGTTCATAAACGCCTCGGGAGGAAAGTATGTCGGGGAAAGACTGGGAGCCCATTTCACTACCTTCTGTGGAATGAACTGCGGGAACGCATTGAACGCGACTGAGGCTCGATCACACCTCGAGCGCCGATCGCCCTGTCACATGGTCTCTCTGCATCAAGTGCTGCAACGGCGCGAGCGACATTGCAGAGCCGTGCGTCTTATCAGACGCGCAAAGGTCGCTATAGCACTTTGAATTGCCGCATGTTTTTGTCCTTTAGCCGGCTACGATTAAAGGACACGTGCAGGATACCTAGATCGCAACGAATGGAGCCAACGCAATGAATAATTCTGAAGTCTTCAGAGGACCGGCTACCTGGCGGATTGTGCTTGCCGCATTGCTTGACTTCTTCACCGCCTTCTTCGGGATCGGATATCTTTTGGCACTGATCTTCGGCGGAAGAACTGAAGCAGGCTTCCACCTCAAGGGCGGCCCTGCGCTCCTCGCGATCATCTTGATCGTGGCGTACTTTCTGGTTTTCAATAAGTATTTGGGCGGCACGATCTGGAAGAGAATACTGCGGGCGCAGCGTTGACCGCCTTCTCATCGGCTATTTTTGCGCAAAGCGTTAAACGCAGACAAAAGGGGATCTGAATGTACGAGTTCGCCATTGCCTGGGAATGGCTGGCCTTTGCCGTGCGCTGGCTGCACGTGATCACCGCCATCGCCTGGATCGGCTCATCCTTCTATTTCATCGCGCTCGACCTCGGCCTGATGAAGCGCGATCACCTGCCCGTCGGCGCCTATGGCGAGGAGTGGCAGGTGCATGGCGGCGGCTTCTACCATATCCAGAAATACCTGGTGGCGCCGGCCGCGATGCCGGAGCATCTCACCTGGTTCAAATGGGAATCCTACATGACATGGCTTTCGGGCTTCGCCATGCTCTGTATCGTCTATTACGGCGGCGCCGATCTCTTCCTCATCGACCGCCATGTGCTCGATATTTCCGCAACGACCGCGATCCTGATCTCGCTCGCCTCGCTCGGCGTCGGCTGGCTGTTCTACGATCTCCTGTGCAAATCGCCGGTCGGCCGGAACACCTGGGGGCTGATGGCGCTGCTCTATGTCGCGCTCGTCGCCATGGCCTGGGGCTATACCCAGCTTTTCGCCGGCCGCGCCGCCTTCCTCCATCTCGGCGCCTTCACCGCGACGATCATGTCGGCCAACGTGTTCTTCATCATCATCCCCAACCAGAAGATCGTCGTCGCGGATTTGATCGCCGGCCGCACGCCGGATCCGAAGCTCGGAGCGCAAGCCAAGCAGCGTTCGCTCCACAACAACTACCTGACGCTTCCCGTCATCTTCTTCATGCTGTCGAACCACTATCCGCTGGCGTTTGCGACGGCGTTCAACTGGATCATCGCGGCGCTGGTCTTCCTGATGGGCGTCACCATCCGCCACTGGTTCAACACCACCCATGCCCGCAAGGGCAAGCCGACCTGGACCTGGCTCGTCACCGCGCTGATCTTCGTCCTGATCATGTGGCTTTCGACCGTGCCGAAGGTTCTGACCGGCGGCGAGAAGGCGGAAGTGGCGCCGGCCTTCGCCCGCTTTGCCGCGAACGCCCACTTCCCCGCCGTCAAAGACACGATCTCGACCCGCTGCTCCATGTGCCATGCCGTCGAACCGGTTTATGAGGGCATCACCCGGGCGCCGAAGGGCGTGGTGCTGGAAAGCGAGGCGGAGATTGCCGCCCATGCCCGTGAAATCTATATCCAGGCCGGGCGCAGCCACGCAATGCCGCCCGGCAACGTGACAGACATGACGACGGACGAGCGTCAGCTTCTGACAGCGTGGTTCGAAGGCGCCGTCGAGGAAGGCAGGACACGATGACAACCACTCTCATCCGCGGCCGACTCTTAAGCTTCCACCGCGCGCCAACGTCGATCGACGACAGCGCCGCCTATAGCTACGAGAGCGACGGCGCGCTGTTGGTCGAAGGGGGGCAGATCATTGCCAGCGGCGGCTACACCGCGGTCAAGGCACGCGCTCCCGAGGGCGTCCCGGAAATCGATCATCGCCCGCACCTGATCGTACCCGGTTTCATCGACACGCACCTGCATTTCCCGCAGATGCAGGTGATGGCCTCCTATGCCGCCAACCTCTTGGAGTGGCTGAACACCTACACCTTCCCGGAGGAATGCCGCTTCGTCGAAACCGCCCATGCCGAACGCATTGCGACGCGTTTCTTCGACGAGATGGTGCGGCACGGAACGACGACGGCGACCGCCTATTGCTCGGTGCACAAGGCCTCCGCCGACGCCTTCTTCGCCGAGGCGCTCCGCCGCGACATGCGCATGGTCGCCGGCAAGGTGATGATGGACCGCAACGCGCCGCAAGGGCTGCTCGACACGCCTGAGATGAGCTACGACGAAACCCGCGCGGTGATCCGCGAATGGCACGGCAAGGGCCGCAACCACGTGGCCATCACGCCGCGCTTCGCCATCACCTCGACGCCGGAACAGATGGACGTCGCCAGGTCGCTGGTGCGCGAGTTCCCCGACCTGCACGTCCAGACCCATCTTTCGGAAAACCGCGACGAGATCGCCTTTACCTGCGAGCTCTATCCGGAAGCCAAGGACTATACCGACGTCTACGCCCGCTATGGCCTGCTCGGACCGAAAAGCCTGTTCGGCCATTGCATCCACCTGTCGGAGCGCGAGGCGGATGCGATGAGCGAAACCGGTTCCGTCGCCGTCTTCTGCCCGACCTCCAATCTCTTTCTCGGTTCCGGTCTCTTTCCGCTGCGCGCGCTCACCCGCCGCGACAAGCCGGTGCGCACCTCGGTCGCCTCCGACATCGGCGGCGGCACCAGCTATTCGATGCTGAAGACACTCGACGAGGCCTACAAGATCCTGCAGTTGCAGGGCGAGCGGCTGAACCCCTTCGACAGCTTCTTCATGATGACCCGCGGCAACGCCGAAGCGCTCTCGCTCGTCGACAGGATCGGCACGCTCGAAGCTGGTACGGATGCCGATTTCATCGTGCTCGACATGGCGGCGACGCCGGCGATGGCGCTCCGCGCCGAAGTGGTCAATTCACTGGCCGACGAACTCTTCCTGCTGCAGACCATGGGCGACGACCGCGCGATCGTCGAAACCTATGTCGCCGGCAAGCCGGCGAAATCGGCGCTCGCCGCCGCGTGACCCGCCAAACGCGGAGAGGTCAAGAAAATTGACCTCTCCGCGTTCTGGCTATTAACAAGCCTCCGGCAAACATGATAATGGCTCGTCAATCTCCCTTGGACGAAGGCCGTTTCCATGACGCAAATCCTCGAAATCAGCGACCTCAAGGCTCTTGCCAAGCGCCGCGTGCCGAAGCTCTTCTTCGACTATGCCGACAGCGGCGCCTGGACCGAAGGCACCTATCGCGCCAACGAGGAGGATTTCGCCAAGGTGAAGCTGCGCCAGCGGGTGCTGGTCGACATGACCAACCGTTCGCTGGAAACGACGATGATCGGCCAGAAGGTCTCGATGCCGGTGGCGCTCGCCCCAACCGGCCTCACCGGCATGCAGCACGCCGACGGAGAGATGCTGGCAGCCCAAGCCGCCGAAGCCTTCGGCGTCCCCTTCACGCTCTCGACCATGAGCATCTGCTCGATCGAGGACGTCGCCTCGGTCACCACCAAGCCCTTCTGGTTCCAGCTCTACGTCATGCGCGAGCGTGAATTCGTGCTGAACCTGATCGACCGCGCCAAGGCAGCGAAATGCTCGGCGCTGGTGTTGACGCTCGACCTGCAGATCCTCGGCCAGCGCCACAAGGACTTGAGGAACGGCCTTTCCGCACCGCCGAAAATGACGCCCAAGCATCTCTGGCAGATGGCGACGCGCCCCGGCTGGTGCATGAAGATGCTCGGCACCAAGCGCCGCACCTTCCGCAACATCGTCGGCCACGCCAAGAGCGTTACCGACCTTTCCTCGCTCGGCGCCTGGACGGCGGAACAGTTCGATCCGCAACTCTCGTGGAAGGATGTCGCCTGGATCAAGGAGCGTTGGGGCGGGCCGCTGATCCTCAAGGGTATTCTTGACCCCGAAGACGCCAAGATGGCAGCCGCGACCGGCGCCGACGCGATTATCGTTTCCAACCATGGCGGCCGCCAGCTCGACGGCGCTCATTCGTCGATCAGCATGCTGCCGCGCATCGTCGATGCGGTCGGCCACCAGATCGAGGTCCATATCGACGGCGGCATCCGCTCCGGCCAGGACGTGCTGAAGGCTGTCGCCATGGGCGCCAAGGGCACCTATATCGGCCGCCCCTTCCTCTACGGCCTCGGCGCCATGGGCAAGGAAGGCGTGACCAAGGCGCTGGAAATCATCCGCAAGGAGATGGACATCACCATGGCGCTCTGCGGCAAGCGCAACATCAACGACGTCGACCGCAGCATTCTGGCGGATTGAGAAGGCGCGTCACCACTCCGTCATGCTCGGGCTTGACCCGCGCATCCATTGCCGCGGGTGGCCGTATGAATGCTTGTGCCCGAGGATGACCGAAGGAGAGGTCAGCACGCGACCCGCTTTAGGCAGGGGGACGTCGAACGGAAGCCCTCAGCTCCCCCGATAGGTCGAGTAGCCATAGGGCGAGAGCAACAGCGGCACGTGATAGTGGTTGGCCGGGTCGGCGATGCCGAAGCGCAACGGGATGCGGTCGAGGAAGGCCGGCTCCGGCAGCGTGGCGCCGGTGCGGCGCAGGTAGTCGCCGGCATGGAAGACCAACTCGTAATGGCCGGCCATGAAGCCGATGCCTTCGACCATCGGTCCGTCGACCCGGCCGTCGCTGTTGGTGTGGACGGTGCGGATCAACTGCCGCTCTTCGCCCTCGAGCCAGTAGAGATCGATGCGCAGGCCCTCGGCCGGCTTGCCGAGTGCGGTGTCGAGAACATGGGTCGTCAGGCGGCCGGTGCTGCTCATGGCATCCTCTTTCTGCTGGCGCGGCATGCGGGCGTCCAACCCGCTAGACTGGGCTCGGAATGACAAAAGGCTCGTCGTAGAAATATTCTTCCAGATTGTTGCCCGGCCCTTCGCGATCGACGATCAGGAAATCACTGACAGCCCCGACCGACATCAGCGGATGATGCCAGACATTGCGACCATAGTTGACGCCCTGCCGACCACTTGCCTGGAATACCCTCGGCGTGCCCGGACGCCCGTCCTCGTCTTCGGCGACAACGACGAGCCAAGGGCGATCGTCGAGCGGCGAGAAGCTCTGGCTGCCGAGCGGATGGCGCTCCATCATGGTCACGGCATACGGAAACGCGCGCGGCTGGCCACGGAAGATGTTGATGATGACATTGGCGCCGTCGCCGACCATATCCGCGCGCGCCAGCCCGTGAAAGCGTTCCGTATTGCCGCCGTTGATGTAGCGCATCGTCGCCGGATCCGCTTCGATGATGGTTCCGAAGGGTGCAAAGGCGTCGCGCGTCAGCGGTTCGATCTCAAGCAGGCGCGGCATCAGACATTGGCCTCACGAGAGGGGGCCGCACTTGCGGATATCAGCTCCAGTTCGACGGCCTCCCCAGTGCGTGAGAGCGCGTATCGAACGGATTTGTCAGGCATTTTCGTCTCCAGGAAGCATCGACTGCAGCCGCAGGCGGGCGATTTTTTCCACCTGCGCGCAAGCGGTTTCAAATTCCTCTTCGGGCGAATTGTCAATGCGGCTTTCGAAGGAGGCGAGAATCTGGCCCTTGGTGAGCCCCTTCACCGCGATGATGAAGGGAAAACCGAATTTCTGCGTATAGGCGTCGTTGAGCGCCGTGAAGCGCTGATGCTCCTCGGGCGTCAGCCGATCGAGGCCGGCAGACGCCTGCTCCGCAGTCGAGTCCGCCGTGAGCTTGCCCGCGATCGCCAGCTTGCCGGCAAGATCGGGATGGGCGCGCAAGACCTCCAGCTTCTCGCGCGGCAGCGCCGCACGAAAAGCCTGGCAGAGCGCGGAATGCACGTTGCCCGCCGTCAGACCCGTCGCCGCGGCGCGATCGAAGGCGCGTTCGGCCACCCAGGGCGAATGCTCGAACACACCCCCGAAACGGGCGACGAAGGCGTCGCGGTCGGACATCAAAGCGCCCCTTCCGGCTTGTGGTGCTGGTACCAATGGCGGGCGATGTCGATGCGCCTGGGCACCCAGACCTTGTCGTGCGACATGACGTAATCGATGAAGCGGGCGAGCGCGGCGGCCCGGCCGGGGCGGCCGACAAGCCGGCAATGCAGGCCGATATTCATCATCTTGGCATCGCCCTGGCGGCCTTCCTCGTAGAGCACGTCGAAGGTGTCCTTGAGATAGGTGAAGAACTGGTCGCCGGAGTTGAAGCCCTGATTGGTGGCAAAGCGCATGTCGTTGGCATCGAGCGTATAGGGAATGATCAGGTGCGGCTTGTCGGCCGGCAGACCCGGCACCCAATAGGGCAACTCGTCGGCGTAGGAATCGCAGGAATAGAGGAACCCCCCCTCTTCCAGCACCAGTTTCAGCGTGTTGGCCGAGGGCTTGCCCTGGTAGATGCCGAGCGGGCGCTCGCCGGTCAGCTCCGTATGCAGGCGCACGACCTCGCGGATATGCTCGCGTTCCACATCTTCCGGGAAATCCTTGTACTCCAGCCAGCGCAGGCCGTGGCTGGCGATCTCCCAACCGGCTTCCTTCATGGCCGCAACCGCCTCGGGGTTGCGCGCCATGGCAAGCGTCACGCCATAGACGGTCAGCGGCACGTTGCGGCTCGTGAACATGCGCCACAGCCGCCAAAAGCCGGAACGGGCGCCATATTCGTAGATCGATTCCATGTTGAGGTTGCGCTGGCCGTGCCAGGGCTGCGCGCCGACGATCTCGGACAGCAGACATTCGGACGCCGGATCGCCATCGAGAATGCAGCTTTCGCCGCCCTCCTCGTAGTTCAGCACGAACTGCACGGCAATGCGCGCATCGCCCGGCCAGTTTGCCTTCGGCGGATTGCGGCCATAGCCAACAAGGTCGCGTGGATACTTCGTCTCAGACATCAAATCACCCTTCGATTTTTCCAGAACGGTATCACCGCCGGCCGGATTGTCGATACCGAAATGACGGGAGACGACGCAGCGATATCGTCAGGATCTGGGCTGAAATCACCAGAATAGCCCAACCCAAGCCTAGGTTGAGCACTTACCTGAAGTAACGTTAAATGGATCGACAATTCGAGCGGCCTCGTCGAGATGAAATCTTACATTCAAACGCTTCGCGAAAAAATCGGCACCGGCCTTCTCCTTTGTCCGTCGGTGGCGGCCGCCATTCTTGATTCCGCTGGCCAGATTCTGCTGCAGGAAAAATCAAGCGGCGAAGGCTGGAGCTTGCCGGCGGGAGCAATCGAACCGGGCGAAACGCCAGCGGAGGCCATCATCCGGGAGGTGATGGAAGAAACGGGTTATCCCGTCTCGGTGGAAACGATCTTGGGTGTATTCGGCGGGAAAGAGTTCCGGCACACCTACCCGAACGGCGACCGGGTTGAATATGTAGTTACCCTCTTTAGGTGTCGGATCGTCGGCTCTCAGACCGCCATCGCCGACGGGGAAACAAAGTCGCTGCGCTACTTCTCGCAAGCGAACATGCCGTCTCTGGGCTTGCCCTATCCAAAAGCGCTTTTGTTTAGCTCTTGCTGCACAGCCGCCAAATTTAACGCTGCGCCATCAAGGCCGCAACGATGAGCGGCAAGGGCCGGATCGATCCCGGACCAAGGGAGGGCTCGGCGGCAACGCGTTTGGCGCGCTCGGTGCGCGCACTGGTGGAGATCTTGCCGAGCGGGTGCTGCGAATGCACGCGCAGAGGTGCGCCGGTCTCCGGCTCGACGAAGAGAGCAAGGCTGCCGATGGCAAGCGGTGGCGCCAGGTGCGGTTCGAACAGGCCGCGAAGCGGCGCCTCGACCTGACGCAGCGCTTCCGGGGCGAGCGGGCCGGTGAGCAGCATATGGAAGCGATACTCGTCCATGACGTGAGGGGCGCCCCAGCGGTGCAGATTGGAGAATTGCGGCGCGGTCAGCCGGTCCGGATCGGAACGCTCGATCTCGTCTTCGCTGAGCGGTGCGCGAAAGGCGTTGAACTCCTGCACGATATTGGCTGCCAGCAGGTGCATGGCAGTGCTCGGCACCTGCGGCATCAGGCCGAAGCACCGACCGATGCGGGCGACCTCCAGCCGGTCGATTTCGAACGGCGTCTGCGCGCCGGCAAAGTGCATGAGCGCCTTCAGGAGCTGCGATTCCGTCATGTCCGGGTGCAGGCGAAACGGCGGCATCATCATCGCATGGAAACCGAAGCGGCGCGGCACGGCCGTGTGGTAGGCAATGTCGGCAGAGCTCAGGCCGGCAACCGAAGGCAGCTCCGTCGGCTCGCCGGAATAGACGTTGCGCCCCAGCCAGCTTGCGGCAACCGCGGAAAGCGGGTCGGCCATCGGCGGTGTGAAACAAATGGCGTAGCGCATGGGTGGCTCCGGTTGTCCTTGAGCGGGATGAGGAAAACACGTGCGATTTCCGCCCGCATCCCCCGCCCAACTCATGAGAATAGACCATGATGATCTATCGGCCGCGTCTTAGGTGATTTGCGTGACAGATTGACGAAGTGGACCGGGCAAAACCGCCCGACACCACCGGTTTGCGTCGAGACATCGGAACCATCCGGCCCAAGATCCGTTCCTTCGAGGTAACAATCAAGGATGGAGAAGAAGCGTGAGCTACCACAACGCAAGCCTGCAGGACGCCGGGATCAAGGAAACCCATGACCTGATCGCAAGCGACAAGGTTGAAGGCACGAAGGTTTATGGCTCCGACAACAAGCACATCGGCTCGATCGAGCGCGTGATCATCGAAAAGCGCAGCGGTCGCGTGGCCTATGCCGTGCTCGGTTTCGGCGGCTTTCTCGGCGTCGGCGAAGATCACTATCCGTTGCCCTGGGCGAAGTTGACCTATGACGAAAGCCTCGGCGGCTACCGCACCGACGTGACGCGTGATCAGGTGGAGCGCGCACCGAAATATCGCGGCGACGAGGAATACGACTGGAACGAGGAAAACGGCCGCCGCGTCTACGACTACTACGGCGTGCCGCCCTATTGGATGTAAGGTCGGGCTTTCGATTGTCCGAACAGGGCTCCGCCGGCGGGCGGGGCCCTTCCTCGATCCAGCCCTAAAGATGCTCCTCGCGAAGCGCCCCCAAGTGATTCCGGCACAGGAAAGATGCGGGAATGTCGATCGTCGGAATGCCGGCGATCTCGTCGACGACAAATCGCGCGAGGCGGTGCGCTATGCCGAAGCTTACCTTGAAACCGCCGGTCAGCACGGAAATGTTCGAATGATCAGGATGCCGGCCGACGATGGGTTCGCGCCCCGCCGACTTTGGCCTGAGCCCTGCCCAGCGCTCGACCACCTGCGCATCGGCCAGACGCGGCGCCAGGAGGATGGCGCGCCGCAACAGATCGTCGAGCTGTTCGTCCGTGGACAATGGATCGGCAAAGCTGTTTTCGCTGGTGCTGCCCACCGCCACATGGCCGTCGTCATGCGCGATGATATAGACGCCGTCGGTGAAGATAACCGGCAAGGCGGGGTCCACCGCTGCCCGCAAGAGCGCGGCCTGCCCCTTGACAGCCGTGCCGCTCGTCGCTTTCAGCGGACCTGACACCGCATCGATCAGCGGGAAACTGCCGACGCCGGCTGCGATGATGCAATGATCGAAGCTGTGTCGACTGCCATCGTCGAGCTCGATCCGGCCATGCACCGGGAGAACGGCGCGCACGCCTGAGCCTTCGTCGATCTGAACATTGGAGAACCGCGACAGGGCGGCACGCAGGGCCGACAGCATTCTGCGCGGCGACACCCGCGCGGCGAGCGTATCGAAAACGACGCCGTGCGCCGTTGCCTCCCCGGTCGGCCAGCCCTCGGGTCCATTCTCCTGGACATGCCAGAAGAATTGCCGGTCGCCCGCGCGCCATTGCTGTTTCGCGTCCTGCTCATGCCGGAGCGCGATGTCGCGCAGATGCGGCTTGGCGAGCGGCATCAGCCGCCCGGTGCGCCGATAGCCGGTCGACGTCCCCGCCTCGGCTTCGAGCTGCGCGATCTCCTCTTCGAGCGACACCAGCGCATCGAACTGGAATTGCTTCTTGGCGTTCCAGCGGTCGGGCATGTGCGGCATGAGCGCGCCCAGCAGGCCGCCGCTCGCGCCGGCGCCGATCGCCTGCTGCTCGACAAGCCGCACTTCCATGCCCTTGCGCGCGGCGGAAAGGGCGGCCCACAGCCCCATGATGCCGCCGCCGACGACCAAAAGCTCGCTCATCGATTGACCTTCTCCGGCCAGCGGATTATCGCCTTCGCCATGACAGGATCCGCAGACCCGTTCGAGCCCCCGGCGCACCAAAACCTCGATTGGCACGAGGGCGATATGCCCTATTCCCGGGAGTTTGGCGATCACTTTTATTGCCGCACCGATGGCCGGCTGGAATGCGGCCATGTCTTCCTTTCCGGCAACGGCCTGCCGCATCGCTGGGTCGGTGCGGGCACCTTCCGCATCGGCGAACTGGGCTTCGGCACCGGGCTCAATTTCTGCGAGACGTGGCGCCAGTGGACGATGACCGCGACCGTCGGCGACCGCCTGCATTTCGTCTCGTTCGAGCGCTTCCCGATGGCGGCCGAGGAGATTTCCCGGGCGCTCGCTCACTGGCCGGAGATCGACGCGGAACGGCAGGCACTGGTCTCGCGCTGGCCGGCAAGCCCCGACGGTGACGTCCACATCGACTTTGGCGACCATGTCACCCTCACCGTCGTCTGCGGCCCGGCGCTCGAAGGCGTTGCCCGGGCTGAAGATCCGTTCAACGCCTGGTATCTCGACGGCTTCGCGCCGTCCCGCAATCCCGACATGTGGTCGGAAGAGCTGATGCGCCTCGTCTTCGAAAAGACGGCATCACGCGGCAGCTTCGCGACTTACGCGGCCGCCGGCTTCGTCCGCCGCAATCTCCAGGCCGCCGGCTTCGTCGTCGAGAAGCGCAAGGGTTTTGCCGGCAAGCGCGAGATGTTACGGGGCGACCGCCCCTAAATCACCTTCCCCCGATTTCGACCCGTCTTGAACGCTTGCGCCATCGCACTGCGAAAATGCGTCAGCGGCAACGATTTACTCCACAAGAGAACTGAACTGTCGCAAATGGCGGGCCATCGCCACCGAGAATCTGCGACACACACCCATCGGCAACGCGGTGGGACCATCATGAACAACGATCAGTTTCCCGATGCAGCAACCGGCGATGCGGCCTCGACGCCGCTGGAGCGGCGACGCAGGCCGGGCGGCCGCGGAGCAGAACGGGCTCGCAAGTCCACAGGCGGGAAATACCTCAATCTCGTCAATACGTTGAGCAAATCGACGATCCTTTCGGAAGATGCGATCGAGGCGATCCATGACGCGTCGCTGACCATCCTCGAAGAGATCGGCATGGACATCATCCTGCCGGAAGCGCGTGACCGGATGAAGGCTGCCGGCGCTGACGTGACGCCCGGCACCGACCGGGTGCGCTTCGACCGCGGCCTGATCATGGAGATGGTCGCGTCAGCGCCCTCCTCCTTCACCATGCATGCCCGCAACCCGGCGCGCAACGTCGCGATCGGCGGCAACAATCTCGTCTTCGCCCAGATCGCCAGCGCGCCTTTTGTCGCCGATCGTGACGGTGGCCGCCGCACCGGCAACCACGAAGATTTCCGCAAGCTGGTGAAGCTCGCCCAGTCCTACGACATCGTCCACACGACCGGCGGCTATCCCGTCGAGCCCGTGGACCTGCACGCGTCCGTGCGTCACCTCGACTGCCTCTCCGACATGGTGAAGCTGACGGACAAGGTCTTCCACGTCTATTCACTCGGGCGGCAGCGCAACACCGACGGCATCGAGATCGCCCGCATCGGCCGCGGCATTTCCATGGAGCAGATGGAGCGCGAACCGTCGCTCTTCACCATCATCAACACCTCCTCGCCGCTGCGCCTCGATGGACCGATGCTGCAAGGGATCATCGAGATGTCCTCGCGCAATCAGGTGGTGGTGGTCACGCCCTTTACGCTGGCCGGCGCCATGGCCCCCGTGACGATCGCCGGTGCCCTGGTGCAGCAGAACGCCGAGGCGCTCTGCGGCATCGCCTTCACCCAGATGGTCCGGCGCGGGGCGCCTGTGATGTATGGCGGCTTTACCTCGAATGTCGACATGAAGACCGGCGCGCCGGCCTTCGGCACGCCCGAATACATGAAGGCGGTGGTTGCTGGCGGCCAGCTCGCGCGCAAATACAACATCCCCTACCGCACCTCGAACACCAATGCCGCCAATACGCTCGATGCCCAGGCGGCCTACGAGTCGGCGATGTCGCTCTGGGCGCTGACGCAAGGGGGCGGCAATTTCGTCATGCATGCCGCCGGCTGGACCGAAGGCGGGCTCACCGCCTCCTTCGAGAAGTTCATCCTCGACGTCGACATGCTGCAGATGGTGGCGGAATATCTGGCGCCGCTCGATGTCAGCGAGGATGCCCTCGGCCTCGATGCCGTGCGCGACGTTGGTCCCGGTGGCCACTACTTCGGCACGCTGCATACGCTGCAGCGCTACGAAACGGCCTTCTATTCGCCGATCCTTTCCGACTGGCGCAATTTCGAGACCTGGACCGAAGCCGGGCGACCGACGACCTACGACCACGCCAACCGGATCTTCAAGCAGAAGCTCAACGAATACGAGCGGCCGCCCCTCGACCCTGCGATCGAGGAGGAGCTCGATGCCTTTGTCGCCAAGCGCAAGGCAGAAGGCGGCGTCCCGACGGACTTCTGACGGGGCGCGCGCCCAAGAGATGCATTGCGAAGCTTAATCTCGCCCGAACTTAGGGGAACACCGCGGCCCGCGCTGTCGCGATCAGTTGCTCGGTGGTGGCCGCAACGCAATTGCGGTCGATCTCGGCGACCGTCCGCTCCCGGACGTGCGTGGAAAGGTGCTTCCTGAGATCGCCGAGCGTCTTTGGAGCCGCGCAGATCACCAGGCTGTCGAAAGCATGGTCGGCGGCGTAGCTCTCCAGTTTTTCAGCCACGTCTGCAACGAAGCGTTGCTGCTCTTCGCGAACGGGATCGCTCTTGTATTCCATTGCGGATCGGCCGTATCCGACCGAAGTGTGCGACCGACCCGGCTTGTCGGCCATGATGTCCTGCACGCGCTTGGGTTCGGTGTGAAAAGTCTCCTCGTCCGGTCGCTGGCGGCACTCTTTCAAGAGATTAACGCCCTTGACGATGCGCGCGGTGTTGCCGTCCGCGACCAGTATCCATGTCCGGTTCTGCACGATTGTCTCCCAGTGAAAGGTGTGGATCGTGGCGGGCCGAAGAGGCCCTTTAAAGAAACGCACGAGGCCCGGTTCGGTTCCATAGGCGGCCGCTTCCGCGCCATTTATTTGCGCCCGCGGTGGCATCTACATCCGTGCAAGATAGGCTTCGAAGCTGCGCTCGGGCATCGCCTCGTAGCGTTCGCGTTCGACCTGGAGCGAACTGATCCGGTCGACCCGGAAATCCCGGAAGTCCGACCTCAGCTCGCACCAGCCGGTCAGCAGCCAGTTATGACCGAAGACGCTGAGGCCGAGCGGCCAGATGGTGCGCTCGGAGTGCTCGTCCTTGAGGCTGTCATAGGCAAGCCGAAGCTTGCGCCGCTCGGCGATCGCCTGTCGGAGATCGCCGAGCAGTGCCGGCGGTTCCGGCTGGAGTGCCGAGCGGAAGGCGCGAAGCGGTGCCGCCGTCAGCCGCTGCCGGTGTTCGGGCGGCAGACCGTGGGCGATCTTCTCCATCGCCTCGCGCGCCGACTGGGCAAGCCGCCCGTCGCCCAGCATCTGCACGGCGCGGGCACCGAAGGCGAGCGCTTCGAGCTGCTCGAAGGTGAAGGCGAGCGGCGGCGCGTCGAAGGCCCCGCGCAGCAGATAGCCGACGCCGCGCTCGCCATCGATCGGAGCGCCCGAGGCGATCAGATGCTCCATGTCGCGGTAGATCGTCCGTTGAGCGACCTCCATCTTCTCGGCGATCTCACGCGCCGTCATCGCCCGCCCGGTGGCGCGCATGAGCTGGATGATGCGAAAGAGCCGGTCGGCGGGTCTCATGCGTGGCCTCCTTCGCCGTCGTGCCGCACGTTTGAAGGGGTACAGCGACCGCCCGCCACACACAAGCATGCGAAGGTCGACTATGGCCATAAGGCTGTCAGTTGCCCTGTGCTAAATCAAGCTCCAACAGACATGGAGCATGAACATGACCAGCGATCACATCCTTGAGCTTGCCGTTTGCATCGTCCTCGACAAGCCCGCGGCGACAGCCACGCGCCACCGGGCGATGCAAGCCGTTTCCCGCTATCCCGGCTTCATCTCCTGGCGCGCGGTCGACTCCTGCGAGACGTCGGGAATGTTTGCGGATCTGGTCGAATGGGAGACGCTGGAGGCTGCCCGATCCGCCGGTGAACGCGTTCGGGTCGATCCGGAGTTTGCGCCTTATGCGGCAACGATCAGTGCGGTAATGCTGGTGCAGCATTTTACCGACGGCCAGAAGATCTGAGCGCCAGAGAGACGAGAGTCCAGAGAGACGAGAGGAAGGACTGCCTGACAATGGCCGAGCCACTGAAGAACCTGCTGCACCCCGGCGTCGTCACGGACATTGCCGACCGGATCGCCCGTGGCGCCAGCGCCTTCGATCGGGCAAAATTCCTGAGGTTCGCGGGCGATGGCCTCGAGGCGCTGGAACTGATGCAGCGTTCGCTCAAGATCCGCGACGCGCTCGTCGAGACCTTGCCGCAACCGTTTGCCGGGGCCGCCGAGATTCTCGCAGCCTGCCTGCCCCGGGATGGCGTTCCCGGCATCAGCGGCTGGGCGCTTCTGCCCGTCAGCCAGTTTGTCGCCCTGCGCGGTCTCGAGGACTTCGATCTGTCGCTATCGCTGCTGCGCGCCTTGACACCGCATTTCACCGGCGAGTTCGGCATTCGCGTCTTCATCGATCACGACCAGGATCGCGCACTGGCGACGATCCGGACCTGGACCGGCGACGCCAACCATCACGTCCGGCGGCTGGCGAGCGAAGGTACGCGGCCGCGCCTGCCCTGGGCAATGCGTCTGCCGAAACTCATTCGCGATCCGAAACCGATCCTGCCGATCCTGACGGCGCTCCTCGACGACCCCGAGGACTATGTGCGCCGCTCGGTCGCCAACAGTCTCAACGACATTGCCAAGGACCACCCGGATATGGTGGCAGCCTTCGTCGCCGAACATGTCGGCGATGCGCCACCTGAGCGTCGCCAGCTTCTGCGCCACGCCTCGCGCACGCTCCTGAAGCAGGGGCATTCCGCCGCGCTTTCGAATTTCGGCTTCGCCCCTCCGAGCCGCGTCCACGCCCGCCTCTCGCTCGACCGCTCCGAAATCGTGCTCGGCGAAAGCCTCGGCCTGCGCCTTGCAATCAGCCATCAGGCCAAAACCAGCCAGAAGGTGATGATCGACTACGCCGTGCACCATCGCAAGGCGAACGGCTCGACAACACCCAAAGTCTTCAAATGGACATCGGCGACGCTTGCGCCCGGCGGCTCGATCGAGATCGAGAAACGCCATGCGATCCGGCCGATCACGACGCGCCGCTACTATGCCGGCACGCACCGCATCGTCATCCTCGTCAACGGACAGGAAGCGGCGGAAGCCGGTTTTGAACTCGCGCTGGAGTAGATCTCATTTCGCACCTGCGAAAAGATGCACCTTGACTTTTTCGTCCAAACCAACGACATGGTGCCCAGCGTCACCTTCCGGCCGCCGCGTGAGCGCGCCCTCGGCAAGCACTGAAAGCCGAGAAGAAGGTATAGCGCACCCATCGCCGCACTAGGCGGCATAGCACAGGCGCTTGACGACTTTCTTTAACCCACAAGTTCCCAATTCACGCGGGGTTCTTGACGCCGAACGACACCGGAACAGCAAGGATGCGGTTCCGGCGAATGCGTTTGGCGCCCCCAAAAGGTATATGCATTTGTCCACCTTTAAAGATCTCGGCCTCTCCCAGCACATTCTGGACACCCTGTCCGCCAACGGCTTCGAAAAACCGACGCCGATCCAGGCGCAGGCCATTCCGCAGGTGCTGAAGGGCAACGATCTCATCGGTCTCGCCCAGACCGGCACCGGCAAGACGGCCGCCTTCGGCCTGCCAATGATCGAAAAGCTCGTTGCCGAAGGCAGACGTCCTGACCCCCGCAACATCCGCGCCCTCGTGCTCGCTCCGACCCGCGAACTGGTCAACCAGATCGCTGCCAACCTCAAGCTCTTCGTCAAGAAGTCTCCGCTGAAGATCGGCGTCGTCGTCGGTGGCGTCTCGATCAACAAGCAGACCGAACAGCTCGCCCGCGGCGTCGATATCCTGGTCGCAACGCCGGGCCGCCTGCTCGATCTCGTCGCCCGCAAGGCCGTGACACTGACGCAGGGGCGCTACCTCGTGCTCGACGAAGCCGACCAGATGCTCGACCTC
Source organism: Ensifer sp. B1-9 (assembly GCF_050474445.1). Lineage (NCBI taxonomy): Bacteria > Pseudomonadati > Pseudomonadota > Alphaproteobacteria > Hyphomicrobiales > Rhizobiaceae > Ensifer > Ensifer sp. B1-9. The sequence goes on from NZ_JBCHVG010000012.1 coordinate 154,364, forward strand.
GGCTTCATCCACGACCTGCGCAAGATTTCCAAGCTCGTGCCGAAGACCCGCCAGACGCTGCTGTTCTCGGCGACCATGCCGAAGCAGATCGCGGATCTCGCGGGTGAATATCTGACCAACCCGGTCAAGGTCGAAGTGACGCCTCCGGGCAAGGCCGCCGACAAGGTCGAGCAGTATGTGCACTTCGTGCCCGGCAAGGACCTGAAGACGCAGATCCTCAAGCAGTCGCTGACCGACAATCCGGACGGCCTGTCGCTGATCTTCAGCCGCACCAAGCATGGCGCCGAGAAGCTGATGAAGCATCTCGACCACGTCGGCTTCAAGGCCGCTTCGATCCATGGCAACAAGAGCCAGGGCCAGCGCGAGCGCGCGCTGAAGGCGTTCCGTGACGGCGAAATCCGCGTGCTGGTCGCGACCGACGTCGCCGCCCGCGGCATCGACATCCCCGGCGTCACCCACGTCTACAACTACGACCTGCCGGAAGTGCCCGACGCCTATGTTCACCGCATCGGCCGCACCGCCCGTGCCGGCCGCGACGGCATCGCGATCGCTTTCTGCGCACCGGACGAAATCCGCCTGCTGCGTGACATCGAGAAGCTGATGGGCATCTCTATCGCCGTTGCCAGCGGCGAAGCGCCGGCCGACCAGGCACGCGCCGCTAAAAGCCGCAGCGGCCGCGGCAATGGCCATCGCAAGGGCAACGGCGGCGGCCAGCACCAGAACGGCGGTCGCCCGCGTCGTGAACGCCCGGCCGGAGAACCGATTGCCGTCACCAGCGGCTTCACCGGCGATGACCTGCTGCGCGACGAACGCCGCCCGCAGAAGCAGGAGCGCCGTGACCATGGCCATCCGCAGAACGACGGCCGTGGCGAGGGTAACCGCAACCACGAAGGCAAGAAGCACCATGGTCGCCCCGGCCAGAAGCAGGGCGAACGGCGTGACCGCAACCATGGCGGCCGCAACGACAACCGCGGTGGCGGCGAGCGCCGCGACGGTGGCCAGGGCATGCGCCGTGGTGCCGGCGGCGGCCGCGGCCACCAGGGCTGATCCCTAGACTAGAAATCGTCGATACGGACGGCGGGTCGTTTCGGCCCGCCGTTTGAGTTTCTGGTTATTCGCATGTCGTTATCGCAAAACCGCCGCACACTTTTGCGCGACATGCTTTATGCCCGTTGCTTGCGGTTGGTGAGATAGACCCCGGCAACGGCGATCACCGTTCCGATGATCATCGGCAGGGTCAGCGCCTCGCCGAAGAAAATAGCCGCCTGCACCGCCGCAAGCGGCGGCACGAGATAGATCAGCGATGCCGCGCGCGACACCTGGCCACGCCGAATGAGATAGAGCAGCAGCGCGATCGCCCCCATCGAAAGCCCCAGCACCGACCAGGCGAGCGCCGCAACGACCTGAAGATTCCAGGTGACATGCAGGTCCTCCAGCAGCAGCGCCAGCGGAACTGTGACGATCAGCGCGCCGAGATATTGAAGGGCCGCGATGGTGCGGATATCGCCGCTCTGCAGATGGCGCTTCTGGTAGAGCGTGCCGTAGGTGACGGCGCCCATTCCGAGCACGTTGACGATGACGGGCAGGAGATGGATCGGCGTCGCACCGGTATCGATCGCCAGCACCTTCGGCAGCACCGCAAGAGCAATGCCGAAGAAGCCGAGCACCAGCCCGAGCTTTTGTTGGATCGTCAGTTTTTCGTCGATGACGAAGGCGGCGGTGACCGCCGTCATCAGCGGCTGCAGGCCGGCAATGATGCCGGAAATGCCAGCGGGCACGCCCTCGCCGATCGCCCACCAGACCGCCCCGAGATAGAGTCCATGCAGGAACATGCCCGACACCACGGCGTGGCCGGCTACCGCCCACGATTTCGGCCATCGGGCGCCGGTCGCGACACAGAACAGGATGAAGAGCGCGATCGCCAGTGTGTAGCGCAGCACCAGAAAGGTCAGCGGATCGGCATAAACCGCCGCATATTTCGCGACGACCCAGCCGGTCGACCAGAGCAGAACGAAGATGGCGGGGGCCAGGCGGGCGAGCATAATGAGCCTATCGGGGTGACGGTGGCGAAAGGGCAAAGCAATACAACGCGCCTTCCGGGATGGCTCGAAGCCGCTATAACACTTTGATCTGCCGTTGATTTCTGCTCAAACCCTCTGATTTGAGCACTCATGCAAGTATCCGTGACCCCATTGATGGTCAAAGCAATTTTTCTGATGGCAAGCATCAGCCAATCGGAACCATCAGCCGCAGCGGGGAAAGCGACAGCGAGACGAACCCGGGTTCGTACTCTTCGCGATAGTGCAGCAGGGCCGTGTCGACCGCGTACCCCTCGGCCGCAATCCAATCGAACATTTTCTGGTAGTGCGCGAAAACGTCGCCGCTCTCCGGATGATGCAAGGCCGTGGCGAAGCGCATCTGCGGCAGGTCGACATGCCCGGGGTGAACCGTCGCCTCGGCCTCGTCCGAGACATAACCGACGAGATAGCGGAAACCGTCCGGTCGGCCGTTCCAGGAAAGGCCGACCAAGGCGGCATGATCCCTGGGGTGAAGGCGCCTGTGATGCTCCTGCATCTCGGCGATCAGCCGGCGTACGGCGCCATCGGCCGCCTCGACGAAAGTCCCTTCCCAGAAGGCACCGGCAATACGCTGTGCGGGTCTCTCGACGATTTCGAATGCCATGGTCACCTCTTCAAGCGAAAGACCCTACAAGGATTGCCCATTTTCCCGCGTTGCAGCCGCGCGAGCAAAACGAAATTTGCCTCAAAGCAGTTCCACGAAGGCGCGCGCCGCATGGCTGAACTGTCTTTCACGATGGGTCAGCAGTTCGAAGCTGCGCTCCGCGAGTTCGAACGGCAGCTCGACCAGGCGGCCACTATCGACGAAGGGCTGGGCGGCAAGCCGGGAAACGGCCGTCACGAACGGACCGCCTTCGACAGCCGTCAGCACCGCTTCGTTGGAAGGCAGCTCGAGCTCGATCTTCAACCCCTCGAGGTCCGCTCCATGATCACCCATCGATTGCAGGAACATTGCCCGCGTACCGGACCCCTCTTCGCGCAGCACCCAACGCGCCGCAAGCAGCATCGCCAGATTGACCGGGGCGCCGACGAGCGGATGAGCGGGTGAAGCATAGACCGCGATGCGATCGATCGCGACGCGGCGATGGTCGAGCTTGGCACCATCGACCCGCCCTTCGACGAAGCCGAGCTGTGCGGTCCCCTCCTCCACTGCTTCGGCGACGACGGCCGTATTGCGCACGGTCAGCTTCACGTCGACCTGCGGATAGTCGTGGGTGAAGCGGGCGAGACGCGCCGGCAGCCAGTAGCTCGCAACCGTCTGGCTTGCGGCAATCGAGAGTTCGCCGCGGCGAAGCTGCGAGAGATCGTTGAGACAGGCAGTCGCTGCCGTCGCCCGGGCGAGGACCGCCCTCGCTTCCGGCAGGAACGCCTTGCCGGCGTCCGTCAGCGCCAAGCCGCGGCCGACCCGATCGAACAACCGCACGTCGTGCTGGGTTTCGAGCGCGGCGATTGCGGCGCTTGCCGCCGACTGGGTGACGTTCATCGCCTCGGCGGCTTTGGTCATGTGCAGGCGCTCGGCGACCGCGACGAAGATTCTAAGCTGATCGAGTGTCATGGCAGATCAATCTCAAAAATCGATCAGAATGACAAGAATAATCCGTTAGACTGATTCATGGATCGGCGTAGGTTGCGCGCCATGTCCAGATTGCATCCCACATCCCGCTTCGCTCTTTCATCCTCCATTTCCCGTCTGACGTGTATTCTTCCGGGACTTTTCCTCTGCTGTCTCGTCGCGCTCGCGGCCATCGGCCTCGAATGGATCGAGTGGCGCTGGACAGGTCGGGCCTGGCTGGAGGCCCTTGTTCTTGCCATTCTTCTTGGCGCCATCGTGCGCACCATCTGGACGCCCGGCGCCCGCTTCCTCTCCGGCATCCATTTCTCCGCCAAGGTTCTGCTGGAGACGGCGATCGTCCTGATCGGTGCCATGCTGAGCTTCGACGCGATCGTCGCGAGCGGGCCGACGCTGCTCGCCACCATCGTCTCCATGGTGTTGCTGTCGATCTCGACCGGTTACCTGATCGCAAGGCTGCTCGGCCTGCCGAAACGCCTGGCGACGCTGATCGCCTGCGGCAACGCCATCTGCGGCAACTCCGCCATCGCGGCCGTTGCTCCCGCGATCGGCGCCCGCGGCGAAGAGGTGGCAGCCGCCATCTCGTTCACCGCCATTCTCGGCATCGCCGTCGTCCTGTCGCTGCCCTTCGTCGGCGGCTGGCTCGGCATGACGCCGCAGGGCTACGGCGTCTTTGCCGGCATGACGGTCTATGCCGTGCCGCAGGTGCTGGCCGCTGCCAGCCCTTTCAGTTCGCTCTCGGTTCAGGTCGGCACGCTCGTCAAGCTCGTGCGCGTGCTGATGCTCGGCCCCGTCGTCTTCTGTTTCTCGCTGATCGGCGGCCGCGATGCCGAGCCTGAATCCGTGCCGGGCGAGCGCCATAAAGCGGGTTCGCGTCTCGCCACCGTCGCCCACTTCGTTCCCTGGTTCATCCTCGGTTTCCTGGCCGTCGCCATCGCCCGCAACAGCGGTGTAATCTCCGATCCGCTCGCGACAGGCGCCGTGAAGGCCTCCACCTGGCTGACCGTCATCGCCATGGCCGCTCTCGGCCTCGAGGTCGACATCCGCACGCTCGCTAATGCCGGCCCGCGCGCCAGTGCCGCTGCCCTGCTCTCGCTCCTCGTTCTCTGCATACTGTCGGCGCTCGCAATCGCCTGCCTTGGGCTCGGTTAGCCTCGAGAACCGAGCCCAATTTTAGAGCATGTGCATATTTTGTAGCCGAACGGCAGCCACAGTTTTTCGGCGGCTGGATCCCGCTGCCCGGATGTTGGGCAGTTTTCCCCGCAAACAGGCGTCAATTTTCTTTTCAGGCGACTGAGCACGCTTCTTGCATTGCAACCAGCGTTGTACTCAAATGGTCAAAAATAAGGGGACCACGCCTTTGGCATTTGACGAAATGATGAATGCGGACAGCAGTCCGCGCCAGCCATATTCGACCTATCATGAATGGTATGCCAGCCAGGACAGAAATCGGCTCATAGCGAAATCCAAGGAAGCCGAGAACATATTCCGCAAAACCGGCATCACCTTCGCAGTCTACGGACACGCGGACTCCTCCGAAAAGCTCATCCCCTTCGATCTTATCCCCCGCATCATCTCCGGCCGCGAATGGCGCAAGCTCGCCCAAGGCATCGAACAGCGGGTCATCGCCCTCAACGCCTTCCTCGACGACATCTACCACAAGCAGGAAATCATCCGCGCCGGCCGCATCCCGCGCGAACTGATCGAGAAGAATGAAGCATTTCTGCCGCAGATGATCGGCTTCAGGCCGCCGGGCGGCGTCTACACCCACATCGTCGGCACCGACATCGTGCGCACCGGCGAAGACCAGTTCTATGTGCTGGAGGACAATGCGCGCACGCCGTCCGGCGTCAGCTACATGCTGGAAAACCGCGAAACGATGATGCAGATGTTCCCGGAACTCTTCCATCAGAACCGCGTACGCCCGGTCGAGAACTATCCCTATCTGCTGCGCCAGAGCCTTGCTTCGCTCGCCCCTCCCGGCTGCAGCGGCAAGCCGCGCGTCGCGGTTCTGACGCCCGGCATCTACAACTCCGCCTTCTACGAACACGCCTTCCTCGCCGACATGATGGGCGTGGAACTCGTCGAGGGCTCGGATCTGCGGGTCATCGACGGCAAGGTGAAGATGCGCACGACCCGCGGCTACGAGGCGATCGATGTGCTCTACCGCCGCGTCGACGACGACTTCCTCGATCCGCTGACCTTCCGGCCGGATTCGGCGCTCGGCATTCCCGGCATCATGGATGTCTACCGCGCCGGCAACATCACGATCGCCAACGCCCCCGGCACCGGGATTTCCGACGATAAGGCGATCTATTCCTACATGCCCGAGATCGTCGAGTTCTACACCGGTCGTAAGCCGCTGCTCGAAAACGTGCCCACCTGGCGCTGTTCCGAGCCGCAGAGCCTGAAATACGTGCTCGAACATCTGGAAGAGCTGGTGGTCAAGGAAGTGCACGGTTCCGGCGGCTACGGCATGCTGGTTGGACCGACGGCGACCAGGAAGGAGCGCGCCGTCTTTGCGGAAAAGCTGAAGAGCCGCCCCAACAACTACATCGCCCAGCCGACGCTTTCCCTCTCCACCGTACCGATCCTCGTCAACAAGGGCATTGCGCCCCGGCACGTCGACCTTCGCCCCTATGTCCTCGTCTCCGACAAGGTGCAGATCATCCCCGGCGGCCTGACGCGCGTGGCGCTCAAGGCCGGTTCGCTCGTCGTGAATTCCAGCCAGGGCGGCGGGACCAAGGACACCTGGGTGCTGGAGGACTGAGAGATGCTGGGAAGAACTGCAAACGGCCTCTACTGGATGTTCCGCTACATCGAGCGCGCGGAAAACGGCGCCCGGCTGATCGATGCCGGCCTGCGCATGTCGCTGACGCGCAGCGAAGCGAGCGAAGACGATTGGGACGGCGTGCTGCAAAGCGCCGGCGTGCGCGAAAACTATGACGAGGTGCACGACAAGCTGACGAGCATCGACGCGATCGACTTCCTGCTGCGCGACCGCGCCAATCCGTCGAGTGTGATGTCCTGCATCGAGGCAGGCCGCCACAACGCCCGCATGGTGCGCACGGCGCTCACCCGTGAGACCTGGGAAGCGACCAACGAATGCTGGATCGAGATGAAGGCGATGCTTTCCAAGAAGGCGCGTCCGACCGACATGCCGGAGATCATCGACACGATCAAGCGCCGCGCCGGTCTCATCCGCGGCGCATTCCACGGCACGATGCTCAGAAACGAGATCTTCAACTTCTCGCGCATCGGCACCTTCATCGAGCGGGCCGACAATACCGCCCGGATCCTCGACGTGAAATACTACGTGCTTTTGCCGGCGGTCGCCGCCGTCGGCTCGTCCATGGACAATGTGCAGTGGGAATCGATCCTGCGGTCGGTCTCGGCGCACCGCGCCTACGGCTGGGTCTATGATGCCGAGCTTCGCCCCGCCAATATCGCGGACTTCCTGATTTCCAACGGCCGCATGCCGCGTTCGCTAGCCTATTGCTACGAGAAGATCGCCAGCAACCTCGGCTATCTCGAGCGGGAATATGGCGAGCGCCACGCCGCCCACGACACGGCCGACCGCACGCTCGCATCGCTGCGCAGCCAGTCCATCAAGGACATCATGGACCAGGGTCTGCACGAATATCTCGAAGGCTTCATCAGCCACAACAACCGTCTGGGACAGGAAATCTCCGACGGTTACCGGTTCTATTGAGTTCGGGAGGATGGCATGCACCTGAAGATCAGCCACACGACCGAATACCACTATGACGAGCCCGTGCAATACGCGCTGCAGCGCCTGCGGCTAACGCCGTTGACGCAGCCTGGCCAGACCGTGCTCGGCTGGCAGACGCTGGTTGACGGCGCCGCGATCGAAGTGAGCTACGACGATCACTTCGGCAACCGGGTTCACCTGGTCAGCGTCGACGGCGACCGCGAGGCGATCCGCATCACCGCCTCCGGCGAGGTCCATACGGAGGACCGCGCCGGCGTCTTCGGCCCGCATCAGTCCTACGTGCCGCTGTGGCTCTATGCCCGCGAAACGCCTCTGACCAAGGCCGGCAAATTGATCCGGGAACTGGCGAAATCTGCCGAGGGCGATACCGATCTTGCCCGCATGCATGCGCTGATGGCGACGATCCACGAGGCGGTGGAGTACAAGCCCGGCGAGACCCATGCGGAGACGACGGCCGAGGATGCGCTGGAAAGCGGCCGCGGCGTCTGCCAGGACCACGCCCATATCCTGATCGCGGCGGCGCGCTCGCTCGACCTGCCGGCCCGTTACATCTCAGGCTATCTGATGATGGAGGGTCAGCCTGACCAAACGGCGAGCCACGCCTGGGCGGAAATTCATCTGAACGGACTGGGCTGGGTCGGCTTCGACGCCGCCAACAAGATTTGCCCCAACGACCGCTATGTCCGGATCGCCTCTGGCCTCTGCTACCGCGACGCCGCGCCTATATCGGGCCTGATCCATGGCGAAGCCAAGGAGACGCTCAAAGTATCGGTGACGGTCGAACAGCAGCAAAGCCAGAGTCAGAGCCAGTCATAAGACCGGTAACTTTCGCGATGGCGCGCAAAGCTTGCGCACTCTTTCGATCGATCGGATCAAAAATGGAAATGCCGCACCGACAAGCGGTGCGGCATTGCATTCCAACAGCCAGAAAAATCAGTGGCTGTCGCGGTTCATCGGAATGTCCGCGCCGCGCGGACCGACGAGGAAGTCCAGATCCGCGCCGGTATCGGCTTGCATGACCGTCTTGACGTAGAGGCCGCCATAGCCACCGGCAAGCGGCTTCACCGGCGACACCCAGGCCGCGCGACGGCGAGCCAGTTCCTCATCCGAAACCTCGAGGTGGATGGTGCGAGCCGGCACGTCGACGGCGATCATGTCGCCATTCTCCACGAGCGCCAGCGGACCGCCATCGGCCGCCTCCGGTGCGGTGTGCAGGATCACCGTGCCATAGGCCGTGCCGGACATGCGCGCATCGGAAATGCGGATCATGTCGGTGATGCCCTTCTTCAGGACTTTCGGCGGCAGGCCCATATTACCGACCTCGGCCATGCCGGGATAACCCTTCGGGCCGCAATATTTCAGCACCATGATGCAGGTCTCGTCGATATCGAGATCGTCGCGATTGATGCGGGCGTGGTAGTCCTCGATGCTCTCGAACACGACGGCGCGGCCCTTGTGCTGCATCAGGTGCGGCGAAGCGGCGGACGGCTTCAGGACGCAGCCCTTCGGCGCCAGGTTGCCGCGCAGCACCGCGATGCCGCCGGACTTGGTCAGTGCCTTGTCGCGCGGCACGATGACGTCGTCGTTGTAGTTCACCGCATCCTTGACGTCGGTCCAGATCGTATCGCCGGTGACCGTCAGCGCCTCCTTATGCAAGAGGCCCATTTCGCCGACGGCCTTGATCACGACCGGAAGGCCACCGGCGTAATAGAACTCCTCCATCAGGTATTTGCCCGACGGCTGCAGGTTGACGATCGTCGGTACGTCGCGGCCGAGGCGATCCCAATCGTCGAGCGTCAGGTCGACGCCGATGCGGCCGGCAAGCGCCAGGAGGTGGAGCACGGCGTTGGTCGAGCCGCCGACGGCGCCGTTGACGCGGATGGCATTCTCGAAGGCTTCCTTCGTTAGGATGTCCGAGGGCTTCAGGTCCTCCTTGACCATCTCGACGATGCGGCGGCCGGAAAGCTGCGAGATCACCCGCCGACGTGCGTCGACCGCGGGGATCGCCGCATTGCCGGGCAGCGTCATTCCCAAGGCTTCCGCCATCGAGGCCATGGTGGAAGCGGTGCCCATGGTCATGCAGCTTCCGGCCGAGCGGGCCATGCCCTGTTCCGCATCCATGAACTCGGTCAGCGACATCTCGCCGGATTTCACCATTTCCGAGAATTGCCAGATCGCCGTGCCGGAGCCGACGTCCTTGCCGCGCCACTTGCCGTTCAGCATCGGGCCGCCGGAAACGAGGATGACCGGGATATCGACGCTGGCAGCCCCCATCAGCAGGCTCGGCGTGGTCTTGTCACAGCCGCCGAGCAGCACGACACCATCGACCGGATTGCCGCGGATCGCCTCTTCCACGTCCATCGCCGCAAGATTGCGGAACATCATCGCCGTCGGGCGCAGCGTGCTTTCGCCGACGGAGAACACCGGAAACTCAACCGGGAAGCCGCCCGCCTCGTAGACGCCGCGCTTCACCCGCTCGGCAAGGTCGCGCAGATGCGCGTTGCACGGCGTCAGCTCCGACCAGGTGTTACAGATGCCGATGATCGGCCGCCCGTCGAACGTGTCGGCGGGCAGACCCTGGTTCTTCATCCAGGAGCGATGCATGATGGCATTCTTGCCCGTACCGCCGAACCACTCCTGGGAACGGAGCTTGCGCGGCCACTCAGCTTTCTTCTTCATCTTTTCCTTCCTTGAGCGGCCCGCGCAGATCACGCGGGCCCTGCACGGCTTCCCTTAGGCCAGGGTATAGGCCGTCTTGACGGTGGTGTAGAACTCGGCGGCGTAGCGTCCCTGCTCGCGCGAGCCGTAGGACGAGCCCTTGCGGCCGCCGAAGGGCACGTGGAAATCGACGCCCGCCGTCGGCAGGTTGACCATCACCATGCCGGCTTCGGCATTGCGCTTGAAATGGGTCGCATGCTTGAGGCTGGTGGTGGCGATGCCGGAGGACAGGCCGAAGGGCGTGTCGTTGGCGACCGAGAGCGCCTCGTCGTAGTCGCGGACGCGGATGACGGCGGCGACCGGCCCGAAGATCTCCTCGCGGGAGATGCGCATCGCGTTCGTCGCCTCGGTGAACAGCGCCGGCTGCAGGTAGAAGCCGGGCGTGTCGCGCTTCAGAAGCTCGCCGCCAAAAGCCAGCTTCGCGCCTTCCTGCTTGCCGATGGCGATGTAATCGGTGTCCTGGTTGAGCTGGCTCTCGTCGACCACCGGGCCGATATGGGTGCCGGCCTTCAGCGCATCATCGATCGTCAGCCCTTTCATCCGTTCGCCCACGGCCGCCACGAAACGATCGTGAATGCCTTCGGTGACGATGATGCGCGAGGACGCGGTGCAGCGCTGGCCGGTGGAGAAGAAGGCGGAATTGACCGCCGCCTCGACCGCCACAGAAAGATCGGCGTCGTCGAGCACGACGAAGGGGTTCTTGCCGCCCATCTCCAGCTGGTACTTGCGATTGTGCTCGACGGAGGCGGCAGCGACGCGCTTGCCGGTGCCGACCGAGCCGGTGAAGGTGATGGCGTGGATATCGGGGCTGTCGAGCATCGCCTGGCCGACGACCGAGCCCTTGCCCATGACAAGGTTGAGCACGCCCTTCGGCAGGCCGGCGCGATGCAGGATGTCGACGATCGCCCAGGAACTGCCGGGCACCAGTTCGGCCGGCTTGAAGACGACGGTGTTGCCGTAGCAGAGCGCCGGGGCGATCTTCCAGGCGGGAATGGCGATCGGGAAGTTCCAGGGGGTGATGATGCCGACGACGCCGACCGGCTCGCGGGTGATCTCGACGCCGATATTGGGCCGCGCCGACGGCAACACTTCGCCAGCCAGGCGCAGGCACTCGCCGGCGAAGAAGTCGAAGATCTGGCCGGCACGCACGGTCTCGCCGATGCCTTCGACCAGCGTCTTGCCTTCCTCGCGCGACAGGAGCTTTCCGAGCTCGTCCTTGCGGGCGAGGATCTCGTCGGCGGCCTTCCTCAGGATCGCATGGCGCTCGAGGATGCCGGAGCGCGACCAGGCGGGAAATGCTTTCCTTGCGGCCGCGATCGCCGCCCGCGCATCGTCAGCCGAGGCGCGGGCATATTCGCCCACCACGTCATTGGTGTTCGACGGGTTGATGTTGGCAACCCCGTCGCCGCCGACCCATTCGCCGGCAATCAGGTTCTGGTGCAATGTCATAGGCTTCGAGCCTCCTTGATAAAGGCGCATGACCGCTCCGGGTGAACGGTCGCGCTTAGGAGATGTGTCAGAGCTGGCTTATGGCGACCTGTTCTTCCGCGGCGATGGCAAGGGCGTTGCGAAGCGGAAGGCCGAAGCCCGACGCCTCGATCTCGAACACGTCGCCTTCCTCGGTGCGCATGCCATCGCCGAAGGAGAGCGTCGCCGTCCCGAACATGTGAACGTGGATGTCGCCCGGCTGGCGGAACAGTGCGTACTTGAAATGATGATGCTCAAGATTGGCGAAACTGTGCGACATGTTGGCTTCGCCAGACAGGAACGGTTTCTCCCACAGTACCTTGCCGCCACGCAGGATCCGCGACATGCCGCGGATATCTTCCGGCGCTGCGCCGATGCGGATTTCCGGACCGAAGCTCGCCTGCCGCAGCTTCGAATGCGCCAGCCAGAGATAGTTGACCCGCTCGGTCTTGTGGTCGGAGAACTCGTTGGCGACGGCAAAGCCGATGCGGCACGGCACCCCCTTGTCGGAGATCACGTAGATGCCGGCCATTTCCGGCTCTTCGCCGCCGTCCTCGGCAAAAGAGGGCGAGATGAGCGCAGCACCGGGGGCCACGGCGCTGGTGCCGTTGCCCTTGTAGAACCATTCCGGCTGCACGCCGATCTCGCCGGCCTTCGGCTTGCCGCCTTCGAGCCCCATGCGGAACATCTTCATCGAGTCCGTCAGCGTTTCCTCGGCCGCCTCGCTCGTCTTCTTGTGCATGGCGTCGCGGGTCGCGGCGGAGCCGAGATGGGTGAGGCCCGTGCCGGTCAGGTGCAGGTGCGCCGGATCCGGATGGGTGATCGGCGGCAGGAAGCGTCCCGCCGCATAGGCCTTGTCGAGGTCGACGGCGGCCCCGAGACCCTTGGCCTCGATCGTCTCCTTCAGGCTGCGCCCGGCATTGGCCGCTTCCATCGCCAGGGCATAGACGCTTGCGGCGCCCTTGACCGCATGCGCGGTTTCTCCGGGCAAGCGCACCGCGACCGTTATCGATCCGTCTTCGTTCCTGATCTGCGAAATCAGCACGATCCTGTCCTTCCTGTCGTCGTTCGGGTCGCAGTCTTCGCCTTCTCAAGGCAAAAGCGTCCCCGTGGGTGACTTTCGCCACCCAATTCCAGCGGGCCAATCCGCCGATCCTGGCAACCGCGGCTGCCGGTGAATGTTACTGGTTCGCGTCGGGTCTTATGGCTTTCGGCTCAACCCTTGTTCTTGTTGTAGACATCGAAGAAGACGGCAGCGAGCAGGACGAGACCCTTGATCAGCTGCTGGTAGTCGATGCCGATGCCCATGATCGACATGCCGTTGTTCATCACGCCCATGATGAAGGCGCCGATCACCGCGCCGATGATCTTGCCGACACCGCCGGACGCCGAGGCGCCGCCGATGAAGCAGGCCGCGATGACGTCGAGCTCGAAGCCGACGCCGGCCTTAGGCGTCGCCGAATTGAGGCGGGCGGTGATGATCATGCCGGCGAGTGCCGCTAGCACGCCCATGTTGACGAAGGTGTAGAAGGTCAGCCGCTCGGTATTGATGCCCGAAAGCTTGGTCGCCTTGACATTGCCGCCCATGGCATAGATGCGGCGGCCGATCGTCGAGCGCGTGGTGATGAAGGTATAGAGCGCAATGAGAACGGCCATGGCGATCAGCACGTTCGGCAGGCCGCGATAGGTCGCAAGCTGGAAGCCGATGAACAGCGCCACGGCGGCGATCACCGCCATCTGCACCGCGAAGAAGACGAAGGGCTCGTTCTCCGTGCCGTGCTGCTCGTTGATCTTGCGGTCGCGAAGGCCCGCATAGATCGCGTAGCCGACGAGCGCGATAACGGCGATGAGTGCCACCACGTTCTGAATGGTCTCGGGTGCCGGATTGAGGAAAAAGAGGAAGTCCGGAACGAAGCCGGTCGACAGCAGTTGGAATTCTTTCGGGAACGGGCCGATCGGGCGGCCGCCGAGCACCACATAGGTGAGCCCGCGGAAGACCAGCATGCCGGCAAGCGTCACGATGAAGGACGGGATCTTCTGGTAGGCCACCCAGTAGCCCTGGGCCGCCCCCATGATGCCGCCGACGATCAGACAGGCCGGGATGACGACAATGGCCGGCAGACCCCATTTGACCAGCATGATCGCCGAGATCGCACCGATAAAGGCGACGATCGAACCGACCGACAGGTCGATATGGCCGGCGACGATGATCAGCAGCATACCGAGCGCCATGATGACGATGAACGAGTTCTGCAGCACCAGGTTGGTGATGTTGACCGGCTTGAACAACACGCCGCTGGTCACGAACTGGAAGAACAGCATGATCACGACGAGTGCGACGAGCAGGCCGTATTCGCGGATGTTGTTCCGAAGATAATCCCCGATCGAGGGTTTGTTGGTTTGGGTGCTCGTATCGGCGACCATTAGTGTTTCTCCCCTGAACGCATGATGGCACGCATGATGGATTCCTGGCTCGCTTCCGCCTTCGAGAGCTCGGCGACGATGCGGCCCTCGTTCATGACGTAGATGCGATCGCAGGTTCCAAGCAGCTCCGGCATTTCCGATGAAATCATCAGGATGCCTTTGCCCTCGGCGGCAAGCTGGTTGATGATGGTGTAGATCTCATACTTCGCGCCGATATCGATACCGCGTGTCGGCTCGTCGAGAATGAGAACTTCCGGATTGGTGAACAGCCATTTGGACAGCACGACCTTCTGCTGGTTGCCGCCCGAAAGGTTGACCGTTTCCTGATAGATCGAGTGCGAACGGATGCGCAGCTTCGAGCGATAGTCGGAGGCGACCTTCGCTTCCTTGCGGTCGTCGATGACGCCGTTTGCCGCAACCGCCTTCAGGTTGGAGAGCGTCGTGTTCTCCTTGATGTTGTTGATCAGCACGAGGCCGAGTTGCTTGCGGTCCTCGGTAACGTAAGCGAGACCCGCGTCGATCGCCCGCGAAATGGTGCTGACATCGACGGGCTTCCCGCGCATCGTCACCTCGCCGGTGATCTTGTGGCCCCAGGACTTGCCGAAGAGGCTCATGGCCGTTTCGGTGCGCCCGGCGCCCATCAGCCCGGCGATGCCGACGACCTCGCCGGCGCGCACGGTGAAATTGACGTCGTGCAGGAACTGCCGGTCGCGGTGATGCTGGTGGAAGACGTTCCAGTTCTTCACCTCCAGCAGCGTCTCGCCGATATTCGGCTCGCGCGGCGGATAGCGGTCTTCCATGGCGCGGCCGACCATGCCCTTGATGATCCGGTCTTCGCCGATGTCTTCGCTGTGACAGTCGAGCGTCTCGACCGTGCCGCCGTCGCGCAGGATGGTGATCTGGTCGGCAACCTTCCGGATCTCGTTCAGCTTGTGCGAAATGATGATCGAGGTCATGCCCTGCGTGCGAAACTCCATCAGGAGCTTCAGCAGCGCATCGGAATCGGTTTCGTTGAGCGAGGCGGTCGGCTCGTCGAGGATCAGGAGCCGCACCTTCTTCGATAGCGCCTTGGCGATCTCGACCAGCTGCTGCTTGCCGACGCCGATGTCGGTGATGAGCGTTGCCGGGGATTCGCTCAAGCCCACCTTCTTCAGGAGTTCCTGCGTGCGGGCGAAGGTCTGCGGCCAGTGGATCACGCCGTTGCTGGCGATCTCGTTGCCGAGGAAGATGTTCTCGGCGATCGAGAGCAGCGGCACCAGCGCCAGTTCCTGGTGGATGATGATGATACCGAGGTCTTCGCTGTCGGAAATCGTCGAGAAGCGTCGGGCTTCGCCGTCATAGTGGATCTCGCCGTCATAGGTGCCGGCGGGATAGACGCCGCTCAGCACCTTCATCAGCGTCGACTTGCCGGCGCCGTTCTCGCCGACGAGTGCGTGAATTTCACCTTCGCGGACCTTGAAGCTGACATTGTCCAGCGCCTTGACGCCCGGAAACGTCTTGGTGATGCCCCGCATTTCAAGAATGATATTGTCCATTTTCAGTCATTCCAGCGGCAGTCTGCGAGAGAGTACCGGCTCCGTCACCTGGATAAAAGGGGTCCGTGCCGTGGCACGGGCCCCCGCGCTCAAAAAGATCAGTTGTTGATCTGGTCTTCGGTGTAGTAGCCCGAGCTGACGAGCACGTCCTTGACGTTGGACTTGTCGACGGCAACCGGCTTCAGCAGGTAGGACGGAACGACCTTGACGCCGTTTTCATACGTCTTGGTGTCGTTCACTTCCGGCTCCTTGCCGTCCATGATCGCATTGACCATGCCGACGGTGACCTTTGCCAGTTCGCGCGTATCCTTGAAGATCGACGAATACTGTTCGCCGGCGAGGATCGACTTGACCGACGGCAGTTCCGCGTCCTGACCGGTGACAACAGGCATCGGCATGTCGCCCGAGCCATAGCCGACGCCCTTCAGCGCCGAGATGATGCCGATCGAGAGGCCATCATAGGGCGACAGCACGCCATCGACCTTGGCGTCGGTGTAGTTCGACGACAGCAGGTTTTCCATGCGGGCCTGGGCAACCGCACCGTCCCAACGCAGCGTGCCGACCTGGTCCATGCCCTTCTGGCCGGACTTGACGACGATCTTGCCGCTGTCGATCAGCGGCTGCAGAACCGACATCGCGCCGTCATAGAAGAAGAAGGCGTTGTTGTCGTCCGGCGAACCACCGAAGAGCTCGATGTTCTTGGGCTCGGTCGCACCGTCGAGCTTGAGGCCCTGGACCAGCGACGTCGCCTGCTGCACGCCGACCTGGAAGTTGTCGAAGGTGGCGTAGTAGTCGACGTTGCCCGAGTCGCGGATCAGGCGGTCATAGGCAATAACCTTGACGCCTGCGTCATGGGCCTTCTGCAGGATGTCGGAGAGCGTCGTGCCGTCGATTGCGCCGATGACGAGAACCTTGGCACCCTTCGTCACCATGTTCTCGATCTGTGCGAGCTGGTTCGGAATGTCGTCGTCAGCGAACTGCAGGTCCGGGGTGTAGCCGGCTTCCTTGAACAGCTTCTCCATCGTCTCGCCGTCGGAAATCCAGCGGGTCGACGTCTTCGTCGGCATGGAAATGCCGACCGTACCCTTGTCCTGCGCAAACACCGGCGCAGCGAAGGACGCGATCGAAATCGCAGCGGCTGCGAGAAGCGAAGTCATCAATTTCATCAGTTCTCTCCCAAAAAAGTTGAAGCCGGCAGGCAAAGCCTTCCCGTCTATGCGCAGTAATCCGCCGCCCGAGATCTTCGTCCCTGGCTGCGGATCAAGGTGAAGGAGAGGCCTCCCCGCCTCGCATGCTCCCACATGCGCTGGCACATGAGTAAAAACTGGAATCAAAACATATAACTGTCAAATACAATATCGCTTTGAATGCATACCAAAAATGATATAGCACTTGCAAACAGTGTGATTTTTGAAAATCCTTGAAAACCAAGGGGAAAATGAAGGAGGCGGAGAATGCGCGACCAGAAGCACGGCACCGCCGGCACGACCGGGGAACTCTTCGATTCGGCGCTCTTCCGCTCCGGCCTGAAGATCAGCCACCTCCGGCTGATTCTCGCGATCGACGATCACAGACGCATCAGCGCCGCCGCCGAAGCCCTCGGAATCTCGCAGCCGGCCGCCTCGCGCATGCTGTCGGAAATCGAGACTATGCTGAAGGCGCCGGTCTGCGAACGCGTGGCCCGCGGCGTCGAACTGACACCCTATGGCGAGGCGCTGGCGCGGCGAGCGCGGACGATCTTTCTGGAGCTTCGGGAGGCCTCTCGCGAAATCAGCGAACTCAAGACCGGCAGCGGCGGCTCGGTCTCGCTGGGCTCGGTCACCGGCCCGGCGCTCAACCTCGCAGTCCCCGCCATTCGCCAGGTGATCACCGCCTATCCCGGCATCGAAATCAACGTCCAGATCGAAAACAGCAACGTGCTGGCGAGGGAACTGCTCGCCGCGCGGCACGACTTCATCATTGGACGCATCCCCGACGACCAGCCGCCGCGGCTCTTCAACATGGTGGAAATCGGTTACGAGGAGGTCTGCCTGATCGTGCGTGATGGCCATCCGCTGCTCGACAAGCCCGTGGTCGGCGCCGAGGACCTGCCCTCCTATGACTGGGTGTTCCAGCCGCCGGGCACGCTGCTCAGACGCGCCGTCGAGGACAGCTTCATGTCCGCCGGGGTCAGGCTGCCGGCGACCGTGATCAACACCTCGTCGATCATCCTGACGCTGTCCATCGTGCGCAACACCAATGCGATCGCGCCGGTGGCGCTCGACGTCGCCAACCTCATTGCCGGCAACCGCACGCCGGCCGGAGAAATCCGCATCCTCAAGACCGAAATCCCGATCCGCATCAAGCCCTACGGGCTGATCACGGCGGAGGGACGCGCACTGCCGCCGAGCGCCAAGCTGCTCTACGACCTCATCCTGAAGCAGGGGCGGGCATGACCCGCCCGGCATGATCCGATGATCAGCCCGGCATGATCGGGTGATCAGCCCGGCATGATCGAATGATCAGCCCGGGATAATCTCCGCCTGCCATGGTGCGCCTCCATTGGAGGCGCCATGTTTGGAATGTCAGTCTTTCAGTCGGTGCTCGAGCGACTGAAAACGGAAGAGGATAGCGAACCGGCACCGGCCGAAGCGACGCGTGTCGCTACGCCCTATGCCCCCGCGCTCGACAGCACCTTTACCGCCGAAGGCGTTGGCCTGGCTTCCTTCGGTGCGGTCGAGCGCGCCTATCTCGACGCGTCTTTCGTGGAGCCGCCGCCCGCGCCCGTCATGCCCAACTTTCTCACCCGTACGAGCCTTGCGGAGATAGCCGAGGAACTGGCGCTTGCGGACGACGAAACGCAAGCAACCCTTGCTGCGAAGCGGCGGGCATTCGCTGGCCTGAACCACCCGGACCGGCTACCGGCCGCCTTCCGCACCAATGCGACCGCGCGGATGAAACTCGCCAACATGCTGATTGACGAAGCCTCTCGGCAGGTGCGTGCGAACAGCCCGGCCCCGTAATCCTCAGCCGGTGGTGCCGTCTTCGTCGCCCTTGTCTTGCTCCTCGTCACCGGCCTTTGCCTCGCCCTTTTCGCTCGGGCTGTAGAAGATCAACAGCGCCGCCGAGGCGTAGGCGGTGATCGCCAGGAAGATCATGCCCCAAAGTGTCTGCTCGCCAACGAACTCGACCACCGTCCACACGGCGCAGAAGAGAACGATCAGCAGACGGATCCACAGCGGGCGGTAAAAGGGGTGATCCGGGTCGATGAACTTGATCATTCTGTCCTCTGGCAACCTTATCTTGAGTGCTCCATTTACGAGAAGTTCGTCCACAACGGCAAGCCTCGGACCACGAACGCCCCTTGACGGGAAGCGCAAAAATGGAATAAAAATTCCGAAAATATACGTATCGGCCGTTTCATTCCGATCATGCGGGATTGGGTGGCCGAACGGACAACGGAGGTACCAAGGGAGAGGCGCCGGCGCAGCGTTCCGACGCGCGATCTTTCGTGGCAACTTTTCGACCCATTCGCGGAAACGCTATTCCGCGGCGCCTTTGCGCGATGAGCGCCGATCATCACGCCCCTTCCCGGTCGCGAACCGGACTTCGAGAGAAACAGAGATGACAGTCAGATTTGGTCTTCTGGGCGCCGGACGCATCGGCAAGGTTCACGCGAAAGCCGTCAGCGGCAATCCGGACGCGGTGCTTGTTGCCGTTGCCGATGCCTTCCCCGCCGCTGCCGAAGCCATCGCCAAGCAGTATGGCTGCGACGTGCGCACCATCGAAGCGATCGAAGCCGCCAAGGACATCGACGCCGTCGTCATCTGCACCCCGACCGACACCCATGCCGACCTGATCGAGCGTTTCGCCCGCGCCGGCAAGGCGATCTTCTGCGAAAAGCCTGTCGATCTCGACGTCGAGCGCGTCAAGGCCTGCCTCAAGGTGGTCAACGAAACCAAGGCCAAGCTGATGGTCGGCTTCAACCGTCGCTTCGACCCACATTTCATGGCCGTGCGCAAGGCGATCGACGCCGGCAAGATCGGCGACGTCGAGATGGTGACGATCACCTCGCGCGATCCCGGCGCCCCGCCGGTCGACTACATCAAGCGTTCGGGCGGCATCTTCCGCGACATGACCATCCACGACTTCGACATGGCCCGCTTCCTGCTCGGCGAGGAGCCGGTCTCGGTGACGGCGACCGCCGCCGTTCTCGTCGACAAGGCGATCGGCGAGGCCGGCGATTATGACAGCGTCTCGGTAATCCTGCAGACGGCATCCGGCAAGCAGGCCATCATCTCCAACTCCCGCCGCGCCACCTATGGCTATGACCAGCGCATCGAAGTGCACGGCTCGAAGGGCGTCGTTTCGGCTGAGAACCAGCGGCCGGTGTCGATCGAGATCGCCAACGGCGATGGCTACACCCGCCCGCCGCTGCACGACTTCTTCATGACCCGCTATACCGAAGCCTATGCCAACGAGATTGAGAGCTTCATCGCCACGATCGAAAAGGGCGCCGAGATCACGCCTTCCGGCAAGGACGGCCTTGCCGCACTGGCGCTCGCCGACGCAGCCGTAAAGTCGGTTGTCGAAAAGCGCCAGATCAGCGTGGCGTAGCAACGCGCGCCAAGGAAACGTGCAGGTCGGGCGCCACATGCCCGGCCTTTTTTACAGCCACACTCTGCAAGCCGTTGCCCGAGACATCTCAGCCCTCGGCGCAAGCCGGCATCTTCTCCCACCGCGGCGCTTCCCGGCCGGTGCTGGGCGCAGCACCCGGCCGGCCGGAAAGAAAGCCTTGGATCTGCAGGCAGCCTTCCTCCGCCAGGATCTGCCGTTGTCGTTCGGTCTCGACGCCTTCGGTCACGACCGCCAGCTTGAGGCTGTGGCCGAGCGCGATGATCGCCCGGACGATCGCCTGTGCCGAAGGATCCCTTTCGAGAGCGGCGGTGAAGCTGCAATCGATCTTCAGCTTGTCGAAGGGGAATGTCTGCAGGTTGCTCAGCGACGAATGTCCGGTGCCGAAATCGTCCATGACGATCCTGACGCCGAGGATGCGCAGGCGAACCAGCACCGCCAGCACGTCCTCGCGATTGTGCATCAACGCCGCCTCGGTGATTTCGAGTTCCAGTCGCCACGGATCGAGGCCCGTCCGGCGCAAGATGCTGGCGACCTGGTCGAAGAGATTGGGCAGCAGGAACTGGACCGGCGAGATGTTGACGGAAATCGGCAGCGGCTCATTCCATTTTGCCGCTTCCGTGCAGGCCTGTTCCAGCACCCACTCGCCGATCTGGATGATCGAGCCGCTTTCCTCTGCGATCGGAATGAACACGTCGGGCCCGATCAGCCCGCGCTGCGGATGGCTCCAGCGCAGAAGCGCCTCGTAGCCGATGATCCTGTCGCTCTGAACCTCGACCAGCGGCTGGTATTCGAGAAAGAACTGGCGGCGAAGCACCGCATGGCGCAGGTCGTTTTCGATCTGCCGGCGGGTGCGAACCGCTTCATCCATCTCCCGGTCGAAGAAGCAGGCGATACCCTTGCCGCTCTGCTTGGCGCGGTAGAGCGCCGTGTCGGCGTTGTTGCGCAGCTGATCTGCCGTCTGCCCGTCGGTCGGGTAAAGCGCGGCGCCGATGCTGACGCCGACGGCGGTCGGGTCGCGATTGGTATCCATTTCCGCGGCAAACAGCGCCAGGATGCGGTCCGTCACCAGGCGCGCCGCCTGCGGCTGCTTGCCGCCCACCTGGATGATTGCGAATTCGTCGCCGCCGAGACGGGCGATCGTGTCCTGCTCTCCGGCAGCCTCGCGCAGGATGTCGGCGACCTTGCGCAGGATGCGGTCGCCTTCGCCGTGGCCGAAGATGTCGTTGACCGCCTTGAAGCGATCGAGATCGAGGCAGAGGATCGCCAGTTCCTCGCCTCGCACGGAGGCCGCCGCCAGCGTCTGGGCCAGCCTGCGGTCGAAGAAGGCGCGGTTCGGCAAGTCGGTGAGCGCATCATGATGGGCCAGATGCTCGATCGTGCGCTCGGCTTCCTTCCTTGCCCTCAAGTCGCGCACGAAGATCACCTCGCATTCGCGTCCACGATACTCGATCGTCCGACACATGAATTCCACGGGGATGGTGCGCCCATCGGCATTCAGAAGGTCGATCTCGCCAGGACCGTCCCCGCGCCTGTGCCCCTCGAGCCCCTCCTCGCCGAAGACGAAGATCTCGGACGGGCGACGCCCGGACAGTTCCGCAAGCGACCGGCCGGTGAGGCCGGAAAACCGCTCATTGGCTTCGACGATGACGCCATCGAAAACGATCGCCATGCCTTCGAGCGAGGCGTTGGCGAGCCCCCTGAGATCGGTCAGGTGCCGATCGACGAAGAGCGCGCCGAAGGCAAGCACGATCAAGGTGGTCGAGGCGGCGATGACCCCACCGGCGAGCCAGGCGGGATGAATGGTATCGGCGACGGCGACACTGGCCTCCGGCACCAGCGTCACGCCGCTCATCGATGTGAAGTGCATGGCACAGATCGCCAGCACCAGCAGCAGTGAGGAGACGACCAACCGCCGCATGCTGCGCAGGACATGAAAGGCGTAGAGCGCAGCACCCGCCAGCAGCATTCCCGCGACGACCGCCGAAGCAGTCGCTCGCAGATCGTAGGCTATGTGCCCATGGATCTCGATCGCCTGCATGCCGGTGAAATGCATCGCCGCAACGCCGGCACCAAGCACGAAACCGCCGCAGCCCATCGACAGACGCGAACCACCGCCGAGGCAGATTGCAAAGGCGATACACGACGCGGCTATGGCTACGACCATCGACAGGGCGGTGCCCCAGAGGCCGTAAGCAACCGGCACGCCGCCGTCATAGGCCAGCATCGCGATGAAGTGCGTCGACCAGACGCCGAAACCGCAGGCAAGGCCGCTGGCGGCAACCCAGAGACTGCGCTGGCCGCCTTCGCTTCGCTCGGCACGCAGCAGCAGCAACATCGTTGCGACGCTGCCTGCCAGGCAGACGATCGCGGCGGCCACGATGAGCCGCCAGTCATGATCGTCGCGTATGCATGCAATCACTGAAAACATAGACGTCTCCCGCGTCACGGCCACATTGACAAGGAGTCGCTAAATAACTGTAAATTGTATTGCCAAAGGTGTTCGCTTTCGACACAACCCCAAAAATGGTCGCACCTGGCGATCCAACGTCAGCCGAGCATCACGAAAGGCCGGTGGTGGCGATATCGGCATCGATCGCGCCCAGCGCCCGCTCCAGATGCCCTTCGAAGACGAGACGTTGCTCGTCAGGCACGACCGATATTTCGGGAGCGCCCTGGAGACGAACCTGCATCGATTGGCCAAGTCCCTCCTCGATGCCCGGCAGCATGAGATCGAAGTAGCGGATGCCGGGGCCGGTGACGTGGACGGGCATGCGTTCGTAGAGGCTCAGCATGCGCGAGATGCCGTTGCCGAGCGCGATGCCCGCCTGGCGGAACGCATAGCCGGCCATGCGATGCCCCTGCCGCGCACTGACGGCGATCTTGTCGAGCTCGGCGACGGGAACGAATTTGGCGGGGATGGTATCCGCCGGCACCTCGAACGCCGCACGCAGAATCCCATAGAAACCCGCAGCCGCCTCGATGCAGCCATAGGCGCCGCAACGGCACAGGCCGGCCGACGGCGCATGCAGCATATGGCCGAAGTTGGGCGCGCTGACGTCCATCTCCCCGCTCTGGTTCTTGCGGGCGACGCCGAGGCCGATGCTGTGGCCGAGCGAGATCGCCGCAAGCGCCCTGAACCCGCCCTCAGGCTTGCGCTCGGCCTGGGCGGCGAGCGCCTGCGCGACCAGCAGCGTCTCGTTGCTGAGGATGACTTTCGCGCGCCACTGCGGCGCAAGCAACGCAGCGAAATCCAGCTCTTCCTGGCCGAAGACCGGCGACCATAAAAGCCGCGCGGCCTCGCTGTCGACCAGGCCCTTGCTGCTGATCGAAACGGCGAGCACCCGATCGCGCTCCAGCCTCGAACGCTGCAGCAGGCGTTCGAGCGCATCCACGAATGCGCGGGCGAAAGGAACCGTGCCGCGCTCGCCGTGGTTTCGCGTTTCGTCGAAACGGTCGAGAAGCGTGCCGCCGTAATCGATCAGCGAATATTGCACGATGTCGGAGGAGATCCTGACGACCACGAGATGGCCGTAGTCGCGCCGCGGCGTGAAGAGGACACGAGGCCGCCCTCGCCCACCCTGAACCTGTTGCTCCGCCTTCGCGAGTACCCCGGCCTTCTCCAGTTCCGCGGTGATCACGGAAACGGTCGCCGAGGCAAGCCCCGTCTCAGCCGAGATTTCCGTATGGGAGAGATTGCCGGCACGCCTGAGCGCCGCAAGGACCAACGCGCTGTTCTGCTGACGCACGAGCTCAGTGCTGGATTTGGTCAGCATGAGACGTCCCTGTCAGTGGCGGATCCTTCGAACACATGCCCCTCCCAAAGCATCTGTTGAACGGCAAGACAAGGCGCCGACAGCCTTGTCGCACCGATTTTCTCGACGGTCGAGAAACAACGCACGAGACCGCTCGCGAAGCACTTTGTTGATGCCGCAATCACCGCATTCGCGCCGTGTTGACAGCCTCCAAAATCCATGACATTCATTTTCTCGACTGTCGAGAAAATAATTCCGCACGATGTGGCGGCGCGATCTCCGACAGCATTCAAGGCTGGCGGGGGATGGTGCGGGAGGTTCGCACGCTCGGCCGGCCCTCACTCGGGAGGATGAAATGAAATCCGTTTTGAAGCTGATGGCAGGGGTTGCCGTCATCGTTTCCCTGCATTCGGTCGCCCAGGCGAAGGACCTGGTCGTCGGCGTTTCCTGGTCCAACTTCCAGGAAGAGCGCTGGAAAACCGACGAAGCCGCCATCAAGGCCGCACTGGAAGCGTCCGGTGACAAGTACATCTCTGCCGACGCGCAGTCGTCCGCAGCCAAGCAACTGACTGACGTCGAGTCGCTGATCGCCCAGGGCGCCAATGCACTGATCGTGCTCGCCCAGGACAGCGACGCCATCGGCCCGGCCATCGAAAAGGCCGCAGCCGAAGGCATTCCGGTCGTCGGCTACGACCGCCTGATCGAAAACCCTGCCGCCTTCTACATCACCTTCGACAACAAGGAAGTCGGCCGCATGCAGGCCCGCGAAGTGTTCAAGGTGAAGCCGGAAGGCAACTACGTCTTCATCAAGGGTTCCTCGGCCGACCCGAACGCCGACTTCCTCTTCTCCGGACAGATGGAAGTGCTGAAGGAAGCCGTCGACGCCGGCAAGATCAAGAACGTCGGCGAAGCCTACACGGACGGCTGGAAGCCGGAGAACGCCCAGAAGAACATGGAGCAGTTCCTGACCGCCAACGACAACAAGGTCGATGCGGTCGTCGCCTCGAACGACGGTACGGCGGGCGGCGCGATAGCAGCCCTCGATGCGCAGGGCCTCGCCGGTTCGGTCCCGGTCTCCGGCCAGGACGCCGACAAGGCGGCACTGAACCGCGTGGCGCTCGGCACGCAGACCGTGTCGGTCTGGAAGGACTCCCGTGAACTCGGCAAGCGCGCCGCGGAAGTCGCGGTCGAACTCGCCGGCGGCAAGAAGATGGAAGAAATCGCCGGCGTCACCACCTTCAACGGCGGACCGAAGGGCGTGGCCATGCAGTCGGTTTTCCTTGCACCGCTGCCGATCACCAAGGACAACCTGAACGTCGTCATCGACGCGGGCTGGATCTCCAAGGCGGAAGCCTGCCAGGGCGTCAAGGGCGACGTCGCGGCTTGCGAGTAAACCGCATCAGCAGAACTGAGCGCTGACGTCAGACAAGCGCCGCAACGCAACCCGTTGCGGCGCTTGCGCAAGGTACGAGCCCGGCGGACAATGCCGCACGCGCGACCGCGCAGCCCAACGAAAACGCTCGATCTCTGCCGTCGCACCGGACTTGTCGCGTCGATCCCGGCTCCTGGTGCCACCTGACGCGACGACATCAACACGAAAAGTGGGGGAAGGCACGTCCATGGCCGACATCACACAAGGCAACACGCAGGGCGCACAAGCAAATCGCGCCCGCACAGCGGACGAAAACCCGGTGAAGCGCTTCTTCCGCGCCACCGAAATCGACACCCGGCTGCTCGGCATGGTCGGCGCGCTCGTCATCATCTGGATCGGCTTTCAGATCATGACCGGCGGCCTGTTCCTGACGCCGCGCAACCTGTGGAACCTGACGGTCCAGACCTCCTCCGTCGCCGTGATGGCGACCGGCATGGTGCTGATCATCGTCACTCGCAACATCGACCTCTCCGTCGGCTCCGTGCTCGGCTTCTGCGGCATGGTGATGGGCGTCATGCAGGTGAAATTCCTGCCGCAATATCTCGGCCTCGAACATCCGGCCATCTGGATCATCACGCTTTTGAGCGGCATCGCCGTCGGCGCCGCCATCGGCGCGCTCCAGGGCTCGATCATCGCCTTCCTCAACGTGCCCGCCTTCATCGTCACGCTCGGCGGCCTGCTCGTCTGGCGCGGTGCCACCTGGTTCGTGACCAGCGGCCAGACGGTCGCGCCGATGAACGCCACCTTCCGTCTCATGGGTGGCGGCACCGAAGGGTCGATCGGCGCAACGGCAAGCTGGATCGTCGGCATCCTCGCCTGCATCGCCATCGTCGCCGCCATCCTCAATTCGCGCAAGCAGCGCAAGCGCTTCCGCTTCCCGCTGCGTCCGGTCTGGGCGGAGTATTTCCTGGCGATCCTCGGCTGTATCCTGGTGCTCGGCGCGATCGCTGTCGCCAACAGCTACTACTGGCCGACCAACATCGCCCGCAAATATGCCGACGCCAACGGCATCGCCTGGCCCGAAGGCGGCCTGCAGATCCCGCACGGTATCGCCATCCCCGTGCTCGTCGCCATCGCCGTCGGCATCGTCATGACCTTCATCGCCACGCGGCTCCGCTTCGGCCGCTATGTCTTCGCGCTCGGCGGCAACCCTGAGGCTGCGGAACTCGCCGGCATCAAGACCCGCTGGGTCACCGTCAAGATCTTCACGCTGATGGGCATCCTCTGCGCCATCGCCGCGGCGATCTCGACCGCCCGCCTCAATGCGGCAACCAACGCGCAGGGCGAACTCGACGAACTCTACACGATCGCCGCCGCGGTCATCGGCGGCACCTCGCTCGCCGGCGGTGTCGGCACGATCGCCGGCGCCATGATCGGCGCGCTCGTCATGCAATCACTACAGTCGGGCATGGTGCTCTTGGGGATCGACTCGCCATTCCAGCGCATCGTCGTCGGTGTGGTTCTGGTCGTTGCCGTCTGGCTCGACACCATCTACCGCGCCCGCGCCAAGTAAGGAGTACGATCCATGAAAGACCAACGCACTCCGCTCGTGGAAATGAAGAACATTTCCATCTCCTTCGGCGGCATCCACGCGGTGGACAACGCTTCCGTCGATCTCTACCCCGGGGAGGTCGTGGCCCTGCTCGGCCACAACGGCGCCGGCAAGTCGACCCTGATCAAGATCCTCTCCGGCGCCTACAAGCGCGATGCCGGCGAGATCCTGATCAATGGCGAGCCCGCCGACATCAACAACCCGCGCGACGCCAAGAAATACGGCATCGAGACGATCTACCAGACGCTCGCTGTCGCCGACAATGTCGACGCTGCCGCCAATCTCTATCTCGGCCGTGAGCTCAGGACCCCCTGGGGCACGCTCGACGACGTGGCGATGGAGGCGAAGGCCCGCGAGGTTATGGGGCGCCTCAATCCCAACTTCCAACGCTTCAAGGAGCCGGTGAAGGCACTTTCCGGCGGCCAGCGGCAATCGGTGGCGATCGCGCGCGCGATCCTCTTCGACGCCCGCATCCTGATCATGGACGAGCCGACGGCGGCCCTCGGGCCCCAGGAAACCGCCCAGGTCGGCGACCTCATCAAGCAGTTGAAGCGCGAAGGCATCGGCATCTTCCTGATCAGCCACGACATTCACGACGTCTTCGACCTTGCCGACCGTGTGTCGGTCATGAAGAACGGCCAGGTCGTCGGCCAGGCCCGCACCGAGGACGTCACCAAGGATGAAGTGCTCGGCATGATCATCATGGGCAAGGTGCCGCCGAAGGCGATCCCCGGCCCCGGAGCAATGCAGGTCGCCTGAAACAATCCTCGGCGGCGCGCCTCAATGGCCCGCCGCCAGACACCATTTGCCGACCGGCAGAGGCACTGCAAGCAGTTGCATTTTCGGCAACAATGGCAAATTCCCCTGCGAACTCCGCCTTTTCACCATTGATGCGGCGCCAAAGCTAAGCTATGAACCGCTTCACAGCCTGCTTCGGCGGCCCTGCCGCCAACGGATGCACCCGTAGCTCAGCTGGATAGAGTGTTGGATTCCGATTCCAAAGGTCACAGGTTCGAATCCTGTCGGGTGCGCCATTTTCCTCCCCAATTATTATCGCGCAAGCGCTTGATATAATTACGTTTCCCCGAGATTTTTCACGGGATCGGGCGCCGTATGACGCGATTCTGCTGCACCTTTTGCTGCACATATTGCTATACATCAACGCGTCAGGCATGGTTTTGGAACCGAAGGGAGTTCCGCCATGAACATCAAGCGCCGCAACAAGACCTTCCACCTGATCAAGCGCGTTCCGAAACGCTACGAGGCAATCGAGTCCCGCAAAGTCGTGTGGATCAGCCTGCACACTGATTCCGAGTCCGTTGCACGGCAGAAGGCCTCGACGGCATGGCAGAACATGGTTGAGGCATGGGAAGCCCGTCTTGCGGGCGACAGCGACGACGCCGAACGCCGTTTCGAGGCGGCGCGGGAACTCGCCCAAGTCCGGGGCTTCCGCTACCTCACGGCAGATCGTGTCGCCAAGTTGCCACGCGAAGAGTTCCTTGAACGGGTCCGCGCCGCCGTGCGGCCCGACGGTGAGCCGGATCGGATAGAAGCTGCGGCCGTCCTTGGCGGGGCGAAGGAACCGCCGATCACGGTCGAGCGAGCGCTTGAACTGTTCTGGACACTGGCGAAGGACCGGACGCTCGGCAAAAGCGAAGACCAACTTCGTCGATGGAAGAATCCACGCATGAAGGCAATTCGCAACTTCGTCGAGGTCGTCGGCAACAAGAACATTGCCGAGATCACGGCCGACGACATGCTCGACTTCCGCGACTGGTGGGTTGACCGGCTGGCGTCCGAAGGACTGGCCCCGAATAGCGCGAACAAAGACCTGATCCATGTCGCCGACACGCTGAAGACCGTCAACAAGATGAAGCGGCTCGGGCTGGTGCTGCCCGTCGGCAATCTGTCCTTCAAGGACGGAAAGAAGCACAAGCGCGAGCGGCCCCCTTTCTCGACGGAATGGATCAAGACCAAGTTGCTCGCGCCGGGCGCGCTCGACGGGCTCAATACGGAAGCACGCTGCATCGTGCTCGGCATGGTCAACACGGGCTATCGCCCAAGCGAGGCGGCCGGGCTTCTGCCGGAGCACATTCGTCTTGAACACGACGTCCCGCATATCTCGATTGAGCCGGTCGGGCGGCAACTGAAGACTGACCAGTCGAAGCGCGTCATCCCGCTCACTGGCGTCAGCCTCGAAGCCTTCCGGCAGTGCCCGAAGGGGTTCCAGCGCTATCAGGAGACCAGCGCCAGCCTTAGCGCCACGGTGAACAAATTCATGCGGGAAAACGGGCTTCTCGAAACACCCGACCATGTGCTCTATAGCTTGCGCCACTCGTTTGAAGACCGGATGCTCGCAGCCGGAGTCGACGAACGAATCCGCCGTGACATCTTCGGCCATCGGCTTGACCGGGAACGGTATGGGGCGGGCGCGACTCTCGAACACAAGCGGGACATCCTTCAGGCGATTGCCTTCTGACCAGCTACTATCGCCCGCGCCCGTGCTACAGGGTCGGAGGCTTCTAAGCTGGCAATTTCGATTTCGAGTCGTTCGAAGATCGGCGCATAGATCGGATTTTCGACGACGAGTTTAGCGACGGCCGCCCGTAAGCGGACCAATTCGTCCTTTTCCATGGAACGCCCTCAAGGGCGTGGTCCCGTTGAAGAACGCGAGCGAGCGGAGCGGTCAGGATCACGCTCGCCTGCGGGATGGGTCAGAACGCCCCGTTGAGGCGCACGTCGGTCGTGCCGGAAGGATTGACGGCCGTGGCGAGGGACACGCCGATCTTGGTATTGCCGGTCGCCGTCGTCGTGACCAGCTTCGCCGTATTGTCCCAATAGATCGGATCGCCGACGGCCATCACGTCCGTTGAAACCTTGGGCAGCGTGAAGACGCCGACGGTCACGATATCGACTTCAGCACCCGACTCGGCGTCGCCAGCGGCCACGCCGAAGATGCTGCCCTTCAATACGCCGTCGCCGCTCGACACGGCGTATGGCGCGGGAAGGGTCAGATTCTCGCCCTTCTGCACATAGTTCTTCATAGTCAGATTCCTTTCGAAGTCTTGAAGAGGATGGTGTTGACGGGCTTGGCCTGTGCCGCCGCAATCGCCGCGTCGGCGGCAGCGAGCGCCCGGGCCATTTCGGCGTCGGACTTGTAGACAACGGTTTCGCCCGTCTGATCGCGGAACTCCCGCACGCCTTGTAGACGCGCTTTAAAGAGCGCGTCCCGCCAAGCCTGAAGCTGTTGCAGCGATGCGGCCATGACGATCAGAGACCCGGATTGCGGTAAGCTCCCCGGAAGTCGGTTGCGCCACAACCAAAGTCCAGCACGACGCGGAACTCCTGCCCCAGCACGTCCCAGCCTTCGCGGCTCGCCATCTGCGGACCTTGCGCGCTCGACAGGTAAGCATATTCGAGCACGGGCAGGACGGCCGGATCGGCGAAGACGTACCACGACTTGTCTGTGATGCGCGGTTCAACCAGCAATTCCAGCTTGCCCGTGAACGGGTTCGCCGTGGCAACCGTGGCCGCATAAATCGCCGCCAGCAACTTTTCGGCGCTTGTCTCAAGCTGTGGCCCGACGACCAGATATTTCGGCGCGGCATTGATCGGCGTCTTGCCGTCCAGCGCCTTCACGCCACGCATGGCGAGCCGGGCAGCGGACAAATTTGCTTCGTCCAGCGCCGTGCCCGAACCGGCAAGGTTGCCGTGATCCGCGTGGAAGAGGCGCTTATTGTCCTCGCCCATGACCGGCCCTGCCCCGCTCGACTGGCGGAAAAGCGTGAAGAGCAGGTTGTTTTCGGTTTCGGCCGCCATGCGCCCGGCGGTCGCGCCCCAATCTCGGAACGCGCCAAGGTCGTCATTGATCAGCGCCTTGCGCGACAGCGCGAACATGGTTCCGTAGGTGTCGAGTGCGTAGGACTCGGCCGCCTCACCACGCGTCGTGCTCTTGATCTCGCCCGACTCGCTCACCTTTTCCAGAAGACCGGTGTCAGACAGCTTCAGCTTCGACGCGGCCCGGAAGTCGGGAAGCGTCGTCTGCCGCGCAAGTAAGGTCTTCAGCGGCGATCCGGCGACCTGATAGGCGGCCATCAAAGTCCGGCGACCGACGCCCGTCAGAAGCTGGGGGAAGTCACTGGTCGTGTGCATCGCCGCCCGGAAGAGCGCGTCGGCGTCCATGCCGCGCGTCGAGACGCCCGCCGCTTCGACCAGTGCGCGGGCGTGGTCGCGAAGCGTGTCACTCATGAAGGGGCGAGCTTCGTCGGTCGGTGCGGTCCCGCTCACGCGAGCGTAAAGCGCCTCTTCGCGCCGCGTGCGGATCACGGCCGGGTCTTCGCTGGACGGGCTCACGACGCGGATGCGCGGAGTGTTGCGTGTCCGCGCCTGCATCGCCTCGAATGCTTCCGCACGGGCTTCCGTGACGGACAGGTCGCGGTCAATCATGTCGTCCGCTTGTTCCGCCGTCATGCCCGCCGCGCGGGCGATAGTGCGGATTGCCGCACGGGTCGCGGCCGGAGTTTCTTCGGCCGGGGTTTCGATCACTTCGTCTTCCATGGTTTCGCTCCGAAAGGTTGCGCCCGGATCGGCCGGGACCGGCACGGCGGAAACTTCAAAGATCGACCACGCCGCCGCCGTGCGGACGCGGACCTTGTTTTCGAGAGAATCGAGCCAACGTTGGACGCGGTAGCCGACAGAGACGCCCCGAATGATGCCCTGCCGGATGCGCTCGACGATCGGCTTCACGTCATCGGACTGAAGCAAACGAATGGTGGCAATCAGCGCGTTGCCTTCACTGCGGAACGCGGTCACGACTCCGATGGAGTCGCGCGCGCTGCCCTGTCGATGGCCGTCGAGAACGGGCGCGCCGATCAGCCGCGACGTGTCGAGCCCGGCCGGGTCCAGCCGCTCGACATAGGCCCCGCGCGGATCGCGGCGCTGGACATCGGAAAATGTCGAGATCGTCGCTTCCACGGTCAAAGCCGCTTCGTCGAACGACTCGGGCGAAATGACCGCGCGGCGGATCATCACCTCTTGCGATTCCAGCGGCACCCCACGTTTCCTAGCTTGCGGCATTGGCGGACTCCTTCTTCATCGGATCGGCGGCAATCTCTTCGTCCAGTTGCTCGATTGACCAGCCGCGTTCGGCCACGGCCTTGCGACGGCTGGTAAGCCCAGCCTCGATTTCGGCGACAGTCGCTTGCGTGTCCTTCAGCGGATCGACCTGAAGCGGCTTGGGCGGCAGCCACTCGACGGCCAGCCATTCGCGGCCGAAGTCGCCCGCGTCGAGTTCGCCGGACAGGACCGCATAGGTGATCACGCGCCGCCACACGGGCGCGAGGAATTGCGGAACGAAAACGCCGTATTGGATTTGTTCGACACGCTGCCGGAAGGGCAGAAGACCGGCCCGAAGGCTCGAATAGTTCGCTCCGGTCAAGTCGCCGTCCACGAAATGCGTCGGCAGCCCGAGTCCGGCGGCAAGCTGCTGAAGGTTGAGTCGAAGGAACGCAGCCACTTCGGCCGTCTGCTGTGGCGTCGAAAACTTTATGTCCATGCCCGTCGGCAGGCGGCGCAACGTGCCCGGCTCGAGTCCAGCTTCCAAGACACCGCCCTCGCCCGTGCCGTCGAACGACTCGCCCGCTGTGCCGTTCTGATCGACCAGAAAGCCCGCATGCATGGCCGCGACCTTCACGCCGACAAGCAGTGCGTCGAGAAGTTGGTCTAGCTCACTGGCGGGCAGGATGACCGGCGCAAGCCACGACACGCCCCGGACCTGTCCAGCCGCCAGCGGCTTCATGACGTGGAGGATTTCGGAAGCATCGATCCGCACGGGTGGCGCATAAGTGGCGAACTGGTCGTGGGGGCGCGACGGCAAGACGTGATAGGCGACGCGGCGGCCGTCGGCGTCGAACTCGACGCCCTGCACGATCACGCCGCCGTTCCCAAGTTCGCGGGTCATCGACTCGTCGATCAACTCCGGCGGGATCAGCCGGACGCGAAGACCGTCGGTATCGAGGAACTGGACGAAGGCTTCGCCGTCCACGACAAGGCCGCGCGCAACGTCGGCCTGCCAGCCCCAAAAGGTCGCGCGGCCGTCGGCGTCCGCCTCTTCCGCCCAGGCATTGAAGAGCGTCGCCAGTGCCTTCCGGGCGGCCGCGTCGGGGTGCTGGGAAGTTGGCATGATGCCGGAGCCGACAAGCGCGCCGGTCCAGTTCGCAACGGCATTCGCAATCCACGGGTTGTTGTTGGCGAGGTAGCGGGCACGGCCACGAAGGTTCGCCCCGGCGGCCGCCACTTCGGGATTGATCCGGCCGAAGGTGCCCATGCCCCAGCCGCGACGTCCGCCCGCCGCGCCGTCGAACCGGCGGACATGCTGGCGGCGATGCGCGCGATTGAAGAGGCCGAAAAGGCTGGGGAGGCGGACAGGCATGGCGTCACTTCTCGTCGAGGACGGCAAGAACGGCGCGGATGAGACGCCCGGCGTCGAGACGGAACGCGGCGTCAGGCCCGGCCGCCGGAGCAATGTCGACAAGGATTGACCGCGCTTCATCGGTCAGAATGTCGGGCGGAAACCATGCCTTCGGCTCGACGCGACCGTGGGCGTCAAGTGTGAGGCCAACGGCGAAATCCTCGCCTGCACGGGCACGCTCGACAGCCTCTTCAATCCGAGTCAGGCCGATGGAAACGCCGTCGCCCTGCCGAAAACGCGTAGGAAGGTGCGGAGCGCTATGAAGAAACCGAAGCAAGGCGTCGAGCGCCACGCGGTCAATGCCGAAGGCGGCAGCACGCTGCGCGAGGCGCAACGCACACACGGTCTCGATGGAATAAAGATCGGCACGCCCCTCGCGCGCGGACGGGGGCAGGTAATGACGCTGCGACAAATTACGAAGGAATTTGTCGAGTGCCGGGGTCGCGTCGTCGGAAATCCGGTCGATCTTCGCGAACGCCACGGCAGCCTCTGAAAGTCGGAACATGGGCGGTCTCCATTGCATCTATGACTCTATTACTCAAAACTGAGTTGTATTGCAATGAGGAATGTGCCATATGGAGTCTGTCAGATGAGGGTCTGACCGATTGCCATGCTTTCGGGTTGTCCTGCCCGATGGCTCCCTTGACTGGCCGGGGCGGGCGACTGCCTCGGCCCTTTTTCATGAGGATGAAAGATGGACGCGAAGGTGTTTCAAGGATTGGCATTGGCCGGAACGGCTTGCCTCGGCGGGGCTGGCGGCCGTAGGGCGAGCGCGTCGGCCGTCACGCGCTCGACACGGGCGCGGCGTCGGTCATTCGAGCGAGAAGTCCGCAAGCTCTTCGCTGCATATGAGCGCAAGCACGGCATCACCGTTCCGTGGCACATGAGTGACGATCAGGTCAGGGCGTGGTCCGACCGTGACTCGGCCTTCGCGGAACTGGTCGAGAAGATCGACGCGCTTCGTCGGGAATGGCTCGGGTAGATTTGCGAGGCGGAGCGACGGTGCTTTTATTCAATAGGTCAAGTCGGGGCCTATCGGATTTGCCTCAATGAAGCCCACGGCGCGCTTGATTGCGGGACAAACCACTATACCGGTATTTGCAGGACTCGACAGTCCAGTTTGCTTTCCCTGAAAGGTGATCGGAATGTTTTCGGATTTGAAGGCACTGACAATACCGAAAACGCGAAACTCGCCGTTCGGCGAGCCTATAGGTCTAAACACGGCAGGGCCACCAGAAAAGCCGGGATTATTGTGACCGTCTAGTAGAAATGTCTCCATCTGCTGGCCCACACTTCCTGACATCAATGCCTTTTTGATTAGCGGAAGGGGATAGCCGTCGTTCACGTTCTGCTCGGTATGAAGCCCATAGGGAAAACCGAGAAAATAGACATCCTGCCCCCAAACCAGATCGGCCGAAGTTGCTGACATTGGGAAGGATGGTGAGACCTGCGAATCTAGGGCGAGGACAATAACGTCATCTTCGAGATTTCCCGGCGTACCAGCGCCGACCACCTTTACCGGCCAATCCAGCCATTGCCCGTGGCGACAAACAGAGATGGTGTTTCCGTCAGCGATGTTAGGGCAGACATGTAGCGCGGTGACGAGATATTGCTTGCCGTCATGATCGATTGTAAACGCCGTCCCCGTAGAATTTTCGTACTTGATGAAGAAGGTTCTACGAAAAACGTTTGCGGTAATCATACTGCCCCCTTACCGATTCAGCCAAGCGGACCTTACCACGGAAGGGACTCTCTTAGGCAAGGTTGCGCTGACAACTTCCTCTTCCCGCCGATCCAAATTGGCCGTGACCAAATTGCGGACGGCCATGGCGTAGATCGTGCAATCGAGTGACTCGGCCCGGCGGCCGGGAATCCGTTCCCATAGGCGGACAGGCGCGCCGCGCACATAGCGCATGATTAGGCGTTCGCTCGCAAGTTCCTCATAGAACCGGGCTTCCAATCGGTCGCTGAAGCGGACGGTGCGGCCGCGCGTCAACCGGCTCGCAAGCTGACCCTTCAGGCTGTCCACGCCGACGATGAAGAGCTTCGCCCCCTTGGTGTCGCTGGCCCTGATTGCGGGGCGATTTCCGGTCGCCCCCTTCAAAGCGTATATACGCCTCGCCATACGAGCCCGTGCGAAGCCGATCACGCGGTCCATGGTCTCCCCATCGCCCGCGTCCACTCCGGCCGCGTCCACGCGCAAGATTCCGCCCTTCGGATGCTTCCAGACGGTACGCAAAGCGTCGTCGAGTTCCGACCACACGTCATCGCCCGCCGGGTCTCCATAGATGACACTTTGGCACAGGACGAAGATTTCATCGCGCGACCAGCCGAGGAAGACGATTTCCAGCCGATCCCGCTGCACGTCCACGCCCGCCGTGATGATCAGTACTTCCGGCGGAAGCGCGTCGAGCCCGAACGGCTCCGCACGCGCCGCAAGTGCGGCTTCGTCGATCTCTTCGGCCGCTTCCCGCCAGCCTTGGGCGAGGATCGTGTTGACGAAGACCTGCAGCGTGTCTGGCGAGCGCTTCGCCTCGACAAACTCGGCTGCCAGCTTGCCCCAAGAGGCGTTCGTCAGCGTCGAGACAAGCGCGTTGAGGCGGAATCCGGCATGGCCGCGCACATGCGGCGCGGTCGCCCGCCAGCGGCCGTTTTCGACCAAAGCCGCCTTGTGCCGCTCTTCCACCACGGAACCGCATTCCGGGCAAACGTAGTGCGCCCGCTCCGGCTCGCCTTCGGGCCATTGGATATCGGCCCAGGTGATTTCATGACGGTGGCCGCACTCCGGGCAAGGGACTTCGAAAACGCGCCGATCCGACCGGGCGTAGGACCGGAGCACGTTGCTGGTCTCTTCGATTGTCGGCGTGCTGCCCAAGATAATCTTGCGATTTGCGAAGGACAGCGTGCGCCGTTCCGCCAGTGTGATCGGCGAACCTTCAACGCCCGGCTCCATGGCGTCGGCTTCATCGATCAACAGAACGCGGACGTTGTGCCGCCGGAGATTGCGGGGCGACTTCGCCGCAATAATCTTCAGCGAGCCGCCCGCGAAGCGGCGCGACAGAAGCGTGTTGCGGCCGGTCTCGTCGGCTTCCGCCGATAGCAGGCCCCGGAGTGCGGGGGTCGCCTCGAAGATCGGTTCAAGGTCCGACACGACGTAATCGCGGCAGTCCGCTTCCGTCGGCAGAAGGGCGAGGATCGGTGACGGCTCATTGGCGACGTAGGACGCCAGCGCCCCGGTCAACAGCGTGGTGAAGCCGACGCGCACGGGCTTGACCAGCGTCACGCGCTCCAGTTCCGGGTCGGAAATGGCGTCGGCGATTTCCCGTTGATAGGGCCATAGGGTCACACGACCGGGCAGCGCCGACACGGCTTCCGGCAGGCGCATATGGGTTTCGATCCAGTCGGACAGGCGAAGGCGCGGCGGCGGGATCAGCGCCCGGAGAGCGCGCCCGCGAGTGTGACGAAGTGGTGACAGCTCACTCATCCCCACATCAAACGCGAATGTTTCGAATGAAGACTTGGGCCGTACCCTTTTCCCTACCTTCGGGCCAATATTGGGGCTTGTGAATTGTTACAACGCCTTCGGAAACTGAGTACGCAAATATCTCGCACTCAATGTCATAAATCGCATCCAAGCAATGCAATGCCCGTTGTTCTAATTTTGAGTGGTCTCGCTCTAAATCCTTGTTCAAATGATGAAAGTCATTTCGATCCGTAAATAGCGACTTAGCGCTTGCGGCGACATCCTTCGATACGATTCCCTCTTTGGAAAGTCGGCCCCAAAGAATCGGGGGGTCGTTGGATACCCGAACTTGATGAACGCCAGATAGATATTTTCCGAGCGCTTCGACATAGGCTTGCGCAACCGAAATGCACCCGTAGAAATGCCCATGAATAAACATCTGCACGCATTCCGAGGCAGCGGCGGAAAACCAATGGCCGGGGATGAAGTGCTGAAACTTTACAAGCTTAGCACGCGCTGCAACTTGAGGCCCTACCTTAACCAAACGTTCACGCATGCGATCTTCGTCATCCATTCCAGTTCCTCCTAAGAATCTGCGACCTCTTCGAGGGCATCCCGAATCTCCCGGTCGATTGCATTAATATCGTGCATCGTCAGATGCCCATGGCGCTGTTGCAACCGGGATGGCAGGGCGAGCATGGCCGCGCGCACTTCCCGAAGAATGGCGGACCATTCGCGCTCGACTTCGGCCGCGGGAATAAGCTCACGGCGAGCGACGGCGTTCGCGGTTTCCAACTTCTCCGCAGTCGCTTCCGCCGCGCGGGTCTTCGCCGCCGTATAGGCGGGATCGGCGCGGCCGCGGCCGGAAGTCTTTGACCGCTGGTCAGCACAATAGGAGAGGATCGACGCCCGGAGCGCATAGCGGGCACGGGCCGCACGGGTCAGCACGCCCGCGATGGTCAGTTCGTCGATGCGGCGGCGCGACAGGCCCAGCCACTCGGCAAGCTCTTCGGCCGTGACGAGCGTGTCGGTTGGTTGCTTACGGACAGTGCCGACCAGTTCTTCGATGTCCGACAAAATCGTAGAGTCCATTTTCTATTTTTCCTCGCAGATCGAAAAGCCGGGGCTCCGCGCTCCCCGCGACGGCCGCCACCGGGGAAGGACCCGGTTGCTAACGGAGACGGTCGCTTCATTAGCGTGCTTGCGCGCGCCCCGAATGAAGACAAAACCAGTGCATCGGCGACCGGACAGCCGGACAGCCCCTAAAGGGGCTTGTCCGTGTCCGTCCGGCGCACGACGCGATTTGCCGGGTGGACATAACCGGACATGTCCGGGCAGTGTCCGTGTCCGTCCGCTGCCCGCTGCCTGTCCGTGGTGACGTTCGGTTGCCATCGAATCCCCCTCAAACCAATTCATCGAAGGATTCATGCCCGTGTTCGGGCGGCCGATATTCGCCGTCACTGAAGACAACCTTCCCTTTGCGTGTGAGTTCTTCGACTGCCCGCTTGTAGGCGCGTCGACGACTATCGGCGTCGTCCGCTGCCGACACTTTCCGCCCGCTGATACAAGCCTCGCGAAGCTCGCCTTCTGGCACGGCGTCGCGACCGTCGAGCAAGTAATGGAAGGTCTCGTAGGCGGCCTTCGCGCTAGGCGTCAGGTGTTCTTTCCGTTCCGGTGCGCTGCCCGGATCGAGTTCACGGCAAACGGCCGCCGTGATCATGTCGCCGTCTTCGTCGAGCCCGAGCGCTTGCGTGCCGATGGTGAAGGCGATGTCGCGTTCGGTCGAACCGTTGCGGTTCTTGGTCAGCTTTGCCCGGACAATGCCGTCCTCGCCACGCGACAGGTGAAGCGACACGTCGAGCGCGCCATTCAAGAGCGAGTGACCGCGCGGGAGTCCTTGCTGCCCGTCCTTGGTGTCGTGGTGAATCAGAATCACGGCCGCTCCCCACTTGGTCAGCGAACGGGCGACGGCGACGACGCGGCTCATTCCTTCTGCACTGTTCTCTTCAAGGCCGGGAAACGCCATGGCGAGCGTGTCGATAATGACAAGCGATGGCCGCCGATCCTTCACGGCCGCCTTCAGCCGCTTCAAGTGCTCGCTGTTCTTGCTCAACAGGTCCGCCACGGCAGCGACAAGAGCGAAGTCGTCGGCCTCGCCGTGTTCGCGTCGGAGGGCTGCCACGCGGCCGCGCATACCGTGCTGATCTTCGGCCGCGACGTAAAGCACGCCACCCTGCCGAACGCGCATCCCGAAAATGTCTTGTCCCTGCGCAACGGCATAGGCCAGGCGCGGCGCTAACAGCGACTTACCGACGCCCGGAGCGCCGACAATGCATGCCACGTCACCTTCGGCCACAAGGCCCTTAATCACATACCGCCGGGTGTCGCTGGCGCTGCACTCCGAAGGCTTCAGAAAGGTCAGGCCATCAGTTTCGGCCTTGGCCTTACCGCCGACAAGCTCTTCAATGTCGGCGTCGATTTCCGCCTGTTCTTCGGCGGTCGGAATCTCGTCGAACGCCTCGCCCCGACGCTTCTCTTCGGCAATGTCCTCTTCGACCTGCTTCCCGTAGACGTGATTCAGGACCGTCGGCAGGTCGGCCACGCGCTCTTTCCAGCGCGAGTCCCGGTCCACTTCCGGCACCCGGTCGAACGCCGCCCGGAGGCGCTGCAGCGCCTCGATATATGGCACGCCAGCGGCCGCCCATTTGCCCGCCAAGGCAATGGCCGCCGGATGGTAGGACTCGCCGGTCGCAATGGCGTCAAGATAGGCGGCTTCGTCGAAGCCGTGATTGTCATTCGCGGTCTTGGTCCGCCCGCGCTTCCCTTTCGCCGTGGCGTCCAGATCGGAGGCGGAATCCACATACCGACCGTCGACAAGAAAGGTCTTGACCTTCAGACGGCCCGTCACGTTACCGCCATAGTAGCTTTGCGACAGCGTGAAGGACGCATCGTCGAGCGACCCGCCGAATATGCCGTTGAGGCGCGCCATGTGGCGTTCGCGCTCGCTCGGCTGAAGCTCTTTGCTAAAGGGGGCGAACACACGCCAGCGAGGCGCGTCGGGCGAATGCGAGGGCGTCGTGTAGACGGCCGCCACAATGCCAGCTTCGGCCAGCATGTCGCGGGCGTCTTCGGGCATGATCTCTTCGCCGTCATAGTCCGCTTCAATGCCGCTCACGGCGACGACGTTGGCGTTGCTGCGGAAGGAATACCCCGACGGCGAGGCAGCGCGATTGTTGCCGAAGACGGCCATCTTGAACCACGGCAGCTTCGACTTGTCGTCGGCTTCCGTTTGTTCGATCAGCCCGGCAAGCTGCCGAAGCGACAGGCGCATGTCCTTCTTCTTAGTCGCGGCCATGGTCGGGAACTGCGTGAGGCGGATCGGACGGTCCAAGGTCGGCGAGCCGACCAATTCGTCTTGCCCGTCATAGGCATGTATGGTATGAGAATACCTCATCATGAGAGTCCTTTCCCTGATTGGCAAATTGTCCTAACAAGGCTGCGTTTCAGCGCCGCTCCGGTCGTCCTCCGGGGCGGCGTCTCTCAATTCGAATTTGTGGGAAAAGTGCAGATTTTTGCTGCACATTTTGCTGCACAAAACGCAACATAGTTTCAGGCTAACTATTTGAAAAAAAAACGACTATAAAATTGATATGGCGGATGTCGGGTGCGCCACTTTTCTCCTTGAAATAATTGACTTACCGATCATCCTTGGATTGCAATGATCGACCCATCATTTCGATAGTCCTGAGGAACTGAGCGACTTGAGTAAAGACCCCTCCGAAATGCAAAGACTGGCACGCCAGTTTTATCGGGATCATAGGAAGGTGATGGGGCTCATCGCGGAACGCAGCACCGACACGGGGTTCGGCCCCGCGATCAGTCGATTGTTTGGCGACAATCCCGAGCGCGGAAAATTGATCAGGATCGGCAACAGCAGGTTCGTCTGTTTTGGGCTGCAGAAGAACCTCGTGAGCTTTCTGCCCGTACGATGGCATGAGGAGTTCGAAAGGACCGGGATTGCCTGGCCCGGTTGCCAAAATTGGTGGGCAGGCTATCCGCTCATCGCTTGGGTCGAAGTCCGGGCAGGCGACGATGGTGTCAAGGGATACCTCAAACTGAATGCCGAAGTTGGCCCGATCTCAAATCATCAAGCCCGCAAAGGCGTCATCGAGGCGATCACC
The DNA here is from genome assembly GCF_050474445.1 of Ensifer sp. B1-9. Classification (NCBI taxonomy): domain Bacteria; kingdom Pseudomonadati; phylum Pseudomonadota; class Alphaproteobacteria; order Hyphomicrobiales; family Rhizobiaceae; genus Ensifer; species Ensifer sp. B1-9. The sequence continues at coordinate 195,355 of NZ_JBCHVG010000012.1, forward strand.
GCGGCAGCATATGTGAAAGAGCTGGAACGCGTCCATTTCCCAGCCGAGGCTTCCGACGAAGGGCGCCTCTATTCGCGCTTCCTGCGGAAAAACTCCGTCGCTGTGAACGATATCCGCGACACCGACGAAGTTGAGACGAAATTCGTTCAGCTTGTAGCTGACTTCGAAACGGAGTTCGAACTCGTCGCGACCGTCATACCGCAATTCGCGCGTCCCCACGACAGGCTAGAGCGCTGATGCTGGCGCCAAATGGTGTCCTCGCTTCGGGCATTATTCCCGATACAGGGATGATTCGTTTAAAATTGGTATCCCGGCGGCGGCGCCGTTAACCTTTTGTTAACCTATCCTGTTGCAAAAACGTTAACGAAAGTGTTCGGCTGGATTGCGGAATGAGCATCCCGCCGAGCGAGCCCTAAACCACCCAGCTACCTGGTTTTTAGGGTGACGGTCTCGCCATGATGGCGGGCACCCCAGTGGTTAACCGTTAAAAGTGTTCCCACCATTGCTAACCCTTTGTGCCGGACTGGTCTCGAGGTCCGGGGGTTAGCCTGTGCTCACGGGCCTTTTAACATGACCAGCATTTTGACGAATACGGCCGCTATGGCCGCGTTGCAGACCCTTCGCAGCGTCGGAAGCGAGCTCTCACGGACACAGGACCAAATCAGCTCTGGCTTGCGCGTGCAGACGGCGACCGACAACGCCGCCTATTGGTCGATCTCCACCACCATGCGCTCCGATAACATGGCCATTTCCGCCGTTACCGATGCCCTTGGCCTCGGAGCGGCGAAAATCGATGTCAGCTATGCCGGCCTCGATACGACGGTGGATATTCTCAGCGAGTTTCAGGCGAAGCTAGTTGCTGCGAAAGAACCTGGCGTTGACAAGACGAAGGTCCAGAAGGAACTGGATCAACTCAAGCAGCAACTTCTGTCGACGGCCTCCTCGGCAAGCTTCAACGGTGTCAACTGGCTGAAGACCGATGCGCCGCAAAACCTGTGGGAGCTGTCCTCATTGCCGACGAGCCTCACCTCGTCGTTCATCAGGTCCGCCGACGGCCTGGTGCAAGTCGGCACGACCGAGGTCAATCTCGCGGATGTCAGTCTATTCAATGTCGGCGGCGGCGGCGCGCTACAGAGAGATATTCGCAGCCTGGGCGATATCGGCGGATTCCGCTCAGCTTTGCTCAGCGATGCCGGACTGCCAGGAACTCAGACACGGCAGCTGACAGGTCTGCCCATCACGCTCGCGAGCGGCGACACGATAACCTTGGACATCAATGTCGATGGGGCGATCTCGCGGACGCTCGTCATCGATAAGTCCCTCGTCGATTCGGTGCTCGGTGTCTCCACCGGCTCGATCGGCAGCGCGGCCGATTATAGGGCGGTCGTGGCGCAAGCGTTGGTCGCAGCAGGGATTGACAACAATGTCACCGTCTCCGCGGTCGGCTCCAATCTGCAGTTCCGCAGCCAGGAGACTTCGGGCAGCACGGAAGCCAGCGTTACGGTCGGGAGCGTAGCGCGTAGCCCGAATGGAGCAACAGGATTTATTTCCTCCACCACGCAGACATGGCAGACGACGGGTTTGCCTGTTACGCTCGCCGCAGGTGAAGCCGTCAGCCTTCATGTCGATGTGGATGGCGTGATTTCGCAGACGCTGACGATCGATGAAGCCTTGATCAATTCGACGCTCGGCGTTTCCACGGGCACGATTACCAGTGCGGCCGACTATGCGGCGGTTCTGACGCAGGCGTTTTTCGCTGCCGCGATCAACAGCAATGTCGCCGTAACCACAATCGGGGCCAGCCTGCAGTTCCAGACCTCTGGAGTGTCGAGCGGGGCCAGCGTCGGGATCAGCGGCATTACCCGCTCCCCGGCCGGCACAACCGGACTTGCCGGCGCCCCCACAACGACAGCAGGTGTCGCGAGTGCCAGCATTGGCGACCATGCCAAAACGCAGTTTGCATTCACATCGCCGTTCAGAATTTATCGCGAGGTCGCATTTCAGTTCGAGTTGAAGGTGCACAACACCGTCGAGCAGATCAGCATCGACCGCAATCTGGTCGATGCCACACTCGGTACCACAGATGGTTTTATCAACACCGCCACACAGATGGCACAGGTTCTCAATGCAGCGCTGGCCAACCATGGAGTCAAAGTCAGCGCCAACGCTGGCAATGTCGTTCTGGATATCGATCCGAACATGCACCCCCAGAAAGGAATGCGTTCGATCATCGCCATCGACAAGGTCAAAGACAACATCGGCCCCATTGCCGATTTTGATATAGCCGATGTGGATATCACAGGTCCCGCAAACAGCCTCGACAACTACATGTCCGGGCTCAACGTTATGCTGCAAAAGGTCACGTCCGCCGCAAGCACGCTCGGCTCGGCCAAGACCCGCATCGACATGCAGACCAACTTTGCGCAAACCCTTATGGACACCCTCGACAAGGGCATTGGCCGCCTCGTCGACGCCGATATGAACGAAGCGTCAACCCGGCTCAAAGCCCTTCAGGCGCAACAGCAGCTTGCCATTCAAGCCCTGCAGATTGCGAATTCCGACGCCGGCAACATCATGATGCTGTTCAAATGAGAGCGTGCGCGGGATTTCCGGCGACGCCATGCCGCTGGAATGTTGAGAGCCCGTAGAGAATGGCAGATACATAGCAGCATGCTGACGCAGGGGAGAAATGATGCAGCTTTTCGAGCCGCTGGGTCGAATCTGGGCAGCAACCAAGAGCGACAATCCCCTGCGTTTCACATCTCCCCATCAGGAACGTCCAATGACCACGCATACCGCTTCCGGCAAGGCGGCAATGATTGCACTCGCAGCAATCTCGGCCGCCTCCCCCGCCTATTCGCTCGACAAGGTCCGCTTCGGCACCGACTGGCTCGCCGAGGCCGATCACGGCGGCTTCTATCAAGCGGTCGCTGATGGCACATATGCCAGATACGGCCTCGATGTCCAAATCCTGCAGGGCGGGCCGGGAGCGCAGAACCGTGCCTTGCTGTTGACGGGCAAGCTCGATTTCTATCTCGGAACCCAGCAGGAGCAACTCGTCGGCATCGAACAGGGCATTCCCCTTGTCGATGTCGCAGCGTTTTATCAGAAGAACGCGCAGGTCATTTTGGCTCATCCCGACAGCGGCATCGAGACATTCCAGGATCTGGCCAAGCTCGAAACGATCTACATGACGCAGGGCGGGTTCGGAGCGTATTTCGAATGGATGAAGGCCAACTTCGGCGGTTTCCACGACGGGCAATTCAGGCCCTATAATTTCAGCCCCGCGCCGTTTCTCGCCAACAGACAATCGGCCCAACAGGGACTGATCACCGCCGAGCCCTATGAAGTGCGAAAGCAGACCGGCACGGAACCGAAGATCTTTCTTCTCGCCGACAGCGGCTACAAGCCCTACGCGACGACGATCACCGTGCCGCAAAGCCTCGTCGACGGCAATCCCGATCTCGTGCAGCGATTTGTCGATGCTTCGATCGAGGGCTGGTACAACTATCTCTATGGGGACAACGCGGCGGCCAACGCGCTGATCAAGGCCACCAACCCCGAGATGACGGATGGCCAGATCGAATATGCCATCGAGAAGATCAGGCAGTACGGGATCGTCGATAGCGGCGATGCGCTGGACAAGGGCATCGGTTGCCTCACCGCAGAACGCTATAAGCAGCTTGCCGACGAACTGGTAAAGGTGAAGCTGCTCAAGGCCGACACCGATTACACCCGGGCATTCGATACACGCTTTTCCTGCAAGGGCGTCGGGCTGAGCCTGAAAAGATGAACCTTCTGCGACGGCCGAACCTATTGCCAGCCTTAGCCCTTCGAGGCGCGTTCGCTCTCATGCCAGCGCCGAAGAACTAGCCATGAGAGAAATGCCGTCGCGGAAAAAAGCAAGGCCCCGAGTCCTGCAAGCAGCACCAGCGCCGCAAAGACACGGGGCGTGAACAGTCGGCTTTGTGCTTCCAACAGCCGGAAGGCCAAGCCAGCATGCTCACCCGCCTGTCCTACGGAAAATTCCGCGACGACGGCCCCGACCAACGCAAGGCCTGCGCCGATTTTGACGCCCCCGAAAATGCCCGGCAGGGCGGAAGGAATTTGCAGATAGCGAAATGTCTGCCACCGGGACGCGCCATAGGTGCGGAGCAAGTCGGCGTGATGGCGCTCGGCACTTTTCAGCCCCTGCAATGTGCTCAGCATGATCGGGAAGAAGGCGACAATGAACGCGCAGATCAATTGCGCCACAAGCGGGGTCGGCGCGTAGATGGCGATCAGCGGTGCAATCGCGACGATAGGCGTCACCTGGATCGCCACGGCAAGCGGAGCAAAAAACGCTTCCATCCACCGTGCCTGCGCCAGTGACACGGCGATGCCCCATCCGCCGAACAGGGCGAAAAGCAGGGCAAGCAGCGTCGTTTTTGTCGTCGCCCAAAGCGCCGGTCCCAAGATGTGCCAATCGCCGATCATCGTCGCGGCCACCGTCAACGGGCCCGGAAGAATATACGGAGGAACCCCCGACAGCGTCACACCCGCCGCCCATAGAGCAATCATTGCGAGGAAGCCAAAAGCAGGGACTGCGGCACGCAAGGCTATGTTGATGAGCGTTTGTCCGACGCGGGATATTCGGGTGTCTGCGGTGGCCAAGAACGTCCCTCGTGTGCAACGTTTCTATGCGGCATAGCGGGGATTGATTTCGCGTGGCTTGCGGGAAAACCATGGATCGGCGTCACCGGCGAATGTGACACACGAAACTTGCAGCCTCGATGTTCTGGAAGATCGGACCCCGGTTCGGGACATTGTCGCCGCCCGGAGGCAGGGAGACTGCGCGGTCATCCGCTGCCGCGCGCAACTCGAAGTAATTTTCCGGGGCCACATGAATACCGACGAATGCAGAGGCGGGCAGTGGATGGTGGTCTGGTCGCGGGCAGTTCCCGTTCAGCAAGGAACGGTCCACCACTATGTCACGAACTCGCGATGAGAGGTCGTCCTCCTTGCGAGAGCGCAACGGCTGAAATCCGCTTGCGCTCTCCGAAAGACGTGCAGGCGACGCGCGATCAGATCGCGTCGCGTTCGGTGCGTAGATTGGAGACGACGCGGCGGTTCTGCACCTTGCAGGAGCGCTCCGTGCAGTCGCGAACCTCGCGATCGTTGCCGTAGCCTTTGGCCCACATGCGGTTCGGGTCCACGCCTTTCGAGCTGAGATAGGCCATGACCGCATCGGCGCGTTGCTGCGACAGGGTCGCCATCTTCGACGCGGAACCGGAATCGTCGGAAAAGCCCTGCAGCTTGACGAGCCAGCGCGGATTGCTGTTGAGCCAGATGGCCTGCTTGTCCAACGTTGCCTTGGCGACGGAATCGAGCGTGGCCGAGTCCTGCGTGAAGTAGGTCCGTCGGCCGACATTGAGGATGAAATCCTCTTCGCTGCCAGCGGCGACAGTTTCGAAGCCGGGCGCCGGATCGTCGGTCTGTCCGGTCATCGGCGCCACGGACGGTTCTTCGACCGCGGCAATCTCGGTGGTGCTGCAGGCGGTCAGCGTCAGCAAAATGGCAGCAACAGAAAGCAGCCTCGTATATCCGGGCATAGCGGGCATCAGGGTGATATTCCTCATTCGACCGGAGTTGCGACCGGGGTTGCTTGGCTGACCTCGGGGGCCTTGTCGGCGATATGCGGCAGGACCTGCACGGCGGTGCCGATCGGGCATCGCTGATAAAGATCGATCGCATCCTCGTTGAACATGCGGATGCAACCGCTGGAAGCATCCTTGCCGATGCTGCCCGGCTCCAGCGTACCGTGGAAGCGATAGCCGGTATCGACGCCATCGCGAAGCAGGTACATGGCGCGCGGGCCGAGCGGGTTCTTCGGCGAACCGCCCTCGACGAACTCGGGCAGTTCGGGGTGACGCTCACGCATCTCCGGCGGCGGGGTCCAGCGCGGCCAGAGCGATTTGCGGTCGATCGTGGCGCGGCCATACCATTTGAAGCCCTCGCGCCCGACGCCGACGCCATAGCGGATGGCCGTCTTGTTCTCCATGATCAGGTAGAGAAAATGGTGTCTGGTATCGACGACGACGGTGCCGATCGGCTCGCTGCTGAAATACTTGACAACCTGGCGCTGCCATTTCCTGTCGATCTTGGCGAAATTCGTGCTTCGATAGGTCACGCCATTGTCGACTGCCGGGTCGGAAAAATAGGCCGTCGCTGCGGCAAAGGCCGGTTTCTGTACCGCGCCGGCGCCGAGCAGCGCCAAACCACCAAGCATAATATCCCTGCGGGTGCACTCCATCGGCAATATCCCCCGAAAAGCCAAGCAGCGAGGTGCAGTAAATCAGATTTTTCATTTGTCACAACGGAAATTTATCGGATACCGATTCTTTCGGTGACTGTTTCGCAAGGATTGTTTTGCCGATAGCCGCAGACCATCGGACGATTTTGCATGTTCCGCAGGTTAGAACATGAGCTTCATCACCGGAGCGGTCCTCCCGTGAGCAACAGCGGCACGTGACGCTTGCGAATGCGCCGGGGTCGATTGGCTCTACTCAGTATTCGCAATAACGGCACGCCGGTTATTGTCGAATTTCACGACATCGGGTGATTACCTTTAGGCGAAGATAGCCGTCGCGGCTGGGACCGAGCCAACGGTCGCCGATCACGGGCTCGATGGCCACGCGAGTTGCCCCTGCCGCCGCTTTGGCAAAGCCCGAGGTTGTATCCGAGCGCCGAAGCCCGACCACCGGCCGGCTATCCCCTTAGGGCCAGGCGAAAGGCGCGCGCAAGCGTCGCCCCGGCGAACCGCCGGATTGGCAAATTCGCCATTGAGCGGCCGTTACGCCGGGTGGCTGAAGCGGGCGATCTGCGCACCCTTCATCAGGTTGCGGAAGTTCGATCCGCTCATATGCACCAGCGTCTTGTGGTCGCCGCCCTCGAAGTAGACGTCGTTTACGTCGCCCAGACTTTCGTCGAGCAACACCGGCACGTCATAGGCTGAACCGATGGGCGGCACCGCGCCGATATCGCAATCGGCGAAGAGGTTGCAGACCTCCTCCTCCGAAGCGAGACCGAGGCGCCGGTCCATCACGTCCTGCAAGGTGGAGAGTTCAACCCGGTGCGTGCTCGGCACAACGGCGAGCACATAGCCCATCTCGTGGTGGACGACCACGGATTTGGCAAGCCTGCTGCCGGGTACATGTGCCGCTCGCGCCGTCTGGCTGGTGGTGGCTGTCCGGTGATGGGCGACGGTGTCATAGGCGACACCCGCACCATCGATATAGTCCTGAAGTTTTCTGGCGATCGTCATCGTCGACACCCCTTCTCTCTCGTGGTGGCGCGGAAAGGTCATTGTCCACCCATCCACCATGAAGTCAACGACGGTCAGCGTGCGGCAGTCAGCACTCGGCCCTGAGCATGGGGAAGGCCTGGTCGCGTGCCGACATCTGCGCGACCGGCAAGGGCCAGGCGATCCCCAGCCTTGGATCCAGGGCATTGAGCCCGCCCTCGGCCTGCGGCGCATAGGGCTTGTCGTGCAGGTAGATCAGCTCGCAGTCGGCGGCAAGCGTCTGGAATCCATGCGCGAACCCCCCGGGGATCATCATCGACCTCCCGTTTTCTGCGCTCAGCACTTCGCCATGCCATTGGAGGTAGGTCGGGGAGTCCGGCCGCATGTCGACGGCAACATCGAAGACCGTGCCGGCGAGACAAGAGACAAACTTCGTCTCGTCGTGCGGCGCCCGCTGGAAATGCATGCCGCGAACCGTGCCTGCCGCCTGCGTCAATGTGTGATTGATCTGCGCGATCGAACCGTCTGCGCCAAAATCGGCGAGTTCCTCGCGGCAGAAGAAGCGTGAAAAGAAGCCGCGATCATCGCCAAAGCGCTGACGTTCGACGACAATGAGACCCGCGAGGGGTGTAGGAACTCGGTTGAAGCGCGACATTTGAAACTTCCACGAGCGAGCGAGACGCCCTCTCTTTTCCCCCTTAAGAAACCGGCCTTGACCGTATTTGCAATTGCCGACATGAAAGCGTTCACAGGAAAGCGATTACGAATCGACGAGGTTGCCAGACCGCGAATCGTGACCTCCGGCGTATTGGTGGATTGTATCCGAAAAGGGTATCAGCAGTTATGGCAGTAGCAGACGATCGTCTCGCATTCGAGGCTCACAAGAAGGAAATGTCGCTCGCGCTCGGCAAGGACGACGACGCCTTTCGCCAGTCTCTCGACACGCTGGTGACGCTCGACAAATATGACTATTCCTACCTCTGGTCGTTCATGGGCGTGCCGATCATCCAGATGCCGGCCGATGTCATGGCAACCCAGGAAGTCATCTGGAACACCAAGCCGGACGTCATCATCGAAACGGGCGTCGCCCGCGGCGGTTCGGTGATCTTCATGGCCGCGATGCTGCAACTGATCGGCAAGGGCAAGGTCATCGGCGTCGACATCGACATCCGCGCCCACAATCGCGCCTCGATCGAAAAGCACCCGATGTCCTCGCGCATCACGCTGATCGAAGGCCCGTCGACGACGGCCGAAACGCTGGCGAAGGTGAAGGCCGAAATCCCGGAGGGCGCTTCGGTCATGGTCGTGCTCGACAGCGATCACAGCCGCGACCACGTGCTGGACGAATTGCGCGCCTACGGCCCGCTCGTCACCGAAGGCCAGTACATGGTCGTGGCGGATACGGTTCTCGGCTGGGCCGACGCATCGCAGACCCCCACCAAGCGCTCGAAAATCTGGCGCGCCGGCGACGAGCCCTACGCGGCGCTCACGGCTTACATGGCAGAGACGACCCGCTTTGAGGCCGACGAGGTTTTGAACGGCAAGCTTGTGCTTTCAAGCTCGCCGCGCGGCTATCTGAAATGCGTCGGCGCCTAACGCCGGCAACCAGGGCCAAGGAAACCATCACCACGGCAAGGTAACGAACGAACAGCTCATGGACCGCACCATCGTTGTCTCGCAATCTATGTATTTCCCTTGGGTTGGGCTGCTCGAACAAGTCCGCCTGGCGGATGTCTTCGTGCACTACGACGACGTTCAATTTGCCCGGGGCTTCTTCAATAGGGTGCAGGTGAAGACCAGCGGCGGTCGGAATTGGATCACGGTTCCGTTGCGGGATCATCACCAGGGCGACCTGATCGACGAGGTGGTCATCGATGACCGGGAGGACTGGCGAAGCAAGCACCGAAAGATCCTGCAGCATGCCTATCAGAAGGCCCCATTCCGCGACGACATGCTGAAGATCGTGGACAAGGTCTTTGATCGGAATTCGCCGACATTGGCCGAGCTTGCCCGTCATTCGATCCTCGAGCTCGTGCGCTATTTCGATCTCCCGGCCCCGGAGTTCTTGAACGCGCGCGCGCTCGGCATCGGCGGCTCGGGTAGCCAGAGGCTTTACGATATCGTCACCCGGCTCGACGGGACCATCTACGTCACGGGCCACGGGGCAAAAAACTATCTCGACCACGAACTCTTCGAGCGCAACGGCGTCAATGTGCGCTACATGAGCTACGAGCTTACCCCCTATCCGCAGCTCTATGGCGAGTTCACCCCTTATGTCACCGGGCTGGATCTTGTTGCCAATTGCGGGCCGGAAGGTGCAAATGTCGTGCGGTCGGGAGCGATCGATTGGAAGGAATTTACGCAATGACCTCCGAGAATCTGGATGCCGTCGCATCGGAATACCTTCCGAATGCGCCGACCGCGATTGAAAACGACCTGATCCTCAACTGGTATCCGCAGCGTGTGGTCAAGCGCTTCGGGTCCTGCCATTCATTGCTGGATCTCGGCATCGGCCACGGCTACACCCCGCATCTCTTCAATGCGGTTTGCGAGCGCCATGTGATCGTCGAAGGATCGCAGTTGGTGATCGACCTCTTCAAGGAGAAGAGCCCCGATTTCGCCGGCGAAATCGTCTTCTCCTATTTCGAGAATTTCGATACCGACGAGCGCTTCGACGTCATCGTGATGGGCTTCATCCTCGAGCACGTGGACGATCCCGGCTACGTGCTGGATCGCTTCAAGCGCTTCCTCAAGCCCGGCGGCCGGCTGTTTGCTGCCGTACCAAATGCAAAGTCCCTGAACCGCCGGCTTGGCCTGGAGCTCGGCAAGATCGATGACATCTACAGCCTGAACGCCAACGATCTCGCCCTTGGACACAAGCGCCAATACTGCCGCGACACGTTCCGCAGCGAGTTGCAAAACCATGGGTTCCGGGTCGTGCATGAGGAAGGCATCTACCTGAAACCGCTGCCGCTACCGGTGCTGCAGACACTTCCCGACTTCCAGGCCAATTTGCAGGCCATGCTGCAGGTCGGCATCGAATTCCCGGATCTATGCGTCGGTCTGTTGATGGAAGCCGAGCCGACATGAAGAAGGCGGCCGTCATCGGCGCACGATCGATGCTTGGCAGTCATGTGGTTGCACAGCTTCAGGCGTGCGGCGTTGAAACGCTAAGCGTCGGGCGCTCGTCCGAGGACGATCTCTTCTTTGACCTGGAAGGCGCTCCCGCCGGCACCTCCGGCGCGTCCGCCGATATCGTCTTCCATTGCGCCTCGAGCTTTGGCGACGATAGCGACGCCGGCCTAAGGCAGAACTACGCAACGAACACCACCAGTTCCCTGGGCGTTGGCGAACTCGTCCTTCGACTGAAGGCAAGAGCCTTGGTCTATGCCGGCTCGATCTGGTCCTATGAGGACCTGAACCGAGACAGGTTCACATCCTACGGGCTCACCAAAGCTCTGGCCGAGCAGATGTTGAACTGGCAGTTGCACAAGCAAGGCAAGCTCTTCTGCAGTCTCCGACTGTCACAACTGTACGATACCGAGGGTCGCTGCTGCGCCCATCAACCGTGGTTCGGCCGGATCATCGCCTACGCCTCTCGCGGTGCAACCATCCGGATGCCGGATTCGCGAGGTTCTCAAAACTTCCTCCATGTGCGCGATGCCGCAGATCTGATGATACGTGCGGCGGAAAAAGGGCTGTCGGGTGTCCATGCGGCAGTTAACCCCGCCCCCTTGAGCTACCGTGATATCGCCGATATCGCCTATGCCGTGTTCGACCGTGGCGGAGCGGTCGAAGTCGCACCGGAAAAGACGCCCTTCCGGCCTGTTGACACCCCCGCTGCGGGGGAGACGCTGACGTCGTTGGGGAAGCTCTCCTTGATCACAATGCACGAAGGGATCAGCGGCATCCGGGATGCCTGTACGGCCGGCGCATTCGGACCAATGGACGTGAAATGATGGACACAGCCGACAAGCAGCCGCAACGGACGATCACGGTTGTCGTAACAGCAGTCGGCGCGATCATCGGCCAGGGGATCGCCGCATCGCTGCGAAAGCTGGATACCCCGATCCGCATCGTCGGCGTCGATCGGGACGCCGATGGCATCGGCCGGCATTGGTGCGACCATTTCGTCGCCAAGCCGGCCTGCGACGAGGCTTCACGGGAGTATCTCGATTTCTGGCTGGATCTGCTGCAGCGTGAAGACGTCGCGGTGGTGCTGCCTGGCCTGGAGCACGATGTTCTGTTTTTCAACGAACACCGCGCTCTGTTCGACACGATAGCGACACGGATAGCGTTGAACACGGCCCATCTGATTGCCCTCGCTCAGGACAAATGGGACATGGGCACGGCGCTGTTGCAGGCCGGACTTCCAGCAATCCCGAGCACGCTCAACCGCAACCTGGCCGACTGCGAACGCGAACTGGGCTCCTTGCCATTGCTCTTGAAGCCCCGCCGCGGAAATGGCTCACGCGGCATCGTGCTGCTTCGTGACAAGGCGGATTTCGACTACTGGACGCACAAGAGCGCCGACGATTTCCTCATTCAAAAACGTGTCGGCACGGACGATCAAGAATACACCGTCGGTGCATTCGGCCTCGGCGACGGCACGATGCTGCCGCCGATCGTCTTCCGTCGGCGACTGTCGGTCGCCGGCAACACGCAATATGCCGAGGTCGTCGATGCTCCCGTTATCACCAAAGCGGTTCAGCAGCTTGCCGAACACTTCAAGCCGCTCGGCCCGACGAACTATCAGTTCCGGCTAGAGGGCACGACCCCCTATCTGCTCGAAATCAATCCCCGCTTCTCGAGCAGTACGTCACTGCGTGCAGCCTTCGGCTACAACGAGGCGGCGATGGCGCTCGACTATTACGTATACGGAAGAAAACCCGAGGCACCGGAGATCAAAACGGGCCGTGCCTGGCGCTACTCAGAAGATCTGGTCGTCCTATGATCGCCATCATTTCCGACATTCACGGCAACCTTCCTGCCCTGGAGGCCGTGCTCGCGCGCATCGATGAACTCGGCTGCAGCTCGGTCCTTTCGCTTGGTGACGTCGTCGGATACTACGCCCAACCGGGCGAGTGCATCGACGCGCTGAAAGCGCGCCGCATTGCGAACATCATGGGCAATCACGACCATTACATCGTCAGCGGCGAAGGCTGCCCGCGATCGAAGATGGTCAACGACATCATCGAATACCAGAGAGGCATCATCTCGGCCGATCAACGCGCCTGGCTCTCCGGATCTCAATCCTATGTCATCGACGGATCGACTTACTTCGTCCACGGTAGCTGGCAGGATCCGATAGACGAATATCTCTACAAGATCTCGGAGGCGCAGTTTCCCGACGGGTGCGAACGGCTTTTCGCCGGGCACACCCATGTGCAGGTCCGTTTGGAGATCGGTGGCAGATCTTTCTGCAATCCCGGCTCGGTCGGGCAACCGCGCGACGGCGACCCGCGCGCCGCTTTCGCCACGCTTTCGGAAACAGGTATCGAGCTCCATCGTGTCGCCTATGATATCGACAGGACGGCCTATCATATGCGGCAGGCCGGCTTCCCGGACCGCTATTACGAGAACCTCTATCTCGGCGCGCAGATCGGCGGCCGGATTGACAAGATCGTTGCCGCAGAGGCAACCAATGACCGATCGGCTTGAGCACAGGCAGCCCACATGACGAAACCTCGTATTCTCTACACCAAGCCCTCAATCACCGAACGCGAAGTCGCCTATGCCACCGACGCAGCCGCGAACGGCTGGGGCGAGCGCTGCTACGACTACATCAACCGCTTCGAGGCCGCCTTTGCCGCTCATCTCGGCGTCACCCATGCGATCTCGACATCAAGCTGCACCGGCGCGTTGCACATGGGCCTTGCCGCCCTCGGCGTCGGGCCGGGTGATGAAGTCATTCTCGCCGACACGAACTGGACCGCATCCGCCGCCCCGATCGTCCACCTCGGAGCAAAGCCCGTTTTTGTCGACGTGCTGCCCGACAGTTGGTGCATCGATCCCGAGAAAGCGGCAGCGGCAATCACCCCGAAGACCAAGGCGATCATGGCCGTGCACATCTACGGCAATCTCTGCGACATGGACCGCCTGCTCGCGATCGGCGCGCGGCACAACATTCCCGTTGTCGAAGACGCAGCCGAAGCACTCGGATCGGAATGGCGCGGACGCAAGGCCGGCTCGCTCGGCGCCTTCGGTGCATTTTCGTTCCATGGCACCAAGACCGTGACGACGGGCGAAGGCGGCATGTTCGTCACCAGTGACAGCAAGCTCTACGAAAAGGTGCTGACTCTTTCCAATCACGGTCGGGCGCGCGGACAAAAGAAACAGTTCTGGCCGGACGAGGTCGGTTTCAAATACAAGATGTCGAACCTGCAGGCGGCCGTGGGTCTCGCCCAGATCGAACGCGTGAACGAACTGGTCGAGCGCAAGCGCGAGATCTTCTACGCCTATCAGGAACAACTCGCGGGCGTGAACGCCATTTCCATGAACCCGGAACCCGCGAATACGAAGAACGGCTTCTGGATGCCGACGGTCGTTTTCGCGCCGGAAACCGACGTCACGCGCGAAAAACTGCAGGGCGCTTTCGCCGCTGAGAACATCGACGCCCGCGTCTTCTTCTGGCCCCTGAGCTCGCTGCCACCCTTCGAAGGCATGCCGGAAAACACCGTCGCCTATGACCTCCCCGGTCGGGCGATCAATCTCCCGAGCTATCACGACATGACGACCGAAGAGATCGGCCGGGTCGTGCAGGTGTTGCGCGACTGCGTCGCGCATTGATGGGCGAAACCGGAGAAGCGACAAGGCGAACCGGACTCTGCCCGAGCGCGAGGCACGCAGCGATGAGATCCGCGCCGTCATGTGTCGGCAGCCCGATACCTGCCCGCGCCGTTCCCTGTCCGTCCCGGCAATTGATTGAGCCGGCAAATCGTGCAAAGAACCGTGCGCCCGCCCCGAAAACCGCGTTCCGGCCGTGATAATTCGACCGCCTGGATTGTCCACATCGCACGAGCGATCCACGCGCAAGGTAGCATGGGTTATCTCGATGGGAGGAATGCGTCGCGCGCCGAACGCGCGTCACTATGAGGTAGCTGCATGAAAGTCGTCATACTTGCCGGTGGTTACGGCACGCGCATCTCGGAAGAGAGCCATCTGAGACCCAAGCCGATGATCGAAATCGGCGGGCGGCCGATCCTCTGGCATATCATGAAGATCTACAGCCACTATGGCTTCTCGGATTTCGTGATCTGCCTCGGCTACCGCGGCTATATGATCAAGGAATACTTCTCCAACTACATCCTGCATTCTTCCGACGTCACCTATGACATGGCGACCGGCGAGACGCTCTTTCATTCCAACAAGGCCGAGCCGTGGCGCGTGACGCTCGTCGACACCGGCACGGACTCCATGACCGGCGGGCGCCTGAAGCGCGTCGCCGATCATCTGGGGGATACCTTCTGCCTCACCTATGGCGATGGCGTTGCCGACATCGACATCAAGGCGCTTACCGACTTCCATCGCAGCCACGGCCGCGAAGCGACCGTGACCAGCGTGGTTCCGCCGGGCCGTTACGGCGCGCTAGCCGTCAGCGATGGACGCGTTCAAAGTTTCATCGAGAAGCCCGCCGGCGACAACAACCGCATCAATGGCGGCTTCTTCGTCCTCAACAGGGCCGTGCTCGATCGCATCGAGGGTGACCACACCTCGTTCGAAACAACGCCGCTCGAAGGCCTGGCCCGCGATGGTCAGTTGATGGCCTTCCCGCATGACGGCTTCTGGCGACCGATGGACACGTTGCGCGACAAGAACCAGCTCGAAGAGCTCTGGCAAAACGGCTCGGCACCCTGGAAAGTCTGGTCATGAGCCGGCTGGCCAATCCCGCCTTCTGGGCCGGCAAGCGCGTGCTTCTGACGGGGCACACCGGCTTCAAGGGAAGCTGGGCGCGGCTTTGGCTGGCGCGAATGGGTGCTCGCGTTGCCGGCTACGCCTTGCCGCCTGCCGCTGAGCTGTCCCTGCACGCGCTGCTCGGGCCCGGCGAAACCGCCGACGAACATCTGAGCGATATCCGCGACGGCGATACGCTCGCGACGGCCATGCGACAGTTCGACCCGGAAATCGTCCTGCATATGGCGGCGCAGCCGCTGGTGCGCGAAAGCTATCGGACACCGGCCGAAACCTTCGACGTCAACGTCATGGGAACCGTGCGACTGCTGGAGGCCGCACGCGCGGCGCCCGCTCTGAAGACGATCGTCGTCGTGACCACCGACAAGGTCTACCGCAACGACGAAAGCGGCCGGCATTTTCCGGAAGAGGCCGTGCTCGGCGGCCATGACCCCTATTCCGGCTCGAAGGCCGCTTGCGAGCTGGTCGTTTCGACCTGGCGGGATTCGTTCCTGCGCGAACGCGGCATCCGGGTAGCGACCGCCCGCGGCGGTAACGTGCTGGGCGGTGGAGACTTCTCGGTCGACCGACTTGTCCCCGACATCGTCCGTGCCGCACTGTCGGGCGAGATGCTCGATATCCGCAGCCCGATGGCGACGCGGCCCTGGCAGCATGTACTCGATTGCCTCAACGGCTATTTCGTCTATGCCGAAGCACTACACGAGGGCCGAACCGATGCTGCGGCGCTGAATTTCGGCCCCTCTCCCGCAGAACGGCAGATTCCCGTGCGCGATGTCGCCGGCGCGATCCAGGCCGCCATGGGCCTGACGACGCAATGGCGCGACAGCTCGTCGCAGGATCAGCCCCGCGAGATGCAGGCGCTCGGCCTCGATCCCGCACTCGCGCTGAAGACCTTGTCCTGGACCGCCAGGCTCTCGCAGGATCAGGCCATCGCCTGGACCGCGCACTGGTATGACGGCTGGCGTCGCGGCGGCTCCGCCCGCGACCTGACGCTCGGCCAAATCGACGCATTCATGAGAGGCTAACGACTTCGATGTCCCACAACTGCCGTTTCTGCTCGACGCCGCTCGCGACTGTCGTCGCCGACCTGGGATCGACCCCCTGGTCGAATTCGTTCCTGGAGCCGACCGAAGAAGCGATCGCGCGTGAACGCTCGTTTCCGCTGAAGGCGATGGTCTGCTCCGAATGCCTGCTGGTGCAGACGACAGAAACCGTGCCGGCCGACGAGATCTTCACCGACGGCTACGCCTACCTCTCCTCGTTCTCGACGAGCTGGCTGGAACACGCACGCCGTTATGCCGACGCCATGACCGAGCGCTTCGGGCTTAACAGCACGTCGCAGGTCGTCGAGATCGCCTCGAACGACGGCTACCTGCTGCAATATTTCGTTGCCAAGGGCGTACCCGTTCTCGGCGTCGAGCCCGCTGCCAATGCGGCGCGCATCGCTGAGGATCGCAAGGTTCCGACCGAGGTCGCCTTCTTCGGCCGCGAAACCGCGACTGCCCTCGTCAACCGCGGCATCCGCGCTGATTTGACGGCGGCCAACAACGTGCTGGCGCATGTGCCGGATATCGCCGATTTCGTCGGCGGCTTCGCGATCCTGCTGAAGCCCGATGGCGTGGCGACGTTCGAGTTCCCGCACCTGCTGCGCCTCATGGAAGGCGTACAGTTCGACACGATCTACCATGAACACTATTCCTACCTGTCGCTGGCTGCCGTCGAACGCATCTTCGAAAGCTCCGGGCTGAAGGTGTTCGACGTCGAGGAACTCGCCACCCACGGCGGCTCGCTGCGCGTCTTTGCCCAGCTTGCCTCGGGTAAGCGTGAAGCGACCGAAAGGCTCGCGGCCGTGCGCGAGAAGGAAGCTGCTGCCGGCCTGATGCGGATGGAAACCTATGCCGCCTTCGACGACCGGATCGCCGCCGTCTGCAGAGGGTTTCAGGAATTCCTGGCGCGTGCCAAGGCCGAAGGCAAGACGGTGGCCGCCTATGGCGCCGCGGCCAAGGGAAACACCTTTCTCAATGTCTGCGGCGTGAAGCCGGGCGACATTGCCTTCGCAGTCGACCGCAATGACTTGAAGCAGGGCAAGCTCTTGCCGGGCACCCACATTCCGGTGCACGCACCGGCCCATCTGCAGGTTGCGAAGCCCGGTTATCTCGTGATCCTGCCGTGGAATCTCACGGACGAAATCGTCGCCGACAATGCCGCGATCCGGGCTTGGGGCGGCCAATTCGTCGTTGCAATTCCGGAGCTGAAAATCTTCTGATTTCCCGGCGCCGGGCGGAGAAAACATGGACGTCCTTCCGCCCGGACAGTACACCGGGCAGCGAAAATCCATAATGTTTATCGCCTTGGGTTGGTTTGCCCCAAATTTGACGTCTTCGGATTGAAATTCGGCGACGGCGTGGGTTCCAACAGTTGCAAATCAGCACCCAAGGAGGTGCAATGTCCACTATTGACCTATGCCTTGTCGCCACCCGGCGACCGGATCTGCTCGCCCAGACGCTGGCGAGCTTCCGGGAAAAGATCTTTCTTAGACTCGAGCTGCGCGGCGCCTTTCTCAATCTTGACCCGATCTTCGGATCGACGGACGATCACGGCGCCTGCGTCGAGATCTTCCGCAGCCACTTCCCCGACGGGGTCGTCTTCCAGCCGGAAAGCCCCGGCTTCTGCGCGGCCGTCGCGAGGCTCTGGTCGTCGGCGAGCGGCGACTATGTCTTTCATCTCGAAGACGATTGGATTGCCTTGAGGGACATGGGCGAGGAATTGCTAGCGCCCTTCGCCGATCCGGCAGTCACCCAGGTGTCGTTCCATACGGCGGACCAGAATTGGGACATCCGACGCAAGGGTCATTTCCATCGGCGAAACGAGTATGCGCATCTGCTCGGGATCAAGGTCCCTCTCTTCCGCACCTTCCCGAAATTCACGACGTCTCCGTCGATCCTGCGTGGCGGGTTTGCGCGGCACTGCGCCGGCCTGATGGATCTCTCCCGCGATCCGGAGAAGCAGTTCTATTCGGGCGTGAACCCGGCAATGGAAGCCTACGTCGCCCGCTCCCGTAACTATATCTTCTCGCCCGAGGCGCGCCCTGTCATCAAGGACATGGGACGAGAATGGCGTGAGCAGCGCCGCATCCAAAAGGTGATCACCGACTCGACCTCGGTCTGGCGGCAAAGCGCTTAAATGGACCGGACTTAGGCACCGTTCCTTGCGACAAACAGCATACAAGCGGGACGGCTGCCCCGCTTGTCGCGGTCTCGTCACGCAGTCGCTGCAGCGTCCTTGCGCTGGAAGCCCTTGCTCGCCACCATCAGGCTGCGCGTGTAGTCCTCGCCGATCCGCCCGGCCACGAGATCCGCCGAGGACAGGCGCTCCACGACACGTCCACCCTGCATGACCGCCAGCCGGTCGCACATATGGGTGACGACGCCGAGGTCGTGGCTGACCATGATAAAGGTGAGCTTGTGGTTGCGCCTGACCTGTTCCAGCAGGTTCAGGACCTCGGCCTGAACCGAGGCGTCGAGGGCCGAGGTCGGCTCGTCGAGCAACAGGATCGATGGCTCGAGGATCAGCGCACGGGCGATCGCAACGCGCTGACGCTGGCCACCCGAGAGCTGATGCGGATAGCGGAACCGGAACCCGGATCCGAGACCGACCTCGTCAAGCGCCTTCAGGATGCGGCGTTCGCCATCGGCCACACCGTGGATCGCCAGGGGTTCTAGCAATTGCCGGTCGATCGTCTGGCGCGGGTGCAGCGAACCGTAGGGATCCTGGAAGACCATCTGCACCGCGCGATAGAAGGCCTTGTCGCGCTTTGCCCCCTGCAGAACGCGATCATGCACGCGAATGGTGCCGCCCGTGACGGGCGCCAGACCGGCGATCGCTCGGAGCAAGGTCGACTTGCCCGACCCGGATTCGCCGACGAGCCCGAAGGATTCGCCCGGCGCGATCTCGACGCTGACGTCGTTCAGCGCCTTGAAGTCGTCATAAGTGACGGAGAGGTTGGAAACGGAAACGGCTGATGTCATTGAGCCCACTCCGGCTTGCGGTCGAGAACCGGCAGGGGATGACGATCGGACCCGATCGCCGGCATGCAGTTCAGCAGCCCCTGGGTATAGGGATGCTTGGCGTTGGCAAGTTCGGAGGCTGCCAGTTCCTCGACGATCCTGCCGGCATACATGACGATCACCCGGTCGCAGAAGGACGAGACCAGGCGCAGGTCGTGCGACACGAAGATCAGACCCATGCCGCGCTCGGCAACCAGCTTGTCGAGGATACCAAGCACTTCGAGCTGTACCGTCACGTCGAGCGCCGATGTCGGTTCGTCGGCAATCAGGAGCTCCGGCCCCGCAACCAGCATCATGGCGATCATCGTGCGCTGCCCCATGCCGCCCGAAACCTCGTGCGGATAGAGATCGTAGACGCGCTTCGGATCGCGAATCTGCACGGCCGCGAGCATGTCGAGCGCCCGCTCCCGGGCTTCCGCCCGGCTGACATTCTCGTGCTGCCTGAGCGTCTCGACGATCTGCCGGCCGATGCTCATGACCGGGTTCAGCGAGTACTTCGGGTCCTGCAGGATCATGGCGATGCGCTTGCCCCTGAGATCCCGGCGGACCTTCGGCGATGCGGAGAGCAGATCGGTGCCGTCAAAGGACAACTGCTTGGCGGTTACCTGCGCATGACCAGGCGTCAGCCCCATGATGGCGCGGCCCGTTTGCGACTTGCCGGAACCGCTTTCGCCGACGATGCCGAGGCGTTCGCGGCCGAGCGTGAAGGAGACGCCGCGCACGGCCTCAACGAGGCCGGTGCGGGTCGGGAACGAAACCTTGAGGTCTTCAACGGTCAGAAGCGCACTCATTGGCCGCTCTCCCGGGGATCGAGGGCATCGCGCAGGCCGTCGCCAAGAAGGTTGAAGCCGAGGCTGACGATCAGGATCGCGATGCCGGGCATGGTCGCCACCCACCATTGGTCGAGGATGAAGCGCCGGCCCGAAGCAATCATCGCGCCCCATTCCGGCAGCGGCGGCTGTGCGCCGAGGCCGAGGAAGCCGAGGCCCGCCGCGGTCAGGATGATGCCGGCCATGTCGAGCGTGACGCGCACGATCAGCGACGACATGCACATCGGCATCACGTGACGGAAGACGATGCGAATGGGCGACGCGCCCATCAGTTGCACCGCGGCAATATAGTCGGAGTTGCGCACCGTCAATGTCTCGGCGCGGGCGATACGCGCATAAGGCGGCCAGGAGGTGATGGCGATCGCGATGACGGCATTCTCGATGCCCGGGCCGAGTGCCGCGACGAAAGCGAGCGCCAGGACCAGCTTGGGGAAAGCCAGGAAGATGTCGGTGATACGCATCAGCACCGCATCGACCCAACCGCCCGCATAGCCGGCGACCGCGCCGACGATCAGGCCAATGGGTGCCGCGATGATGGCAACGAGCAACACGACGGCGAGCGTCAGCCGCGACCCGTGGATTAGCCGCGAGAGGATGTCGCGGCCGAGATCGTCGGTGCCGAGCAGGTAGCCGGGGCTTCCAGGCGGCAGCAGCCGGGCATTGGCGAGATCGCCGAGATAGGGGGAATGCGGCGCCAGGAAATCGGCGAAGGCCGCAACAAAGACCAGCGCCAACAGGATGATGAGGCCGAGAACGGCGAGCCTGTTGGCGGCAAAGCGCTGCCAGGTCATGTAGGCGCGGCCGAGACGGGCCTGTGTGCGCGATTGCGGGCGATCGGACAACAGCCATTCGCGGCGCGTCATCGGACGTGTTTCGGTAATGGTGCTCATCGCTGACGCGTCCTCGGGTCGAGTGTCCGGTAGAGAAGATCGGACAGCAGATTGATGCCGATGAAGACCGAACCGATGACGATGGTGCCACCGAGGACGGCGTTCATGTCGGCGTTCTGCAGCGAGTTGGTGATGTAGAGGCCGAGGCCCGGCCAGGCGAAGACGGTTTCGGTCAGCACCGAGCCTTCGAGCAGGCCGGCATAGGAGAGCGCAATCACGGTCACGAGCGGCACCGCCGCGTTTCGAAGCGCATGCCCCCAGATGATCCGGGTCTCGGACAAGCCCTTGGCGCGCGCCGCGACGATGTATTCCTGCTGCAATTCATTGAGCATGAAGCTGCGCGTCATGCGGCTGATATAGGCGAGCGAGAAATAGCCGAGCAGCGCGGCCGGCAGGATGATGTGGCGGAAGACGTCCCAAAAGACGTCCCACTGCCGTTGCCAGAGCGAATCCAGGAGATAGAAGCCCGTGATGGGCGTGAAGGTGTATTCGAACACGATATCGATGCGGCCCGGATAGGCGACCCACTTCAGCCGCGCATAGAAGACGAGCAGCGACAGAAGCGCCAGCCAGAAGATCGGCACCGAATAGCCGACGAGGCCGATGACGCGCACGATCTGGTCGGCGATGCTGCCGCGCTTCACGGCGGCAAGCACTCCGAGCGGCACGCCGATCAGCGCGCCGATGAGTGTACCGAGCGTCGCAAGCTCCATCGTCGCGGGAAACACACGGCGAATGTCGGTCATGACCGGATTGGTCGTCAGCACCGAAACGCCGAAATCACCGGTCAGCGCCTGGCGGACATAGATGAAGAACTGTTGGTAGAGGGGCAGGTTCAGCCCCATCGCCTCGCGCGTCCTTTCGACGACGTGCGTCGGCGCCCGGTCGCCGAGGACGGCGAGAACCGGGTCGATCGGGATCACCCGGCCGATGAAGAAGGTGACGGCCAGAAGACCGAGATAGGTCGTGACGACGACGACGAAAAAGCGCAGCACGGCTGCCGCGATCTTGCCGGGACGGGCGCGTTTGCGCCCGTCCACGGTCCCTGTTCCGCTCATGCTCAAGGGAACGATCCTTTCGGTTTATTCCTTCGAGACGGCTTATTCTTTTGTGATACCGGCAACGAAGTTGGTGTCGAAGCTCGGACCGAGCTTCAGGCCCTTGACGTTGTCGCGGTAGCCGGCGACTTCGGTCTGCTGGAAGATGATGACGAAGGGGCTTTCGTTGAGCACCGTCTTCTGCAGTTCCTTGTAGGTCTCGGCACGCTTGGCACTGTCACGCTCGAGCAGCGCTTCCTTGGTCTTCTTCGTCAACTCCGGAACGTCCCAGGCATTGCGCCAGGCAAGCGTCTTGTTCTTGCCCTCGTCCGAATTGTCCGGGTTGCTGGTGAAGGTTTCCGCGTTGGAGTTCGGATCGAAGTAATCCATGCCCCACTGACCGATGTACATGTCGTGGTTACGGGCCCGATACTTCGTCAGCGTCTGCTTGCCGTCGCCGGGGATGATTTCGAGCTTCACGCCGGCTTGGCCGAGCGTCTGCTGGAAGGATTCGGCAATGCCGGTGACCGGCTGGCCGTTGCGAACATCCATGGTGACGGTGAAGCCGTCGGCCAGGCCGGCCTTTGCGAGCAGTTCCTTCGCCTTGGCGACGTCGAGCTTGTAGGGGTTTTCGTCGAGAGCACCGAGCACGCCCTTCGGCAGGAAGCTCTGGTGGATTTCGCCGATACCCTTGATGATCGTCGAGCCGAGCGCATCATAGTCGACCAGATACTTGAAGGCCTCGCGTACCTCGGGCTTGGCAAGGTTCGCATTCTTCTGGTTGAGGCTGATGTAGTAGACCGTGCCCTTGGGCGCACTGGTGGCGGCCAGATCCGCGTTCTTCGAGACGGCATCGAGATCGCCGGGCTCGAGGTTGCGGGCAACGTCGATATCACCGGCTTCAAGCGCCAGGCGCTGGCCGGAGCTTTCCTTCATGTGGCGATAGATGACGCGGGCGAGCTTTGCCTGTTCGCCATAATAATTGTCGTTGCGTTCGAGAACGATGACTTCGTTGGCGCGCCATTCGCGCAGCTTGAACGGACCGGAGCCGGCATAGCCGGTCTTCAGCCATTCATTGCCAAAATCGTCGTCGTACTTGAAATCTTCGCTTGGGGTTACAGCCTTGGCGTGTTCGAGAACGAGCTTCTTGTCGAGCACAGCGGCAACGGTCGCCGTCAGGCAGTTCAGGACGAAGCTCGGTGCATAGGGCTGGTCAACGGTGAAGACGAAGGTCTGTTCGTCCGTAGCCTTCGCCTTTTCCGTCACGTTGTCGCCGGTAAGGCCGAACTGGGTAAGGATGAAGGCCGGGCTCTTGTCGAGCTTCACGGCGCGTTCGAACGACCATGCGACGTCCTCAGCGGTCACGGGATTGCCGGAGGCAAACTTCAGGCCGGACTTGAGTTTGAAGGTGTAGGTCAGACCATCGTCGGACACGGTCCAGCTATCGGCGAGATCGCCGACGACCTTGGAGGTATCGTTGATGTCGAGGCGCACCAGCATGCTGTAGGTGTTGCCGGTGATTTCGGCGGCGGTCAGCTCGAAGGCTTCGCCCGGATCCATGGAAATGACGTCGTCAATCGCAAAGGCTTCGACCAGCGTGTCCTTCGGCGTTTCGGCGAAGGCCGGCGCGGTCGCGGCCATGACCATGGCCAGCGCCGCCGAAGCGGTCAGAAGACGAAAACGTCCGTTGAGCTTGTGCATCATTTTTGCAGTTCCCTCGTTTGCGCCCTTTTGGGCCCCTTCTTCATGGTTCAGGCGGCCTCGTGCCAAGCCTGTCCCAGAACTCTCCACCAGTTCTCCCGGCATATCTTGGCCAGTTCGGCGTCACCATATCCGGCACCTCTCAGTGCAGCAACGAGCGCCTGGTTACCGGCTGCGTCGGCGATCCCCTCGGGGATCGTCGCACCATCGAAATCCGATCCGAGCGCCACGCATTCGATGCCCATGCGCTCGACCATGTAGTCGACATGGCGAACCATGTCGGAAAGCGGTGTCGCCGCATTCTCCTGGCCATCGGCACGCAGCATCGTCGTCGCATAGTTGAGCCCGACGAGGCCCTTGCTTTCCTTGACGGCGTCGAGCTGCCGGTCGGTGAGGTTGCGCGCAACCGGCGTCAGCGCATGCGCGTTCGAATGGCTGGCGACCAGCGGCTGGTCCGTGGTCTTTGCGACGTCCCAGAACCCCTGCTCGGTGATGTGCGCGAGATCGATCAGGATGCCAAGGCGATTGCAGGCGCGCACCAGTTCAAAACCCGCCTCGGTCAAGCCCGGCGCCGTGTCCGGCGACTTCGGATAGGAGAACGGCACGCCATGGCCGAAGACGTTGTGGCGGCTCCAGACCGGCCCAAGCGAGCGCAGTCCGGCGGCATGGAAGGTCTCAAGTGCCGAGAGATCAGCACCAATCGCCTCGCAGCCTTCCATATGCAGGACGGAAGCGAAGATGCCGGCCTCGACCGCACGGCGGATCTCGCCGGTCGAACGGCAGAGTTTCCATGCTCCTGCCCGGTCGAGCCGAACGGCGATGTCTGCGAGCTCCATGGCGACGGCCAGCGACGGCAAGTGTTCGAGGGGCGCCGAAAGCGGCGTTTCATAGTGGCCGTTTTCATCCGGCGGCTGCAGGATCAGATCGCCTGAGGGCACGTAGATCGCAGAGAGACCGCCAATGAGGCCGCCCGCCTTGGCGCGCGGCGCATCGATATGGCCCTCGCCGATACCGTCGACGAATTCGCGGACCGGGTCGGAACCCTTCCGGGCGTTCTGCCACAGGCGCAGAAGCACGTCGTTATGGCCATCGAAAACCGCCTGCATTCCTGAATTCCTTCATCATTTCAGGGAGATCGAACAGGCCGTTTACGGCCGTGTCCGGGAGAAAGTCGTGGCGATGCTATTGAAAGGCCAAAGCCTTTTCAATGAATATCAGGGGGTTTTACCCAGGCCTGCCTGTAGCGAAATGTTGCATGATTGCCGCAATCTCGCCGTCAAACACAGCGGCAACAGGTGCGCAATGCCGATCAAGGGATGAAAATCCGCCGTTTCTAATGCAAGGAAATAGCTTGGTCCCGATGGCCGGGATGTCGCACCGCATGATGCGGTACTGGGGGGTTGGTTGCTGCGTCCGTTTTCACTCGCAGGTTCGCAAGGGCATTGGAGCCGCGTCGCCGCCACGCTCCTCCTCGCCGTAACCCTCGCTGCCTGTGCCGGCCGTCCGGTGGGCGTGCTCGTTCCTTCAGGCACGACGGGTGGCGCCTCCGAGGTCGACCTGATGGTCGCGACAACACGCGCCCCCACGGCGGAACCGGGCGTGCTTTTCAGCGGCGAACGGTCGGACCAGCTTTCCCTGACGGAAATCGTCGTTTCCATCCCGCCGGAAAAGAACCGCGAAGTCGGCCAGGTGCAATGGCCGAAGAAGCTCCCGGCCAATCCGGAGCGCGACTTCTCCACGGTCAGCGTCACGCCGCTGCATCAGGGCAACGACGTCCAAAGCTGGCTGAAGGGAAATCTGCCGAAGAGCCGTCGCGTGCTGATCTTCGTGCACGGCTTCAACAACCGCTACGAGGATGCCGTCTACCGGTTTGCCCAGATCGTGCACGATTCCGGCACGGACGTCGCTCCGGTCATCTTCACCTGGCCCTCGCGCGCCAGCATCTTCGACTACAATTACGACAAGGAAAGCACCAACTATTCGCGTGATGCGCTGGAGGAACTGCTTCGACGCGCCTCGAGCAACCCCCAGGTCAGCGAAATCACCGTCATGGCCCACTCCATGGGCTCGTGGCTGACGGTTGAGGCCCTGCGCCAGATGGCGATCCGCGACAAGCGCATCGCGCCCAAGATCACCGACGTCATCCTGGCGTCGCCCGATCTCGACGTCGATGTCTTCGGCCAGCAGATCCGCGCCATGGGCGACAAGCGGCCGAAGTTCACACTGTTCGTGTCGCGCGACGACCGGGCGCTGACCTTGTCCAGGCGCATTTCCGGCAATGTCGACCGCCTTGGGCAGATCGACCCGACCGCCGAGCCTTACCGTACGCAACTGGAAAAGGCCGGCATCAGCGTCATCGACCTGACCGCGCTGAAGGGCGGCGACAAGCTGAACCATGGCAAGTTCGCCGAAAGCCCGGAGGTCGTGCGCCTGCTCGGCAACCGCCTGATCGCGGGCCAGACCGTGACCGATTCCGACGTCGGACTTGGCGAACGCCTGGGCGCCGTCACGCTCGGCGCCACACAGACCGTCGGCAACGCGGCGAGCCTCGCGGTCTCGACGCCGATCATGATTTTCGACCCCAACACCCGCAAGAACTACAACGAGCAAGTACGACGTCTCGGCCAGTCGGTGGAAAACACCGTCGGCGCAACGGTAACACCCTGACGCGCGGACCCTGTTGCATAAACCCTTGGCATCAATCGAGGGCAAATTATGCAGCAGTTCAGGGTGTTACAACGGCCCTAGCGTGCCTTAGAAGACGCGGGGTCCAGTACCGCATTCGGCGGTCCGTGCTGTGAAACACGGATCGCCGAATGGGCTTTCGGGGGAGCTGAAATCAGCCCTTGAACGAGGCGGCGGGCGGCAATGGCTACGCCGCCGGCCCGGCCAGTGCGTCAAACCGCGAGTTCGCGCCGTCCCGCTTCCGTCTCCATCGCCAGGTCGAGCACCTTCTGCAGGTTTGCCGCGTGGCGGAAGCCCGGATCTTCGGTCTTGCCCACGCGAACCGCAGCCACGAACCGCTGGTAGTTGGTCGGAACGGTACCTGCATCGACGTCGCGCCAGGTGGCGGTCTCGACATCGGTGCCGAGACAGGCGCGCAGCGTGGAACCATCGGGCGTGTGCACCACTTCGAGCGCGCCCTTGTCGCCATGCAGCCGGAGCCGCAGTTCGTTCAGATGTCCCGTCGCCCAGCGGCTGGCATGGATGACGCCCATGGCGCCATTGCCGAATTCCGCCGTCATGACGAAGCTGTCATTGGCGTCGAGGTCATATTCACCGATGCGGTTGCCGGGCGCCTTGTCGAAGGTCTTGAGGCGGGCGAAGATCCGGGCTGCATCCGTCCCGGCCCCGTAGCCGGCAAAGTCGAGGATATGGATGCCGACATCGCCGAGCACGCCGTTCGAGCCGTGCTTGGTCGAGAGCCGCCACAGCCACTGCGATTCCGTCGCCCAGTCGCCCCAGGCCTTGGAGACGAGCCAGCTCTGCAGATAGGAGGCCTCGAGATGGCGCAACTGCCCGACCTCACCGGCGAGCACCATCGCCCGCGCCTTCTGCAGCGGCGCAACATTGCGATAGGTGAGGTTGACCATCGTCACCAGGCCGGAGCGCTCGGCGACTTCCGCCATCTCCGCCGCCTTGGCGTAGTTCTCGGCGAGCGGTTTCTCGCAGAGCACGTGCTTGCCGGCCGCCAGCAGTGCCAGCGTCGTCGGGTGATGCGCCTTATCCGGCGTCACGTTCGTCGCCGCATCGAACTTGCCCCAAGCGATCGCCTCGTCGAGCGACGTGAAGGCCTCGGCAATGCCGTGCTTCTCGGCAAAGGCACGGGCGCGCGACGGATCGACATCGACGGCGCCGACCATTTCAACGCCGTCGATCTTGGCAAAGGCCTGGGCATGGCTGTTCGCCATGCCGCCGGTTCCAACAACAAGAAGACGCATCGTTCTCACCTATATCCTGCTTCGCCGGCCTGGTGCAGCTTCGGTCCACGTTCGACGATCGGCTCCAGCGCCTTTTCGACCGGCACGTTCGGCGCATCATGGATCGCCGTGTAGCGATTGTCGGGGTTGTAGGCCCACTTCACCGAATTGCGCAGCACCTTCTGCACATTGGCGTCGTGATAGGTCGGATAGGTCTCATGGCCGGGGCGGAAATAGAAGATGTTACCGGCGCCGCGACGCCAGGTGAGACCCGAACGGAACACTTCACCGCCGGCAAACCACGAGATGAACACGGTTTCGAGCGGCTCGGGAACCGAGAACTGCTCGCCATACATTTCTTCGTTCTCGAGCACGAAATTCTCTTCGAGCCCCTCGGCGATCGGATGGCGCGGGTTGATCGCCCAGACGCGTTCGCGTTCGCCGGCCTCGCGCCACTTCAGCGCGCAGGGTGTTCCCATCAGGCGCTTGAAGATCTTGGAGAAATGGCCGGAATGCAGCACGATCAGGCCCATGCCCTCCCAGACGCGCTTGGCGACCCGCTCGACCACCTCGTCGCTGACGGCGCCGTGATCCTTGTGGCCCCACCACAGGAGCACGTCGGTATTGGCCAGACGCTCGACGCTAAGTCCGTGTTCCGGTTCCTGCAGCGTCGCGGTCGTCGCTTCGATCGCGCTTTCCGTGTTCAGCGCCGCTGCGATCGTGTTGTGCATCCCGTTCGGATAGATGCTGCGGACCACCTCGTTGGTCTGCTCGTGGATGTTTTCGCCCCAAACGACTGTTCTGATAGGCACGTTCATTCTCCTTGCGTTTTGCCCGTTTCGGGCCTGTCGTCGTACGATAGATGGCGCCGCCGGGAATGGGCGACCCCGAAGCTCAAAACTGCCTCTCTGTTCATCAGGGTTTGTCAGGCCGCCCCTTTCATCGGCATGCGACCCAAGGCCTGCCCCTCCGCATCGAAGCGGTGGATGTTGTCGCCGACTGGCGAGATCTGCACCGTCTCGCCCGGCCGGTGAAGCGAGGTGCCGCCTTCCCGGACGATGACCGGTTCTGCAGCGCCGATGTCGAGATAGATATAGCTGTCGGATCCCAGCATTTCCGAATGCACCACCGAGCCCGACCACTTGCCGTCCCCTGCCCTGATCTCCAGATGTTCGGCACGGATGCCGATCGTGTGCGCATCGTAGGGAGCGGCAAGGGCGCCGGTGAGGAAGTTCATCTTCGGCGAGCCGATGAAGCCGGCAACGAACACCGAGTTCGGGCTCTCGTAGAGCTCGAGCGGCGTGCCGATCTGTTCGACCCGACCATCCCGTAGCACGCAAATGCGATCGGCCAGTGTCATCGCCTCGACCTGGTCGTGGGTGACATAGATCATTGTCGTCTTGTGCATGCTGCGATGCAGTTTGGCGATCTCGATCCGGGTCGCCACCCGGAGTGCTGCATCGAGATTGGAGAGCGGTTCGTCGAACAGGAAGACCTTGGGGTCGCGGACGATCGCCCGGCCGATCGCGACGCGCTGCCGCTGGCCGCCGGAGAGCTGCCGCGGAAGCCGCTTGAGATAGGGCGTAAGCTGCAGCATCTCCGCTGCCGCCTCAACGCGCTTCTTGCATTGCTCCTTGTCCTTGCCCGCAAGCTGCATGCCGAAGGACATGTTCTCGAAGACGGTCATGTGCGGATAGAGCGCATAGGACTGGAACACCATCGCGATGCCGCGCTTCGACGGCGTCAACTGGTTGACCACCTGCCCGTCGAACGAGAGTGTCCCCGAAGAAATGTCCTCAAGCCCGGCGATCAGGCGCAGCAGCGTGGACTTGCCGCAGCCGGACGGCCCGACGAAGACCATGAACTCGCCGGCCCGGATATCCATGCTGACGCCCTTGATGACCTCGAAGGCGCCGAAGGACTTGCGGATGTTGCGCAATTGAAGTTCTGCCATGTTTTCCTCCTCAGATCACGATTGTTTTGGGTCGAGCCGACCCAAAACAATAACGTCATCGATTCCAATAGGTTAGAGCGGGATACGGGCGGAAAACCCGCACACACTTTTCCTCATCCCGCTCTATCCTTTGACGCCACCGGCCGTGAGCCCGGAAATGATCCGCCGCTGAAAGATCAGGACGAGGATCACCAGCGGCACGGTGACGATGATCGATGCGGCCATGATGTTGCCCCACGGGATTTCGTATTGGCTGCTGCCGGAAAGCAGCGCGATCGCGACCGGGACGGTGCGCTGGCTGTCGGACGACGTGAAGGTCAGCGCGAACAGGAACTCGTTCCAGGCGGCGATGAAGGCGAGTAGCCCCGTCGTCACCAGCGCCGGCCACATCAGCGGCATGAACACGCGCGTGATGATCACCCAGGGTGTGGCGCCGTCGACGATCGCCGCCTCCTCGATCTCCACCGGCAGATCGCGCATGAAGGTGGTGAGCACCCACACCGTGAAGGGCAGCGTAAAGATCATGTAGGAGAAGATCAGCGCCAAGGGCGTGTTGAAGATCCCGACACTGCGGATGAGCTCGAACAGGCCGGCAAGCACGGCGATCTGCGGAAACATCGACACCGACAGGATCGTCAGAAGCAAGAGGCCCCGTCCGCGGAACCGCACCCGCGCCAACGCGTAGGCAGCGGTGACGGCCAACAGCAGCGACACGGCGACCACGATCGTTGCAACCAGCAGCGAATTGGCGAGGTTGCGCAGGAATCCACTGCTCGACACGACTCCGGCATAGTTCTCGAAGGAAATCTCGGTCGGCCAGTAATCGACCTGGAAGAGCGCCGTTCCGGATTTGAAGCTCGTCAGCACGGCGTAATAGAACGGAAAGACGGCCATGACGATGATGGCGGCGACGAGGGCGTAGAACGCCGTGCGCTTGGCAAGGGTGGCGACCATCAGCGTTCTCCTCCTTCGAGATTGACGCGGCCGAACCACATATAGGCGACGGTGATCGCTGCAATGATCAGGAACAGCATCGTCGAGGCGGTTGCGCCGTAGGCGAACTTGTCGAAGTCGAACAGGTTCTCGCGGGCAAGCACCGACATGGTCTTCGTCTGGGCGTTGTTGGGCGTCAGCACATAGATGAGATCGAAGATGCGCAGGGCATCGAGCATGCGGAAGATCACCGCGACCATCAGCGCCGGCCGGATCAGAGGCAGCGTCAGCCGCCAGAACACCTTCAGCGGATGGACCCCGTCGATCTTGGCCGCCTCGTAGATATCGGAGGGCACCATCTGTAGGCCGGCAAGGATCAAGAGCGCCATGAAGGGCGTCGTCTTCCAGACGTCGACGATCAGCACCGCAACCATCGCCGTCTCCGGATTGGCGGTCCAGGCGATCTTCTGGCTGATCAGCCCGAGGCCGAGCAGGAGATCGTTCAAGATGCCGAACTGGTCGTTGAGCATCCAGGCCCACATCTTGGCGGAAACGATGGTCGGAATGGCCCAGGGGATGAGGATCGCCGCGCGCACGAGCCCGCGCCCCGGAAAATTGGCGTTCAGCACCAGGGCGACGACGAGGCCCAGCACCGTCTCGATGGTGACGGAGATCGCCGAGAACTTCAGCGTGTTCCAGACGGCGTTCCACCAGGCGGGATCGGCGAGCAGGCCGTTATAGATCGTGCGCCCGCTCTTCAGCGTGATCCAGCTCAGATAGTTCTTGAAGCCGACGAACTCGGCGCCTTCGAGATTGGTCAGCGACGCGTTGGTGAAGCTGAAATAGATGGTGCGCAGCAGCGGCCAGCCAGCGACGAGCGCGAGCACCAGCAAGGTCGGCGCGAGAAAGATCCAGGCGGAGCGAACGCGGCTGGCGTTGAGATCGGAACGGATCCCTGCCTGCTGTTCGAGTGCGGAGGGGGGATCTGCGAGTGAAAGATCGGTCATGTCTATACTCACCCTTGCCGTTCGGCGCGCGGCCGGACGGTTGGCCCGAGAGGAACGATGCGGCTCTCGGCAAATCACGGCGTGACGCGGTATCGTGTCCGGAATTGCCTGGTTCGAAGAGCGCGTCGGCGGCGGTGGCTCGGTGGAGCGAGGGAAGGCCCGAAGGCACTCCCCTCGCCCCCGGGAGGATCACCAGCTATCGCCTTTCATCTCCGTGAGTTCGACTTCGAGCAGTTCGAGGTTTTCCGCGGCCGTGCCGTTGCCAGACAGCGTGTTGTGGACGGCATTCCAGAACTTGGCCGAAACCTCGTTATATTTGACCTTGGTGACAGCCGACGGCCGCGGTACAGCGCTTTCGAAGATCGGCTTCCAGGCCGGCATGAACGGCTGCGCCTTGGCGACCTCCGCATCGTCGTAGAGAGCGGCAACGGTCGGAAGGTTGGAGAGCTGGATGGCCCGCTGCTTCTGCACCTCGGGGGACGCGAGGAACTTGACGAGCGCGATCGCCGCCTCCTGGTCGTCGGAATATTTGGAGACGGCAAGGTTCCAGCCACCGAGCGTCGAGGACGGCTGGTCGCCATCGGTCGCCGTCGGCAGCGGCGCCACGGCGAACTTGCCCTTCACCGCGCTGTCGTCGCCATTGCCGAGCGCGTAGGCATAGGGCCAGTTGCGCATGAAGACGGCATTGCCCGTCTGCCAGACCCCGCGCGACTCTTCCTCCTGGTAGGCGAGCACGCCCTGCGGAGAAATCGCGCCGATCCATTCCTTGACGCGGTCGATCGCAGCCGCCGCTTTCTCGTTATTGATCGAGATCGTGCCATCGGGCTCGACGATCTGGCCGCCGCCTGACGACTTGATCCATTCGAGCGCGTTGCAGGTCAGCCCTTCATAGGCGTTGCCCTGGAAGACGTAGCCCCAAAGATCACCCTGGCCAGCGGCACGCTCCTTCTCCTGGATTTCCTTGGCGGTCGCCGCCAGCTCGTCCCAGGTCTTCGGCGGCGCCTTGCCGTACTTTTCCAGGAGGTCCTTGCGATAATACAGCGCCGGCGCATCGGTGAAGGCCGGCAGGGCCACGAGACGACCGTTGACCGTCTGCGAGGCAATGATCGACGGGAAGTGCTGACCGACGACGTCCTTGGTTGCTTCCGTCAGATCGATGAACTGGTCGGCCAACTGCGGCGCCCAGACGACATCGGTCTGGTAGACGTCGACATCCTTGTTTCCGGCGGCAAGCCACAGCCGGTACTGGCTGAACTGCTCGCTGCTCGACGGCGGCATGGTGACTAGGCTCACCTTGTGTCCCGTCTGCTTCTCGAAGATGTCGAGTTGCTCGCGGATGAAATTGACGTTCTTGCCGGTCGTGTTGGCGGCGAGCGAAAGCTCGGCGGCGCTGGCCGTCCCGGCTGCAACGATCGCGGCGCAAAAACTCAGGGCATTGAGCATGGTTCTCATGATGGTCGACTCCTCCTGTTCCCCTCCACCGCCCGAACGCTCCTCAGCAAAATCGAAAGCGGTTTGGATCGGAAAAAGTTGGCAGAAGACGGAAAAACTGTCAATCCATGCGTCTGAAAAAGTCGAGCGGCGGTGAATTTATAAGGCATAGATATTTATTTTCAATTACTTACAAAAAGAGACCGAAATTCGTGCACAAGGCGCGGCGACCCATAAAATCCAAGGGGAGATGCAGCAATTTAAAACGGTTTGGTACAACTCCCTTCGGATGCAAGGCAGGGGACGGGCCCGACAAACTGATTGTTACCGGCGGGGAAGGTGTATATTTCTGGGACCGGGGTCAGGCTGAGGAAACGCATACCGAATGAAACTGAGGGAGTTCGCACAGCAACTGGGCCTTTCGCCAACCACCGTCAGCCGGGCGCTGAGCGGTTACCCAGAGGTCAGCGAAAAGACACGCAAACGCGTGGCCGAAGAGGCATCGCGCCTTGGCTATCGTCCGAACATCAATGCCGTGAGGCTCGCCACCGGTCGCGCCGGCGCCATCGGCGTCGTCATGGGACGAGCGGGTGAATTTCACTTCTCCGAGTTCATGGGCGGACTGGCCGAGCGGCTCGGCACGGAGGACATCGACATCCTCGTCAGCCCGATGGACGACAAGGATCCCAAGGGCGAAATCCAACTCTATAGCCGGCTCGCCGTCAGCGGCCGTGTCGATGCCGTGATCGTGCATTCGCCCGAACCGAACGACGAACGCATAGCACTCCTCCACAAGCTCGGCATGCCCTTCCTCGTCCACGGTCGATCCGATATCGACGTGCCGCATGCCTGGCTCGACATCGACAACGAAGGCGCGATCCGGCGGGCGACCTCGCATCTGATCGATCTCGGCCATCGCCGCATCGCCATGATCAACGGACGGAAAGGACGCACCTTCTCGCTCCACCGCGACAAGGGCTACCGCGACGCACTGCAGGCACGCGGCATTCCGTTTGATCCGCGTCTCGTCGCCCACGGCAACTTCACCGATGAACTGGGCTTCCGCTTCGCACGCTCCTTCCTGGAGCAGGCGCCGCGCCCAACCGCCTTCGTCGCCGGCTCGATGATGACCGCCCTCGGCATCTACAGAGCGGCCCGGTCCATGGGTCTGGAGATCGGCCGCGAGGTTTCGGTGATCGCCCATGACGACGTCTTTCCCTACCTGACCGCGGAAAACATGGTGCCGTCGCTCTCGGCGACACGGTCTTCGATGCGCGCTGCCGGCGCACGCTCGGCCGACCTCGTGCTGCAGCTTCTCTCAGGCAGGCCGACCGAAGAGGTTCACGAACTCTGGCCGGTCGAACTGATCCTGCGGGAATCCACAGCGCCGCCACCCGAGGATGCGTGAGAACCGTCTTTGACAGCCTCAATCAAAGACGGACTCGATGAGACCCGGGCGCGGACGGACATAAGGGACACGGGCCGGCCGCGATGAAACGCCGCAAAGCCGTTGCCAGGAAAACCGTTGTCGGACCGGATGCCGCGCGCTAGGACCGAAGGAACGAAGGATGCGAGCATGGCGGAAACGGAAACCACCACCCTCTATGAAGCGATCGGAGGCGACCCGACGGTTCGTGCGCTGACGCGCCGCTTCTATGAGTTGATGGACACGCTGCCCGAAGCGGCACGATGCCGCGCCGTGCATCCGCCCGACCTTTCGGGCAGCGAGGAGAAATTCTACGAGTACCTGACCGGCTGGCTTGGCGGACCGCCAATCTATGTCGAGAAGCGCGGACACCCGATGCTGCGCCGTCGCCATTTCGTCGCCGAAATCGGCCCGGAGGAACGGGACGAATGGCTGCTCTGTTTCACCCGCGCGCTTGAGGAAACGATCGCCCATCCGCAGCTCAGGCAGATCATTCTCGAGCCGATCACCCGCCTCGCCCTTCATATGCAGAACAAGGAATGACGTGACATGTCGCAGAGCGGATTTCGCGCAACGACGCTTTTTGTTGCCGGTTTGATGGGTCTGACCGGCGTTGTCAGCGCGGCCGCGGCCTCGCATGGCGACGATCCGAGATTGCTCGCCGGCATTTCCGCGATGTGCCTGGCGCACGCGCCTGCACTGGTCGCGCTCTACGCAGCCTGGCCAAGCTTTCGCACGGCCCCTGCTGCGGCCTTGCTGATCGCCGTGGGAACGGCGCTGTTCTCGGCGGATCTCGCCATGCGCCATGCTTCCGGCCACGGCCTGTTCCCGATGTCGGCGCCGCTCGGCGGCACGACGATCATGGCGGGCTGGCTCGCCGTCTCGCTCGGCGCCTTCCTGCCGCGAAAGGCCTAGCCTAGAAACAATTCGCCTCCCGGATGGGTCCATCCCAGGAGGCGAATGACAGGCAATATCAGGGACTATGCCCAAGCCCACACGGCGCGGATCAGGCACCTTCGACGGCGGTGAAACCTTCGAACTTCGGCGGACCGAGATACATCGCCTTGTTGTCGCCGGCACTCCGGTGCGCGGCCCGGAAGTTTTCCGATTTCGTCCAGGCCAAGAACGAATCCCTGTCCTTCCAGACCGAGTTCGAGACGAAGAGCGTATAGCCCTCTTCCGGCACGCTGCCGCCACGAAGCAGATGGAAGGAAACGAAGCCCGGCATTTCAGAAAGACTGGAATCGCGGCCCTTCCACACGGCCTCGAAAGCCTCTTCCTGGCCGATGGCGATACGAAAACGGTTCATGGCAACGTACATCTTGGTCTCCGTAGGTCCTTTCGCCAAACTGCGAAACAATCCGGCTCTTTGAAACGGCGCAATCCCGGACGGAAAACCGCTTCGCACTTTTCCTGGACTTGCTTCCTTAGTCTACGCAATTCCGGACGGAAAACCGCTTCGCACTTTTCCTGGACTTGCTTCCTTAGCCTACGCAATCCCGGGCGGAAAACCGCTTCGCACTTTTCCTGGACTTGCTCTCAGGCACTTTCTTTCTTGCGGCCGGCATCATTGGCCGCGCGCGGAAAGGCGAGGATAGTTCCTTCTTTCGGCTCCGCAAGGCCGAGAGGATCGCGAACCGGCGGTCGCGCCTGCCAGCTTGGGAACTCCGCGACGTTGGTGGTGTCTTCCAGCATGCGCGCGCGGCGGGTCAGGATCTCGTAGAGCTCCGGCACCAGGCCATCGCCATTCTGTACCGCCAGCTTGTGCAGACCGAGCATCATGGCGAGGTCAGGACGTTCTTCGTTCATTGCAAACTCTCGTCTTGCTTGGGGGATCAGCGCTCGTCGCGGCTGGTGGTCAGGTCCTGAAGCGCGCGCTCCAGGCTCGATTTCGAGCCGTTGCGCAGCGGTACGAAGGCCTTGCCCCACTTCTTGCAGCCGGTCTTCACGCGAAGACATGCGTCATGGCTGATGCAGTCGATCGGGCAGAAGACGCAGTCGACGGACGGCAGCACCCGGTCGATCCGCGAGACGGCCTCACGCAGGCCGCCATCGTGATGCAGCAGCTCGGCGCCAAAGGCGCTGGCGATTTCGCGCAGATGCGCCACCTGACAATCGCGGCCGCCGACATAGAGGAAACTGCGTCCTTCAAGCGTTGCCTTGCCGGCCTCCTGGCGTGCCTCGGTCGCTTCCGAACCCGAACGACCCTTGCCATTCTTCGCCGCATTCTGGTGACGCTTGCCGCGCATGCAATCCTCTCCGCCTGATCGCGCGACAAGGGCCTTCACGGGCAGCCGGTCGCATCGGGACATCATCTCGACACACGCCCTTCGGCTGCGTGACGAACGCAACCTATTAAACTTGATAATCCGAGTAAAGTATAAACATGAGTTTTATAATCATATTTTCGAGAAAAAATCAGCTCTTCGCTCGCTGGCCGGAAAGCGGCGCGTCCGCCCGTCAGTTTACGGACATCGGGACGGTAAAGGTCCAACTGCTCTTGCCGGAACCGGCCGGGATGGCCGCGAAAGGTGCTGCGCTGCGAACCGAATCCAAGGCCGCCTTGTCGAGACGGTCTGATCCGGAGCTGCGAACGAGATTGACCCCTGCCAAGCCTCCATTCGCGGCGACGACGAACGTAACCGTCGCGGTATCGCCTTCGCCACTGCGGATCCCGCGGGTCTTCCTGAGGAAAGCGCGCTGGACCTTTGAGCGAACCTTGCCCTTGTAGTTTTCCTCTCCCGCGTTACCGGTCACCGACGCTGCCCGTCCCTGACCGGTGGCGGCCGTGGAAGCACCATTGATATCGCCGTCCGCCTGGCCTTTGACCTGGGTCTGTTTCTGCTCACCCTTGTCGCCAGCCTTCTTGCGGGTGACCTTCTTTTTCTTGACCGGTTCCTTCTTCGGTTCAGGTTTGTCCACCTGCTCCTTCTTCGGCTCTACGATCTCGGGCTTTACTTCCGGCACGACGGATTCGACCGGCGCGACGCTTGCGGTGACCACAGCTTCGGCAACCGCAGGGGTCGGCATCTCTTCGGCCGGCAGGATGACGTCGGCCTCGGTCGCTGTCAGATCGTGCGGTTCGTCCGCGGCGATTTCCGGTGTGGTTGAAGTCTGCTCCTCGACCGGCGCAAGCTCCTCCGGCTTCACCTCGTCAGGGACATCATCAATCGGCTCGACGATCTCGGAGGGATCGCCCGCCTGCAGCGTTTCAGAGAACGCGTCGCCGAGAACGGCAACTTCCGTCGCCGTACCGCCGATCATGAGCGTCGATTCGTCCTTCGGCGGCGAAGATGCGAACAGGGTGGCAAGAACAACGCCATGCGTTGCAAGCGAGATGATGGCGGCCCCCGCCCAAATGACGATACGCTTCATTACTGCCTTACCTTCGCCGCACCGGGTGGCGCAAACCCACGCCCTTTAAGGAGCGGTCTCAATCAGCCCTGTTCGCTCAGCCCTTGAGTTCCACCGCGGATTTCGAGCCGGTCTTGATTCCGCTCATGCAGGCGCCCGGCTGCACGCCGTCGCCGACACAGGCCGGCGCATCGTTGATCAGCAGGCTCTTCACCGCATCGCAATTGGTGCCGGGCAGATCAAACTGGCGAACCTTGGTCTTGCCGGCGGGCAGATCGCGGAAGTCGAGGACGGCCATGCGCTCGACGAGACCCTTCTGGTTGAAGATCACGAACTCGAAAGACACCTTGCTCAGCGACTGCGCCAAGGCGTTGCCAGCAACGAAAGTGAGCTTGCAGCCCTTCTGCGACGGCGCGACATCGTTCAACTCGATCGTCAGCCCGCCGGCGGGCACAGCCTCCTGGGCGTTGACACTGGTCCCCGCGATAAGGGTCGCAAGAGCAACGGAAGCAATCGGAAGGCTGGAAAACTGCATAACGACATCACTCCAGAGGGTTGCAGCGAGCCACCGAACGAGGCCCGCACGCCCTTGTCCACAAGCCGGCAATAAATAACTTGAGTTTTTAAGTCCGGTATTGCGTCCATAAATAAATATGAGTAATGAAGTCAAGATAGTAAACGAATTGCACGGCAGGAAATGCTGGAAAAACAGCGCGGCCTGCCCTCTCGAAACGGCCAACCCAGTGACCAACGACAATGACCTTGCACGCCCATCCGAGCCGCCGATCCAGGCCGGGCGCGCGCAACGGATAATTGAAAGTCGCGAACTTTTCGGCAGCGAAAACGAGATCCTCATTTCCCACGACGGCGCGATCTACCGCATGAAGATCACCCGCCAAGGCAAACTGATCCTGAACAAATAGGCAGATGAAAATGACCGAGAGCCTCCGTCCCACTCCTTCCGAAATCCGCGCCTACCGCGCCGAGAACCCGAAGATGCGCGAGCGTGATGTCGCAGCCCAGCTCGGTGTTTCCGAAGCCGCTCTCGTCGCTGCCGAATGCGGGCTGACTGCCGTGCGTATCGATGCCGATGCCAACCGTTTCCTGTCGCGCGTCGAGGAACTCGGCGAAGTCATGGCCCTGACCCGCAACGAAAGCGCGGTCCACGAAAAGATCGGCGTCTACGAAAAGATCACCACAGGTGAGATGGCAAGCATCGTGCTCGGCGGTGAGATCGACCTCCGGGTTTTCCCGAGCGCCTGGGCGCACGCCTTCGCCGTGACGAAGACCGACAACCAGGGTGAAACCCGCAAGAGCCTGCAGTTCTTCGACAAGTGGGGCAACGCCGTACACAAGGTGCACCTGCGCCCGGAATCGAATGTGGCGGCCTATGACAAGATCGTCGCGGATTTCCGCCTTGACGACCAGACGCAGGAATTCGCCGCCGACGCCAGCGTGCCCGCCGCTGACGACAGGCCTGAGACCGTCGTCGATGTTGCCGAGCTGCGCGACCGCTGGACGAAAATGACGGACACCCATCAGTTCCATGGCATGCTGCGCAAGCTGAAGATCGGCCGCCGCCAGGCGCTCAGCAACATCGGCGAAGATTTCGCCTGGCAGCTCGACCCGTCCAGCATCGAAACCATGATGCGTTCCAGCGCCGAGATCGAACTGCCGATCATGTGCTTCGTCGGCAACCGCGGCATGATCCAGATCCATTCCGGCCCGATCGCCAGGATCGCGCCGATGGGCCCCTGGCTCAACGTCATGGACCCGACCTTCCACCTGCACCTGCGCACCGACCACATCGCCGAACTCTGGGCCGTGCGCAAGCCGACGGCCGACGGCCACGTCACTTCGATCGAGGCGCTCGACGCCAAGGGCGAGATGATCATCCAGTTCTTCGGCAAGCGGAAAGAGGGCCTCGCGGAACGTCCGGAATGGCGCGCGATCGCCGAGGGCCTGCCGCGTCTCGACACGACCGTCGCCGCCTGAGGACAGGATAAGGAACACTTCGATGATCAACGGTCTCGACTTCCGTCGCCTTCGCCGCCGGGAACTGGCGCTTGCCGCCTTTGCCGTTTCGGCGCCCTTCCTGCTGCCGGCGGTGGCACCCGGTGCGCCCTCCTTCATCCGGCCGGCGATGGCCGAGGAGATACAGAAGGCCGACGTCTCGCGCGTCGTTTCGGTCGGCGGAGCGATCACCGAGATCATCTATGCGCTCGGCGAGGAAGGCCGCCTCGTCGGCCGCGATTCCACGAGCACCTATCCCGAAGCGGCAAAGGCGCTGCCGGATGTCGGCTACATGCGCCAGCTCGCACCGGAAGGCATCATCGCCGCCAACCCGAGCGCCATCATCGCCATCGAAGGCAGCGGCCCGCCAGAAGCGCTGGCGGTGCTGAAGGAGGCGAACATCGCCTTCACCAGCGTGCCTGAGACCTTCGACAAGGCCGGCATCCCCGCGAAGATCCGCACCGTCGGCACTTTCCTCGGCGTCGAGGAAAAGGCCGAAACCCTGGCAAAGAGCGTGGAAGCCGATCTCGATGCGGCAGTCGCCGAGAGTGTCGCCCGTCCGGTAGCCGAACGCAAGCGCGTGCTCTTCATCCTGAGCACGCAGGGCGGAAAGATCATGGCCTCGGGACAGGGCACCGCGGCCAACGGCATCATCGAGCTCGCGGGCGCCGTAAACGCGGTCGGAACTTTCCCCGGCTACAAGGCGCTGACCGACGAGGCCATCATCGAGGCCAAACCCGATGTCGTCCTGATGATGGACCGTGGCGGCGAACATTCCGCCAAGGCGGACGAACTCTTCGCCCTGCCGGCGCTCAGCCTTACGCCTGCCGCCAAGAACAAGGCGCTGATCCGCATGGACGGCCTGCACCTGCTCGGCTTCGGCCCACGTACGGCAAGCGCCGTGCGCGAACTGAATGCCGCCATTTACGGGAAGAAGGCCAATGCCGCGCAGTGAGGCGGCGGACCGCGGCATGCGCCTGACCGGTTTCGCCGCCGATATCCGCAATGAATGGCGCGCGGGCAACCGCTCGCGGCTGGCGCGTCTCGTCATCGCCGCCTTGATCGCGTTTGCCGTCGCGACCTTCGTCGGCTCGATCATGACTGGTGCTGCCGATGCGTCGCTCGCCAATGTCTGGCGCTGGTTGATCGGTGAGGCCGATCAGGGCTTAAGCATCCGCGACCGCATCATTATCCTCGATATCCGCCTGCCGCGCGCCGTGCTCGGCCTGCTCGTCGGCGCTTCGCTCGCCGTTTCCGGCGTCGTCATGCAGGGTCTTTTCCGCAACCCCCTGGCAGATCCCGGCCTCGTCGGCGTCTCCTCGGGCGCGAGCCTCGGCGCCGTGCTGCTGATCGTGCTCGGAACCGCCGCCTTCGGGCCGCTTTTCGCGCTGTTCGGTTTCTATGCGCTGCCGGTCGCAGCCTTCGTCGGCGGCCTCGCCACGACCCTGCTGCTCTACCGTATCGCCACCCGCGGCGGCCAGACGTCGATCGCCACGCTGCTGCTTGCCGGTATCGCGCTCGGCGCGCTGACCGGCGCGATCACCGGCGTTCTCGTCTTCAGGGCCGACGACAAGCAACTGCGTGACCTCACCTTCTGGGGGCTCGGTTCGCTCGCAGGCGCCAACTGGACGAAGATCCTGGCGGCAGCGCCGATCATCCTCGCGTCGCTCGCGGTGACCCCATTCCTGGCACGTGGACTGAATGCCATCACCCTCGGCGAAGCGGCGGCCTTTCATATGGGCATTCCCGTGCAGCGGCTGAAGAACATCGCGATCGTCAGCGTCGCCGCGGCCACCGGCGCATCCGTTGCCGTCAGCGGCGGCATCGGCTTCGTCGGCATCGTCGTTCCGCACCTGCTGCGCCTCGTCATCGGCCCCGACCATCGCTACCTGCTGCCCGCCTCGGCGCTGTTCGGCGGTACGCTGTTGATCCTCGCCGACATGATCGCCCGCACCATCGTATCTCCGGCGGAACTGCCGATCGGCATCGTCACCGCCTTTATCGGCGCGCCGTTCTTCCTCTGGATCCTGCTGCGCGGCCGTTCGAACATGGGACTCTGAAGGAAACCATGATCAACGTCTCCAATCTCTCCGTCCGACTCGGCGGGCGACCTGTCATCCACGGCGTATCCCTCGAGGCTTTGCCGGGCGCATTGACCGCCATCGTCGGACCGAACGGCTCCGGCAAGACCACGACGCTGAAGGCGATCTCCGGCGAGCTTTCGCCGTCGAGCGGAGCGATCCGCATCAATGGCCGCGACCTCAGCGGGCTGAAGCCGTGGGAACTCGCACTGATGCGCGGTGTTCTGCCCCAGTCGGTGGTCATCTCCTTCCCCTTCACCGTGCGCGAGGTCGTGAGGTTGGGCCTTGCCGCCGGTGCCAATGCGGACTCCGCCGCGCACGACCGGGTCACGGCCGAGGCGCTGGAAGCGGTGGATCTCGCGGGCTTTGCCGGACGTTTCTACCAGGAACTGTCGGGCGGCGAGCAGCAGCGCGTGCAGCTTGCCCGCGTCCTCTGCCAGATCACCGATCCGGTAATCGACGGCGAGCCGCGCTACCTGCTTCTCGACGAACCCGTGTCGAGCCTCGATATCCGTCATCAGCTCGGGATCATGCAGCTCGCCCGCAAGTTCTGCGAACGCGGCGGTGGGGTCGTCGCCGTGATGCATGACCTCAATCTCACGGCTATGTTCGCGGACCATATGGTGATGATGAAGACCGGCAAGGTCCGCGCCAGTGGTGCCCCCCGCGAGGTTCTGACCGACGAGACGATGGAAGCCGTTTTCGGCTGCCGCATGCAGGTGGGTGTCGCACCGGCACCGCACGTGCCCTTCGTCCTGCCGCAGACAGCATCGCTCTGACCGACCCTTGGGGCGTCGCGGGTGAAACAGCCCTTGTCGCCGCAATTCGCTTGACTGGCCAAGGTCAAGTTTTCACGAAACAATTTCTGCACTTGTGCGTTGTTCTCCCGAAGCGCCGGAAAGGGCCTCTAGTTGTGCCCGCCGGTTCCGTCAGACAGCGCCGACCGCTTGCGGCCGGCGCATGCGTGAAAGGGAGTATCCGTCATGGCGCCAGGCCTCTTCTCCGGTTCGGGATCGCGATCGACAAAAAGCAATGGCAAGCTCGCCGATCTCTCCATTGAGGAACAACTGGGCGAGCTGCGGAGCGATGTGGCAACGCTTGTCGCCTTGCTAGCCGATCGCGGATCGGCCGCCTCGAAGCAGGCGCGCGGCAAAGTGCAGGATGCCCGTGAACAGGCGGAAGCCGGCATCAGCGAATTGCTGGCAAGCGGCGAAGACCTGCTGGCCGAGCTTCGCGACCGCTATGCCGGCACGGAAAAGCAGGTCCGCCACGCGGTTCGCGAGCATCCCGTCGCCACGCTCGGCGCGGCCGCCCTGATCGGGCTCGCCGTGGCGGCGCTGCTTCGTCGCTGACTTGCGATCCGTCAAGCTGGACCGGCGCGCAATGGCTCGCAGTTCCGGCCGAGATGAGGAAAGGCATGGAGCTTTTCCGCCGGTATTTCGCCTCCAAACCTCTGAGAGTCGAGCACGACGGGAGTAACGCATGGGACCATTGACGGCCGCCCTCGCCAGCCTTTTGGCCGCCGACATCGGCGCCACTGCCGCTCGCGTGAAGCGCAATGCAGCCCTATGGAGCGTCATAGGGCTGTTGCTCCTCACCGCCTATGTCTTCGCCCTCGCCGCCGCCTTTCTGTTTCTTAGTGTTCGCTACTCCCCTGTCGCGGCCGCAGCGGCAATCGCCGGGGCACTGGTCGCCACAGCCCTGGTGTTTATAGCCATCCTCATCGCCCTGCAGAACCGAGACCGCCGGCTTCAGGAAGAACGCCGCCGCCGCACGCAGATGCAAACCAATCTGACGCTGCTCGCAGCAGCCGGCATCCTGCGCAAACAGCCGCTTCTTGCCGTTGCCATGGCTCTCGCGGTCGGCGCTCTCTTGGGGACCGGCAAGCGACGCGGACGCAAACACGACGATTGATGGGCGGGTGCGGTCCCGTCAGAGCGGCAACCGGATAAGCGCCGTCACACCGGCTGGGAGATATTCGACCTTCACCGAACTCCCCAGCACCTTGTCGAGGCTGCGCTCGATCAGGATGGAGCCGAAGCC
This sequence comes from Ensifer sp. B1-9, assembly GCF_050474445.1. NCBI lineage: Bacteria > Pseudomonadati > Pseudomonadota > Alphaproteobacteria > Hyphomicrobiales > Rhizobiaceae > Ensifer > Ensifer sp. B1-9. Next base: position 239,235 of record NZ_JBCHVG010000012.1, read on the forward strand.
GCGCCGCTTCGGCTCGCGCACCGGCGGCCCGCCAACTTCGCTCCACGTAAGATGAAGGACGGTGTCGCCGTCTTCGACGACGTTTCGCGCCGTCAACACAACCTTGCCTTTCGGCACCGAAAGCGATCCGTATTTCACGGCGTTGGTTGCAAGCTCGTGCAGCACCAGCCCCAAGCCGACGGCCTGGTCGGGACCGAGCGACACTTCGTCCTTATGCAGTTCGATCTGGTCCGCATAGGCGCTCACATGCGGCAGCAGTTGCTTGGCGATCAGGTCGGCAAGCCGGATCGTGCCCCACTCGTGATCGGACAGCAGACCATGCGCCTCGGAGATCGCCTGCAAGCGACCGGCAAACGCGGTCATGAACTCGGCCGGGTCGCTCGTCTGGCGAAGCGTCTGGCGCGCAAGCGATTGCAGCATGGCGAGCGTGTTCTTGACCCGGTGATTGAGCTCCTTCAGCAGGAGCCGGGTGCGCTGCGCCGAAGCCTGCTGGTCGGTGACATCGATCGTCACGCCGATGAATGTCAGCGGATTGCCCTTGCCGTCCCGGTCGTGCACGCGGCCGCGGCCGAGCAGCCAGCGCCCCGTGTCGCCGATACGGAACATGCCGTCATATTCGTCGTCGGCCTTCATCGCCTGGCGGAGCTTGGCGAAAGTCGCGCCGCGATCGTCGACGTGGATCGCGCCGAAGATGTCGCGGGCGCCAACCGAACTGTCGGCCGAAAGTCCGAACATGCGTTTCAAGGCGCTGTTGCCGGCGATCGCACCCGAGCGGATATCCCAAAGCCAGCTACCGATGTTGGCCGCTTCGAGCGCCATCGCGTGCCGCTGCTCCTCGCGCGACAAGGCCGCCTCCTTCAGCGCGCGTCGACGGGCCTCGTCCTTGACCTTGAAAAGCGAGGCTGCGAGCGCGGCAAGTCGGCACAATTGGTGGATGAGCGATTGCGATACCTCAGTGCGCGGCTTGTCGTCGAACACGCAAACCGTGCCCACCGCCTGCCCTTCCAGCATGATCGGCGCGCCGGCATAGAAGCGCACAAATGGCGGCCCCTTGACCTGCCGATGGCGTGCGAACCGCGGATCGACCGAGGCGTCGAGGACGACGAGGCTTGCATCGGCCGCAGCGGCTACATGCGTACAAAATGCGTCTTCGGCCGGGGCACGGGTCTCATCGGTACCGACGGCTGCCTTGAACCACTGCCATTGGCGGTCGATCAGTGTCACCAGTGCGACCTGAGCGTCGAAAAGCCCGGCAGCGATTTCGGCGATCCCGTCGAAATCCCGGTCCGGAACGGCCATGTCAGGCACGGTCGCGTGCAGGACGCCAAGACGCTCGGGCGCGTCGAGCAGCCTCGTCACAGACGGATCCGTTTTCTCTGTCCTCACGTGCATACGGTCTCAATTCTCAATCTGAACGAGATGAGGAAGCCGCCGGGGTCAACCGCATTCCGCTCGGTTTGGAGCGTCTCGACCCAATATCGTCACGACTGCACCTTCGTCAGTCGATGTCGGCCGTCACCGCCTATCCCCTCGGGCCCCAGCCGTCAGTGAAAGCAGGACACCGCCACTTTTGCAACGGTATCCGGCCGGAAATTCTTCCCTCAGGAGACGAAGGCGCGCGACGTGATCGGAGCCGAGGTTTCGTCCGGCCCGTAGTCGTTTTCACCCTTCACCTGCAGGATGTCCTGCAGCCGCTGGCGCGCACGGTTCACCCGGCTCTTGATCGTGCCGAGAGCGCAGCCGCAGATCGTCGCCGCCTCTTCGTAGGAGAAGCCGGAAGCGCCGACCAGGATGATCGCTTCGCGCTGGTCCGGCGGCAGCATATCGAGCGCACGCCGGAAATCCTGCAGGTCGAGGGACCCGTATTGCTCCGGGTGATGGGCCAGCGACTCGGTGAAGTGCCCGTCGGTGTCCTGCACCTCGCGCCCGCGCTTGCGCATCTGGCTGTAGAGCTCGTTGCGCAGGATCGTGAAGAGCCAGGCTTTCATATTGGTGCCCATCTCGAAATGGTCCTGCTTCGCCCAGGCCTTCATGATCGTGTCCTGGACGAGGTCGTCGGCACGGTCGTGGCGACCGATCAACGACATCGCGAAGGCGCGCAAGCTCGGCAGCGCGGCAAGCATCTCTCGCTTGAAATCATTCTTTTCGGACGACATTCTGGCACTTACTCCCTGCCCTGCAGTGCCGACCGCTGCTCGGCCGCGTCGAGTTTTTCCAGAAGATCGAGAAAACGCGCGGGTATCGCCTCTTCCTGCACGGACTGATAAAGCGCTTTCAGCTTTGCTGCGATTTGCGCGTTTGGGTCTTCTGTCCATAAGGTCGTGCCGGTAGTCCGCCCTGCCCCTGTTTTATATTTCATTGTCAAACTGTCGCCTTCGAGTGTCCATAGCCGCGATAACGCGGCAGAAAATTGAAATGTTCCCTTGGGGAACCTTTTTTTACGTCCGGCGTTCTCGCAACGTCACCGTAGAAAGATATTCGAGGGAGTTCCCCCTATGACATTGTCCACGCGGATCGCACCGCTTCTGCCGTATCTGCGCCGGTACTCACGCGCGCTGACCGGCTCGCAGACATCCGGCGACGCCTATGTCGCTGCCGTTCTCGAAGCGCTGATCGCCGACACGTCGATTTTCCCGGAAGCAAGCAATGACCGCGTCGGCCTGTTCAGACTCTTCACCTCACTTTTCGGCTCCTCATCCGTCCTTGTGCCGGAGCCGATCTCGCCTTTCGCCTGGGAACAGCGCGCGTCGATCAATCTCGCGACGGTCTCGCCCCTAGCCCGCCAGGCCTTCCTGCTGGTCTCGGTCGAAGGTTTCCGTCCCGAGGAAGCCGCCGAAGTCCTCGACGTCTCCACCGAAAAGGTCGGCGGCCTGCTCGACCGCGCCTCGCAGGAAATCTCGCGTCAGGTCGCAACCGATATCATGATCATCGAGGACGAACCGCTGATCGCCATCGACATCGAGCAGATGGTCGAGAGCCTCGGCCATCGCGTCACCGGCATCGCCCGGACCCGCGACGAAGCGATTGCCCTCTACAAGCAGACCCGGCCAAGCATGGTGCTTGCCGACATCCAGCTCGCCGACGGCAGCTCGGGTATCGACGCCGTCAACGACATCCTGAAGACAAGCGCCATTCCGGTGATCTTCATCACCGCCTTCCCGGAACGGCTCCTGACCGGCGAACGGCCGGAACCGACCTTCCTCGTCACCAAGCCGTTCAACCCGGACATGGTCAAGGCACTGATCAGCCAAGCGCTGTTCTTCAACGAATCGACCAAGGCGGCGGCCTGAGCAACGGGTCATTTCGCCGTTTCCGAAACGGCGAAATGACCACCTTTGCTGGACGGTACCCTTCGAGACAACATCTCAAATTTTCCCGCAATCGACCCTGGCAGCGGCGCCCGCACGCACCCGACTCTGCTGGCAGCATCGGCGCAGCGTACTTGGGTGGACAGCCGTTTTTCGATTACCCCCAAACACACGACAGCCAGTGCCGAGGGAAGGCACTGGCTGGTATGTGCAACTCACTCGGGGAGTGTGAGTTGTAGGCCGGCGGTCTGCCTCCGGCGCGGCATTGGGGGCTATGCGCGCCACCGTCCGGTCGCAAGCAAAATGCGCGACGCGGCAAAAGGTTCCATGCGCTTGCAATGGCTGTTTTCGCCTACCAATTCATAGCATCTTGTCGAGTTCGTCACGGTGACGGTAGAGCGCCAGGAACCGACGGTAATCGCGATCATAGGTGGCACGAACGCTTGCATCCGGCAGGCGCTCATGTCCGTCCGACGCCATTGCCATGCCCGCGGCTGCGAGGTCCTGGTGAATGCCGCCGGCAACCGCCGCCGCCATCGCCGTACCGAGCAGCACCGCGTCCGGCGCCTGTGGCGCCACCACGCGGCAGCCGGTCACATCGCAATAGAGCTCCATCAGAAGTGCGTTGCGCACGTGGCCGCCGGTAACGTGCAGCGTGTCGAGCTGATAGCCGACCTCGCGCATCATCTCGAGGATGTGGCGAATGCCGAGCGCGATCGCGACACAGGTGCGCCAATAAAGCCGGCAGAGCGCATCGAAGGAGGAATCGAGCGGCAAGCCACTGATAACGCCGAGCCCGTGCGGATCGGCAAGCGGCGAGCGGTTGCCATGGAAGTCGGGAAGCACATGCAGGCGATCGGCAAAAGCGGTCCCCTGCTCCGCCCGCAGTTCCTGCACCCGGGCGATGATCCGGCCATGCGTCTCGGCGGTCGGCTCGAGACCGCCGCCGTGCAGCCGCACGATATGGTCGAGCAGCGCACCGGTCGCCGACTGCCCGCCTTCGATCAGCCAGGCGCCGGGAAGAACCGCTTCGTAATAGGGGCCCCACATGCCGAAGCCGGGCTTCATGTCCTTGGAGAAGGCGACGATGCAGCTCGACGTGCCGGCAATCAGCGCCAGTTGCCTTTCGAGCTTCTCCGGCGCACCGATGAACCCGCCAACGACGCCGAGCGCACCGGCATAGGCGTCGATCAGACCCGGCGCCACCTGGCAGCCTTCGTCCAGTCCGAGCTCGGCCGCCGCCGCTGCACTCAAATGGCCGACCGAGCTTCCGATCGGCAGGCTTTCCTCGGGCAGACCGCCGCGCTCGATAAGATCCTCGAGCCCGATCCTTGAGAGATAGTCGGGCTGCCAGCCACGCTTCTCATGCGCCAGATAGTTCCATTTTGCCGTCAAAGTGCAGCGCGAGCGTGCGGCGCTTCCCGTCGCCCGCCAGGAGAGATAATCCGCGAGATCGAAGAAGAAGCCGGCCTTGTTCCACTGTCCCGGCAGGTTGCGCTTCAGCCACATCAGCTTCGGCATTTCCATTTCCGGCGACATGACACGGCCGGAAAAATCGAGCACCGGGTGACCGGTGGCCGTGCAGAAGTCAGCCTCTGCCAGCGCCCGATGGTCGAGCCACACGATCGTGTCCCAGCGCGCCTCGCCCTTGCGGTTGACGGAAAGCGGCTTGCCGTCCCGGTCGCGCACCACCAATGAGCAAGTGGCGTCGAAACCGATCGCCGCAATGTCTTGCGCAGCGATGCCAGCCTTATCCTTGGCCGCCTTGACCGCGCCGCAGACGGCGCGCCAGATATCCTCGGAGTCATGCTCGGCGTGGTTTTCTTCCGGCCGGTTCATGGCGATCGGCAGGTCGGCACGCGCCAGCAGCGTACCCCTTCGGTCAAAGATACCGGCGCGCGCACTGCCGGTGCCGACATCGACCGCAACGACGAATTCACGCATCAATGAATGCCCCGCCCCCTGGATCACGGTGATTTTCGGTTGGATCGACCCAAAATCAAAACCGTGATCGATTGTCATTCGTTCGAGCGGGATGCGGGCGGAAATCCGCACACATTCTCCTCACCCCGCTCTCCTGCATGTTTCCTTTAGTCGTCTCCGATTATGGACAAAAACATGCGGCACTTCAAAATGCTACAGCGACGTTTGCGCGTCTGATAAGACGTGCGGCGCTGTAGTTCCGTCCCTGCTATCGGCCGACAAATTGTAACAATTCGCCCATGTCGTCAAACAGCACGTCGGGGCTGAGGTCGGAGAGACTTTGCCGATGCTTGTCGGTGCGCGCGTGGCTGCCGCCGGCAAAGGCGAAGACCCGCATGCCCGCCGCCTTCGCCGCTTCGATGCCCGCCGGACTGTCCTCGACGACGACGCAATCTTTGGGCGCGAAACCCATTTCGCGGCTCGCATGCAGGAAGAGATCAGGTGCCGGCTTGCCATGTTTGACCATGGTAGCGGAGAAGATGTTGGGCTCGAAGAGATCGATGAGGCCGGTGACGGTCAGCGACAGGCGGATGCGTTCCGGCTGGCTGGACGAGGCGACGCAGCACGCGCCTTCGAGGCCCTCGACCGCTTCGCGAATGCCTGCAATCGGCTGCAGTTCCGAACGAAAGCGATCGTAGAGACGAAGGCGCATGCCCTCGAGGAACGCGTCGTCGGTGGCGAGCCCGTATTCGTCGTGCAGGATCGCCGACATGCTTTTCAGGCTGCGCCCGAGAAAGCGTTCCGTCGCCTCCTCGGTGGTCATCGAAACGCCGGCGGCCGAGAGCACGTCCACCAGCACTTCCAGCGAGATCGGCTCGCTATCGACGAGCACCCCGTCGCAATCGAAGATCACCAGCCCGGACGCCGCATCCGCCATAACACCCTACCCCTTACAGCGACGCGCATTACGCAAGGGCCGCCGTAACGCTTTGAATTGGCGCATAATTCGCCCTTGCATCGAATCCGATCCAAGGAATTATGCGGTAAGCTTCTCGTCCAGATAAAGCTGGAGCGTAGCGCGCGTACCCTTTTCCCAGAGCGTTTTCAATGCATGAGCGAAACGGCGGCGGAAGAGATCGGAGCCCGCGACATCGCCGAAGATATCGCCGAGCGCCAGGAAGGCCATCGGATCGTCCTTGGCGGCCAGCGCCGCCTTGTTCAGCCGGTCGGCGCTCTGGTCGTTGAAGACGATCGCCCTGCCGCTGTCGGACGTGCCGGCAAAATAGCGGCACCAGAGCGCCGAAACCAGCGACAGCCCGACGACGTCCTCGCCGCGCGCCAGCCGATCGGCGGTCGAAGGCAGGATGAATTTCGGCTGCCGGTTGGAGCCGTCCTGCGCCAGGCGGGGGATCGTGTCGCCGATCTTCGGATTGGAGAAGCGCGTCTCGATCAGCTTGTAATAGTCGCCGAGATCGGTGTTCGGCACCGGCGGAATGACCGGAATGATCTCGTCGTGTTCGAGCTTGGCAAGGAAGGCGCGGATCAGCGGTTCCTCCATCGCCTCGTGCACGAAATGGATGTCGAGCAAGGCGGCCGGATAGGCGATCGCCGCATGACCGCCATTGAGGATGCGGATCTTCATGTGCTCGTAGGGCGCAACGTCAGGCACGAACTGGACGCCCACCTTCTCCAGCGCCGGGCGGCCGAGCGGGAAATGATCCTCCAGCACCCATTGCTTGAATTCCTCGCAGAACACCGGCCAGGCATCCTCGATGCCGTACTCGTCGGCGACGATGCCGATCTCGCGTGCGCCGGTCGCCGGCGTGATCCGGTCCACCATGCCGTTCGGGAAAGCGACATTGGCGTCGATCCAATCGGCGAAGGCCGGGTCGAAGAGCCGCGCGAGGCCGGCGACCGCCGCGTGCGTGACCTCGCCATTGCCCGGAATATTGTCGCAAGACATCACTGTGAAAGGCGGAACGTTCTTGTCCCTGCGCGCTTTCATCCCGGCAACGATCAGCCCGAACACCGTCTTCGGGGCCGCCGGGTTCTGCGCGTCGGCAACGATTGCCGGATGGGTCGGGTTGAACACGCCCGAGGCCGGATCGATGAAATAGCCGCCTTCGGTGATCGTCAGCGACACGATGCGGATCGCCGGATCGGTGAGCTTCGCAACGATCGCTTGGACGTCGCCGGGCTCGAGATAGTCGATCATCGCGCCGGTGACATGGGCGCCGGTGCGGTTGTTGTCCTGCTCCACGACGGTCGTCAGGAAATCCTGTGCCGCAAGCTTGGCGCGCATCGCTGCATCTGAGGCAAGCACGCCGGCCCCGATGATGGCCCAGTCCAGGTCGTGTCCGGCATTGAAGAGGTCATCGAGATAGACGGCCTGGTGCGCCCTGTGGAAGTTGCCGACGCCGAAATGCACGATACCCGCCGTCAGCTGCGACCGGTCGTAGTTCGGCACGCCGGCCTTGGCCTTGATCGTGTCGAGGGCGGCAAGTGAGAGTTTGGTCGTCATGGTCTCGTATCCTTTCGAGGCCTTGCCTGCGTGCACAGGCTCAGCTCATCCAGTTGCCGCCGTCGACGTTATAGGTCTGCGAAACGACGTAGTCGCTCTCCGCCGAGGCGAGGAAGATCGCCATTCCGGTCAGGTCCTCGGCCGTTCCCATCCGGCCAAAGGGCACCTCGGCGCCGACCAGTTTCTTCTTTTCGCCGAGCGGGCGGTTCTCGTATTTGGCAAACAGCGCATCGACGCCGTCCCAGTGCTCGCCGTCGACCACGCCGGGCGCGATCGCGTTGACGTTGATGCCATGCTTGATGAGGTTGAGGCCGGCCGACTGGGTAAGGCTGATGACCGCCGCCTTGGTGGCGCAATAGATCGCGACCAGCGCTTCGCCGCGGCGTCCCGCCTGGCTCGCCATGTTGATGATCTTGCCGCCCCGGCCCTGGGCGATCATCTGCTTTGCCGCCGCCTGCAGGGTGAACAAAGTGCCGGCGACGTTGATCGAAAACAGCCGGTCATAGCTTTCGCGGGTGATCTCGACGATCGGCGCGAGATCGAAGAGCGCGGCATTGTTGACGAGGATGTCGAGCCCGCCGGCGTGCTTGACGACCGCCGCGATCGCTGCATCGATCGATGCCTGCTGCGTCACGTCCATCTCGACCGCATAGGCGCCCGCACCGATCTCGGAGGCCGTCTGCCGCGCCTGATCGATGTTGATGTCGGCGATCGCGACCGTGGCGCCTTCGCGGATATAGGCCTCGGCGAAGGCACGGCCGATCCCCCGCGCAGACCCGGTGATCAGCGCGCTTTTTCCTTCGAGCCGTCTCATCGGATTGCCAGGCCCTTGTCGTCGAATCTGTGGACGCGCTGCGGATCCGGCGTCAGGAACACACGATCGCCATGGGTCACGGCGAAATCACCGCTGACTCGCGCCGTCACCGTGCCGATGCCGTCGACGTTGACATGGAGGAAGGTGTCGGAGCCGAGATGTTCGGCGACGCCGACCGTGCCCTGCCAGGTGCCACTGTCCTTGGAGAGCGCCAGGTGCTCGGGGCGGACGCCCATCGTGTGCGCCTGATAGGCGGAAGCTGGGGCACCGCCTACGAAGTTCATGCGCGGCGAGCCGATGAAGCCGGCGACAAACAGGTTGTCCGGTCTGTGGTAAAGCTCGAGCGGCGAGCCGACCTGCTCGATGCGGCCGCGATTCAGCACCACGATCTTGTCGGCCATGGTCATGGCCTCCACCTGGTCGTGGGTGACGTAGATCATCGTCGTCTTCAGGTCCTGGTGCAGCTGGCTGATTTCCAGCCGCATGTTGACGCGCAGCGCCGCATCGAGGTTCGACAGCGGCTCGTCGAACAGGAAGGCCTTCGGCTGGCGCACGATCGCCCGGCCGATCGCGACACGCTGGCGCTGGCCGCCGGAAAGCTGGCGCGGCTTGCGGTCGAGATAATCGGAGAGGTTCAGCACACGGGCCGCCTCCGACACCTTCTTGTCGATGACGGCCTTGTCCTCGCCCGCCATCTTCAGGGGAAAGGCGATGTTCGAGCGCACGCTCATATGGGGATAGAGCGCATAGGACTGGAATACCATCGAGAGACCCCGCTGCGCCGGCGGCAGTTCGGTGGCGTTTTTGCCGTCGATGACGATGTCGCCGTCACTGACGTCTTCCAAGCCGGCGATCAGCCTGAGCAGCGTCGACTTTCCGCAACCCGACGGTCCGACGAAGACGACGAATTCGCCATTGTTGATGTCGAGGTCGATCGAGGGGATGACGGCATGGGCGCCGAAAACCTTCGAAACCTTGCTGAGTGTAATGCTTCCCATTGTCGTATCCCTTATTTGACTGCGCCGAAGGTGAGGCCGCGTACGAGCTGCTTCTGCGAAAACCAGCCGAGTATGAGGATGGGGGCGATCGCCATGGTCGAGGCGGCCGAGAGCTTGGCGTAGAACAGGCCTTCGGGGCTCGAATAGGAGGCGATGAAGGCCGTCAGTGGCGCGGCTTTCGCGGCGCTGAGGTTCAGCGTCCAGAACGCCTCGTTCCAGGAGAGGATGATGTTGAGCAGCAGCGTCGAGGCGATGCCGGGAATCGCCATCGGCGTGAGCACGTAGATGATCTCCTTGGAGAGCGAGGCGCCGTCCATGCGGGCGGCCTCCAGAATCTCGCCGGGGATCTCCTTGAAATAGGTGTAGAGCATCCAGATGATGATCGGCAGGTTGATCAGCGTCAGCACGATCACCAGGCCGGTGCGGGTATCGAGCAGGCCCGTGTTGCGGAACATCAGATACATCGGCACCAGCACGCCGACCGACGGCATCATCTTGGTGGAGAGCATCCACATCAGCACGTCCTTGGTGCGCTTGGTCGGCGAGAACGCCATCGCCCAGGCGGACGGAATGGCGATGACCAGGCCGATCAGCGTCGAACCGAAGGAGACGACGACCGAGTTCATGAAGTGCAGGAAATAGTTCGAGCGGCTCTGCACCTCATGATAGTTCTCCGTCGTCCAGTCGAAGAACAGCAGTGACGGCGGCGAAGCGATCGCTTCGGCCTCGGTCTTGAAGCTCGTCAGGAACGTCCAGAGGATCGGGAAGAAGATCAGGATGCCGATCGTCCAGGCGACGACCGTTATGACGATCTTTCGTTGGGTGGAGACGTTGCGTGCCATGGTTCTCAAGCCTCCAGCGTCTTGCCGATCATGCGCATCAGGAAGAATGCGACGATGTTGGCGAGGATGACCGCGATGATGCCGCCGGCCGATGCGCCGCCCACGTCGAATTGCAGCAGTGCCTGCGCATAGACGAGGAATGTCAGATTGGTGCTCTGCGTGCCCGGCCCGCCATTGGTGGTCACCAGGATCTCGGCGAAGACCGAGAGCAGGAAGATCGTCTGGATGAGGATGACGACCGTGATCGCGCGGGAAAGATGCGGCAGCACCAGATAGATGAAACGGCTCCAGGCGCCGGCGCCGTCCATCTGCGCCGCTTCCTTCTGCTCCTCGTCGAGCGACTGCAGCGCCGTCAACAGGATCAGCGTCGCAAAGGGCAGCCATTGCCAGGCGACGATGAGGATCACCGACAGCAGCGGCGCATTGGCAAGGAAGTCGAAGGGCTGCAGCCCGAAGAGCTTGGCGATCCAGGCAAAGAGCCCGTTGACCGGGTTCATGAACATGTTCTTCCAGACGAGGGCCGCCACGGTGGGCATGATCAGGAAGGGTGCGATCACCAGGATGCGCACGATCCCCTGCCCGAACATCGGCTGGTCGAGCAGCAGCGCCAGCGCGATGCCGCCAACGACCGTGATGAAGAGCACGCCGAGCACGATTGCGAGCGTATTGAAGATCGCCTGGAAGAAGGCGGGATCGGTCAGGAAGTATTTGTAGTTCGAGAAGCCGGCGAACTCTTCCATTCCCGGCATCAGAAGATTGTAACGCAGGAACGAGAAGTAGATCGTCATGGCCAGGGGAACGATCATCCAGGCCAGAAGCAAAAGCACCGAGGGCGCGATCATCAGCCGCGCGGCGGAGCGGGTGTGCAAGGTCGCCATGGCGTCCCCCAATGATGGAATTCAACGCGGTTTCGAGAGCTTGGACCAGGCGCGGGCTTGCCGCGCGCCTGCCTCCAGGCACAGGCCCGAAGGAGAATTACCGGGGCGCCGGCCATTTGCGGCCAGCACCCCGGGCCCTTGGGAGCCCTATTTGATGTAGCCGGCCTTGGTCATCTCACGCTCGGTGAGCTGCTGGGCACTGGCAAGCGCCTGGTCGACGCTCATCTGCCCGGCAAGCGCTGCCGAGAACTGCTGGCCGACCGCCGTACCGAGACCCTGGAATTCCGGGATCGCCACGAACTGCACGCCGACATAGGGAACGGGCTTTACAGCCGGGTTCTTCGGGTCAGCCGCGTTGATCGAGTCGAGCGTCATCTTCGCGAATGGCGCCGCCTTCTGGTACTCGGGGTTTGCGTAGAGCGAGGTGCGCGTGCCCGGAGGTACGTTGGCCCAGCCTTCCTTGTCGGCGACCAGCTTCAGATAATCCTTGCTGGTGGCCCAGGCGATGAACTTCTCGGCTGAAGCGGCCTTCTGCGAGCCTGCGGGGATTGCGAGGTTCCAGGCCCAGAGCCAGTTGCCGCGCTTGCCGAGCCCGGTGTCCGGAGCGAGCGCGAAGCCGACCTTGTCGGCAACCGTCGATTCCTTCGGGTTGGTGACGAAGGACGCGGCCACGGTCGCATCGATCCACATGCCGCACTTGCCGGTCTGGAACAGCGACAGGTTCTCGTTGAAGCCGTTGGAGGACGCGCCGGGCGGGCCAGCGTCGTTCATCAGCTTGACGTAGAAGTCGAGTGCCTTCTTCCATTCCGGCTGGTCGAACTGCGGCTTCCAGTTCTCGTCGAACCAGCGGGCGCCGAAAGCGTTCGCGGTCGCCGTCAGGAAGGCCATGTTCTCGCCCCAGCCTGCCTTGCCGCGCAGGCAGATGCCGTAGACCTCGTTGCCTTTGTCGGTGATCTTGCGCGCGGCATCGGCGATGAAGTCCCAGGTCGGCGCGTCGGGCATTGTGAGCCCCGCCTTCTCGAACAGGTCCTTGCGATACATCACCATCGAGCTCTCACCGTAGAACGGCGCGGCATAGAGCTTGCCGTCGATGGTGAGACCGGAGCGGATCGCCGGCAGGAGATCGTCGACATCGTAGTCGGCGCCGAGATTGTCGAGCGGCAGCAGCCAACCCTGCTTCGCCCAGATCGGCACTTCATAGGTGCCGATCGTCATGATGTCGTACTGGCCGCCCTTGGTGGCGATATCGGTCGTCACGCGCTGGCGCAGCACGTTTTCCTCGAGCGTTACCCACTCGACCTGAATGTCCGGATTCTTTGACGTGAAATCCCCCGTCAGCTTCTGCATCCGGATCATGTCACCGTTGTTCACGGTCGCGATCGTCAGGGTTTCTGCTTGGGCCAGACCCGACAGTGCGACTGCCGAGCACGTGCCCAGCAGGAAAGTTCTCAAGTTCATCGACTTCCTCCCAGAAGAATTGAGCATTTGCCTCGCTCATGAGCAATTACTCACTTCTCGTGACAAAATGTCAATGTGCAATCGTCGCTGCGTTGCACACAGAAACATTAGATGATTGTTTTGATTGTTGATTTTTTCCTTACGCACATGCGAAAGGCCGGCGCATCGGCCGGCCTTTTCAAACGTTTCGTATTGCGATCAGGCGTTGAGTAGATAGATCGCCGTCGCCTCATCGGTGATGAGACCGTTGATGATTCCACCTTTCACGGCCGCTCTCAGCGCTTCGTATTTGCGCCGGCCCTTGGCGAGGCCGATGACCGACGCCTTGTCCCGCGAAGGAAGCGGCACCGATGCGACGCGCTCGTTGAAGCTTCCCGAAAGCAATCCACCGTCATGGTCGAACATCCAGCCGCAGATCTCGCCGGCGGCGCCAGCCTTGGTGAGCTCGGCCATTTCGTCCTGCGCCAGGAACCCGTCCTGGCAGAGCGGTGCGTCCGGGCCGAGTTCGCCGACGCCGACGAAGGCGACATTGGCTTCTGCCCCGAGCCTCAGCGCCACCTGCACGAGGCTCTGGCTGTGCAACACTTCCCGCTCCTCCGGCGAGGAGGCAAGGACCGGCAACGGCATGGGAAAATGCCGCGCCTTGACCGCATCGGCCATGCTGAAGATGACGTTGTAATAGGCGGCCGAACCGTCGAGGCCGATATTGCCGGTGAGCGACACGATGCGGTGCTGCGGACATTCCATCGGTGGCAACTGGTCGACGGCTGCCTTCAATGTGCGGCCGGTGCCGATTGCCAGCACCTGCGGCTCGGGCGACTTCAGCCACCGCTCGATTTCGGCGGCGCCCGCCTCGGCGATGCCGACGATCGTCGAGGTCGAGCCGGGGTCGCTCGGCACCACCTCCACATGTTTCAGCCCGTATTTGTCGCGCAGGCCCGCCGCCGCCTCCAGGCAGGCGGCGATCGGATGGTCGAGCCGAACCTTGATCAGCCGCTCGGACATGGCGAGCGAAACGAGCCGCTGCGCCGATTGGCGCGAGATACCCATGACGGTCGCAATCTCGTCCTGGGTGCGGCCGGCGACATAATATAGCCAGCCCGCACGGGCAGCATCATCAAGCCTGTTGTTCGCCTCGCCCCTGCGCGCCATGCCTATTCTACCGATCCTCATAAGTAGAGCGGGATGCGGACGGAAAGCCACACACACTTTTCCTCATCCCGCTCCAGTTTGCTGCCACTATTTGCCCTGCCCTGTCAAACGGAGCCTCGGAACAACACGGGGTGGCAAGCCTGCCCGAAGGCCGGGATCACAAGGGATTTGGCCCCGTTCGACCTCAAACTTTTACCGTTTGATAAAAAAATAAAGCGTGTTACCGTTCCATCATCCTGAGAAAACATTGGGAGCCAAAAATGGGAACGACACAATCTGGGATCCTCGGCGGCCGCCTGCCGCTCGGGGAGTACGAGAGCAATTTCTCCGACCTCCATCCGCCGCTCGACAAGCACGAGGCCCTCGTCGCTTCCGACCGCTGTTACTTCTGTCATGACGCGCCGTGCATGACGGCCTGTCCCACCTCCATCGATATCCCGCTATTCATTCGGCAGATATCGACCGGAAACCCGATCGGATCGGCCAAGACGATCTTCGATCAGAACATCCTGGGCGGCATGTGCGCCCGCGTCTGTCCCACCGAAACGCTCTGCGAACAGGCGTGCGTTCGCAACACCGCCGAGGAGCGCCCGGTCGAGATCGGCCGCCTGCAACGCTATGCGACCGACGTGGCGATGAAGGAGAACAAGCAGTTCTACACTCGCGCCGCCTCCTCCGGCCGCAAGGTTGCCATCGTCGGCGCCGGCCCGGCAGGACTTGCGGCCGCCCACCGGCTCGCCGTCAAGGGCCACGACGTCGTGATCTACGACGCCCGCCCGAAATCGGGCGGCCTTAACGAATACGGCATCGCCGCCTATAAGTCGGTCGACGACTTCGCCCAGAAGGAAGTCGACTACGTGCTGTCAATCGGCGGCATCGAGGTGCGCAACGGCCAGGCACTCGGCCGCGATTTCACCCTCGCCCAACTTCAGGAACAATATGACGCCGTCTTCCTCGGCCTCGGCCTTGCCGGCGTCAACGCGCTGCGCCTCGAAGGCGAAAATGCCGAGGGCGTCGAGGACGCCGTCGATTTCATCGCGGCGCTCCGCCAGTCGAAGACCAAGGCCGATATCCCGGTCGGACGCCGGGTTGTCGTTCTCGGCGGCGGCATGACTGCGATCGACGCGGCGGTTCAGGCGAAGCTGCTCGGCGCCGAAGAGGTGACGATCTGCTACCGCCGCGGCAAGGAGCACATGAACGCTTCCGAGTTCGAGCAGGATCTCGCGGCTTCCAAGGGCGTCACCATCCGCCACTGGCTGCAGCCGAAGCGCATTGCCGAGAAGGACGGCAAGGTCGCCGGCATCGAGCTGGAATACACGACGCTCGAAGACGGAAAGCTGACGGCGACGGGTGAAACCGGTATCATTGCAGCCGACCAGATCTTCAAGGCGATCGGCCAGAGCTTCCTCGGAAGCGGCCTCGGCGCCCTGAAGCTCGAAGGCGGCCGTATCGTCACTGATGCCGAAGGGCGTACCTCGATCGACAACGTCTGGGCCGGCGGCGACTGCGTGCTGGGCGGCGAAGACCTGACGGTCTCGGCCGTTGCCATGGGCCGCGATGCCGCTGAATCGATCAACCGGGCCTTCGCCGCGGCCGCGCCGCGCGCGAGCGCGGTTGCCTAAGGATCGGGAGGAGAAACCAATGGCTGATCTTCGCAACAATTTCGTCGGTATCAAATCCCCGAACCCGTTCTGGCTGGCATCCGCCCCGCCCACGGACAAGGCCTACAACGTCGAGCGCGCCTTCAAGGCGGGCTGGGGCGGCGTCGTCTGGAAGACGCTCGGCGAGGAAGGACCGCCGGTCGTCAACGTCAACGGACCGCGCTACGGCGCAATCTGGGGCGCCGACCGCCGGCTGCTGGGCTTGAACAACATCGAGCTCATCACCGACCGCGACCTCTATGTGAACCTGCGCGAGATGAAGCAGGTGAAGATGAACTGGCCGGACCGGGCATTGATCGCCTCGATCATGGTGCCCTGTGAGGAAGAAGCGTGGAAGGCGATCCTGCCGCTCGTCGAGGAAACCGGGGCCGACGGCATCGAACTCAACTTCGGCTGTCCGCACGGCATGTCCGAGCGCGGCATGGGCTCGGCGGTCGGACAGGTGCCAGAGTACATCGAGATGGTCGTGCGCTGGTGCAAGCAATATACCCGGATGCCCGTCATCACCAAGCTGACGCCGAATATCACGGACATCCGCAAGCCCGCGCGCGCCGCCAAGGCCGGCGGAACCGACGCCGTGTCACTGATCAACACGATCAACTCGATCGTCTCCGTCGATCTCGACAACTTCGCCCCGAACCCGACGGTCGGCGGCAAGGGGACCCACGGCGGCTATTGCGGCCCGGCGGTCAAGCCGATCGCGCTCAACATGGTCGCCGAGATCGCCCGCGATCCGGAAACCTATGGTCTGCCGATCTCTGGCATCGGCGGGGTCACCACCTGGCGCGACGCGGCCGAATTCCTGGTGCTTGGCGCCGGCAACGTCCAGGTTTGCACCGCCGCCATGACCTACGGCTTCAAGATCGTCCAGGAGATGATCTCGGGTCTTTCCGACTGGATGGATGCCAAGGGCCACCGCACACTCGACGATATCACCGGCCGCGCGGTTCCGAATGTCACCGACTGGCAGTATCTGAACCTCAACTACATCGCCAAGGCGAAGATCGACCAGGATGCCTGCATCAAGTGCGGTCGCTGCCACATCGCTTGCGAGGATACCTCGCACCAGGCGATCACCCAGTTCATCAACGGCGTGCGCCACTTCGAGGTGATGGAAGACGAGTGCGTCGGCTGCAATCTCTGCGTCAACGTCTGTCCGGTCGAGAACTGCATCACCATGGAAGAGCTGCCGGCGGGCACGATCGACCAGCGCACCGGCAAGCCGGTTGACCCGAACTACGCCAACTGGACGACCCACCCGAACAATCCGATGGCCCGCCAGGCCGCGGAGTGAGGAAGCCAGCGCGCGATCCGCTCGGATCTCGCCTCAACCAGTGAAGACGCCGCCGGATCCGCAATCCGGCGGCGTTGTCTTTCGGTTCTAGAACTCGACGACCACCTTCCCCAACGGCCCGCGATCAAGATGCGCCAGCGCCTCCCGCAACTCCGCGAATCGGTAGCGGGCATCGATGACCGGCTTGATGCCCGTCCGGTCGATGGCGCCGACCAGATCTTCCAACGCCCGGCGATGGCCGACGCCGATGCCTTGAATGACCGGCGATTTCAGCAGCACGAACGGTGCTGGCGCCGAGATCTCGCCGCCTTCGAGCACGCCGATCACCGAGATCCGTCCCTGCACGGCCACCGCCTGCAGCGACTTGCCTAGATTGGCGCCGCCGGCAAGCTCCAGAATGTGGTCGGCGCCGTAGTCGCCGGTGATTTCCAGAACACGCTCCGCCCAGTCCTCTTTCACGCGATCAATGCCATGGTCGGCGCCGAGAGCAAGGGCGCGCTCGAGCTTGTCCTGACTGGCTGAGGTCACGATGACTTCGGCCCCATGCGCCTTGGCGATCTGCAGCCCGAACAGCGAAACGCCGCCGGTCCCCTGCACCACGACGCGATCGCCGACCTTCAGGTGGCCCTTCTCGACCAGCGCGAACCACGCGGTCACACCGGCGCAGGGCAAGGTGCTCGCCTCGCCATCGTCGAGGCTCTCGGGTGCCTTCACGAACCAGTTTTCCGGGAAGGCGACATATTCGGAAGCGACGCCCGGGTTGAGGCCGCCGAGTGCAAACGAGGTCGGATGACGTGCAGTCCCCGGCTTCTGACCGTCGATCCAGGTGGGATCGAAGACGGAAATCACGCGATCGCCCGGCTGGAAGCGGGTCACGCCCCGGCCGACCGCCTCGACCACGCCGGCCATGTCGGATCCCGGCACGAAGGGGAAGACGAGCGGCATGCCCATGCCGTTCTCCAGCACCAGCTTGTCACGGTAGTTGAGCGACAGGGCGGTCGTTCGAACCAGCACCTCGCCCGGACCGGCCTCCGGAACACGCTGCTCGGTGACCTTCAGGTTCGAAGCGCCGAACGCGTCGATGGTCCACGCCTTCATCAGTCTTGCCATGGTCTTTCCTTTCATCGGTTTGATCTGATGAAGAAACCATAGCGTTGAAATTATCTCTCCAGTTGCGATAAGATTTCGCCATATTGGTTCCATATGAGATACAAAAATGAGCTACCTGAATGGGGTCTCCGTGTTCGTGGAAGCGGCCGACGCCGGCGGATTTTCTGCCGCCGCCGATAGGCTCAACCTGTCGCGTTCGGCGGTCGGCAAGACCGTTGCCAAGCTGGAACAGAGGCTGGGCGTTCGCCTGTTTCATCGCACGACCCGGACGCAGAGCCTCACCGACGAAGGCCAACTGTTCTATGAAAACTGCCTGAGGGCGCTCAGCGAGATCCGGGCCGGCGAGGCGCTGCTGGAATCCGGCAAGCAGGAGATCCAGGGCCGACTGCGCCTGTCGATGCCCGTGCATTTCGGCCGCCAATGCATCATGCCGCTGCTGTCGGAACTGCTGCGGCTGCACCCGCGCCTGGAATTCGACCTCAACTTCAGCGATCGCAACGTCGATCTTGTCGAGGACGGTTTCGATCTTGCCATCCGCACCGGTCCACTGCGTGGCGAACCGGAATTGATGATGCGCAAGCTTGCCGACCAGAGCATGACCGTGTGCGCCTCACCGGCCTATCTTGAAGCAAACGGCACGCCCAAAACAATCGATGACCTGATGTCGCATCAGGCGATCCTCTATCGGCGCAGCGGGCAGCCGCTCGCCTGGTCCTTTCCGGTGAAGGCCGGTCAGGTGCGGACCATCACGCCGCCGGCGCGGCTGCGGCTCGACGACCTGACGTCGATCGCCGATGCGGCGGCTGACGGCTTCGGCATCGCCTGGCTGCCGTGCTGGCTCGTCGGCGACCGTATCGCCTCCGGCTCGCTGGTGCGGATCCTCACTGACGCGCCGGCGTTGTCCTACGGCACCTATGCCGTCTGGCCGAAAACCCAATACATGCCGCCGAAGCTGCGCCTGCTCATCGATACGCTTGCCGCGCGCTTGCCTGCCGTGATGGAATGACGGCAACGAAACGAGTGCGACTCGCTCCGGCATTGCCGCCGCTACCGCCGAAAGGCGTTCGGCATGCCCAGGGCGGCAGGCATGGACGTGGTTATCGATCCCCGACGCGAAGGCCGCCTCTACGATCACGACAGCAACCCGCTCCGAATCCCGCTGAATAGCGTTCCCCGCCGATAACGTACAGGACACGAAAACGAAACAGATTGTGTAAAAATGGTAAGTTGTCGGCTCGCGCGATCTGGATAATAAGGGAGAACTCATACGGAGTGCGCGACGCGTTGCGCAGTCACCGATAGTTTTGACACTGCGGCCGGACGGCGCTCCGGCAGAGCCGGACCTGCTGTTTGACGATCATTTCGGCCAACCGACGCAAGCGAATCCACCTCGTCTCCGGGGCCATACTCGGTTCGTTCGTGGTGGCCCACTTCTTCAATCATTCGCTCGGTCTGATTTCCATCGAGGCGATGGAGTCCGCCCGCAAGGGCTTCAATCTGATCTGGCACAGCGTTCCCGGCACGGTGCTGCTCTACGGCGCCCTGCTGCTGCATTTCGCCATGGCGCTCGAAAGCATCTATCGCCGCCAGACGCTGAGGATGCCCGCGCGCGAAGCGCTGAAGATCGTCTTCGGCCTCTGCCTGCCCTTCCTGCTGACCGGCCACGTCAGCGCCGCGCGCATCGAACCACTGCTGACCGGTGTCGAGGCCGATTACCCGAACATGCTGCGGTTGCTCTGGTCGAACTCGATCAATGCCATCAGGCAATCGGTCGCCCTGCTGCTCGTCTGGGGCCATGGCTGCCTCGGTGCCTGGTTCTGGATGCGCGGCCGGACCTGGTTCCCGCGCTATGAAATCCTGCTCTATACGGTCGCGATCCTCGTGCCGATCTTCGCGCTGCTCGGCTTCGTCAGCGGCGCCCGATCGATCGAGAGCGATTACGCTGAACATGGCGGCTACGGCGACAGGGCCTACGCCAGGCCGGCAGTCGATCTCACGCTTCTCGAGGATATCCGCCTCGGCTTCTATCTCGGCTTCAGCGGGCTGATCGGCGGCACCTTCCTGTTGCGCGCCATGCCGAAGGGCGGCCGCATACGCGTCCGCTATCCCGATGGCCGGGTCGCAACCGTCAATCTCGGTTTCAGCGTGCTCGAAGCGAGCCGCGCTGCAGGAATCTCGCACGTCTCGGTCTGCGGCGGCCGCGGGCGTTGCTCGACCTGCCGCGTGCGCGTCATCCAGGGATTGGAAGACCAGCCTGCCCCTGAGGACGCCGAGCTTGCGACGCTGACCCGTATCGGCGCGCCCGACAATGTCCGTCTCGCCTGCCAGTTTCGCCCTGTCCACAACGTGACCGTCGTGCCGATCCTCGACAGTGACAGCCTCGGCATCAAGAAGCAGCTCGGGCGCGAGGGTGGCGAAGGCCGGGAACGGCGGATTGCCGTGCTGTTCTGCGATCTGCGCGGCTTCACCAGCATTGCCGAACACAAGCTGCCCTTCGACACCGTGTTCCTGCTCAACCGCTACTTCGAAATGGTCGGCGAAGCGGTCGAGGATTCCGGCGGGGTCGTCGACAAGTTCATCGGCGACGGCGCGCTTGCGATCTTCGGCCTCAAGAGTTCCTACACCGAGGCCTGCCGGCAGTCGCTCGCCGCCGCCGTTCGCATATCCAAGGGCATCGAGACGCTCAACCAGACCTTCCGCGGCGAGCTCGACGAACCGCTGCGCATCGCCATGGGGCTGCATGCCGGCCCCGCCATCATCGGCGAGATCGGCTACGGCCAGGCAACCTCGCTGACCGCCGTCGGCGACACGATCAACACCGCCAGCCGGCTCGAAGGCCTCGCCAAGGAGCACGACGTGCAACTCGCCGTTTCCGCCGAACTCGTCAACCGCGCGGGTCTCGTGATCGAAGGGCACGAACGGCTCGACATCAGCCTGCGCGGCCGGCAGGCAACGCTCGAAACCTGGATCGTTGCGGACGCCGCGCGCATCTCCGCGGCCTTGCAACCAACACCATCGAACGATTAGGTTGGGATCCCCGCCCTCACACTCCCCGGAAGCTCGAATGAAGCAGGACGTGTCCCCGAAAACGGCTCATCAGGTTCACGCCAGAGGCATCGAGAAGCTCCGGGCGCATCTGGCGATGCTGACCTTCGCCATTCTGATTGCCGGTTCCTTCTCTTTCGGCGGCCTCGCGACCCAGCACATGGGCGCCGGCCCGCTGACGCTCTGGCGCTATCTGCTCACCGTCGTCGTGCTGGGGCTGATGACCTTCGGCTATGCGCGGGTACCTTTCCGTTTCCCCAAGCAATGGTGGCGCTTCCTCATCCTCGGCGGCCTGATCGCCGTCTACATGCTGACGATGTTCAAGGCGCTGGAGTTCACCAATCCGGTTTCGACCGGCGCGGTCTTCACGCTGATGCCGTTGCTCAGCGCCGGTTTCGCCTATCTGCTCCTCGGCCAGCGCACGCGCCCGGGCGTGCTTGCAGGCCTCATCATTGCAGCGCTCGGCGCCGTCTGGGTGATCTTCCGCGCCAATATCCAGGCGATCCTTGCCTTCGACGTCGGCCGGGGTGAACTGATCTTCTTCGTCGGCGTCGTCTGCCACGCGGTCTATGTGCCGCTGATCCGCAAATTCGGCCGCGAGGAGAGCCCTTTCGCCTTCGGCTTCTGGGTTGCAGTCTTCACCGTGCCCTGGCTGCTGGTTCCCGGCGGCGTCGGCCTCGTCACCACGGATTTTGCAAGCCTGCCTGCGGTCGTCTGGATCGCCGTCCTCTATCTCGCGGTGGTCACCACCGCGATCACCTTCCTGCTCCTGCAATACGCCTCGATGCGGCTGCCGGCGTCCAAGGTGCTCGGCTACGGCTATCTGACGCCGAGCTTCATCATCCTGCTCGAAGGCCTGCTCGGCCACGGCTGGACCAGCCTGCCGGTTCTCGCCGGCGCGCTCACTACCGCCTGCGGCCTGCTGTTGATGGCGCTGCTGCCCGATTAAAATAGGAGGAGCGGCTCAGGCCGCCGGTTGCTCGCTCACCTGCAGCCCGTCGACGAACAATCGTTCGAGAAAGCGGGCCGCATCTTCGAACCGTCCCTCGCCGGCATTGCCCTGGCCGAGCACGGCGCGCACCTGCACGTCGAAGTCGGCATAGTGCTGGGTGGTCGACCAGATCGCAAAGATAAGGTGGTAGGGGTCGCATTTGGCGATCTTGCCGGCCTTGGCCCAGGCGCGGATGACCTCGGCCTTCTCGTCGACCAGCGCCTTCAACGGCCCCTTGAGTTCGTCCTCGATATGCGGCGCGCCCTGCAGCACCTCGTTGGCGAAGAGCCGGCTTTCACGCGGATAGTCGCGCGCCATTTCGAGCTTGCGCCGGATATAGCTGCGGATTTCGGCGACCGGATTTCCCTCCGCGTTGAACTCGCGCAAGGGATCGAGCCAGGTATCGAGCACCCGGTCGATCAACGCCCGGTGCATCGCTTCCTTGGTGCGGAAATAATAGAGCAGGTTCGGCTTGGACATGCCCGCGACTTCGGCGATCTGGTCGACCGTCGCGCCGCGAAAACCATTGGCCGAGAAGACTTCGAGCGCGGCTTCCAGGATGCGCTCTTCCTTCTCCTCCTGGATGCGTGTCCGCCTCTGGGTCTTCGCCGCTCTCGGTAATACCATCTGTCCCCCTGGCGATACCCGCGCATTCGTCGCGCAGGAACCGGTCTGCCCAATTTCTGGCCCCGCCATCTTCTTGGGCAACAACTTCGTTTTTTTGTTTTTCCGGCTTGAGTGCCGCAACGGAAGTTGTAATGTTTACCAACCGGTCAAATTATCAGTCAGTTCGCCGCCAAAGGCAACGGCTGATCGAAGGGCACCAGAAAAAACCAAGCCTGGATTTGACCACGGGAGCAGGAGGGCGCGCCGATCGAGGCAAAGCCCTGAAAAGATGAGGAGACCGCCGTGGCTGCACCTGGCGAGAACATGCGCGTCAATGCCGACCGCCTGTGGAATTCACTTATGGAAATGGCCAAGATCGGCCCTGGTGTCGCCGGCGGCAACAACCGCCAGACGCTAACCGACGAGGATGCCGAAGGGCGCCGGCTGTTCAAGTCCTGGTGCGACGAGGCCGGACTCACTATGGGCGTCGACACCATGGGCAACATGTTCTTCACCCGGCCCGGCACCGATCCGGATGCACTGCCCGTCTATGTCGGTTCGCATCTCGATACCCAGCCGACCGGCGGCAAATATGACGGCGTGCTCGGCGTACTCTCCGGCCTCGAAGTCGTGCGCTCGATGAACGACCTTGGCATCAAGACCAAGCACCCGATCGTCGTCACCAACTGGACGAACGAAGAAGGCGCGCGCTTCGCGCCCGCGATGCTCGCGTCGGGCGTCTTTGCCGGCGTGCATACCCAGGATTTCGCCTATGGCCGCAAGGATCCGGAAGGAAAAACCTTCGGCGATGAATTGAAGCGCATCGGCTGGGTCGGCGACGAGGAAGTCGGCGCCCGCAAGATGCACGCCTATTTCGAATACCACATCGAACAGGGCCCGATCCTCGAGGCCGAGGGCAAGGATATCGGCGTCGTCACCCACTGTCAGGGCCTCTGGTGGCTGGAGTTCACGCTGACAGGTCGCGAGGCCCACACGGGCTCTACCCCGATGAACATGCGCGTCAATGCCGGCCTTGCCATGGCCCGTATCCTGGAAATGGTCCAGGGCGTTGCGATGGAGAACCAGCCGGGCGCCGTCGGCGGCGTCGGCCAGGTGTTCTTCTCGCCCAATTCCCGCAACGTGCTGCCAGGCAAAGTGGTCTTCACCGTCGATATCCGTTCGCCCGACAAGGCCAAGCTCGACCGCATGCGGGCCACGATCGAGGCTGAGGCGCCAAAGATCACAGAACCGCTCGGCGTCGGCTGTTCCATCGAGGCGATCGGCCATTTCGAGCCGGTGACCTTCGACCCGAAGCTGGTGAGCGCCGTGCGCAACGCCGCCGAACATCTCGGTTACAGCCACATGAACATCATCTCAGGCGCCGGCCACGATGCCTGCTGGGCCGCCAAGGTGGCGCCGACGACGATGATCATGTGCCCCTGCGTCGGAGGCTTGAGCCACAACGAGGCGGAGGACATCTCCAAGGAGTGGGCCAGCGCCGGCGCCGACGTCCTCTTCCACGCCGTCGTCGAAACGGCCGAAATCGTCGAATGAGTTTGCGGGCGGGACGAAGGTTCCGCCCTTTTTCGTGGCGACCGCCTACTGCATAATTCCTTAAATCGGGATCGATTTAAGGGCAAATTATGCAGCAAATCTAAAATGCTACAGCGACCTTAGCGCGTATTGAAACACGCGCGGCGCTGTAGGCGCCGGAAGCGCAATCGCGAGGATCAAGAACCATGAGCACTGTCATCAAGGGTGGAACCATCGTCACGGCCGACCTGACCTACAAGGCGGACGTCAAGATCGAGGGCGGCAGGATCGTCGAGATCGGGCCGAACCTCGCGGGCGACGAAACGCTGGATGCGAGCGGCTGTTACGTCATGCCCGGCGGCATCGACCCGCACACGCATCTCGAAATGCCCTTCATGGGCACCTACTCCTCGGACGATTTCGAAAGCGGCACGCGCGCGGCCCTTGCCGGCGGCACGACCATGGTGGTCGATTTCGCGCTCCCCTCGCCCAACCAGTCGCTGCTCGAAGCGCTGACCATGTGGGACAACAAGTCCACCCGCGCCAATTGCGACTATTCCTTCCACATGGCGATCACCTGGTGGAGCGAACAGGTCTTCAACGAGATGGAGACCATCGTCAAGGACAAGGGCATCAACACTTTCAAGCACTTCATGGCCTACAAGGGCGCGCTGATGGTCGATGACGACGAGATGTTCTCGTCCTTCCAGCGCTGCGCAGCACTTGGCGCGCTGCCGCTGGTACATGCCGAAAACGGCGACGTCGTTGCCCAGCTCCAGGCGAAGCTGCTGGCCGAAGGCAACAATGGGCCCGAAGCGCACGCCTATTCGCGCCCGGCGGAAGTCGAGGGCGAAGCCACCAACCGCGCGATCATGATCGCCGACATGGCGGGCTGCCCCGTCTACATCGTGCACACGTCCTGCGAACAGGCGCACGAGGCGATCCGCCGCGCCCGCTCCAAGGGCATGCGCGTCTTCGGCGAGCCGCTGATCCAGCACCTGACACTCGACGAAAGCGAATATTTCAACAAGGACTGGGACCATGCGGCCCGCCGCGTGATGTCGCCGCCCTTCCGCAACAAGCTGCACCAGGACAGTCTCTGGGCCGGCCTTGCCTCGGGCTCGCTGCAAGTGGTGGCGACCGACCATTGCGCCTTCACGAGCGAGCAGAAGCGCTTCGGCGTCGGCGACTTCACCAAGATCCCGAACGGCACCGGCGGCCTCGAAGACCGCATGCCGATGCTCTGGACCCATGGCGTCAACACTGGCCGCATCACCATGAACGAGTTCGTGGCCGTCACCTCGACCAACATCGCCAAGATCCTCAACATCTACCCGAAGAAGGGCGCGATCCTCGTCGGCGCCGATGCCGACCTCGTCGTCTGGGATCCGAAGCGCACCAAGACAATCTCCGCCAAGAGCCAGCAATCAGCGATCGATTACAACGTCTTCGAGGGCAAGGAGGTGAAGGGGCTGCCGCGCTTTACGTTGACCCGCGGCGTCGTCGCGATCGAGGAAGGCACGATCAAGACCCGCGAAGGCCACGGCGAATTCGTCCGCCGCGATCCGTTCCCGGCGGTCAGTTCCGCCCTTTCCACCTGGAAGGAAGTCACCGCGCCCCGCGCCGTCCAGCGCACCGGCATTCCGGCCACCGGGGTGTGAGTGAAAGGGAACCGGGACAGGGTGCTACCTATGTATGCTCATCAACGCGAGAACCGGTTTTCGCGGCTACACGCCGCGGCTGCCCTTGCCGGCACCTATACCGCATTCGCATCGTTGGTGTTCATCGATCCCAAATCCTTTGCCGAGGTCCCTTCCCAGGTTCTCATTCCGGCCAGTATTCTGCTGCCTTTCTGTGCGTCTTTCATCGCATTTGTTGTCTTCGCTCCAGCGAGCTTCGGACTTTATTGGCTCATGGAGCGGTTTGACCGACGTAATCTAAGCCATCATTGCGTTGCTGGTGTCGTGTGCGTTGCATTGACATTCGCACTCATTCTTCTGGCGGGATTTGCTGCATCCCTGATCGGAAACGCCCCCGAACAAATAGAGGAAACGGGTCTCCTTGGCCCGGCGATGACATCGCAGGACCACCTGCTCCTCGCAGCCTGTGCGATCAGCGGCGCCGCCGGCGGAGCAGCCTTCTACTTCGCACGGAAGGTAGGGTCTCCCGGAAGCTCCCTAGCGCAGACCGGCGGAGGACGATCCTAGATGCTCCAGATGCTATCGGTCCAGTCGTTGCGTTTGCCTCTCTCTGTCAGTCTGGCTGACTTCCCCCTACAGCTCTGTCCCATCGGACATGTCCCGCCAGGCCAGCGGGGCGCTTCGGCGCGGTTTGCGTCAGGTGGGAACGAACGCGTCCAGCTCGGGCAGCAGCACGAGGCTTTCCCGCTGCTTGGCGTCCGTTCGCGCGATGACCGCCGTGCAGGCTTCGTTCGACCGGTTCTCCGGCAGGTGCGGCATGCCGGCGGGGATGTAGACCATGTCGCCGGCGCGCGCGACGACGTGCTCCTCCAGCCGTTCGCCGAACCAGGTCCAGGCCTCGCCCGAAAGCACGTAGATCGCCGTCTCGTGGCTCTCATGCAGATGCGCCTTGGCGCGCGCGCCGGGCGGGATCGTGACGATATGCATGCAGAGCCCGGTCGCGCCGACGGTCTCGGCTGCGATGCCCTCGAAATAGTTGAGCCCCTGCTGGCCGGCCGTGATGCCTTCAGGACGAACCACGCGACAGCCCGGATTGGATGATCGAGACATGAACGTTCTCCAGAATTCCCTGAAAAACCAGCAACAAACGGCTCCGCACCCAAATCCGCGATTGCATGTTGCCGGTCCGGATAGCAGTCTGACACAGACCAGCCAGAATGAGTATTCGCCGATGACGTCCAACACCGCATCCGTGGTTTCGGCCCGGGACCTCTGCCTGACTTTCGAAACCGCCGACGGGCCGGTCCATGCGCTGACCGGCGTCAACCTGGACGTTGCCAAGGGCGATTTCGTTTCCTTCATCGGCCCGTCCGGCTGCGGCAAGACGACGTTTCTGAGGGTGATCGCCGATCTCGAAAAGGCAACCTCCGGCAAGATCAGCGTCAACGGCATGACACCGGAAGAAGCGCGCAAGCAACGCGCCTATGGCTACGTCTTCCAGGCGGCCGCACTTTATCCCTGGCGCACGATCGAGAACAACATCGCGCTGCCGCTCGAGATCATGGGCTATTCGAAGGAAGAGAAGAAAGCGCGCATCGAGCGCACGCTCGAACTCGTCAATCTCTCGGGCTTCGGCAAGAAATATCCCTGGCAGCTCTCCGGCGGCATGCAGCAGCGCGCATCGATTGCGCGGGCGCTCGCCTTCGACGCAGATCTCCTGCTGAT
The DNA here is from genome assembly GCF_050474445.1 of Ensifer sp. B1-9. Classification (NCBI taxonomy): domain Bacteria; kingdom Pseudomonadati; phylum Pseudomonadota; class Alphaproteobacteria; order Hyphomicrobiales; family Rhizobiaceae; genus Ensifer; species Ensifer sp. B1-9. Next base: position 266,734 of record NZ_JBCHVG010000012.1, read on the forward strand.
GGACGAGCCCTTCGGCGCGCTGGACGAGATCGTGCGCGACCATCTGAACGAACAGCTGCTGAAGCTCTGGGCCCGCACCAACAAGACGATCTGTTTCGTCACCCATTCGATCCCGGAGGCGGTCTATCTCTCGACCAAGATCGTGGTGATGAGCCCGCGCCCCGGCCGGGTGACCGACGTGATCGAGTCGCCGCTGCCGCGCGAACGGCCGCTCGGCATCCGCGAAACGCCGGAGTTTCTGGAAATCGCCCACCGCGTTCGCGAGGGCCTGCGCGCAGGACACAGCTATGACGAATAGCGTCGAGATCCGCCGGGCCGAGCGGGACGACATGACCGCCTGCGCCGGCATCCTCAACCGCTGGATCGACGCAACGCCGTGGATGCCGCGCGTGCACGATCATGCCGACGTCGAGCGGTTCTACGCCGATACGGTCTTTGCCGAACGCACGGTGCTGCTGGCGGAAAATGACGGCACCATTGCCGGCTTCCTTTCGCTCTCCTCGGACGGTCACGTCACCGCGCTCTATATCGATGCATCACATCGGGGCTCGGGCATTGGCTCCCAACTGATCGAAGCCGCGAAGGCTCTGTCTCCTGACGAGCTCAGTCTCTGGACCTTCGAACACAATCGCGAAGCCCAGCGCTTCTACGAGCACCAGGGTTTTCAGGCGGTGAGCCGCACCGACGGCGACAACGAAGAGCAACTGCCGGATATCCTCTATCGCTGGCGAACCAAGGAGATGCAGGCATGAACCTCGCCTATGGCCTCTGGCTGCTGCTCGCAACGACGATCTTCCTCGGCGGCGCGACGGCCTCTCGCGCCTATGTCTCGAACGACCATCTCGGCATGCTCAGCCTTGCGCTCGGCCTCTACATGATCGGCAACATCATCATGGTGAAACTGATGCGTGATGGCGGCCTCGGACTTGCAATCTCGCTGTCGGCCGTGGTGCAGCTCGTGCTCGTCAACATCATCGCCTTCGCCGTCTTCGGTGAAAGACTGAGCCTCACACAGGCGGCCGGTGTCGCTCTCGGCATCGCCGCAATGGGCCTGATGATGATCCCGGCGAGCGGAAAGGCGTAACGATGCAGGAACCAAGCTTCCTCAGGGACAAACTGCTGCCGGTTGGCACCGTCATCGTGCTGCTGATTGCACTCTGGTACGTCGCCGCCGTGTTCCTGAACGCGCCCTTCGAACGTGACACGGCGGCACGCGCCGGCACCGAGATCGCCTTCTCCGAGATCGTGCGCAACACCATGGCGCAGGAGCGTCCGGTACTGCCGGCACCGCATCAGGTGATCGCCGAGATTTGGGACACCACCGTCAACAAGGCGATCACGTCCAAGCGCAGCCTCGTCTACCATGCCTGGATCACGCTCTCGGCGACCCTGCTCGGCTTCGGTATCGGTGCGGCGCTTGGCATTTTGCTGGCGGTCGGCATCGTGCACAACCGCGCGATGGACCGTTCGCTGATGCCCTGGGTGATCGCCAGTCAGACGATCCCGATCCTCGCCGTGGCGCCGATGATCATCGTCGTGCTCAATGCCGTCGGCATCTCCGGCCTGCTGCCGAAGGCGCTGATCTCCACCTACCTGTCTTTCTTCCCTGTCGTCGTCGGCATGGTGAAGGGTCTAAGGAGCCCGGAGACGATCCAGCTCGACCTGATGCACACCTACAACGCCTCCTCGGCGCAGACCTTCTGGAAGCTGCGCTGGCCGTCGTCGATGCCCTATCTCTTCACCTCACTGAAGGTTGCCGTCGCCATCTCGCTGGTCGGCGCCATCGTCGGCGAGCTGCCGACCGGCGCGGTCGCGGGCCTCGGCGCCCGCCTGCTCGCCGGCTCCTACTACGGACAGACGGTGCAGATCTGGGCGGCGCTGTTCATGGCGGCAGCACTCGCCGCAGTCCTCGTCATGATCGTCGGCTTCGCCCACACGGCCGTCCTGAAGCGCATGGGAGCCAAGCCATGAACCTTCCCATCCTTGCGGGCGCGATCATCTTCTGGCTCGCCGCCTGGGCCTTCAACGAATGGCTGGTGCGCCAGACCTTCCAGAGCGAAGCCGCCAGGGGCGCCGCACGCTTTGCCGTGCCGCTGATCTTCGGCGTCACCATCCTGGTCCTCTGGGAAGGCATCGTACGCGGCTTCTCCGTGCCATCGGTGCTGCTGCCGGCGCCCTCGATGATCTGGCACAAGCTGATCAACTCGCTGCCGACGCTCGGTGCCGATTTCCGCCAGACCTTCCTGAAGGCGGTACTGTCAGGCTATGCGCTCGGCTGCGGCCTCGGCTTCGCCGTCGCAATCCTGATCGATCGCTCGCCCTTCCTGCAGAAGGGCCTGCTGCCGCTCGGCAACTTCGTCTCCGCCCTCCCCGTCATCGGCGTGGCGCCGATCATGGTCATGTGGTTCGGCTTCGACTGGCAATCGAAGGTCGCGGTCGTCGTCATCATGACCTTCTTCCCGATGCTGGTGAACACCGTTGCCGGCCTTGCCGCCGCCAGCCACATGGAGCGCGACCTGATGCGGACCTATGCGGCGTCCTGGTGGCAGACGCTCGTCAAGCTGCGCCTGCCGGCCGCCTGGCCGTTCATCTTCAACGCGCTGAAGATCAATTCGACGTTGGCGCTGATCGGCGCCATCGTCGCCGAGTTCTTCGGGACCCCCATCGTCGGCATGGGGTTCCGGATTTCCACGGAAGTGGGACGCATGAATGTCGACATGGTCTGGGCCGAGATCGCCGTTGCGGCCGTCGCCGGCTCCGTCTTCTACGGGGTGGTCGCGCTCGTCGAGCGTGCCGTCACCTTCTGGCATCCTTCCATCCGCGGAGGGCGCGCCTGAGGCATACTGCCTGAGCAATTCCAGGAAAAGTGCGAAACGGTTTTCCGTCCGGAACTGCGCAGTTGAAAGAAAATGAAGTAAAAACAAGAGGGAACTGACATGAACAAAAGACTTGCATCGCTTCTCGCCGCAGGCGTCTTTTCGCTCGCAGCGTTTCAGGCCGAGGCCGCCGACAAGGTGACGCTGCAGCTGAAATGGGTGACCCAGGCGCAGTTCGCTGGCTACTACGTCGCCAAGGACAAGGGCTTCTACGAGGAGGAAGGCCTTGACGTCGACATCAAGCCCGGCGGTCCTGATATCGCCCCGGCACAGGTGATCGCCGGCGGTGGCGCCGATGTGATCGTCGACTGGATGCCCTCGGCGCTTGCCACCCGTGAGAAAGGCGTGCCGCTCGTCAACATCGCCCAGCCCTTCAAGAAATCGGGCATGATGCTGACCTGCCTCAAGGAAACCGGCGTCACCAGCCCTGACAAGTTCAAGGGGCAGACGCTCGGCGTCTGGTTCTTCGGCAACGAATATCCGTTCCTCTCCTGGATGTCACACCTGAAGATCCCGACCGATGGCGGCCCGAACGGTGTCACGGTCCTGAAGCAGGGCTTCAACGTCGACCCGCTGATCCAGAAGCAGGCCGCCTGCATCTCAACCATGACCTATAACGAATATTGGCAGGTCATCGATGCCGGCATCAAGCCGGACGACCTGGTCACCTTCAAGTATGAAGACCAGGGCGTGGCGACGCTCGAAGACGGCCTCTATGTGCTCGAAGACAAGCTCAAGGACGCCGCCTTCAAGGAGAAGATGGTCAAGTTCGTGCGCGCCTCGATGAAGGGCTGGAAGTACGCCGAGGAGAACCCGGACGAAGCTGCGGATATCGTTCTCGAAAACGACTCCACCGGCGCGCAGACGGAAAAGCACCAGAAGCGCATGATGGGCGAAGTGGCGAAACTGACGTCGGGCTCCAACGGCGCGCTCGACGAGGCCGACTACAAGCGCACGGTGCAGTCGCTGCTTGCCGGCGGTTCCGATCCCGTGATTTCCAAGGAGCCGGAAGGCGCCTGGACGCATGAGATCACCGATGCCGCACTGAAGTAGGCGATCGCCAAAACGTCAGAAGAGGGTCGCACGATCGTGCGGCCCTCTTCCGTTTCTGCAGCGCCGCGCGTCCTCTCAGACGCACAAAGGTCGCTACTGCATGTTTTTCTCCTTAGATCGTTCAGGATTTAAGGAAACATGCAGCGGGCGGCCGTTCGCATCCGCCATGTTGCCGCCGGATACCGGGCGTGGGGGTGGTAACCCGGCTGACAACGGCACTACCCTTGCTTGCCATTGTCAAGATCGTGTCAAGATCGCAACCATAACCGCAGAACAAGTTGAATATTGAGGCACCATCGCTTCGTGCGCTCTTGTAAGCGTCAAGAGCCGAGATTACATAGGCCCCGATGTTTGTTGGAGGCAGGCATGGCGGAGGACATTCTTTTCCCGATGCATTGCCTGCGGTAACCGGTCCCAGTTCCGCCGGCGTCTACGGTCTGATACCGTGCACGCGGAGCGCGAAATGAGGAAAAGCGCAGTCTCCTGTCCCCGCGCGATCAGCCGGGGCGCGACGTCGGCGTGATAAAATCGCCTGATTGCCCGTGGATCCTGTCTCGAGCTGTGATCCGCTCTAAGTTGTTTTCATTGCCGGGATTATGAAGCCGATGGCTCAAAAAGTACTGCCTATTCTCAGCGTGTGCGCTGCGATGACCTTTGGTTCGCTTTCCGTTGCCGGGGCGCAGGAAGTGACAGAACCGAAGCAGACACAAAGCCTCCCGTCCATCGTCGTCACTTCGGCGGTCGACCAGTCGATCAGCGACCGCGTCGTCGCGACCGGCACCATCCAGGCCGTCGAGCAGGTCTATGTCGCCCCGATGGTCGACGGCCTCTCCATCCGCACACTCAATGTCGATGTCGGCGACGAGGTCGAAGCCGGCAGCGTTCTGGTGGTCCTGAACGACGACGCGCTTCGCCTGCAAAAAAGCGAACTCGAAGCGTCACTTGCCAAGGCGGAAGCCGGGCTTGCTCAGTTGAATGCACAGCTCAGCGAGACCAGGGCGAACGCGGACGAGGCCAAGCGGGTCAGCGACCGCGCCGCCGAACTCTCCAAGAACGGCACCGTTTCGACGGCCGAGGCTGACCGCGTCCGAGCCCTCGCGATCGCGACGCAGGCACGCGTCCTTTCCGCCGAGCAGGCCGTCGCCGTGGCCAATGCCGACATCAAGGTGGCCGAAGCGCAGATCGACGACATCGACCTTCGCCTCGCCCGTACCGAGGTCAAGGCGCCTGTCGCCGGCGTGATCTCCGCCAAGAACGCCAAGGTCGGCGCGATCGCCACCGGCAATAGCGAGCCGCTCTTCGCCATGATCCGCGATGGCGCGATCGAGATGAAGGCCGACGTCGCCGAAGCCGATATCATCAAGCTCGCTGTCGGCCAGCCGGCAACCGTGACGCTCGCCGGCGGCAACACCAAGGTCGAGGGCACGATCCGCCTGATCGCGCCGACCGTCGATCCCGTCAGCCGCCTCGGAACCGTCTTCATCAGCCTGACGGCCACCGAGAAGGCACGCGCCGGCATGTATGCGAGCGCGCTGATCACCGCCGAGCAGAAGCAGGCAGTGGTCCTGCCGCAAACGGCCGTTACCAATGAGAACGGCCGCACCATCGTCCGCAAGGTCGAAAACGGCGTCATCCGCATCCTGCCCGTCAAGACAGGGATTTCCGACGGCAAGTTCATCGAAGTCCTCGAAGGCCTGAAGGCCGGCGAGGAAGTGGTGGCGAGGGCCGGAGCCTATGTCCGCGACGGCGACCGCATCAACCCCGTCAAGTCCGCTGTATCAGCGACCAACTGACAGGAACCGTGACCATGAACTTCTCAGCCTGGTCCATACGCAATCCGATCGCGCCGATCCTTGCTTTCGTCGTTCTGATGGTGCTCGGCTATCAGTCCTTCGAATCGCTGCCGATCACCCGCTTCCCCAATATCGACGTGCCGATCGTCTCGATCAACGTGACGCAGAGCGGCGCATCACCGGCCGAGCTCGAGACGCAGGTCACCAAGGAAATCGAGGACGCGGTCGCGAGCGTCACCGGCGTCGACCACATCGAATCGACGATCAATGACGGCACGTCGACGACCGCGGTCATCTTCCGCATGGAAGTGCCGACGGCCCAGGCGGTGCAGGACGTCAAGGACGCAATCGACCGCATCCGCAGCGATCTCCCCACCTCGATCGAGGAACCGATCGTCTCCAAGGTCGACGTCGAAGGCCAGGCGATCCAGACCTTCTCCGTCTCCGCGCCCGGCATGTCGCTGGAAGAGCTCTCCTGGTTCGTCGATGACGTCATCAAGCGCGAAATCCAGGGCAAGAAGGGCATCGGCCGTGTCGACCGCTATGGCGGCGCCGACCGCGAGGTTCGGATCGAACTCAACGACGACAAGCTGAATTCGCTCGGCATCACCGCCGCCGACGTCAACGGCCAGCTTCGCCGCATGAACATGGATCTCGGCTCCGGCCGCGGCCAGGTCGGCGGCAGCGAGCAGGCGATCCGCACCCTTGGCGACACCCGCAACGTCAACCAGCTCGCCAACACGATGATCTCGGTGCCGAGCGGTCGCTTCGTGCGCCTCTCCGATCTCGGCACGGTCACCGACACCTATGAGGAGCCGCGCTCCTTCTCGCGCTTCAACGGCAATCCCGGCGTGACCTTCGCGGTCTTCCGCGCCAAGGGCGCCAGCGAGGTCAGCGTCGCCGAGACGGTCGCCAAGTCGCTCGAAAAGATCCGTGCGGCGAACCCCGATGTCACCATCGAGATGGTCGACGATTCCGTCTACTTCACCTACGGCAACTACGAAGCGGCGCTGCACACGCTGATGGAAGGCGCGCTGCTCGCCGTCATCGTCGTCATGCTCTTTCTGCGCAACTGGCGCGCCACCTTGATCTCGGCCGTCGCACTGCCGCTGTCGGCGATCCCGACCTTCTGGGTCATGGACCTGCTCGGCTTCTCGCTGAACCTCGTCAGCTTCCTCGCGATGACGCTCGCGACCGGTATCCTCGTCGACGACGCAATCGTCGAGATCGAGAACATCGAGCGGCACATCCATATGGGCAAGTCGCCCTATCGGGCCGCGATCGAGGCGGCGGATGAGATCGGCCTGGCGGTTATCGCGACGACCTTCACGATCATCGCGGTCTTCGTGCCCGTGTCCTTCATGCCGGGCATTCCTGGCCAGTACTTCATCCAGTTCGGTCTGACGGTTGCCGTCGCAGTGTTCTTCTCGCTGCTCGTCGCCCGCCTGATCACGCCTGTCATGGCCGCCTATCTGATGCGTGCTTCGGACGCGGGCGCCGACCACCACAACAAAGACGGCTTCATGATGCGCAACTACACGCGCCTCGTGCAGGTCACGACCAAACATTGGTACACGCGTTACCTGACGCTGCTTGCCGCAATCGCCTTCTCGGTCGGCTCCGTCTTTGCGCTGATCCTCTATGTACCCGGCAGCTTCCTGCCGCCGGAGGACGCCTCGCGCGTCAGCCTGTCGATCGAGCTGCCTCCGGATGCCATGCTCGAGGACACCGACCGGACCACGACGGAGATCTACAACCGGATCAAGGGTATCGATGGGGTCGACAACATTTTCGTCCTCGGCGGTGCCTCGCCGAAAGGCGATCTGGAGCTGCGCCGCGCCACCGTCACGGTGCTTCTGAAAAAGCTCGACCATTCGCTCGTGAACAAGGTCGTCAACGACGTCATCGGCCGCACGCCGCTGATCGGCCCTTACCTGCCGAAGATGGCCCCTGCCGGCCGCATCGTCCCGCAGTCGGAGATCGAGAAGGAAATCTTCGCCCGCGTTCGCGACATACCGGACGTGCGGGTCATCAAGCTCAACGACCGCGGCCAGCGCGACCTTGCGTTCAACCTGCTCTCCAACAACGAGGCCGATCTCGACCAGGGCGTCGCGATCCTGGAAGCGAAGCTGCGCAGCGATCCGCTGCTCGCCAATGTCAGCCCGGATGGGGCGCTCCCCCGCCCGGAACTTCAGATCCGCCCGCGTGACGAACAGATGTCGCGCCTCGGCATCACCACGGCGCAGATCTCGGAGGTCATCCGCGTCGCCACCATCGGCGATATCGACGCGGCGCTGACCAAGATCGCGCTCGACGGACGGCTGATTCCGATCCGCGTGCAGATCAACCGCGACTTCCGCACCGATATCGCGGCGATCCGGAATCTCAAGATCACGACGGCAGCGGGTGCTACCGTGCCGCTGTCGAGCGTTGCCGATATCAACTATTCGGAAGGCCCGAGCTCGATCAAGCGCTACGACCGCAACCGGGTCGTCTCGCTCGGCGCGGACCTGCCGGTCGGCGTCGCGCTCAACACCGCCTCGGACCGCTTCAAGCAGATCGCCGGTCAGGCCGAGTTGCCCAAATCCGTGCAGTTCCTCGAAAGCGGCGACGCCGAGGTCCAGGCGGAGATGCAGCAGAGCTTCGGCAATGCCATGCTGCTTGGCCTGATGCTGGTGCTGGTGGTGCTGATCCTGCTCTTCAAGGACGTGATCCAGCCGTTCACCATCCTGTTCTCGCTGCCGCTTGCCATCGGCGGCGTCGCCGCCGCGCTGATCCTGACGCAGAACGCGCTGTCGATGCCGGTGCTGATCGGTATCCTGATGTTGATGGGCATCGTCACCAAGAACGCGATCCTGCTCGTCGACTTCGGCATCGAGATGATGCACCACGGCATGGACCGTCAGGTCGCGATGATCGAGGCCGGCCGCAAGCGCGCCCGCCCGATCATCATGACCTCGATCGCCATGTCGGCGGGCATGCTGCCCTCCGCGCTGGGCGTCGGCGAAGGCGGCTCGTTCCGCGCCCCGATGGCAATCGCGGTGATCGGCGGCATCATTGTCTCGACGGTGCTGAGCCTTGTGATCGTGCCGTCGTTCTTCCTGATCATGGACGACCTCTCGCGGCTGCTCGCCCGCATCTTCGGCCGTTTCGTCGGCCGAAAGGACGAGGAGAACCTGCCGCTCGACCGCGGCACTCTGACGGACCTGGTCCAGGAGCAGAGCAAGACGATCGAAGGCCTGGAAGATCGCCTGAAGACGCTCGAGTCGGACCAGACCAAAGGACGATCCGGCGGCAAGGTCATCAACCATCCGGCGCTCGCCGCCGAATAGGCTACTGCCTGTCTCCTTAAATCGACCTCGATTTAAGGACAAAGACATGCAGCAAATCAAAGTGCGACAGCGACCTTTGCGCGTCTCACAAGACGCGCGGCGCTGTAGCGGCCGAAGCGACGCTTCGCCCGCAACTGTCACAATCCAAGTACGAGCCCGCGCCCTGCAAGCGCGGGCTTTTTGTTGATTTTATTTGATCGAGGTCAAATCGCCTTCCGCCAAGCTTTATTACCTTGCACCTACAGCGCCGCGCGTCTGATCAGACGCGCAAAGGTCGCTGTAGCACTTTGATTTGCTGCATGTCTTCGTCCTTAAATCGCGGTCGATTTAAGGAGACATGCAGCTGGATCTTGCTCAGGACGGGTGTGATGAAGACGTTGCGATTGAACTCGAACGATAGGGCGGTGCTGCTCGGTTCTTGCTTCTTCGAGAAGCTGCCCTTGGCGGCAACGAACGCAATTCTGGACGATGTGGTCGTTTCCACCCATGAAGAGCACGACATCCTCTTTGGCCATGGCGAGCCGCTCGATCACGTCTTCTTCGTCCTTTCCGGCCTGGTCCGTCTCTACCGTCTGGGCAAGGACGGACGCGAGGCGGATATCGCCGTGTTTCCGAAAGGTGAGCTCTTCGGCGAGAGCGCCATGTTCCTCGGAAACCGCGCCACCGCCAACGCCCAGACGATCGAGACGACGATGCTTGCGCGGATCGACAGCCGCAAGCTGCGCAAGCTCGCCGAGCAGACACCCGAAATCGCCGACGCGCTGATGCAGCTCCTGTGCCGGCACGCGCAGATGGCCGAGGATTGCCTGGCCGAAGACCGACTGCTGACGGCGCCGCAACGGGTGGCAAGCTATATTCTCGGCAACTGCCCGGACGGCATCACGAACTTTTCCTTCCGCCTGCCCTTCCAGAAAAATGTGCTGGCCGGCAAGCTGGGCCTGGCGCCGGAAGCGCTGTCGCGCGCCTTCTCCGCACTTCGCCGCTCGGGCGTTACGGTCAAGGGCCGCGTCATCGAGATCCATGACAGGCAGGCGCTCGAACGCTTCTGACGCGCCGACAAGGTTCGGCTGTCAGTAGCCTGCGAGCGTCACAGTCCGCCGTGCAGCGCCAGGAAATCAACGATCCGGTTGACGCCGTCGCCGCGTTTCATGTCGGTGAAGACGAAGGGTTTTTCCGCCCGCATCCGCGTCGCATCCCGCTGCATGACGTCGAGATCGGCCCCGACATAGGGAGCGAGATCCTTCTTGTTGATGACAAGCAGATCCGACTTGGTGATGCCCGGCCCGCCCTTTCGCGGGATCTCCTCGCCCTGGCAGACGGAGATGACATAGATCGTCAGGTCGGCAAGATCGGGCGAAAAGGTCGCCGCGAGATTGTCGCCGCCGGATTCGATGAAGACGACGTCAAGATCGGGTATGCGCCGATTGAGATCAGCGATTGCCTGCAGATTGATCGTGGCGTCCTCGCGGATCGCCGTATGCGGGCAGCCCCCGGTCTCCACGCCAACGATGCGCTCGGACGGCAGCGCCTGCATGCGCACCAGAGCCTCCGCGTCTTCCTTGGTGTAGATATCGTTGGTAACGACGGCGACGGAGTACTTCTCCCGCATCGCCTTGCAGAGCTTGTCGGTCAGCGCCGTCTTGCCCGAGCCCACCGGCCCGCCGATGCCGACGCGAAGGGGACCGTTCTTCGATGCCATCTGGATGTCCTTTCGAGGCGATCTCTTCCTAGAGCAATTCCAGGAAAAGCGTGAAACGGTTTCCCGTCCGGAATTGCGTAATTTCAAGAGGTTAGATCATTTCACTGTCTCTGTGAAACAGTGAAATGATCTAGGAACGGAAGAGCCGCGAATGCAGGGTTTCGTGTCTCAAGGCCGAAATATCGGCGACGATCGTGGCCGAGCCAAGATCGTCCAGCGAGGCGGTTGCGGCTTTGCTTGCCGTCGCCGCGATGACCGGCTCGAGCGCTGCGATGACGCCCATGCCATCGCGCTGGCCGATGACGCCGCAGCGGATCGCCACCGAAACGCCGTTTGAAACGGAAGCGTTGAGAAAGGCGGCAAGCGCCGGCTCGAGACCGGTCTCATGGCCACCGGCAACGGCACCGACGGCCACCGGATAGGCGACAGTCTCGCCGAGTGCATCGAAGACCGGATGCGGCCACGACCGCGCAGCCGCCAGAAACGCCTGGCCCTGCAGCATTGTTTCCGCATGCCGCTCGCGACTTCCCGCCAGGGCTTCGGCAAGTTCCGCGGCCGCAGCCAGCCGCGCAGCATCACCGCAGGCTCGATAGCTTTCGGCAAGAAGCAGGGCATCGTTCCAGCCGGAGCCGTGGCAGACGACCGTCTCCAGCCAGGAGCGGAGCTCCGCCGCGTCCGTGACCAAACGATCATGAATCGCCTGTTCGAGCCCGCTGGAATAGGAGAAAGCACCGACCGGGAAGGCCGGAGACAGCCAGGTCGCAAGCCGCAGCAGCGCCTGCGTATCGGCCCGTTCAGCCATGGTGGTGGCCGTGGTCATGGTTGTGACCGCCGGCGTGGTAGGCGCCGCGCATCGGCTGGAAGGGTTCCGAAACCTCGCTCACCTCCGCGCCCAAACCTTCGAGCATCTGGCGGATGACCGGATCACGGGCAATCAGAATGCGTTTCGCCTCGATCTGCGCCGACAGATGGCGATTGCCGAGATGCCAGGCGAGCTCGATCAGATGCAGCGGGTCGCGCGGGCGGATTTCGTAAAGCGCCTCTGGCGCGGCAACGATCCGGATATAGCCGCCACCGTCGAGCACCAGGAGATCGCCGTCGGCGAGCATCACCGGTTCCCTGAGGTCCAGCATCACCACGTCGTCGTTTTCGAGATGCAGCAGCTTGCGCCGCAGGTGCCGCGCGTCGTGCGCCAGCGTCACGCTGTGGAGCGGCGCCTTGTCGCCCGGCCCCGGCGAGAGAACTTCAGTCGAGCGATACGGCATCTCAGAGTACCTCGACCTTTTCCGGGGTCACGAGCTCGATGCGCGCCTCGATCAGCAGGTCCGCCATAGCCGCCTGGAAGGTTTTCAGATGCGGCTCCTCGAAATGTGCATCGACGGCCGCCTTGCTCTGCCAGGTCTCAACGAACACCAGCGCATCGGGATCGGCCGGCTTGCGATAAAGGTCATAGGTGATGCAACCGGCCTCGCGCCGCGTAGCGTCGATCAGCGGTGCTGCCAGCGACACGACCTCATCTCCCTTGCCCGGATGCGCGGTCAGGTAGGCGATAATGTAAACCATTGAACCCTCGATATCTTTTCTATCCGCCAGTCTAGCAAGAAAAAGCCTCGACGCCAGTCGTGGAACCGCTTTTCAAGGTCTGCCTGCCCCGCATCGAGCAAGAAAAAGCCCGAAGACCGGATCCGATCTTCGGGCTTTCTCAAATCAGGGACGGTATGTCCTTGCCATCAGGCAGCAAGCTTCTGAGATTTCAACGTCTCCAGAATGTTCTGGGGCGAGGAAACGCCATAGGGGTCGCTGTCGCAATTGTCGGAGTAGCCCTCTTCCTCGAACCACTGCTCGACGACGCCGTTGTTGACGACGGCCGCGTAGCGCCAGGAGCGCATGCCGAAGCCGAGATTGTCCTTGGCGACCAGCATGCCCATCTTGCGGGTGAATTCACCCGAACCGTCCGGGATCAGCTTGACGTTTTCGAGGTTCTGGGACTTGCCCCAGGCATTCATGACGAAGGCGTCATTGACCGAGATGCAGTAGATCTCGTCGATGCCTTCGGCGCGGAAATCGGCGGTCAGCTTTTCGAAATCCGGCAGCTGATAGGTCGAGCAGGTCGGCGTGAAGGCGCCGGGCAGCGAGAACAGCACGACGCGCTTGCCGGCGAAGTAATCGTCGGTGGACACGTCCTCCCAGCGGAACGGGTTGGGGCCGCCAACGGCTTCGTCGCGAACGCGGGTACGGAACGTTACAGCGGGTACTTTTCTGCCAAGCATCGTCATCTCCTTTAGATCACAATGATTTGGTTCGGATCGACCCAAATCATCGACGTGATCGCTTCTCATAAGTCAGAGCGGGATGGGGGCGGAAACCGCATGCACTTTTCCTCATCCCGCTCCAGCGGCTCTCGGTCGGCAGGTCTTGGGAGGATTGCTGGCAACCGAGAAAAGGTCAGCCGCTTTCCTATCTGATCTTGCGCTGCGGCGCAGCACGAAACGGCCCGATTCACATGCGGGCATGGCAGCCATGCAAGAGTCGCATGGCTTCTGTTCATTCCACGAGGGCCTCAATTGTGGATGCGCAAGGACAGTCCGAGGCTCGGCGGGACCGGGTTCCACAAGCCTGTTCTCAAACCTGCTTCGCGCAGTGCCCGCGCCGTCCAGGTATTGCAGCCGAAAAGCGCATTGAAACTGCCCTCCGCTTCGAAGAAGCGGTCGTTGCCATTGTAGGAATAGCCGTCGATCGGAACGACAGCCCCGCCGTCACGCGTAAAGCCATCGGCAATGAAAGCGAGCAGCCGCTCATAGCCAGCCGCGTCCAGCTCGAAGCCGGCGACGGACGCTTGCGGTTCGGCGATCCGGCCGGCGACATCCACATGCATCACCGAGCGGTCGAGCGTCAGCGCCTTGAAGACCGGCATGGCCTTCAGCTCCGACCAGGTCGGCGTTTCCAGATAGAAGGAGCGCCCGCCCCAGCCGAAGATCAACCATTGTGCCTGTGGATGGGCAATCGGTACGCCGGCCGGCTCGATGAAACCGAACCGGACCCTCGTTTCCTTCGTCAAGGGCACGGCGATATCCGTGTGGATCGGACCTGAGAGCACCAGGATGCGCGTACCCCCCGCGCCCATCGCGGCGGCGGACGCCGGCAAGAGCGGCCGCGGCAGAAGCGTTCCGAGAACGACCGCCAGCACCGCCGCCAGCAGGCCGAAGAAAGCCCATTTCAGGCTGCGCTTCATGCTCGGCTCTTGCTCGCTCAGAACAGGAAGTAGCGCTGCGCCATCGGCACGATCGTCGCCGGCTCACAGGTCAGCAGCTCGCCGTCGGCGCGCACTTCATAGGTCTCCGGATCGACCTCGATATGCGGCGTCAGGCTGTTATGGATCATCGACGCCTTGCCGATGCCGCCGCGGGTGTTCCTGACGGCCACGAGCTGCTTGGCAACGCCGAGCTTGGCGGCAAGCCCGGCATCGAGCGAAGCCTGCGACACGAAGGTGACGGAGGAGCTTGTGCGGTTCTTGCCGTAGGCTGCAAACATCGGCCGGTAGTGCACCGGCTGCGGCGTCGGGATGGAGGCGTTCGGGTCGCCCATCGGGGCGATGGCGATCGAACCGCCGAGCAGCACGAAGTCCGGCTTCACGCCGAAGAAGGCCGGGTTCCAGATGACGAGATCGGCGCGCTTGCCGACCTCCAGCGAACCGATCTCGTGGCTGAGCCCATGGGCGATCGCCGGGTTGATCGTGTATTTGGCGATATAGCGCTTCACCCGGAAATTGTCGTTGTCGCCGGTTTCCTGCGGCAAGGGCCCGCGCTGGCGCTTCATCTTGTCGGCCGTCTGCCAGGTGCGGATCGCCACCTCGCCGACGCGGCCCATCGCCTGGCTGTCGGAGGAAATGATCGAAAACGCGCCGATGTCGTGCAGGATGTCTTCCGCCGCGATCGTTTCCTTACGGATGCGGCTCTCGGCAAAGGCGATGTCCTCGGGGATCGACGGCGACAGGTGATGGCAGACCATCAGCATGTCCAGGTGCTCGGCCAGCGTGTTCCTGGTGTAGGGCCGCGTCGGGTTGGTGGACGACGGAATGACGTTCGGCTGGCCGCAGATCTTGATGATATCGGGCGCGTGGCCGCCGCCGGCGCCTTCCGTGTGGAAAGCATGGATCGTGCGGCCCTTGATCGCCGCGATCGTATCCTCGACGAAACCGCTCTCGTTCAGCGTATCGGTGTGGATCATCACCTGCACGTCGTATTCGTCGGCCACACCCAGGCAGCAATCGATCGCCGCGGGCGTCGAGCCCCAGTCCTCGTGCAGCTTCAGCGAGGTGGCCCCGGCAAGCACCATCTCGACCAGTGCGCCCGGCCGCGAGGCATTGCCCTTGCCGGCAAAAGCGATGTTCATCGGAAAACCATCGGCC
Organism: Ensifer sp. B1-9; assembly: GCF_050474445.1. Taxonomy (NCBI): domain Bacteria; kingdom Pseudomonadati; phylum Pseudomonadota; class Alphaproteobacteria; order Hyphomicrobiales; family Rhizobiaceae; genus Ensifer; species Ensifer sp. B1-9. The sequence goes on from NZ_JBCHVG010000012.1 coordinate 281,895, forward strand.
GCCTCGATCATGCGGGCAAGATGCCACGGCCCCGAGGTGCAGGTGGTGGCAAGCGTGCCATGCCCCGGCCCCGCACCGCCGCCCAGCATGCAGGTAAGCCCGCTGACCAGCGCCTCCTCGATCTGCTGCGGGCAGATATAATGGATGTGGCTGTCCATGCCGCCGGCGGTGACGATCTTGCCTTCGCCCGCAATCACCTCGGTCCCGGGACCGACGATGATGGTCACGCCCGGTTGGGTATCCGGATTGCCGGCCTTGCCGATCCCGGCGATACGGCCGTCCTTGAGGCCGATATCGGCCTTGACGATGCCCCAGTGGTCGACGATCAGCGCATTGGTAATGACCGTATCGACGGCGCCCTCCGCACGGGTCAACTGGCTCTGCCCCATGCCGTCGCGAATGACCTTGCCGCCCCCGAACTTCACCTCCTCGCCATAGGTGGTGAAGTCCTTCTCGACCTCGATGAAGAGTTCGGTGTCCGCAAGCCGCACCTTGTCACCGACCGTCGGACCGAACATGTTGGCATAGGCCGCGCGCGACATCTTGTAGGGCATGGTTCAGGCTCCTTGGGACGAAGTAGAAAGTGGATGAAGGCGGCGAAGGCGGCCTCTTGCTGCCAGGGCATCGACATAGCGGCGCTCGGCGGCAAAGGGATGCCATTGCCACCCGACATGGCCGAAGCCGGCGAGCACGACGTCGTCATCGGCTGTCGCGATATTGGACAGGATATCGGCAATGACGATCAGGCCGCTGGACGGAACGACGTAGGGATCCGGTGAGAAGCTGGCGAGATCATGGTCCAGTTGCTCATGCACCGCGGCCGGCACGATGCGAAAACGGCGGTTGGTCGAGCGGCTGAAACTCTCGAAACCGACGGTGTAGTCGTCACAGAAATCATCGAGGTCCGGATGCGTTTTCGCCAGGGTGCCTCGCATCGCGGCAAACTTCGCGCCGGAGCGGACGCACCAGATTTCTCGCGCCTCGCGCACCGCCGAACTCCTCTTCCACCGGCCGCCGCCGAGCATGGCAAGCCCGGGGCGCCCGGTGTTGCAGACGGCAACGATATCGGTCTTATGGCCACCGGAACCGACGGAACGGCAATCGTTGAAACGGACGACGATATCGGCGGAGTCGATCGACGCGCCCGCGACATCAGGCACTTCGCCATTGCCCACGATCATGATGGTGCGGCCGCCGCTCAAGGTCTAGTTTCCGTCAGGCTCGACAATGGCTTGGAGTTCCTTCGTCCGGGCCCTCGTCAACTCGGCGAGGCAACCGGAGACGAGCATCGGCTCCATCGAGCCCCCGCGGGCTTCGAAGCCCGAAAGCTCGCATTGGCCGTCACGGTAAGCGATCCAGGCGCGCTGCGCCTTCTTAAGGGCCTCTTCGGCGCCGACATAGTTCGCATCGATCGCGGCAAGCTCCTTGTCCTGCGCCTTCGTCGCTGCCAAGGCCAGCTTGTAAACCTTGTTCAACTCGACATCCGCCGCCTCGTAGTCCTTGTTGGCGCAAATGTTCATGTCCATCTGCGTGACGGCATTCTGGCAGTCGACTTTGTCCTCTTGCGCCAGAGCCGGCGCAAGAGGCAGAACGAGAGCGATGGCAAGGAGAGCGAGGCGGCTCATAGCTTGCCCATCACCTGCTGACGGAAGCCGTAGACCTCGCGCTTGCCGGAAAGGGGGATCAGCGTCACCTGGCGCGTCTGTCCCGGCTCGAAACGAACGGCCGTGCCGGCCGGAATGTCCAGTCGCCGACCGTAGGCGGCCTCCCGGTCAAACTGCAGTCCGGCGTTGGTTTCGGCGAAATGGTAGTGGCTGCCGACCTGGATTGGGCGGTCACCGGTATTGGCAACCTCGATGGTTGTTGTGTCGAGGCCGGCATTGAGCTCGATCTCTCCGGCAGCCGCGATGATTTCTCCTGGGATCATGGTTCTCTCCTCAAGCCGCCTTGGTGCCGGCGCAGCCCTCAGGCTTCAGTACCCGCTCGGTCGACGCCGGATATTTTTCAAGCAGGGCTGCCGGCCGCACCGGCCGCCGCGTGAATTCGCCGCCGCAGTTCGGGCAGGTGCCGCCGAGCTTTGCGTCGACACAATCCACGCAGAAGGTGCACTCGAACGTACAGATCATCGCCTCGCGGCTATCCGGCGGCAGATCCTTGTCGCAGCACTCGCAATTGGGGCGCAAAGCCAGCATGCTTGCCTCCTGAGATCATGGGTTGGACGAGACGACCGGAAGGGCCGTGTTTCCTTCGTTTAGCGGATCGGTTCGTGAACGGTGACGAGCTTCGTACCGTCGGGAAATGTCGCTTCGATCTGGATGTCGTGGATCATCTCGGGAATGCCCTCCATCACCTGATCGCGCGTCAGCACCTGGGCGCCCGCCTCCATCAGTTCGGCAACCGAGCGTCCGTCGCGCGCGCCTTCGACGACGAAATCAGTGATCAGCGCGATCGCCTCCGGATGGTTGAGTTTCACGCCGCGCTCCAGGCGCCGGCGCGCGACCATCGCCGCCATGGAAATCAGCAATTTGTCCTTTTCGCGCGGGGTAAGATTCATGCGTCGCCACCGGTTGTTCGTGAAGCAATTCCCAGGAAGTCTGCGGAGCGTTTTTCCGTCAGGAATTACAGAGTTTCAATGTGTTAGATCATTTCACAGTTTCAATAAAAATATAAAATGACCTAGAGAACCCAGACTTTCGGCACTGTCTTCTGCTTGCGCAAGTGCGAAATGAGGGGGATGAGGATTTTTCTGAGCGCGAACCCATCCGGCGCCACCAAGCGGGCAACCAGCTTGTCGCGGCCATCGACCTGGAAATGGCTGATGCCGACGCCAGCCTCACCGTCAAGGAGCAATCGAAGACGCGGCAACAAGGGCTCACAATCGGGACCGACATAGAGGAGCGTGGCAAAGGCGACCGCGCCGTCGAGCACCACCCGTCGCTGACCGAGGCTGGCGATCTCTCCGGCAAGCGCCAAATTGTCCGCATGCAGCAGCTTACCGTCGGCGCGGATGCGCCAGCGATCGCGGAAGAGCCCGGTTTGCACCACCTCGCCCATCGCCTTGCGACCAAGCAGAACCGCCTCCACCGCCAGGAACGTCGCGTCGGCGGCAAGCTCCACGTCCAAAGAACGCGACAGCGAGGCATGGTCGAAAAGGATCGTTTCCTGCGGCAGCCAGTCGACGCGCGCGCCGGCGGCAACCTCGATACGCGTGGCCACCGCGACCGTATCGGCACTCGCCTTGTAGATCTTCTCACAGGCCTGCGTCGTCACCGTCAGGTCGGTTCCGGCCCCTGCCACCACTTCCCAAACCATGCGGTCGCCGCCGGTGAGACCGCCGGAGGAATTAATGAGTACGGCTTCCATGGAGGCATCGAAGGTCTTCGGCAGGCGGATCTTGGCGCAGCCTTCCTGATAGAGTTCCGCAATGCGGCTCTGGCCGAGCGCCGTCTTGGCGACCAGCCGGCCCTTCCCCCAGGCCCGTTGCGGGGCGATGCTTGCTGCCTTGTTCATCCTCGACCGCCGAGCGGTGTCCTTCAATCCTTGGCGCCGCACCCGTTGGGCCGCTCGCCTTGCCTTCGCGCTATCGTCCGCATCGCGGCACGACAAGTCAAGTTATTGTTTTGCAAAGAAAATCGTCAAGCCGCTGCATTTCCGTGCAAGTGCTGCGCGAAAAACAGGCAATCGCTTACGCTATCCGATCCAGCGGCTCGCGCGCTCCGAAGAAAGCGGGGATGTTGTCGAGCGATGAGTGACGAGAATGCGGGGTTTCGAGCTCATGGCCGCCTCCGGCACAGTATTCGGGAGAGAGTGCACGAAACGGCGCGACGCGACAGCCATCTCGACAGGCGAAACACTTATCACGAAAAAGCCATGACCTCGACCAGAGGTGGGGGTCGCTTTGCCTACAGAAAAGCCCGGCGATCGCTCGCCGGGCCTGACAAATCGGACGCCAGGTCCGAAATCAGAACTACTCGTTCTGGAAGTAGCTGTACTTGCCGTCTTCACCCTTCTTCCAGGTGTACATGACGTAGTCCGGACGGGTGATGTCGCCCTTTTCGTCATAGCCGAGTTCGCCGATTGCGGTCTTGAACGGACCCTTTGCCTTGATGGCTTCGGCAACAGCCTGCGGGTCGTTGCCGCCCGAAGCCTTCGCGCCTTCGGCGATGACCTGGAGAGCGGCGTAAGCGTAGAGCGTGTAGGCTTCCGGTTCGAAGCCGGCAGCGCGGAACTTCTCGACGAGTTCCTTGGCAGCCGGGTTCTTGCGCGGATCCGGAGCGAAGGTCATCAGCGTGCCGTCAACGGCGTCGCCGGCGATCGAGGCCAGTTCGTTCGAAACGATACCGTCGCCCGACATCACGGTTGCCTTGAGGCCCTGGTCCTTCATCTGGCGCATGATCAGGCCGGCTTCGGTGTGCAGACCGCCGTAGTAGACGATCGAGACGCCGGCTTCCTTCATCTTGGCGATCAGCGCCGAGAAGTCCTTGTCGCCGGTGTTGATGCCTTCATAGAGGGCTTCGGTTAGGCCGGCTTCGTTCATCGCCTTCTTGGTTTCGTCGGCAAGGCCCTGACCATAGGGGGTCTTGTCGTGAACGACGGCGATCTTCGCGTCCTTGAAGTTGGCGGCGAGGTAGGCACCGGCTACGGCGCCCTGCTGGTCGTCACGGCCGCAGGTGCGGAAGGTGTTCCACAGGCCGCGCTCGGTGAACTGCGGGTTGGTAGAGGCCGGGGTGATCTGCAGGATGCCGTTTTCGGCGTAGACTTCGGAAGCCGGGATGGACACGCCCGAGTTGAAGTGGCCGACAACGAACTTCACACCGTCAGCAACGAACTTGTTGGCGACCGAAACGCCCTGCTTGGCGTCCGAAACGTCGTCGCCCAGGACAACCTTGATCTGTTCCCCATTGATACCGCCAGCAGCGTTGATGTCGGCGGCGGCCTGTTCTGCACCTTTCTGGAGCTGTGCACCGAATGCGGCGTTCGGGCCAGTCAGCGGGCCGGCGACACCAACGAGAACATCAGCCCAGGCGCTGCCGCTGAAGGCAACCATAGCCGTCAGCGCGACCGCCGACAGAAGAGACTTTTTCATCTTGTTACTCCCAATTATTCGAGCGGGTCTCGTTACCAACCTGCGCAACACCCACCATAGTTGCGCCGGTGTTTCTTTCGCACCGGCCGCGGCGGACCGGCGCGCGCTGTTCCCTTTATTTGGCTTTCCAGGAGAAAGGCGAAACCTTCTCATAGAGCCAATAGTAGTTATTGGTCATTTGCTTGGTCCGGTAGTACCGGAAACCTGCGGTAGCAAACAACAAAAGCACGATCGTGTCCACGATATAGTATTGCAGGTTGAACATCGTGCCCGCAAAGAGGGCGTGGTGGATGAAACGGATACCCAGCCCCAGCAATGCCACGTAGAGCAGCAGCCGTGGCATGCCTTCCCAGGTTTCGGCCACGCTCTTGCCCGTACGCCAGGCGGTCCAGCCGCCAAGCACGCAGCTTATGAAAAGAAACTGCCAGATCGACGTTTCTTCGTAGAGAATTCCCTGCATGTCACTTGCTCCAGATGCGGCCGATCAATGACGGCCGCCTTCGAGATAGGCCGCGCGAACTTCCGGATTGGCGAGCAGGTCCTTGCCGGAACCGCTCATCGTCACCCGGCCGTTGACCATCACGTAGCCGCGGTCCGAAAGCTTAAGCGCCCCGAAGGCGTTCTGCTCGACGAGGAAGACTGTCAGTCCCTCGTCCTTGTTGAGTTTCTTGATCGCTTCGAAGATGCCCTTGACGATCAGCGGCGCGAGACCGAGCGATGGCTCGTCGAGAAGCAGGAGCTTCGGCCGGGCCATCAGCGCGCGGCCGATCGACAGCATCTGCTGTTCGCCGCCCGAAAGCGTGCCACCGCGCTGTGCCTGGCGCTCCTTCAGACGCGGGAAAAGGGTAAACACCTTCTCCACGTCCTGATCGAAGTGCTTCAGGTTGTCGAGGCTCGCACCCATCTGCAGGTTCTCGAACACCGTCATGCGCG